>CAZXYZ010000083.1:3537-51257 GCA_964645045.1 uncultured Pirellulaceae bacterium | reverse complement strand
GCCGCCCGCCGTGCCATTCAGGTCCGTCGACGAAGCCGTGATGCCCACGGCCGTCGCGACGGCGGCGCCTTCCGCCACCGAGCCGCCCACCGCACCGTCGGTGTCCACCGGCACCGTCGGGTTCACGTTCGTTACTGCAATGGTGAACGTCTGCGTCGCCGTGCCGCCCGCCCCGTCGCTGGCCTGCACCGTGATCGTGTGGCTGGCCGCATCCTCAAAGTTCAGCAAGCCGCCACTGGCCACCGTGACCACTCCCGTGCCGCCGTCGATCGCAAACCGGCCGCCCGCGTCGTCCGGCAGGCTGTACGTCACCCCGCCGCCGCCCGCCGTGCCATTCAGGTCCGTCGACGAAGCCGTGATGCCCACGGCCGTCGCGACGGCGGCGCCTTCCGCCACCGAGCCGCCCACCGCACCGTCGGTGTCCAACGGCACCGTCGGGTTCACGTTCGTCACGGCAATCGTGAACGTCTTCGTTGCGGTCAGAACCCCGTCATCGGCCTCGACGACAATACTGTGGCTGGTTGCGTCCTCAAAGTTCAGCAGGCTGCCGTTGGCCACCGTCACCGCGCCCGTCGTGCTGTGGATCGCAAACCGGCCGCCCGCGTCGTCCGTCAGGCTGTACGTCATGATTCCATCCGCGGGAACCATCGCGATCCACGGTTCCGAGTCGTATGCGTTGGTATCGGCGCGGAAGACCAGCATGCCGAGCGAATTCGCGGTGATTCCGGCCGGCGTGCCGGCCGCCGAGCCTTCGGGAATCGAGTTCGCCGCCAAGTCACTGTCGGTCGGCGTGCTGGGACCTACGCTGGTCAGGTAAGCAGGTTCCGAACCCGGAGTTCCGGTGAATATGTCCTTCACGAGTACCGTGCCGGTGTCCGAACCGTCGCTCTGCCACAACTCGTAGCCGGTGGAGCTTTGCCACCCCTTAAAGAACAGCGTGCCGGACACATTGGTAAGTTCCCGCGGATACAAGCTATTGGGTGCCGCGTCTTTCACGATCACCGTGCCGGTGTCCGTGCCATCGCTCTTCCAAAGCTCTTGCCCGGAACTGCCGTCCTGCGCCCGGAAGAACAATGTTCCGTTGACATTGGCAAGGTGGTAAGGATTCGAACCCGAAGACGGGTTGATATCAGCGACCATCACCGTTCCGCTGGCCGTCCCGTCACTTTTCCATAGCTCGCGTCCGTTGGAGCCATCATCCGGCGCCGCGAAGAACAACGTGCCGCTGACGTTCGTCAGGTATCGAGGCGTACTGGAGTAATTGGCCCCTCCGGTGAGTATGTCCTTGACCATCATCGTCCCGCCGCTGGTGCCGTCTGAGACCCATAACTCCTCTCCGTGGACGCCATCATTGGCTCGGAAGAACGTCAATCCGCCGATATCCGTGAGGTCTTGGATGCTGGAGTCGTAGCTGCCAGGCCCAATATCCTTCACCAACACCGTGCCGCCGCTGGTTCCGTCGCTCTTCCAGAGTTCGTAGCTCGTGGAGGAACTCCAACCTCGGAAGAACAGCGTGCCTCCGATATTCGCCAAATCGCGCGGATAAAGGCCCGAATCGCCGGCCGAACTGATGTCCTTCACCAACACCGTGCCGGTCGCTGTGCCGTCGCTCTTCCATAACTCGGGCCCTGTCCCGCTGCCATCGACCGTGCCATTGGCCCGAAAGAACAGCGTGCCGTTGACGTTGGTGAGGTATCGGGGGGTCGAGCCGCCAAAGGAGTTGATATCGGCCACGACCACGGTTCCGCTGGCCGTCCCATCGCTCTTCCACAGCTGATCGCCCAAGCCCGGCTCCCAAGCCCGGAAGAAGAGCGTGCCGTTGACGTTGGTTAGCTCGGCCGGCGACGACGTTTCCGTGCCGGTCGCAATGTCCTTCAGCAGCGTCGTCCCGGCGCTGGTACCGTCGCTTTTCCAGATTTCGTATCCGTGTTCAACGTCGTTGGCCACAAAGAAGATCGTCCCGTTGATGCCGAGGAAGTCGCGGGGATACGAGCTGCGCGTGTTGACATTGATGTCCCGCGTCAGGACCGTGCCGCTGGCCGTCCCGTCGCTCTTCCACAACTCGTAGCCCGTCGCGCCATCCCGGGCATGGAAGAACAACGCTCCGTTGACATTCGTCAGGTAACGGACGGGCGAGTAGGTGGATGTGTCGGTGTCCTTCACCAAGACTGTGCCGCCGGAAGTACCATCGCTCTTCCAGAGATCGTACGAACTGCCCGACCAGCCGGCAAAGAACAGGGTCCCGGACACGTTGACGAGGTACTTTGGCCACAGGCTGCCGAGCGTATTTGTGTCCCTGACGAGCACCGTCCCGGTGGCCGTCCCGTCGCTCTTCCACAGTTCGAAGCCGGCAGAATTCGAGGCCCGAAAGAACAATGTGCCGCTGACGTCGGTCAGTTCGCTGGGAGTGGACGCTCCGAAGGAGTAGATGTCGGCGACCATCGTCGTGCCGCCGGCCGTCCCGTCGCTCCTCCATAATTCCCGGTCGCCGGCGCCGTCCGCCGCGGTGAAGAACAGCGTCCCATTCACATTGGTGAGTTCGAGCGGATAGGAACTGCCTGCCGAATTGATGTCTTTCACCAGCACGGTCCCACTGGCCGTGCCGTCCGACTTCCACAATTCGTAGTTGCCGAAGGCGTCGCGAGCCCGAAAGAAGGCCGTCCCGGAAACGTCGGTAATGTACCGAATGTCGGAATCGTAAGTCCCGGCGTGGATGTCGCTCAGCAGGACGGTGCCACTGGCCGTGCCGTCGCTCTTCCACAACTCGTAAGAAGTCGTCGGGCTCCAGCCGCGGAAGAACAACGTGGTGCCGACCGCGGCGAGATCGCGCGGATACAAACTTTGAGCGCCCGCCGTACTGATGTCTTTCACCAACACCGTGCCGCTGGTCGTGCCGTCGCTTTTCCACAGTTCCTGACCCGTGCTCCCATCCGTGGCCCGGAAGAACAATGTCCCGTTGACGTTGGTCAGGTAGAGGGGGCCTGACGATGCGTACGGCCCTGAGGCGATGTCCTTGAGCATCACGGTGCCGGTGGCCGTGCCGTCGCTGGTCCACAGCTCTCGCCCGTGGGCGTCATCCTCCGCGGCGAAAAACAGCTGGCCGTTCACGTTCGTCAGATACTGCGGGTTGGACGTGCCGGCGCCGAGGATGATGTCCTTCAGCAGAACCGTGCCGGACGCGGTCCCGTCGCTTCGCCACAGTTCGCTGCCATGCACGCCGTCATCGGCGGTGAAGAAGGCCAGCGAGCCGACCGCGGTGATCTCCTGGGGGTTGGCGTCGCGCGTGGTCAGGTTGATGTCCGCCAACAGCAGCGGATTGACGCTCAACAGTTGCCGACTCTCGAGCGGCTCCAGCTGCAAGCGGTGCCGCGCCGGCTGTCCTTGTCGGCGACGGCGAGACTTCAACTGCTTGCGCAACGACGATCGTCGCCATGTGTTCGTCAAGAACTTCAGCATGCGTGAAACCCCCCGATGTCCTAGGCACCCAAGCGTGCGGATTCTCTAATCGATACCGTTCGATGAAAGAAAGAAGCGGACGCAATTTGCCCTAGGGCAGGAACCCTGTCAAGCCAAAATATCTAAATAGACCCAATGTCGAGTACGACAGATACAGGTACACATCATGCTTTTCCGGCGTGTAGCTGGCTTGCCAATTCGGCCACGGTCGCGGCGAACCTCGCGGGGAACGGCACCCACGAGGCGAACGCCAGGCGAGCGTTCCGCGTTTCGCCCCCCCTGTGAACCGACACGGCATCCCGGTTACCATGTTCGCTGACGCCAACCCCCGGGAGATGAGTCGATGGCCGAGCAGCCCATTACCCCTCCGTCAGCCGCGGCCGTACCTGCGGAGGCTGCGGCGGGCTACCGCGAGGTCCGCTACGAAATCTCGCGCGAGTTCCTGCCGATCCTGTCCGGACTGCGGACGTCGCTGCTGGTGTCCACGTACCAGGCGGGCAAGCTGGCGGTCGTTGGCTGCCAAGCAGGGCAATTGGCCCTGTCGTTTCTGAATTTCGAGCAATGCATGGGCGTGGCCGTGCGGCCGGAGCGGATCGCCGTCGGTTCGCGGCACCAGATCTGGTTTCTGCAAAATGCGTCGGATCTGCCCCCGCAGTCCGCAACGCCCCTTTCGCGGGACGGCTGTTATTTGACGCGGGCCGCGCACATCACGGGCAATATCCACGTTCACGAATTAGGCTGGTCCGGGGAAGAGCTGTGGATCGTGAATACCTTGTTCTCCTGCCTCTGCACGTTGCACGACGAATTCAGTTTTGTGCCGCGCTGGCGGCCGCCGTTCATTTCGGCGCTCGAGCCGCAAGACCGCTGCCACTTGAACGGAATGGCGATGGAAGGAGGCCGGCCGAAGTACTTGACCGCGCTGGGCGAAAGCAATGAACCAAGCGGGTGGCGGCCACAGAAGGCGGAGGGCGGGGTGCTGATCGATGTCGCCGACGGTCACGTCGTGGCCCGCGGCCTGTCGATGCCCCATTCGCCGCGTCTGTACGGCGGACGGCTGTGGGTGTTGAATTCGGGGCGGGGCGAACTGGGATTCATCGAACCGCAGTCGGGGCGATACGAATGCGTCGAACGAGTCCCGGGGTACACACGGGGCTTGGCCTTTTCCGGCCCGTATGCCTTTGTCGGTTTGTCGCGCATCCGCGAGACAGCCGTGTTCGGCGGCGTGCCGATCGCCGCACAGCGCGACCAACTGCGGTGTGCCGTGGCCGTGATCGATCTGCGCAGCGGACGAAGTGTGGCATTCCTCCAGTTTCGGACGGGCGTCGAGGAGATCTTTGACGTCCAAGTGTTGCCGGGCATGGTCCATCCGATGCTGAACGGACCCGCCCCGGTGCAGGACGACGCCCACGAAGTCTGGTTGATTCCCAGCGCCGACCGGGCCGCCACGCTGGCCCACGGCGGCACGGCGCAAGCGGCAATCGTCCCCGCTGCCCGCGCCCCGGCGGGCACGGATCGCCCGCCCGCCGCAGCCGAAGCGGACGCCGTCCAGCCTTATAATCTTGGTAACCGGTTCCTGGCGGAGGACCGGTTCGAAGAGGCCGCGGCCCAATACGAACAGGCCGTACGGCGGAGTCCAGGCTTCGCGCCCGGCCACTTGAATTTGGGAGCGGCCTACCAGTCCCTGCGGCGGCTGGACAAAGCCCGCGAACACTACAGCCGAGCCCTGCAATTGGAACCCGACTCGGCGGACGCGCATGTCCGCATGTCCGCCCTGTGCCTGTTGGAGGGTGATTTCGAGCGCGGTTGGCAGGAGTACGAGTGGCGTTGGCAATCGGAAGGCTTCCAGGCCCCGCCGCCGGACATGGAACGTTTGGCGCCACGCTGGGACGGGCGGGCTCTGACACAGCAAACGCTCCTGGTGTATGGGGAACAGGGCATTGGCGACGATCTGATGTTTGTTTCCTGCTTGCCGGAGGTCCTGGCCCGGGTCCAACACCTGGTGCTCGTCTGCCGGCCGCGTCTGGTTCCGCTGTTCCAACGCTCCTTCCCCCAGGCGGCGGTCCACTCGACTTCCCTGTTGTTCGAACCGCAGCGCTGGCCGGAACTGGGCCCGGTCGACTTTCAGTTGGCCGTGGGCAGTCTGCCGCGCTTCCTGCGGCGGCGGGCCGAGGACTTTCCGGCGCGGCGACAGTATTTGGCAGCCGACCCGCAGCGGGTCGGTGTGTGGCGCCAGCGCCTGGCCGCCTTGGGCCCCGGTGTGTCCGTAGGGATCTCCTGGCGCGGCGGTCACGGCGTCACCGAAATCCGCCGGCGTTCGACCGACTTGCGCCAGTGGCTGCCCGCGTTGAGCGTGTCCGGGGTCCACGCGGTCAACCTGCAGTACGGCAAGACGGAGGCGGAACTGGCTGCCGCACGCAGTCAATGGGGATTGCAGATCCAGCATTGGCCGGAGCTGGACCCGCTGGAAGACATGGACGAGTTTGCCGCGCTGGTGGCGGCCTTGGATCTGGTGATTTCCATCGACAACTCGACCGTGCATTTGGCCGGCGCGCTGGGCGTTCCCGTCTGGACCCTGCTGCCGACCGTTTCGGAAACCTGTTGGCGTTGGCAACTGGATCGGGAAGACGTGCTGTGGTATCCCGGGATGAAGCTCTTTCGCCAAGGCAGACTGGGTGATTGGGAGCCGGTGTTCGAGCGCGTGCGGCGGGAATTGGAGCAGCGAGTCCACTCGGCGTCCGGGACGACGGATTCGACCACCGCGAATCCGCCGGACACGGGGAGGGAGGAGGTGCGCGACGTTTCCGCGCAGCCGCCGTCCGGCGAGCCAGGGCATCCGCTGCACGAGCGCATCAGCCTGCTGCAACGTGGCCTGTCCGGGACGCCGCGCGACGCCGAGGTGTATAACGAACTCGGATTCCTGCTGGGCGAGACCGGACGCCACGCAGCGGCGCTGGCATCTTATGGGGCGGCGATTCAAGCCGACCCGAGCTTCGCACCGGCCTATGCGAATCTGGCCTACGGCTTGGCCGACCAAGGCGAGACGGACGCGGCGCGCCGGCATTACGAGTCGGCTTATCAGCGCCAGCCGTCGCCCCGGTTGCGGATTGTCAAGGAGGTGGTGCTGCCGGCGATTTACGAGTCGCTGGACCAGCTGCAGCAGTCCCGGCGGCAACTCGCCGATAACCTGCAGCGTCTGCACGCCGAAAACGTCCGCGTGGACCCGCGCTGCGAGGTCCTGCCGACGTTGTTCTATCTCGCCTACCAGGGCCTGAACGACCGGCCGATCCAAACGGATTTCGCGCGTCTGGCGAGCGTTCCCGGCGGGCCAAACCTGACGCCGGAACCGCCGCGCGGACGCCGGATCCGGCTGGGGATCCTCTCGCGGTACCTCAAGGACCACACGATCGGGCGGCTGAATCACGGGCTGATCGAGCAACTGCCACGGGACGAGTTCGAGGTCATCGTGCTGTCGGTCGGAGCGGCCGACGATTCGCTCGGTCGGCGGATCCGGTGTGCGGCGGATGGTTTCGTGCCCGTGCCCACGGCGCTCGCGCAGGCCCTCGCGGCCGTCGCGGCGCAGCAGCTGGATGCGATCTTCTATCCCGACCTGGGCATGGACCCGCTGACCTCCACGCTGGCCATGACGCGTTTTGCGCCCGTCCAATGCGTCACCTGGGGACATCCGGTCACCACGGGTTTGCCGGCGATCGACTATTTCATCTCCAGCGCTGATCTGGACAGCGAGACGTCCCAAGACCATTACAGCGAGAAACTCGTTCGGTTGTCTCGCCTGGCAGTTTGCTACGAGCGTCCGAGCATCACCGCTCCGGCACGCGACCGGGCGTCCTGGAGGCTTCCCGAGCGGGGCCCGCTGTACCTTTGCCCTCAGAGTCTGTTCAAACTGCATCCGGAGTTTGACGATCTGCTGGGCGGCATTCTCCGCGCCGATCCGCAGGGATGGCTGGTGTTGGTGGAAGGCAAGCACGCCCGTTGGCGCGAACTGCTCGAACGGCGTTGGGCGCAGACCCTGGCGGATGTCCGCAGCCGGATCCGTTTTCTGCCCCACCAGCCGCGTGGCGATTTCCTGGCCTTGCTCACGCTGGCCGACGTCTTGCTGGACCCGATCCACTTCGGCGGCGGGAACACCAGCTACGAGGCGTTGGGATTGGGCGTTCCGATCGTGACGCTGCCCAGCCAGTTTCTGCGCGGCCGCCTGACCTACGCCTTGTACCGCCAGATGGACCTGCCCGACCTGATTGCGGAAACGCCCGCCGCCTATGTCGAGTTGGCAGTCCGTCTGGGCACCAACCCGGACGTTCGCCGCCAGATGAGTGCGCGCATCAGGGAACGCAGCGAGCTGCTTTTTCAGGACCGGCAGGGAGTACAGGAACTGGCCTCGTTCCTGCTCCGGGCCTGCCGCGCATCATGTCCCGCCGTGTAGGACGCCGGCAGGGCGCCCGCAGCAAATCGGCACGCCACCAGCCCGGCTGCTTGAAACAGCCGGGCTGGTGAGGTTCGCGTGTCGCTGTCTGCCCGCGGCCGCAACGGAAAACCGTTGGCTCTCCGTTCACCGCCCAATTTGACACGGAATCAGTCCGCGATCCAGTCGCTGTCCCCGAATACGGCATCCACGTCCGCCAGGGTCGGCAACCGTCGGACGCCGGGCAGCAGCCAACCGGACATTACGTCCGCGCTGTCCACGGCGCCATAGTCGTCCGCCAATCCCGCGACATGCCCCAGTTCGTGCAGCACCGCCGTCAACAGGTCCATCCGCGATGCGGCGGTCTCGCGATCCTGCGGGTCTATCTCGACGGACCAACCGTAGCCGGCCGCGTTCACGTCCAGAACGATGGCACTCGAGGTGGCCATTCCGAGCTGGAGGCCCGGCAGATCCGCAATCACCACCTGCACGTCCCGGAACGCTGCGAGTGGGGCAGCCGTCAACCCCGCCTCCTCCCAGTGCAGGATCGCCTGCTCGACGACCAGGCTGAGCTGCTCCTGGCCCAGGGGCTGCGCAGCGGCCGGAGTCGATGGTGCCCTTAGCGCCATCAGAGCGGGACCGGAATCCGGCCCCGTGATGTCCGCGGCATGCACATCGGACCAGGTAATCGGAGCCCACTGCCCCCAGAGTCCGCTGACGGAACCCGTGCCCGCGTCGTTGGTCCTGGCCACCCACCACTCGCCGGCACCGTTCCGCCCCACGATGTCGACCCGGCCGTCGCCGCTAACATCGGCAGTCTGGACGTCCAGCCAAGCGTCCAGTGGCCACACACCCCACGGCTGGTTGACAAAGCCCGTGCCTGTGTCATTGGCTTTTGCCACCCACCACGCTCCCGACTGCGTCCGCCCCAGAATGTCGGCCCGGCCGTCGCCCGTGACGTCGGCGACTTGGACGTCAAGCCAGGGGATCGGCGACCAGAAGCCCCACTTCTGATTGACGAACCCCGTGCCTGTGGCGTTGGCCGCCGCCACCCACCAATCGCCTTCGTCCGTCCGGCCCACGATGTCGGTCTGGCCGTCGCCGTTCACGTCGCCCACCGCGACATCGTGCCACGCCACGGGATCCCAATGCCCCCACTGCTCATTGACGAACCTCGTGCCGGTGGAGTGGGCTTTCGCCACCCACCAATCGCCCCGGTCCGTCCGGCCCACGATGTCGGCCAGGCCGTCGCCATTGAAGTCGCCAACCTGGACGTCCTGCCAGTCGATGGGGTCCCAATGTCCCCACAACTCATTGACGAAACCCGTGCCCGTGATGTTGGCCTTCGCCACCCACCAGTCGCCCCAGTCCGTCCGGCCCACGATGTCGGCTTGGCCGTCGCCGTTCACGTCGGCAACGTGAACGTCGAGCCAGGAGATTGGCGCCCAATTGCCCCACTTTTGATTGACGAGATTGGAGCCATTCGAGAGGCCCACCCACCAGTCGCCCCAGTCCGCCCGGCCGACGACGTCCGTCTTGCCATCCCCGTTCACGTCGCCCACCGCGACATCGTGCCACGGAGTGGGATCCCATTGCCCCCACTGCTCATTGACGAAACTTGTGCCGATGGATCTCTCCAGCCACCATGTGCCGGAGGGATCCCGGCCCACAATATCGGCCGCTCTGCGCGGGGCCGGAATGTGACGCGTCGCCCCAATCGCATAGCCTGTCGGACGACCGGCCGCGTCCAGCAGCGGGATCACTTCCCGGCTCTCGTACACCACCCCCGCGCCTGGTGGCTTGTGGTCGATCACGCTGCTGAGGCGTTTGGCTTTCGCCGGATACAGCACGCGGTTGCCCACCTGGATCTCGAAGAACACGTCGAAGAAACTGTCGGCCGTCCCACCCGCCGCGAACGGCGGCACGTCCAGCACACCCGCCGTCGCGTTGGCGTTTTCCTCGATCTGCCCCGTCGAGCGCACCCGGGAGTCCAGCCGCACGGACATCGGCCCCAAGGAACTGCGGCCCGACAGGTCCAACTGCACCAACTCGGTGGCCACCTCTTCCCGGCCGTTGGCATTGTCATCGTCCGCTTGGCCCTCCGCACCCTCGAAATACACGTGCGCCGTGCTCGGACCGCCCAACTGCACCAACTGGCTGACCCCGCTCGGAGAAATCAACTCGATCTCGGCCAGCGAATTCTCGAAATGGTCGACTTCGATCTTGCCCGTGTAGTGCGCCGCCCGCACCAGGTACACGCCGGTCGGATCGTTCTCCTCATCAAACAATTCGATCGGCCCGTCGTCCGGAAGGAGGTGGATGTACCGCGCGATCGGCGGCTTGTGGTCGATCACCGCCTGGACGCGCACCGGACGCTGGTTATGCACCGCCGAACCGTCCGGCAATTCGATCTCGAAGAATACGTCAAAGAAGCTGTCGGCCCGGCCCGCCGTGGTGAACGGCGCTACGTCCAGCGTCCCCGGCGTCGCGTTAGCCTGCTCTTCGATCTGTCCCGCGGAGACCTGGGCCGGGTTCAGACGCAACGTGATGTTGCCGTCCGTCAGATTCATTGCCACCAGTTCGGTCTCGACCTCGTCCCGCCCGTCGCCGTCGTCGTCCCGCGCTTGGCCTTCGGCCGCCTCGAAGTACACGTCGGCCACCGACGGGCCGTTCAGCACAAAGCTGGTGACGGCCGTGCTGCCCGGAATGCCGCGCAACTGCAGCAAGGCCGTCGTCTGTTCCATCACGTCCCGCTCGATGTGGCCCGTATAATGCTCCGCCTGCACCAGAAATACACCCGTCGGCTGGTTGCCGGCATTTAGCAGTTCGATCGGCCCGGACGGCGGAATCAGGTGAATGTACCGCGCCAGCGGCGGTTTTTCCGAAATCACCGTCTGGATACGCAGCGGCGCGCCGTTGTGGACGATCGTCTGGTCCGGCAGTTCAATCTCGAAGAACACGTCGAAAAAGCTGTCCGCATCACCCGGCGCGAACGGGTCCAGGTCCAGCAGTCCCGCATGGTTGTTCACCAGTTCCTCGATTTGGCCCAGCGTCGCCTGCGCCGAGTTCAGCCGCAACGTCACGGCGCCGTTCGTCAGGTTCAGCGACGTCAATTGCGTGGCAACTTCATCGCGGCCGTCCTCGTCGTCGTCTCCGGCGTCCCCTTCGATCGGGCCTTCGAAGAACACGTGGGCCTCCGACGATCCATGCAGGATCAGCGGCACGGGAAGATTGCCCAGCGGTCCGCCAACCAACTGCACCAGGGCCGTGGTGTCCGGCATCTCGTCCACTTCGACGAAATCTTCCGGGACCGGAATGTGACGCGTTGCCCCGATCGCGAACCCCGTGGGACGCCCCGCCGCGTCCAGCAGCGGGATCACCTCCGGGCTCTCGTACACCGTCCCCGCTCCCGGCGGCTTGTGGTCGATCACGCTGCTCATCCGCTTCGCCTTGGCCGGATACAGCAGGCGATTGCCCACCTGGATCTCGAAGAACACGTCGAAGAAGCTGTCCGCTGTGCAATTGGCCGTAAACGGCGGCACGTCCAGCACGCCCGCCTCCACGTTGTACTGTTCCTCGATCTGACCCTGCGACGGCAGGCGCGGATTCAGACGCACCGACACCGGCCCCAAGGAGCTGCGGCCCGACAAGTCCAACTGCACCAACTCGGTGGCCACCTCGTCCCGGCCGTTCGCCGTGTCGTCGTCCGCCTGGCCCTCCGAACCCTCGAAGAACACGTGCGCCGTGCTCGGACCGCTCAACTGCACGGTCTGCGAGTTGCCTTGCGGGCCGATCAAGTCGATCATCGCCAGCGAATTCTCGAAATGGTCGACTTCGATCTTGCCCGTGTAGTGTACCGCACTCACCAAGTACACGCCGGTCGGTCCGTTGTCGGCGTCCAGCAATTCGATCGGCCCGTCGTCCGGAAGGATGTGGATGTACCGTGCGATCGGCGGCTTGTGGTCGATCACCGCCTGGACGCGCACCGGACGCTGGTTGTGGACCGCCGAGCCGTCCGGCAATTCGATCTCGAAGAACACGTCAAAGAAGCTGTCGGCCTGGCCCGCCGTGGTGAACGGGGCGACGTCCAGCGTCCCTGGCGTCGCGTTGGCTTGCTCTTCGATCTGCCCCGCAGAGACCTGCGCCGGGTTCAGACGCAACGTGATGTTGCCGTCCGTCAGGTTCATTCCGACCAGTTTGGTCTCGACCTCGTCCCGCCCGTCGCCGTCGTCGTCCCCCGCCTGCCCTTCCGCCGCCTCGAAGTACACGTCGGCCACCGACGGGCCGTTCAGCACAAAGCTGGTGACGGCCGTGCTGCCCGGAATGCCGCGCAACTGCAGCAAGGCCGTCGTCTGTTCCATCACGTCCCGCTCGATGTGGCCCGTGTAATGCTCCGCGCTCACCAGGAACACGCCCGTCGGCAGGTTGTTGGCATTCAGCAACTCGATCGGCCCAGCCGGTGGAATCAGGTGGATGTACCGCGCTAGCGGCGGTTTCTCCGAAATCATCGCCTGGATGCGCAGCGGCGCGCCGTTGTGGACGACCGTCTGGTCCGGCAGTTCGATCTCGAAGAACACGTCGAAAAAGCTGTCCGCATCGCCCGGAGCGAACGGGTCCAGATCCAGCCGTCCCACGTGGTTGTTCACCAGTTCCTCGATCTGGCCCAGCGTCGCCTGCGCCGAGTTCAGCCGCAACGTCACGGCGCCGTTCGTCAGGTTCAACGACGTCAATTGCGTGGCGACTTCATCGCGGCCGTCGCCGTCGTCGTCTCCGGCATCCCCTTCGATTGGGCCTTCGAAAAACACGTGGGCCTCCGACGATCCGTGCAGAATCAGCGGCACGGGCAGGTTGCCCAGCGGCCCGCCGACCAGTTGCACCAGGGCCGTCGTGTCCGGCATCACGTCGACTTCCACAAAATCCTCCGGCACCGGAATGTGCCGCGTCGCGCCGATGGCGAAGCCCGTGGGACGACCCGTCGCATCCAACAACGGGATCGTCTCGGGATTCTCGTACACCGTCCCCGCTCCCGGCGGCTTGTGGTCGATCACGCTGCTCATCCGCTTCGCCTTGGCCGGATACAGCAGCCGGTTGCCTACCTGGATCTCGAAGAAGATGTCGAAAAAGCTGTCCGCCGTCCCGGCCGCCGTAAACGGCGGCACGTCCAGCGTGCCCGGCGTCGCGTTGCCCGTCTCCTCGATCTGGCCCGGCGACGGCAACCGCGGATTCAGCCGTACCGAAACAGGGCCGAACGAACTGCTGCCCTGCAGATTCATCTGCACCATCTCGGTCGCCACTTCCTCCCGGCCGTTGGCGCTGTCGTCGTCCGCCTGGCCTTCGCTGCCCTCGAAGTACACGTGCGCCGTGCTCGGACCGGTCAACTGCACTGTCTGCGAATTGCCGCGCGGGTCGATCAAGTCGATCACCGCCAGCGAGTTCTCGAAATGGTCGACTTCGATCTTGCCCGTGTAGTGTACCGCACTCACCAAGTACACGCCGGTCGGTCCGTTGTCGGCGTCCAGCAATTCGATCGGCCCGTCGTCCGGCAGGATGTGGATGTACCGCGCGATCGGCGGCTTGTGGTCGATCACCGCCTGGACGCGCAGCGGACGCTGGTTGTGGACCGCCGAGCCGTCCGGCAGTTCGATCTCGAAGAACACGTCAAAGAAGCTGTCGGCCTGGCCCGCCGCGGTGAACGGGGCTACGTCCAGCGTCCCCGGCGTCGCGTTGGCCTGCTCTTCGATCTGTCCCGCGGAGACCTGCGCCGGGTTCAGACGCAACGTGATGTTGCCGTCCGTCAGATTCATTGCCACCAGTTCGGTCTCGACCTCGTCCCGCCCGTCGCCGTCGTCGTCCCGCGCTTGGCCTTCGGCCGCCTCGAAGTACACGTCGGCCACCGACGGGCCGTTCAGCACAAAGCTGGTGACGGCCGTGCTGCCCGGAATGCCGCGCAACTGCAGCAAGGCCGTCGTCTGTTCCATCACGTCCCGCTCGATGTGGCCCGTGTAATGCTCCGCGCTCACCAGGAACACGCCCGTCGGCAGGTTGTTGGCATTCAGCAACTCGATCGGCCCAGCCGGTGGAATCAGGTGGATGTACCGCGCTAGCGGCGGTTTCTCCGAAATCATCGCCTGGATGCGCAGCGGCGCGCCGTTGTGGACCACCGTCTGGTCCGGCAGTTCGATCTCGAAGAAAACGTCGAAGAAGCTGTCCGCATCGCCCAGAGCGAACGGGTCCAGGTCCAGCAACCCCGCGTGGTTGTTCACCAGTTCCTCGATCTGGCCGAGCGTCGCCTGCGCCGAGTTCAGCCGCAGCGTCACGGCGCCGTTCGTCAGGTTCAGCGACGTCAATTGCGTGGCAACGTCATCGCGGCCGTCGCCGTCGTCGTCTTCCGCGTCACCTTCCAGCGGGCCTTCGAAGAACACGTGGGCTTCCGACGATCCGTGCAGGATCAGCGGCACAGGCAGGTTCCCTAGCGGCCCGCCGACCAGTTGCACCAGGGCCGTTGTGTCCGGCATGACGTCCACTTCGATGAAATCCTTGGGCACCGGAATGTGGCGAGTGCGGCCGATCGAGTAGCCGGTCAGGTTCCCGGCCGCGTCCACCAGCGGGATGATCTCGGGGTTCTCGTAGACCGTGCCTTCTCCGGGCGGTTTGTGGTCGATGACGCTGCTCATCCGCTTCGCCCATTGCGGATACATCAGCCGCCCGGCCACCTCGATCTCGAAGAACACGTCGAAAAAGCTGTCCGCGGTCCCGGTGGCGGTAAACGGCGGCACGTCCAGCGTCCCCAGCGTGTCGTTGTCGGTCTCTTCGATGGCTCCGGCCGACGCGTTGCGGCTGTCCAAGCGAACGGCCACCGGCCCCAGCGGGCTGTCGCCGTGAAGGTCCAACTGGACCAGTTCCGTACGGACTTCCTCGCGGCCGTTCGCGTCGTCGTCGTCGGCCTGGCCTTCCGCGCCCTCGAAGAACACGTGGGCCGTGCTCGGGCCGCTCAGCCGCAGCAGGCTGGAATTGCCGCGCGGGTCGATCAGTTCGACGGACGCGGCGGTCGCTTCGAAGTGGTCCACCTCCAGGTGCCCCGTGTAGTGCTCCGCGTTGACCAGGAACACGCCCGTCCCCACGCCGTCCTCGCCGATCAGCTCGATCGGACCGCTGGGCGGCAGGAAGTGGATGTAGCGGGCGATCGGCGGCTTGTGGTCGATCACCGCCGCTACGTGGAGCGGCTGCTCGTTGTGCAGCACCTGGTCGCCCACCTGGATTTCGAAGAAGACGTCGAAAAAGCTGTCGGCCAGCCCCGTGGCCGTGAAGGGGGCCAGGTCCAGCGTCCCCGGCGTGTCGTTCACCCGCTCTTCGATGCGGCCCAGCGAAGGCAACGTCGGGCTCTCCCGGATGTCCCGGACGCGCATGGTCACGTTGCCGTCGGTCAGGTTCATCGAGACCAGTTGCGTGACCACTTCGTCCAAACCGTCGCCGTCGTCGTCCACCGCGTCGCCTTCGTCAGCGCCGTCGAAATACACGTGGACTTCGGCGGGACCGCGGAGCAAAAACGGCGTCGGCTGCGGGCCGATCGGGCCGCCCACCAGTTGAACCAGCGCGGTCGTCTCGGCCAGTTGGTCCACTTCGGTCGTGGGGTCCGGCTGGTGGATTTCGCGGACCACGTACGCACCGGTCAAGTTGCCGTTGGCATCGAGCAGCGGCACGCGCACGGGCTGCGGGCTTTCGTACCGCTCGCCGTCCTGCGGCGGCTTGTGCTTGAGGAAGGTGTCGATCAGCAGCGCCTGGGAGGTCACCAGCGTGCGGCCGCCGATTTCGATCTGCGGCCAGACGTAGAACCAGCTGTAGGCCTGGGAGCCGGCAGGCCCGAAGGGCGGCACGTCCAGCCGGCCCGGCACGATCTGCTGGTACTCTTCGATCTGGCCGGGCGAGCGGTAGCCGGGCCGCTGCGTGACGATCACGGGCCCCAGGGCGCTGGAACCGCGCATGTCCAGTTCCAGGATTCCGGTCTGCACTTCGTCGCGGCCGAAGCCGTCGTACACTTCGTCCGTGGCGTCGCCCTCGTTCGGACCCTCGAAGAACACGGCGACGGTGGCCGGACCGACGACATCGATGGTTTCCAGTCGCGGCGGTGCTGTCAGTTCAACGCCCGCGCTGGTGGTGGACGGCGTCCAAGTCTGCCCGCCGTCCACGGTCAGTTCCGTGAACACGTCGAAAAAGCTGTCGATGTGGTAGTTCCCGTTGCCCAAGGCACGGATCGAGGTCCGCCCCGTCGAGGCCCGCGTGGGGCTCTCGCGGAGCGTCACGTTTAACGGCGCGCTGCTGCCCGGCAACTGGATTTGGCCGGTGAGGTCCAACTGCAGCATTTCCGTGTCGAAGAAACCGGTCGTTTTGTTCGCTTTGCCGCGAACGACTGTCGTGACGAGACCATCTAAGGCCACCTCGGTCATGTAGCGGTCCAGCCCCTGGCCGCTGATGGTGGCAATGCCGACCACGGTGGATTGGAACTGTTCCACCTCGTCGCTCCCGACCACCTGGCGTTCCACGTCGCGGAACGCAGAATGCCGCACGTCCTGCAACACGATCTGCAGGTCCGCCCCCTGATACTCGGCATGGACCTGCCCCGGCGTGCGATAGATGCCGTCGTTGGGAGGCAGTTCGGGATTCGCCGCCTGGATGCCGGAGTTCTGAGCCTGGACGTGGACCGGGGCGTCGGTCGGAATCCAGGTCCGGCCGCCGTCCACGGACAGTTCCGTGAACACGTCGAAGAAGCTGTCGATCTGGAAATTGCCGTCGGGCAAGCGGGAGACCGACGTGCGGCCCTTGCTGGGCCGGCTGGGAGACTCGCGCAGTTTGACCTCCAGCGAGCCCTCCGGAGTTTGGATCTGGCCGCTGAGGCTCATGGACAGCATCTCGGTGTCGAACGTGCCGGTGGTTTGGCCGGCCTTGCCCGAGACCCGCGTCACGACCGGACCCAGGAATTCGACGGGGATCGGCGTCCCGTCCAGGCCCAGCGCCGCCGAATTCACCGTCACGGTGGCCCGGAGGGACGACTGGAAACGTTCCACTTCGTCGTTCCCCACGATGGCGATCTGGACGGGCTGAATGGCAAAGGGCCGGTGGCGCACGTCCTGCAGCACGACCTCCAGGTCCGGGCCGTGGAACGTGGCGTGGACGTCGGCGGCCGTCAGGTACACGCCTTCCAACGGCGGCAGCGAGGCGTTGGGCGTCACGACGACCGGCGGGTTGGGAACCTCGATCTGGATCTGGCCGACCGTCTCCGGGAAGACGTCGATTTCCACCTTGCCGGTATCGTGCTCGGCCTGGAGCAGCCGCACGCCCGTCGGCTGGTTGTTCTCGTCGTACAACTCGATCGGACCATCCGGCGGGATCACGTGAATGTAGCGCCGGTACGGCGGTTTTTCGTAAATCGTCGAGCGGACGCGCAAGCCCTGCTCGTTGTGCAACACGCCCACGCCCGCCACGTCCAACTCGAAGAACACGTCGAAGAAGCTGACGGCCGAACCGGTCGGGGTAAAGGGCGACACGTCCAAAACATGCGGCGTGTTGTTCTCCCGCTCTTCGATCTCGCCGCGCGTCGCCTGGTAGGGGCTCTGCGCGGCGTCGCGGACTCGCAACGTGACGTTGCCGTCCGTCAGGTTCATACCGACCAGCTGAGTGGCCACGTCTTCCAGCCCGTCGCCGTCGCTATCGATGGCGTCGCCTTCGTTCGGGCCGTCGAACAGCACGTGGATCTCGGCGGGGCCGGTGAGGATGAAGTTCTTTGGATCCGGTCCCAACGGGCCGCCGGCCAGCTGAACCAGCGCCGTGGTCTCCTCGTAGTAGTCGATCTCGATCTTGTTTTCAGGGTTCGGGATGTGGATTTCCTGCAGCAGGTACAGACCCGTTGGATTCCCATTGGCGTCCAGCAAGGGAACCGGTTGCGTGAAGGGGTTGACGTAGGTCTCGCCCGGCGCCGGCGGCTTGTGGCTGATCACCGACTGCATGCGCACCGAACCCGCGGTCCGCAGCACGTTGCCGCCCACCTCGATTTCGAAAAACACGTCAAAGAAGCTGTCCGCCAAACCGGTGGGCGTGAACGGGTTCACATCCAGGGTGCCGGGCGTGTTGTTCTGTTGCTCCTCGATCTGGCCGAACGTCGCGCGGTTGGGGTCCAGCCGCACGTGGACGGGGCCCAGGGAACTCGATCCCCGCAGGTCCAGCTGCGTCATGGTCGTGGGAACCTGGTCCAAGCCGTTGCCGTCGGTGTCCGCCGCCATGCCGTTGGGCGGAATGACGACCTCGACCGTCGTCGGGCCCGCCAGCGTCACGGTCTCCGGCCCGTTGGGCGTCTGGAGGACGATTTGGGCCAGCGAGTTGGGAAACACGTCGATTTCGATTTCCGCGTTCGGCGTGTGGGCTTCCTGCGTGACAAACACGCCGGTCGGGTCACCCCACTCGCCGATCAGTTCGACGCCCTCGGCGGGCTGAGCCGGACCGGCGGCCCGCATGCGGACCGTGCCCGTCGTCGAACCGGACTGCCCGCCGAACGGACCGCCCGGAGCGCCCACGAAGTCAATGCGGTACGTGATGTCGAAGAAGCTGTCCACCGCCCAATTGCCGCCGGGCAGGCTGGTCAACGTCGTGTGGCCGGGACTGGGCAAGCCGTAGCCGGTGCCGGCGGTGACCTGCAGCAGATCGAAATCCGGATCGCCGGTGATCTGGCCCTGCAACTGCATCATCTCCGTGTCAAACCCCTGCACCAAGTTGCCAGGTTGACGCGGGCCGCTTTGGACCAAAGCGACGACGTTGGGAATCGTAATTGTGCGTTGGAACCCGGCCAGGATTCCGGTTCCCCGCATCTCGAACTCCAACGTGCTATCGAACAACTCGGTCTCGCCGTTGGTCGGATCGCCATCGTCGACGACGCAACTCTCGCCCCCGCCCGCATCGCGGCAGATGAAGTCCTTGTGGATCGGCGCCAACTCGATCGTGCTGCCGGGCGGCAGCCCGTCCAGGATCAGGTGGACTTCGTCGGGACTGAGGTAAGCGCAGCCCGTCGGCGGCAAGAAGATCGTGCCCGTGCCGTTGTCCGGGACGGTGCAAGCCGGCGGCAGCGCCGCCGCCGCGCCCGCGTCCGCCGCCGACACGAGAACGTCGACCGGCGGCCCCACGGCAGCCCCGCTGGCATACGTCTCGCCGGGCGCCGGCGGCTTGTGCGTGATGACGGTTGCGATGTGCAGCGGGACTTCGGTGTAGAGCGACTCCCCGCCCGCGAAAATCCGGGGGAACACGTCAAAGAAACTGTCGGCGGCCCCGCCCGCTCCGAACGGGTCCAGGTCCAGGACTCCCGGCGTGCTGTTGATCTGCTCCTGGATCATGCCTCGCGAAGGCCGGTTCGGGTCCAGTGTCACGAGGATCGGACCGAACAGCGAACTGGTTCCGCGCAGCTCCAGCTGGACCAACTGCGTGGGCACCTGGTCGCGGCCGTCGCCGTCGGTATCGGCGGCCATGCCGTCCGCGGGGATCGTCACGTGGACGGTCGAGGGCCCGGCCAGTACGACCGTTTCGGTGTTTCCCTGGCCGTCGTTCAGGGTCAGTTGGGCGAGCGAGTACGGGAAGTAATCGATCTCGATTTCGGGGCGGGCCGTGTGCCGTTCGTCCAGCAGCGCGATACCGGTCGGGTTGTTGTTTTCGTCCAGCAGTTGAATCGGATTGACGTAGGCGAATGCGTACTGGTAGGTCTCGCCCGGCGCCGGCGGTTTGTGATGGATCTTGGTCTGCATGCGGGCGGGCTGATCGCCGTGCAGCGCCGTGCCGTCGGGCAGCCGGACTTCGAAGAATACGTCGAAGAAGCTGGCCACTTCGCCGCCCGTGGCGAAGGGCACCACGTCCAACGTTCCAGGCGTCAGATTCGTCCGTTCTTCCAACTCGCCCATCGAGCGGTGCGTCGGATCCAACCGGACCATGATCGGGCCGGCGGAACTGGCGCCGCTCAGTTCCAGGGCCACCATTTCCGCCCGCAAATCGTCCAAGCCGTCGCCGTCGTCGTCCACCGCGCTGCCGTTCATCGGGCCGTCGAACGTGACGTGCATCAGCGTGGGACCGGCCAGCGTGACGGACTCGGTCGCGCCATCCGGCCACTGCAACACCACCTCGGCCAGCGAATGCTCGAACAAGTCCCGCTCGATGACCTCGTTTTGCAGCGTGCTCGACGCCGTCGTCGGCCCGCCAAAGACGGCCGGGTCGGGGAGTCCGGTGTCCGGATCCAACGCGCCGATCGTAAACGGAGGATCGGTGCTCTCGTCCACGACGGCGCCTTCCAAAACCGCGCCCGAATCGAACGAGTCCACCACCGTGCCGTCGGGAAGCTGAATGAAAGTCCGGTTTTCATCGCCCACGGAATGCGTCGCCAACGTGAATTTGATTTTGTCGTTCTCCCCGTTCCCGTTGAGGTCGCCGCCCAGCGGGATCTCGATCTGGAAATGGCCGATGTACGGACTGAACTCGGGTGGGGGGATCAGGCCGAAATTCGGGACGTCCTTGTCAAAGGTCGCCGTATAGGACGAATCCAGCCCGGCCGGGCCGGTGTCCGGCAGCACGATCGAAGCCCCGTCCGGCTGCCCCGCGAAGTCGCGGCCCGGACGCGGATCCACGTCCGTCACGGTGATGTCGAAGAAGATATCGAAAAAGCTCTGGACATAAAACGGCTCGCCGTCAAACGCCTCCGGATTGATGGGAGTCGCCGGCCAGAAATCGCATTCGGTATACCGTCCTGCCGCTGCGGCTGCCGGCGGTTGGCCGTACCACATGGCACAAGCGACGCCCATCGAGGGCACCCCGGGATCGACAGGGCGCTGCGAGGACAGCGTGACGCTGACCTGGGAATTGACCAGCCCATAGCCGCTGAGACTGTCCCCCAGCGCGTTGCCCGGGTCGCTGGCCAGCGGCATCAGGAAAGGGCCGCCGGACAGGTTCAGACTGGTCAGTTCCGTGTCGAACTTCAACGCGACGGCATCGCCCGGGACGCCTCCCGTCAGCAAACGGCGGTCCTCCAATCGCTCCGCAAACAACCGGCGTCGGGGTTTGCCTCTCTTGGACTTATTTCTACCAAGTCGCGCCGCGTGGGAGTTTGCGTCTTGTTTCCCGCTGGAGCGATGACGGGAACGACCCGCGGTAAGAGGAGATTGAGAAGAGAATCCTGGCTGGGAGTTAGCGCGCGACATGACCGAGTCCTCCGTAAAAATGCGCGATGCCCGGACGCGCCGGGCGGAGAAGGGTGACTTCTAAACCGAAGCTCTGTTGCACTAAGCTGACCGCACGAACTCCGCATCCGTGGCGGTCCAGTATTACAGTTTCTGAACGGCTTCCCGCTGGGAACGCCGACGTTCGCTGATTAGCAACGCCCACTGCGCGCAAGCAGGATCCTCTTAGCCGTCGACACACGCGCGTGCGCGTCGTGAACACCAAAACCTGCCCGTCAAGAGAAATGTTGCATTGTGGACTCTGATCTCAACAAAAGCACTTCGTACAATCTAGCGATTCTCCAGAGCAAGGTCCATTAGATTGAAAATTTTTTTTCCAGGAAACATTCTCTCGATTTTAAGTCCTCTCCAGCCACGACAGGCCGCGGTCCCGCCGATACAATGTTCGCGAGTTTCCCCGGGGTTGCGATAGACTCCTAGGGTCTTCCATGTTTGCGAGGCGCACCTTGGAGCTGGAGCGATGGCTACATCTATGTATGCTCGGCGTCGTGGAAGATGGTGGCCACACTGGTGGCTTGCCGCCGTGACGGCGTGTGTGGGAGGCTTCTGTGTGCCGCAGACGCACGGGCAGATCAACCTCTGGGATGTCACCCAAACAACGGGGATGACCTTTCGGCACACGGACGGCAGTTCAGGCAGAAAGTATATCGTCGAGACCGTGAGCGCCGGCCTGGCGCTGTTCGATTACGACAATGATGGAGATATCGACATATACTTCCTCAATGGATCACCACTCCGGGGAACCGAGGTGCTGGTCCGACCCAGAAACGCACTCTACCGGAATGACGGTGGCTGGAGGTTCAGCGATGTGACCAGCGAGGCGGGGATCGGCGACGACGGCTATGGATTGGGTGTCACTGTAGGAGACTATGATAATGACGGAGACCCGGATTTGTATCTCAACAACTTCGGCCCAAACGTTCTATACCGTAATAATGGTGACGGCACCTTTACAAACATGACCGAACTGGCCGGTGTAAGGAATGGCAATCGGGTCGGGGCGGGTACATCCTTCTTGGACGTGGATAAGGACGGAGACATAGACTTATATGTAGTCAACTACATAGACTTTACGTATGAGAATCATAAGGAGTCCAGCACAAAGGGATTCCCGATCTATTCCGGTCCGATGGATTACCCCGCGACGGCTGCAAACCTGTACCGCAATCATGGTGACGGCACGTTCTCGGATATAAGTGTCGAGTCTGGCATTGCCGCGCACCTGGGAAGTGGAATGGGCGCGGTCAGCGCCGATTACGATAACGACGGTGACTCGGATCTCGTGGTGGCCAACGATGCGAAGCCGAACTTTGCGTTCGAGAACGACGGGACAGGGAAATTCAAAGAGGTCGGTTTGCTAACGGGGCTGGCCTACGACGGAAACGGCCAAGTCCACGGGAACATGGCGGTCGATTGCGGGGATTATGATAACGACGGCTGGCTCGATTTCTACGTTCCGTCCTACCAGGGGGAATTGGCGACGCTGTACCGGAATCTCGGTGGCGGGGCCTTCGAGGACGTCACGTCCGCCAGCGGCGCCGGCGCCGGTACGTTGCCGCACGTCACCTGGGGGACCGGTTTTGTGGACTTCGACCACGACGGCCATCGCGACTTGTTCGTGGCTTGTGGCCATCTGCAGGACAATATCGAACGCTACGATACCACATCGACTTACCACGCCCGCAACATCGTGCTGAGGAACACTGGCGACGGGCATTTCGTCAACGTTTCGGATCAGGCCGGCGACGGCCTGCAGGTCTGTCTGAGCAGCCGGGGCGCGGGATTTGACGATCTGGACAACGACGGCGACAACGACGTGGTGATCCTCAACTCGCGGCGTGAGCCCACGCTGCTGCGCAATGATTCGCCCAGCGGAAATCATTGGCTCCGGGTCCGGCTGAGGGGGACCAAGAGCAACCGTGACGGCGTCGGGGCTCGCGTCGAAGTCACGGCCGGGGACCTGAAACTGATCGACGAGGTACACAGCGGCCGGGGATATCAGAGTCATTACGGGACGCCTCTGGACTTCGGGCTGGGGCGACATAGCCGGGTCGATCGAATCACGATCCGCTGGCTGGGCGGCGGCGTCCAGGAGTGGGAAAACGTCCCCGCCGGCCGGATGGTGACGATCGTGGAACGGTGATGTATACTGATCCCGTCCGGTCGGCCGAGCTGAGGTTCGCCCGGATGATCCACGAGGCCGGAGCCGAATTCGCTAGAATCCCGGTCAAAGACTCGAGTGCCGCCCGAAGTCTGGCGACTTCAGCTACAGAATGGGCTTGTAGCCGCGTTCGCCAGAACGCGGGGGCAGTATGGGCCTGTAGCCGCGTTCGCCAGAACGCGGGGCAGTATGGGCCTGTAGCCGCGTTCGCCAGAACGCGGGGGCAGTATGGGCCTGTAGCCGCGTTCGCCAGAACGCGGGGCAGTATGGGCTTGTAGCCGCGTTCGCCAGAACGCGGGGCATGTCCGCAGGTTGCGCCCGCGTTCCGGCAGCGCGGCTACGACAGGACGTCACGCCATGCCCGGCATCGTGAATAATCCGGGTTTAGCGGGGGCGGCATCGAAAGGGGACGCGTCTTGAACCTGTCCGCTTGGGCAATCCGTAATCCACGCTTGATGGCGGCGCTGCTGGTCACGCTGGTCATTTGGGGCGGCATCGCGCTGGTGCGGCTGCCGCGGCAGGAAGAGCCGGTGCTGACCTGGCGGCTGGCCAACGTCGTCACCCGTTCGCCGGGGGCCTCGATCGAGCGTGTGGAACTGCTGATCACCGACGTGCTCGAAGGCTATGTGCAGGAGGTGGACGAAGTCAAGCACATCTACAGCGTCTCGCGCGCCGGGTTGTCGCTGATCCAAATCGAGTTGCGGGACGAAGTCACGTTGGCCGAGCCCGTCTGGCAGAAGGTGCGGCAGAAACTAGCCCAGGCGGCGGCGGAACTGCCCGCGGGCGTGATCGGCCCGGAGCTGGACGACGAAATCATGGGGACCTTCACCGAGTTGGTGGCCCTGACCAGCCGGACGGCGAGCTACCGCGAATTGAAAGACCACGCGCGGCGGCTGGAACGTCGGTTGCGCTATTTGCCCGACACGGCCTCCACATCGCTGTTCGGCACGCAACCCGAGGTGATTCAGGTGGAGTTGGATCCGGCGCGGCTGCCCGCCCAACGGTTATCGTTCTCCGATGTCGCCCGAGCGCTGACGAATCGGAATACGCGCCGGCCGTCGGGACGGCTTCAGCTCGGCGAAGACGAACTGCCGGTCGAGACCAGCGGCGAGTTCCGCTCGGAAGCCGAGCTGCGGGATCTGGTTGTGCTGGCCACGGCCGAGGGCCACAGCGTGCATCTGGGCGACGTGAGCCGCATCGAACGGACCACGCGGGAGCCACTGGAGCCGCTGGCCCGCCTGAACGGCGTGCCAGCCGTCGTCGTTGGGGTCCGGGCCGTCCAAGACGTCCGCGTGGACCGCTTCGGCCAGCGGGTCGGCGGCGCGGTTCAGGAATTCCGCTCGACCCTGCCGGCGGAGGTCGAATGTACAGTCTTCCACGATTTGGCCCAATACACGCGCGAGCGGGCGGACGAGTTGTCGCAGAATCTGGTGTGGAGTGCCATCCTGGTGTTCCTGTCCATGACGTTGTTCATGGGCTGGCGCGGAGCCGGCGCGGTCGCCTTGACGATGCCCATTACGGCCCTGATCGTCCTCGTGCTGTTCTCGGTCCTGGGGATCCCCTTGAACCAGATGTCGGTCATGGCCCTGATCATGGCTTTTGGGCTCGTGGTCGACAGCGGGACCGTGGTGGCGGACGAGTTCCAGCGGCGGATGCACGAGAGCGTGGCGGCCGGGACGGCGGCCGCGGAGGAAACGGGGCGGTTGCTCGTTCCCCTGGCGGTCTCCACGCTGACCACGGTCGCCGCCTTTCTGCCGATCTACTTGCTGCCCGGCGGGACCGGCCAGTTTGTGCGGGCGATCCCGCTGGGCCTGACGATCTGTCTCGTGACCTCGTTGTTCGTCGCCGTCACCGTGATTCCCTGGTTGTGTACGGAACTGACCAACCGGCTGGGCCGGCACAAATACCCGCCCCGCTTTGCCGCGGCGGCCGCGCGGCAGTTCGAGCGATTGATCGGGCGGACCCTGCGCCGGCCGGCCCTGACCGTGGCGGTGATTATGGCCGGGATGGCGTCCCTGGCCGCGCTGGGGCTGACGCTGCGGCGGGATTTCTTCGCGCCGGTCCAGCGCGATCAGTTCGTGATCGATGTCTACGCCCCGCCGGGCTCGGCTCTGGCCCACACCGATCGCGTCGTCGGACAGATCGAGACGCTCCTGGCCCGGCAGGAGGGCGTCGTCAGCACCGCCTCGTTCATCGGCCGCAACGCGCCGTTGGTGTTCTACAACCTGGAGAGCCAGGAGACCTATGCGACGCACTTCGCCCAACTGGTCGTCCGCGTCCGCAACTGGCAGGAAACGCTGCCCGTCGCGAGCCGAGTGCAGGCCGCGTTGGACGGCGAGATCGCCGCCGCGGAGTGCGCCGTCCACATCCTGGAGCACGGCGCGCCGTTCGTGGCGCCGTTCGAGGTCCGCCTCAGCGGCCCGTCCGTGACCACCTTAAGCCACCTGGGCCGCCAGGCGGCCGGCATTCTAAGACGCTGTACGGGCGTGCGCAACGTCCGCGACAACTACGGCAGCCAGCGGCTGAAGCTGGTCGCCGAAGTCAACGAGCCCGTGGCGCGGCGGATCGGCCTCGATCAAGGTACTGTCGCCGACGAACTGCAGGCTCGGCTGGACGGATTGGTGGCCGGGTACGTCCAGGAAGGCGACGAGCGGATCGACATCCTGGTGCGGTTCCCCGCGTCGCAGCGCCGAGATGTGGCCGATCTGGCCGCGGTCCACTTCAAGCCGTCGGCCGAGCTTCCCGCGATCCCGTTTGCCGCTGTGGCCCGGCTGGCGCCGGCCTGGGAGGCGGCCAGCATCTTTCGCCGCGACCGGCAACGCACGCTGTCCGTGCTCGCTTACCCCGAATTCGCCACGACGGCCGCTGAGGTATCCCGTGGGTTCCTGCCCGGATTGGCGGACCTCGCGGAAAAGCTGCCAGCCGGATACCGCCTGGAACTGGGCGGCGAAAATGAGCAGCGCCGCGAGGCCGAGGGCAATCTGCTGGGCAAGGCCATCTATGCGTTATGCGCAATTTTCCTGCTGCTGTTGGCCGAATTCCGCCGTTTCCGCCTGGCCCTGCTGATTTTCGCCTTGGTGCCGTTGTCGATGGGCGGCAGCATGTTGGGGCTGTGGCTGACCGGTTGGCCGCTGAATTTCATGGCCATCATGGGGCTGATCATGGTGGCGGGCATCGCCGTCAACGACGGGGTGGTCCTGGTGGACGGCTATGAGGCGCAGCGCGGGTCCGGCCAGCCCCTGCGGCAAATGGTCAGCGCCGTCTCCGCCGAACGCTTCAACCACGTGCTGGTCACCGCCGTCACCGACGTGGCCGGATTCCTGCCCGTCGCGCTGGCACCGTCGCTGCTGTGGCCGCCGCTGGCCATCGTGATGATCGGCGGCCTGGGCCTGACCACACTCATCACCCTGGTCGGAGTCCCTTCCGCTTACGTTCTGCTGTCCGGAAAGCGGGACGCGCCACCGGCAAGCTCGGCACCGTAGCCAGAAGCGCAAGCAAGCGGGCCACGGATGAAACGCGCAGGGCCGCCCACGATCCGTGTTCGCGTCATGGCTTCCCATTCGCGGCGGACGCTTCTGCGGCCAACGGACGGTGGCGAACGGGATCGCCAGGCAGGACGCGGTCCTGGCCGCGCACGATCAGCAGATCATGCGGGCGCAAACCGGCGGCCACCTGAATGGAATCGCCGACGACGGGTCCCAGCTGCACGGGGCGGGCCACCACCTGATTCGTCTTGCGGTCCACCAACAATACGTGCGGCGGCTGGCCGTACTCGCGGCAGACGGCAGAGAGCGGGATGCATACGACCGGTCGCGGGGACGAGGTTGCGATTTCGGCCGTCACCACCATGCCGCCCCGGAAGTGGTGTTCGGCATTGGCGAGTCTGGCGCGCAAGGCGTACGTCCCGGAGCCGCGATCGGCAACTCGGCCGAGCGAGATGACGCGGGCCTCGCCCTGGAGTTGCGGTTCGGCGGCCGAAACGACTTTCAGCGGCGCGTCGGCGGCGCAGTGTGCGAGGAACGCTTCCGGAATGTCAAACAGGACATCTACCTGGTCTAGGTCGACGAGTTTCGCCACCGGCGCGCCGCCGGTGGGAAACAGGTTGATGTAGGTCCCCGGATCGACGAACCGCTGCTCCACGCGTCCCTGGAACGGCGCCCGCAGCGTGGCTTTGTCAAGGTTTCGCTGGGCCAACGCGACGGCCTGCTCGCGGGCTTGGACTTGAGCCCGGGCCTCGGCGATCTCTTCCTTCCGAAAACCGGCGACGGCCTTTTCCCAGCGCGACTTGGTCGCCTGCTCGTCCTGAACGGCGGCATCGTATTGGGCCCGTGCCCGTTCTCGTTCGGACAGCGAGATCGCATTCAGCCGGCCGACGCGGTCCCACTCGCCTTTCCAGAATTCGGCCGAACTCCGCGCCCGCGCATTGTCCGCCTCGGCCGCAGCGATGTCCTCCTTGCGGGTCCCCGCCAGCAAGAGATCGAGTCTGGCTCCAGCGGCTTCCAATTCCGCCCGGGCCTGAGACAAGGCCAACTCGTAGTCGCGCGGAACCAGCCCGGCGATCGGCGCATCGGGTTCCACAACCTGTCCCTCCTCGACCAGCACCTCCAACACCACTCCGCTAACCTCAAAGTACAGCGTCGCCTCGCGCCACGGCTCTGTCACTCCGATCACGGTCGCGGTGTCCGTCAGCGGCTGCTCCCGCAACTCGACCACCTCGACCAAGGGCGATGTCGCGTCGCCGGGCCCCTCGCGGAGCTGGGGATAACAGCCGGCGGAGGCAATCCACAACAGGAGGACGATCGCCCGGAGGAAGGCGAGCCTGACGGCGTTCGGAGCTTGCGGAGAAGGAGTCATCTTTCGTAGCCCTGAGCGGTTTGTGGCCGCAACCCAAGGGCTCAGACGTACAGAATTCAATTTTCGCGGGGTAAAGCGTGTCCACATGGCCGAACGATCGGCCGCGAAAATTGAATTCTGTACGTCTGAGCCCATCCTGTCTGAGCCCAACCTGTCTACGTGTCCGCATACCCTCGCAGGGCCTCGCGCAGTTCTTCGGGAACCGGCACCGGCAGCACCTGCTGTGCGGCTTTCCGCAGGCAGGCAATCTCCTGCTGTCCCCGAGCGACGAGTTCTTCGCCCTGGCCTCCCGTGCGCCAGTACTCGAAGTCGAGCCCGATCCGGTTCTGGACCAACGTCGTCAAACGCATGCGAATCACGATCTCGTCGAAGGCCCTTAGTTCCTGATAATAGTCGCACGAACAGCGGACGGTTGCCAGTATCAGTTCGCCCCCCAATTCCTGCAACACCCCCGGCGCGTGATCCCGCAGGAACATCTCGCGGCAGCGGCCCTGCCAGCGCAGGTGGTTGACGTAATAGACGTTGCCGACCAGGTTCGTCTCTTCGAATCCCACGATATGCCGATATTCATACGCCCGCACGGCAACTCTCCAAACAAACGGCAAAAGCCAGCTTCCGCTCGGCGCCCCGGACCGGCGCCACCCAGGTGGCCAGCCGCAACGTTCCCGCCGACAGGATGACCCAATCGTCATCCGTTCGCGATTCAAACAACAAGGGGGTATCGAAACCCCGGCCCGATTTCGTCAGGCATTCGGCGGCGGCCCAGACTCGCGTGGCGGCCGTGTCCCGGTCCTCACCCCCGCGGGCCGCCAGCAACTCGGCCAACCGATAGCGATCCGCTTGCAGCAGGTCCTGCCATGCCGTGTGCGACCGCGAAGCGACGGATTCGACATCGCAGGCCACCGCCGGGACGGAGGCCATCGCCAGGGTAAGCTCTCCCGCGTGGGCCGCGGACACCGTTTGGCCGCCCGCCACCTCGGGCTTGCCGTCCGGCCGCCGGTAGACCGGTCCCGGTGAGCCGGCTGCCAATCGGATCGTCCGCTCGCTGCGCGCGGCCCGGTCACCGCCGCCATTCGACTCGACCGCCACGGAAACCCGGGTCCCCGGAAACAACTCGCCCAAACGGCGTTCGAGGTAAGTTCCCAACAGCGGCGCGGCCCAGGTCCCGGGCAGCACGGCGCCCGAAACGCGCCGCAGTTGCAGGCCCTCCCAGCGTTCCCGCAGCCGGCCGTCTTCGCCCGTCACCTCCATGTCGTACACAAACGTGTCTCCCTCCCGGGACCGCTCCCGGGCCCAGACCACCACGGGGCCATCCAGCGGCCGGCCCAACCGCAGCCGATCGACCCCAATCGGCAACAGCGTCCCGTGGGGGATACAGGCTTGGATGGCGTGAATCGCGGCATCCCGCGCTGCGGGATCGCCCAGCAGCAAATCGCCCGGCAAGTACCGGCCGAACCACGGCCCCGGTTCCGCCGCACCGATCTGGGCGACGCACCCGGTAGCCGACAGATACCGGTAGCCGCGCAACCGCCGGAATCGGCCGGTGTGGAACAGGACGCTTCCGTACAGATCGCGTTCCGGTTGCAAGGCCACGGACGGCAGCGCCGGGGCCACGTCACCCCAAGGCGTCAAAGGCATGTCCTCCAACGTCGGTTCGCGTCCCCAGCGGCAGGCCGCGCGGAAATGATCGACCTGGAAGCCGGTTTCCCCGCTCCGCAGCACGACCTCCACATGTCCCGGAGTCCGGCTCAACGCGGCCACGCGGATCGTCAACGGACCGCGGTCCGGGAGCACAATCGGCTGCAGGAATCGCACCTCTTCAAAGACCGGCAGGCGGGTGGTTCCGGCCAGGGTCATGGCGATTTGCGCCATGGCCTCCAAGCCCATCACGGCCGGCAACAAGGTCACTTTCTGGTAGATATGGTCCCGCACATAGGGATCCGTGTCCGCCGACAGATCGGCTTCGGCGACCAGTTCGACCCCGGGCAGGAACACCCGCGGCCGTTCCAGAAACCGCAGCAGGGGCAGTTCCGGGGCGTCGAACTTCAACGTCGGCGGTTCGCCGAAACGCCCGGCGATGACGACCGCCGGAGACGGCAAGTCGGCGGCCAGCAGTTGCTGCAGCACCCGGGTGCCTTGGTCCGGCGGGATCGGACTGATTCCTTGCTGTTTCAGCGCTTCGATCGTCCCCAATCGCTCGCCCATGCCCGTGCCGGACCAGACCGAGAACTCGGCCGCCAGACAGCGGCAATGAGGATGCTGGTGCTGCCAACGCTCCGTCAGCCGGGTCAGCCATTCGTTGGCGACCGCATAATCCGCTTGGCCGCGCATCCCCGTGCGGGCAATGATCGATCCGAAAGTAACCAGCAGCCGCAACCGATCCGGATCGATGGCCTCCAACACGTGACGGGCACCGTCCAGCTTCGGCCGCAGGGTCCGCAGAAAAGAGTCGCGGTCGAGCGTGCTGAGCCGCTGGGGATGGTTGAACCCGGCGGCGTGCAGCACCGCCGTGATCGGTCCCAGCCGGTCGGTCACCTCCTGCACCGCCGCCCGCACCGCCGCCGGGTCCGTCACATCGGCCGGACAGTAATGGAGCCGGACCCCGGCCGCAGTCAAACGCTGCAGATTGGCGGCCAAGAGTTCGTCTGTGGATGGCTGCGAGCGACCCACGATGCCCACACGCACCCCGGTCTGCTGCGCCAAAGACAAAGCACATTCGACGGCGATTCCCTTCCCTCCGCCGGTGACCAGCAGCACGTCGTCGGCCTGCAACGGGATCGCCGGGGCACCCTCCGGCAAGGAAAGTAAACGCAGGCGGGGCTCGCGCCGGGTCCCGGATGCGTCGTAGTGGGCCTCGACGTGGCCGCTGGACGCCCAGGCTTCCGCGAGGATCCAGCCAACGGCCTGCGGATGGTCCGGCGGCACGTCGACGACACACGTTGTGATGCCCGTACGCTCCGCATGGACGGAGCGGGCAAAGGCCGCACCGCCGCCGCCGTGTTGCACCACCACGAACCGGCAGCCGGCTATCTCGGCCAGCACGGCCTGCGCCGCTTGCAGGAACAGATCGACGTGGCGCTTGTCCGGCTCCGGCGGCAAAGCCAACACGACTCCCGGGCCGCCCGGCCCGGTGGCAAACGCCTGCTGCAATGCCTCCCGCAGGGGATGATCCGGCGGGCTGAGCACCTGCCAAGGGCCGGCCGCTTTCGTGGCCGCCCGCACGGGCAAACGCCGCTCGACAAGTTCCACGGTAAACGCCCGGACCCACGCATCCACGCCGGGCGGAAACGCGTCGCCGGCGCCCACGCCGCCGTCCGACGTGCGGGCCAGGTCCTCCAACAACTCGGCCACTTCGCCGACCGTCGCATTGGCGGCGTCGGTCGGCGAGACCGGCGGTGTGAGCCCCAGCGTCCGGGCCGCCTCGGCCACCAGTTGACCGATCGACAACGAATTGAAATGCAAATCCTGCAGCAGGCGATCTGCCGGGTTCACCGAGTCCACGGGCAGCTCGGTGCGTGCGGCGACCAGCTGCCGGACGAGCTCCAACGGCGTCACCGAGGTCGCCTCGCACTTGGCGGCGAGCGTCGCCACCTGCGCTGTATTCCCCTCGGCCGTAGCCATTCGCGCCGGTGCCGCGGCTTCCGGCTCCGGGGCAAGCTCGCAGGGGTTGCCGAAAAACCGCGGCTGCCAGTCGAGACTGAACGGCCGCGCGAAGCGGTCCGCAAACAGCTCCGTGCAAGGGACGGGCGCCCCCAGCACGAAGGCCGCTCCGGCGGCCAGCAGCAATCCTCGCAGCGATTCGCTGCCGACGTCGAGGGCCACGATCGGGGTCTGGACCAGCCGGGACGCAATCCCGCGGAGCACGGTTCCCGGCCCGACTTCGATCCACAAATCGACGCCCTCGGCCGCCCCGGTCACCGCTTCGATCAATCGCACCGGCGAAGTCATCTGCCGAATCAGGAGGGCCCGCAGATCTGCCTCGGGACCCAACTTCGTCCCGGTGATTGTGGACCAGACCGGACTCCGCAACGGCCCAAACGCCTCTTGGGCGACGGCTTGCTGCACGGCCGGCACGGCCGGAGCCATCAGTGGAGAATGGAACGCGTGAGAGACAGGCAAACGGACGGCCTGCACCCCGGCGGCCCGGGCGCGGGCGAGCAACGCATCGACCGCCGCGGCGGCACCGGAAACCACCGTCTGCACCGGCGAATTCAGGCCCGCCAAAACCACCTCTTCACCCACCACCAACCGCTCGACGGCGGCCGCGTCCGCGGCCAGACTGGCCATCGCGCCGCCCGGGCGGCCAAAGTCCGCGATCGCTCGGCCTCGCGCGCCGGCGATCCGCTGCAGCGCCGGACCGTCGATCGCACCGGCCCAATGGTACGCAGACAGTTCGCCCAGACTGTGTCCGACCGCGACCGCGCCGCGAATGCCCAACTGTTCGAGGATCCGGATCCCGGCCAGGGACATCGTCACAATGGCCGGCTGGGCGACTTGCGTGGCGACGGCGTCGCTCTGGGACGGCAACTCCGCCCGCTGCAACAGGTCCCGCACGAAATCAAAACGGCGCGGCCAGACGCCGCCGTCCAGCCGGACGGGCGAGCCCTGCCCCGGAAACAAGAATCCCACGACCGGCCGCTGCGAACCGCCGCCCAGCAGCACTTCCTGGCGGCTGTCCAGCCGTTGCGTCACGCCGTCGGCCAGCCAGGAATCCAAGACGGCGACGCGGTCGGCCAAGTCCGCGGGGCGGGACGCCAGCACCGCGCCGCGCAGGTCGCCCTCCTCCAAGCTTCCCGCCAGCGCCGCCGCCAGATCGGTCAATTCTGCCCGCGACACGCGGGCCGCGTACGACAACAGCCGTGCCAGCTGGCGGCGAAAGGACTCCCGATCGGGCGCCCGGAACACGAACAGTTCTGCGTCCTGCGGCGTGCCCAGCAGCGATCGCTCCCGCGGGCCGATCGCTGCGTGCCGCTCCGCTGCGGCCGCCTCCAACACGACGTGGGCGTTGATGCCGCCGAACCCCATCGCACTGACGCCCGCCCGCAACGGTTGGTCCGCCGGCCACGGCTCTCCTTCCCGGAGCAGCCGCAGGGCATGGCCTTCCTCGGCCAGCACCGGATGCGCCACCTCCCAGCCGGTCGACGGCGGCAACACCTGGCGGCTGACGGCCATGGTCGCCTTGATCAGACCGGCGACGCCCGCAGCGGCTTTGGTATGACCGATATTCGCCTTGATGGAGCCCACTGCCGCCGGCGGTCCGGGCTGCACCTGTTCGCGGCGGGCCCGCGCCAGGACGCGCAACTCGGTCGCATCCCCGACCGCGGTCCCCGTTCCATGACCCTCGAAGTACGGCACGGTTTCCGGCCCGAAGCCGGCGCGCCGATAGGCGCGGCGCACGGCCAGAAGTTGGCCCTCGACCTCCGGCCGCGTCATTCCCCCGCCGCCGTCCGAAGAAATCCCCCAGCCCCGGATCACGGCATGCACGCGCCGCTGCTGGCGGAGCGCGTCGTGCAGACGCATCAGGATCACCATCCCGCAGCCCTCTCCCGGCCAAAAGCCGGTGGAGCGGGCGTCAAACACGCGCATCTCGTCGGTGGCCAGTGCTCCCAACCTGGAGAATCCGACCAACTCAAACGGATCGAGACTCAGGTCCACGCCGCCGGCCAGGGCGACATCCAGATCGCCCGCCACGAGGTACGCGCACGCCGTCGCCACCGCCAACAGGCTCGATGCGCAAGCCCCGTCCACCGTGTAACCGCCGCCGTGCAGGTCGTACCAATTACAGATCCGCCCGGCGATCGTGTTCGACAGGCCGCCCGCCAGCGTCTCGTCACCAACGGGAGGAAAAGACGCTTTGTACCGGCTTTCCAAAGGTCCCAAGAATCCGCTTCGCTCCTCGGCGGACCACGCGCGCTGCTCCAAGGCCGCATCGACGACGCGGCGGACGTAGGGCCAGCGCAGACGCAAGGTGCAGGCCCGGGAGAACTCGCCCGTCAGCGAATTGCCCACCAGCACGCCCGTCGTCTCTTGGGGCAAGCCCTCTCCGGCGGGAAAGCCGCCGTCGGCCAGGGCCTCGGAGGCCACGTCCAGCGCCAACCAATGGGCCAGATCCGCGGCCTGAAACGTGCTTCCCGCAACTCGGAAACGGGCTCGATTGAACTCGTAGCCCTCGATCACCGCGGCTTGTGTGGCGTAGATCGTATCGCCGGCGTCGGCGCCGTTGACCAAATAATCCTCCACGCGCAGACGTTCGGCGGGCAGCCGCCGAAAAGCCCGGCGCTGGGCCAGGACGTTGTCCCAAAGCTCCGCAGGCGAGCAGGCGTCGGGATACCGGCAGGCCATGCCAACGATCGCGATTGCGGGCGTATCCATCAGTCGCTCCCCCGTGTCGAACGCTCACCCAAAAAAGGCCACGTATGCTGAAGCCACTTCTATTGTAACGGTCTCACGCTTCCGTCCAGACGATTTTGTATGCGCAGCCGCCATTGCTCGTAGGCCGGTATGGGCCCGTCCGACGGCAAATCGGCCCGACAATCATCCGTGATCGCCGCGGCGGAATCCGCCGGCACCCCACACAATACTTGGCACGCCAATTCCGTGTGGGGCATCAGGTTGCCCGCCCGCTGACGAGCCTTGGCAGCGAATGCAGCGCCTTGCGCAAGGTGGGCAAGGTACGGCCCCGCCGTCGTCCGCAGCCGTTGGACGGTCTCGGGCACAGCACCGCCGGCGTAGGCGCAAGCCAGCCCCAGGCCGCTGTACAAATCGCTGCGTCGCTCCGCCGGAAAGGCGCCGACCTCAGCCGCGATCCGATCGGGATCGGCCCCTGCGACAAACCAGAGGCTTCGTCCCAGGCCGTGATCGAAGGCCCGCCGCGCGTACTCGCCCAACTGCGGCGGGACGGCGTGCTCGCGGATCGACTTTTCCCATGCAAAAAAACCCTCGTGGAAGCCGTACCCATCCACGACCAGCCAACGCAGCAGCGGGTCCAGGCCGGCGAGGTGACGTTCCAATCGACGCCGGAGCCAAGGAAGCCTCGCCGCAGCCCAACCCACTCCGACATGCACCATATATGCGTGATCGTCCCCCGGCCCCGCGAGAAACGCCCGCCAGCGGCCACGTTGCCAAGGGGTGACATGATCCAGCAGCGCCAGCCCCATCGCGGCGCCCTCGAAGGCAAATCCCTGGAACTCGAGCTCCAACGCCCTCAGCGCTGCGGCCAGCGGCTCCGCCTGGGTTTGAGCCAGCGACAGGTTGTAGCCCCGCACAAACGTCTGCGCGGCATGTTCCAGATGGGCTTGCACCCGAGGATCGGCCGGCGGAAATCCGCGCCGGCCGAATGTCGCCTCGTCCGCGGAAATGCCGAACAACCGCTTTTGCAACCCGCCCCAAACCGACATGCGTCTTTACCTCGTGATGTACCAGATCGGGAGAATCTGTCCGGCTACGCCGGGACTTGGCCGCGGAGCGGCGGCAGGATGTAGCCAGGGGCGTCAGCCCCATGCCGCTTACTTTGGGACCATTTGGAGGCGTTCTTGTTAGCGGAGCGGCGCAAGCCGCCCGGTTTTCCGACGGTAATACCGGACGGCTCGCGCCGTGCCGCTACAAAGTGAGCGGCATTGGGCGTCAGCCCCCGGAAAGCTCGCATCATCCGTCCGCAAGCCCCGGAGGGGCGGCAGGTGCGTACCGGACAATTCCTGTCGTCCCTACGGGACTGAAGAATCGGCGGAGGTGCTCCTGCCCGAATGCCTTCTCCAGATTCCTTTGTGCAACAGTTTTTATAGGTTCTACGTTCGCTTCTCCTCTATCCGTTCGCCCTTACCCCAAACGAAACGCGGCCTCCACACGGCCAGCATCGCCGGCAGCAGCGTGACGGTGGCCAGGAAACTCACCAACATGCAGGTGCCGATCAAAAGCCCGAAGTGTACCAGCGTGCGAAACTCGGAGATACACAGCAGCAGAAATCCCATGGTGACCACCATGGCGGTGAAGAACAGGGGGCGTCCGCTGCGCGCGAAGGCGTCTTGAACGATCGCATCCGGAAGCCCCCGGCCCTGCGCAAAGTCGGACCGCAGCCGGTCCAGGATGAAGATCGGGAAATTCACGCCGACGCCCAGCGCGATGGCGGCGAACATCGCCGTGCCGACACCCAGTGGAATTGCCCCCAGCCCCATCACCGCGTAGTTCACCAGGACCGCCATCCCCACGACGATCGTACACAACAGGCCCGCCGACACCGAACGGAACATCCAGCCGGTGAGCAGCAAAACGCTGATCGCCGTGAAGAAGACGCTGCGGACCTGACTCGTGCAGACGATGCCCACCCAGTGGTAATCCAGGTTAACGCGTCCCGCCAGTTGAGCCCGTAGCGGACCGTTCTGGAAATGTTCCTGCAGATACTGTTCCAGGGCCAAGATCACCGGCCGCTCGTGGATGTACTGGCTGCTCTTCATCCGCACGGTCAGATTCGTCTCGGTATAGGACGGATTGACGATCTCGCGAAGCAAGCGAGCCATCGGCGACGTGGGAGCTCCAAGCACGTCCAGATAGTACTTGGTCTCTTCTGGATCTTCCGGAATGACGAAGTAGGCTTGGTTTTCCCGGTTCATTTTTTCATGGGCCCGTTTGACCCAGCCAGAGAGCGAATGGGTACCCCCGACCAGCGGCAACGTTTCGGTATAGGCCTCGAGCTGTTCGATGCGGCGCAGGCTGTCGGGTTGCAGCAGCGCGCCCCGTTGCGCCGCCGTGACCACAATGTTCAGATGGCTGGTGCCGTCAAAGCGTGCGTTCAGGACTTGGGCCGCTTGCACGAGAGGATGATGTTCCTTGAACGACAGGAGCCGCGAGTCGTTGACGATCATCTTGGAAGAGCCCCAGGCCGCCACGCCTGCCACGACGGCACTCAGCACGAGCACCGCGGGCCAGCGGCGAAACGAAAAACCGCTGACGCGTCCCACCCAGCTCCCGATGAAATCCGCACCCGGGCCCGCTCCGCCGCGGTTCAGCGAGTTCGCCACCACCTGGCAGGACTTCAGCGGCAGAATGGCCAACCCGGCCGGGACGACGCTGTAGGTAAAGAGCAGCGCTCCCAGGCTGCCAAGGCACGCAAACAGCCCGAAATAGCGGAGCGGTGGAATAACGCCGGTCACGTACAAAGAGAAAAAACCGACCATGTCGGTCAGGGAAGTGACCAAGACGGGATACCAGAGGAGCGTGCAGGTATCCACGATCAGCGCTTCGCGGCTGCGGCCACGCAACTCGAATTGCTCCTCGTAGTACTGCCCGATCAAGTGCATCGCGTCGGCCACGCCCAGGGCCATGATGACGACGAAAATCCCGTTGGTCACGATGTACACCGGCACGCCGGACAGCGCCATCAGGCCGAAGGTCAACAGCGCGGCCCCGCCAATCACGCTCAACGGCAGCAAGGTGGCACGGAGCGTACGGTAGGTGAGCGCGATCAGTCCGGCCATGACAACCGGGCAGATGAAGTTCATCCGCAGGGCATCATCCGAGACCGCCGTACCCATGTAAGCGCGGGCGGCCGCTTCGCCCCCGACAACCAATTGATGGCCGCCGGCCGGCTGCCGTCCGATCAACGCCTGCAGGGCGCGGTAGACCTCGTCCGCCTGCTTCTCGCTGTGGGGACGGACCAGGACACAGGCCGCGGACCCGTCCGCCGCAACCAGGGTCCCGCGATACAGTTCGTAACCCAGCACGTCCCGCCGCAGCGCGTCGATTTCGGCGGCCGTACCCGGGACGTCCTGCATCAATCGCTCAAACCCCGGTTCGCCGTTGCGGAAGTAAACGCCCCACTCCGTCGCCAGACTCAGGACATCGCCCGATTCCACTTGCGGCAGCCGCTGGATCGCCTCGGTCAAGTCACGAATCAATTTCAGGGAGTCCGGATGGAACACGCCCCCGGGCGCGTCGCGGATCACGCCGACCGCAATCGGCTCCACCAATCCGAACGACTCCTCAATCTGTTGCTTGCGGATCAACGCGGGATGGCCGGGCGGAATGAAGGCGTCGGGACTGGTGTCGCGGACCAACGTCAGTGCGCACAGACCCAGGCCCGCGGCGGAAAGGGCCGCGGCGGACAAGACCAGCTTCGGGCGATTCGTGATCCAAGTGAAGAAACCGCGCATGTATGGAACCATCACCGTTACGGAAACACGTGCCCACGGTCATCCTGGCACACCCATCGACCTGAGATGCGGCAGAACGTTGCCTCCTCCTCGCGCGAGTTCTGAGACGAGTGGCGAAAACTTCCGAGCTTCGCAAGAGTGTTGACGGTAGTCAGCTAATAGGGTAAGCAATAGGATGTTCTCGGTCAATGCGCTGGGGCCACAGTGGGTGGCCGTGGTTTCTGGCAAGTAGCCGCATTCGCCAGAATGCGGGAACGCGAGGAAAGCCCGCATTCTGGCGAATGCGGCTACGCAGAGACGGCCAAGCCTCCTGGCCACACACGGGCCATACGCTGCGCACCTTATACTTCCGACTACTCGCAGTGCGACCGACTCATCGAAGAGGGCAGGCTGATGATCACTTGTTGCTGGTCCGCTCGCAGGGGCTCCTTGACGTGGCTCGGCTGGACCTTGCTATTGAGTTCATGCACCGCGCCCGTCCAGCCACCGGTCTCCAAGCCGGAAACCAAGTCGTCCGCGGCCAACCCGGCAGCCGCATCCCCGCCCGGCGAGACAGTCTCTGCGGTGCCGGCGTCTCTCTCCCGTACTCAAGAAGTACGCGTCAGCGGCAACATGCCGTTCGTCGACGTCACAGATCAAGCCGGCATCCGGTTTCGGCATCGCAAGCCCATGCTCGACAAGAAGCTCGGACGCATTATGCCCTGGATGGCCTCCGTGGGCGCGTCGGCGGCGGCCGCAGACTATGACGGCGACGGAGATATCGACCTGTACCTGACAAACTCGGAGACAGGCACGCCCAACGCTCTGTACCGCAACAACGGCGACGGTACTTTTGTGGAAGTGGCCGCTGAAGCAGGCGTAGATCAAGCCAACGCAGAGCACGGAGGGTCAACGGACGCCGTGTTCGGTGATTATGACAACGACGGTGATCTCGACTTGTATGTCGTCAAATGGGGTTGGAATGTCTTATACCGCAATGAAGGTCAAGGCAGATACAAGGAGGCCACGGAGCAAGCTGGAGTAGGCGACCAAGGGAACGGCAATGCTGCTGTATGGTTCGACTATAATGACGATAATTATCTCGATCTGTATGTAGGCAACTATTTCCGTTATGTAGACCTATGGAACTTGAGCGATTCGCGGCAGATGCACGAAGACTTTGAAACGGCGCGCGACGGCGGAGCAAACGTACTATATCACAACAACGGCGATGGGACCTTCCGGAATGTCGCTGCGGAGATGGGCGTTGACGACACAGGCTGGACGCTGGACGTGGGCTGCGCCGACTACGATAACGACGGCGACCAGGACTTGGTTTGTGCGAATGATTTTGGCCAGGACCGCGTGTTCCGAACCAACGCCGACGGCACGTTGACGAACGTCACCGACGAAACGATCGGTTGGGACACGAACAAAGGGATGAACGTCGACTTTGGTGACTACAACAACGACGGTTGGCTGGATCTGTACATCACCAACATCTGGACCAAAGAGTACGTCCAGGAAGGTAACCAGCTATATCGCAACATGGGCAACGGCACGTTTTCCGACATCTCTTTCGAGGCCAACGTGTTTGATGCCGGCTGGGCCTGGGCCGGCCGGTTCTGGGACTACGACAACGACGGCGATCTGGACATCATGGTGGCCAACGGATACATCTCCGGGGACCCCAAAAAAGAATACTTCCAGCAGTTGGCCCTGACGGTCACCAAGCCCGGATTCGATCCCGTGGACGCCCAGAACTGGCCGGAGATCGGCGATTCGACGTTTGCCGGCTACGAGCCGAAGCGGGTGTGGCGCAACGACGGCAACGAGGTCTTTACCGAGGTGGCCGCCGAGCTGGGTTTGGCCGACACGCGCGACGGCCGCGGGCTCGCCATTGCCGACTTCGATCAGGACGGCGACCTGGACGTCTACCTCTCTAACCAGGGCCAGGACGGGGCCCTGTTCCGCAACGAAATTGGGAACAAGAACAACTGGCTGCAGATCGATTTGCAGGGCACGACCGGCAACCGGCTTGGTGTGGGCGCGCGGGTGACGGTGGTCGCTGAGGGACTCACGCAAATCCGCGAAGTCGACGGCGGAAACGGCGACCATAGCCAGTGTCCTTTTCGGCTGCACTTCGGCCTGGGCCAACGCCGGTCGATCGACCGCCTCGAAGTCCGCTGGCCAAACGGTTACGTGCAAGAACTCGTGAACGTGACTCCCAATCAACTCCTCAGAATCAAGGAGGAGACGCCCGCGACGCACCTGGCCGAACGAGCAAAGTGGAAAGAGGCGCAGCGGGAAGCCTGGAGATTAGAGCAGGAGCGGGAACGGCGCTTGGCCGAGGCCAGCGCGCCGGCCTCGACCGAAGAGGCGCCGGAGTGGGGCGACGTGGTCAAGTTCAAACGCGAGTACTTGCGGCTCAAGTCGGCGGTCGCACAAAACCCCGACGATCCGCAGCGCCGGTACGAGTTTGCCGTGTTGCTGGACCAGCAAGGCCGGCACAGCGCGGCGCTCGGCGAACTGGAGAGGGCCGTCCAGCTGGCCCCCGAACGGATGCGGTATGCCAACACCTATCGCACGCTGGTTCGCCGCTATGGGCATTTGTACTTCGACCGCGCCATCCGATTCTTCGAGGACCTGGCCGCCAGTCATCCGCAGTCCGTCATGGCCCGCTTGAATCAAGCCCTGGCGTACATCGACAAGATGCCCTCACCCAAGCTGGGCATCGTCCGCCAGGGGATCCTGTCGAACAAGTCGCTGGTGGTGCTGGACGCGATCCTGAAGGAGGAGCCCCATTGCTGGGCGGCGAAGTTCGTCCGCGGCATGAATCACCTGCATTGGCCGCGGATGCTGGGGCACGGCCCGCTGGCCGTCGCGGACTTTACCGAATTGATCGCCATGCAAAAGACGCTGCCTGCGGAGCAGCAACGCGACTATTTCGCCCTGGCCTATGTGGCCCTCGGTGACGCCTACGTCAAGAACTGTCACCTGGGCCGCGAAGCCCATCTAGTCAAAGCCCGGGAAGCCTGGGAACAAGGTCTGCGGGAGCACCCCAATGCGTCCGAACTCCGGGAGCGGCTGCAGTTGCTGGACAAATCCCAGGATCAACTCATCGAGTTCGTCAACAAACTGCGCGGACTGGAAGATCCCGTCGATACGGACTTGTCCCGAGTGTGGGTGGAGACGGAGCCGACAACATGAGACTCCCACGCGTAGCATGGCTCTCCAGCGCCGTGATTCCGATGTCAGGCGGGTGCGTACCGAAGCCAACTCGGTGGTGCGAATGCGCGATTTCAGAAGCCGCTTGGGAGGGAGCCCCCGTGTTCTCTCGCCTGCACTTCCGCTTTCTGAGGGCCCAAGCCACTTGCGGCATTCTTGCCTGCCTGCTGCTGCTGGCGACCTCCGTCTTGGGACCGGCGCAAGGGGCCGAAGGCTCCGCCGCGGGCCAGCTGGACGCCCACCGCCTGATCGGCGAAGCGCACTACGAGAATGGCGACTACAAGGCCGCGGCCGACGAATTTGGCCGCTGTGTCGAATTGGCGCCGCAGTGCGCCCAGGACCGCTTTAACTTGGCCCTGGTCCAGGCACGGGCCCGCAATCACGAGCAGGCCTTGGCCGTGCTCGGCGAAGCCGAAAAACTGGCCCCGGACCTGTTGAACGTCCACTACCTTCGCGGCATCGTTTACAAACGCGAGGGCAAATTCAATGAGGCGGTCGCCTGCTTCCTGCGCGTCTTGGCGGCCGATCCGCAATGCTGGGGTACGCGGTACAACCTTGGCGTCTGCTACAAGAGTTTGAACCAGGACAACCCGGCAAAGTCGGCATTCGAGGCAGCGACGCGCGTCGATCCCGGCCATCCCAGCGCCTACTACCAGCTGGTTACGCTGGCACGGCGGGCCGGGGACGTCGAGGCCGCCAAGCAGTACGCCGAGAAATTTGAATCGGTCAACGCCACTGTGGACGATGCGGAGAAGACGCCCGAAGCGCTGGAACGCAGCAAATACACGCGGCTCATCCGCCTGCCGCGAGCGGCCCGGGCCACCGCGAGCCGCGGTGGAAACGGGTTGCGGTTCACCGACAGCACCGCCGCCGCCGGTTTGCAGGAGTCGGCCGTGAAGCCGCCCAAGCCAATGAAAGTGCCGGTGCGCCTCCAAGGCGGCGAGTACCGCGAAGCCGGACTGCGGAATCGCTACGTCCCCACGGTCGGGTCCGCCGTGACCTTGGGCGACTATGACGGAGACGGCGATCTGGACATCTATCTCGTCGGTTGCGCTGCCGATCCCGCTGCTTCCGCCAACCGGCTGTTGGCGAACGAAGGCGGGGTCCGGTTCGTCGACGTCACGGCCGAGGCGGGTGTGGGCGATCGCGGCCTGGGACTCGATGCGGTCTTCGGGGACTACGACAACGACGGAGACAGCGACTTGTACGTGGTCAACGACGGCCCCAACGTGCTGTACCGCAACCGCGGCAATCGGACGTTCGAGGAGGTTTCCGCAGCGGCGCACGCCGACGAGCCGCAGTTCGGACGGCAAGCAGCCTTCGTGGATTACGATCACGACAATGACTTGGACTTGTTCATCGTCAACGATACGGAACTGGCCGAGCCCCCGAAAGCCGGCGCGTTCGATTTTCCCGACGAGTCCTACGGGCAGGTGAATTCCTTGTTGCGCAACAACGGCAATGCGGCCTTTACCGACCAGACCGACGAGGCGGGGTTGCTGGTCGATTGTTCGCAAAGCCGGTGTGTGGCGTTTGCGGATTTCGACGGCGACTTCGACACGGACTTGTTCGTCGGCAATGCGAACGCACCGAGTCTGCTGCTGGCCAACTCGCGGGGCGGCAAGTTCAAGGCCGCAGGCCGTTTCGCTCCCTCCCTTGCCGAAGGCACGCTGGCCGCCGAAGCCGGCGATTTCGACCGCGATGGGGTTCTCGACCTGGCCGTCGCCGTCCGCCGCGGACTGTGGATCTACGTCAACGCGGGCCAAGCGGATTTCCAGGGAACGGCCGTCCCCCTGCCGCCGCACTTCGGCGACACGGGAGTCGCGCTGGTCCGGGCTGTCGACTGCGACAACGACGGCCGATTGGACTTGCTGCTGGTCAGCGGCGACGGCGCGTCGCTGGGGCTGTTGGCGGGTAACGGGGACGGGAACTTCCAGGAAGTCACCGGGGCGGCAGGCTTGGCGGGCTCCCCCGGCTGGATCGCCGACCTGGACACCGGCGATTTGGACGGCGACGGCGACGAGGACGTCTTGCTCCTGACTCGCGACCGGGGACTGCGGCTGCTGCGCAACGAAACCGCGCGGACAACGCATTGGCTGAACGTGAAGCTGCAGGGCAAGAAAGTCAACCGCAATGGGTATGGCGCGTCCGTCGAGATTTCGTCCGGAGGGCATTACCAGCGGCAGACGGCCTGCCGGGGCTGGCTGCACTTCGGACTGGGGGACGTGCCGGAGATCGACGTCGTCCGCGTCACTTGGCCCAACGGCGTCGCCCAGAATGTGATTCGGCCGCCCCTGGATGCGGTGCTGAAGATCGAAGAGGAAATCCGCGTCTCCGCGTCCTGCGCCATGCTGTGGGCAGACAACGGGAGCGGATTTGAGTTCATTAACGAAGTGCTGGGCGTCGGAGCGCTGGGCGTGCCCATCGCGCCCGGACGGTATCACCAGCCCGACTGTACGGAACTGACCAAAATCGAAGCCCGTCAACTGGCCGCGCGGGACGGCGTCTACGAATTGCGTCTCACCGAGGAACTCCGCGAGATCACCTTTGCCGACCAGTTCACCCTGCGCGCCGTGGATCATCCGGAGGGCTGGGAGATCGTGCCCAACGAGATGTTCACGGCCCCACCGTTCCCCGCGGACAAGTTCTATGCCGTCCAAGGTCCTCGCCCGCCGCGGACGGCGCTCGACGATTCCGGGACCGACGTGCTGCCGCTGGTCCGCCGGCGCGACGGCCGTTGGCCCGCTTTCCCCGTGACCGAGTACCAGGGGTTGGCAAAACCGCACGCGATCACGCTGGACTTCGGCGATCTGTCCGCCGCCGGGCAGGTTCTGCTGGGTCTGGACGGCTGGATCTACTGGCCCGAGTCGAGCACCGTGATCGCCGTTGCCCAGGATCCGCGGTACGAGGTCCGGCCCCTGTCGCTGCAAGTCCGCGACCGTGCCGGACAATGGCAGACGGTGATCGAGTCGGTGGGTCTGCCGACGAGCAAAGGGGCGGTTGTCCCGGTGGATCTGACCGGCTGTTTCCTGAGCGACGATTACCGCGTCCGTCTGACCACAAATCTGTGTGTGTATTTCGATCGTATCTTCATCGCGACCGGCGACCTGGCACACCGCTGCCGGGTGCATGAAATGCCCGTCGCCGGGGCCGATTTGCGGTCTCGCGGGTTCTCGCGCATGACGCGTGATCCCTTCGGCTACGAGCGGTTCGATTACGGCGACGTCAGCCAATTTGGACCGTGGGGCCCGCCCGCCGGATCGTTCACCCGCTATGGCGACGTGACGCCCTTGCTGGCGGCCGCGGATGACCAGTTTGTGATCTTCGGTCCGGGAGACGAACTGGCCCTTCAGTTCAACGCCCGCACGCTGCCACCTCAGCCGCCGGGTTGGGTCCGTGACTTCATTTTCTACGCCAACGGCTGGGTTAAGGACGGAGACCTGAATACGGCCCTATCCGAGCGCGTCGAGCCGCTGCCCTTTCATGGGATGCCCAGTTATCCCTATGCGAACCAGGAGCACGATCCACGCAGCGCGGTATCCCAGCATTTACACCGCGCTTTCAACACGCGCCCCGCCGCCCCGAGCGCAGGACGGCTCCGCGGGCGGTAACCCCATCGGGAGGACCGGTAGAGTTACACCACAAACGGGTGGGAATGTGGGTGGATAGTCACCGCCGGCACGAAACTTCATGGGGCCTTGGTAGGCTGCCCGATCCGGCAGGGAATCAGTCCGCGATCCAAGTGCCGTCCGCGAACGCGCCATCCAGGTCCGCCAGCGTCGGCAAGCGGCGAGTGCCGGGCAGCAGCCAGCCGGACATCACGTCCGCGCTGTCCACGGCGCCATAGTCGTCCGCCAATCCCGCGACATGCCCCAGTTCGTGCAGCACCGCCGTCAACAGGTCCATCCGCGATGCGGCGGTCTCGCGATCCTGCGGGTCTATCTCGACGGACCAACCGTAGCCGGCCGCGTTCACGTCCAGAACGATGGCACTCGAGGTGGCCATTCCGAGCTGGAGGCCCGGCAGATCCGCAATCACCACCTGCACGTCCCGGAACGCTGCGAGTGGGGCAGCCGTCAACCCCGCCGCCTCCCAGTGCAGGATCGCCTGCTCGACGGCCAGGCTGAGCTGCTCCTGGCCCAGGGGCTCCGCGGCGGGACTCGGTGCTGCTGCCAAGGCCGTCAGCGCGGGAACTTCCTGTCCGGTCACGTCTGCCGCATGCACGTCGGACCAGACAACCGGACTCCAATCCCCCCACAGCTCGTTGACGGAACCCGTGCCCGTCTCGTTGGTTTTCGCCACCCACCACTGGCCTGCGTCCGTCCGGCCCACGATGTCGGCCTGGCCGTCGCCATTGACGTCGGCGGCTTGCACGTCCAGCCAAGTGATCGGCGACCAGACGCCCCACAGCTCATTGGTGGAGTACGTGCCGGTCTCGTTGGCTTTCGCCACGTACCACACGCCGGCGTCCGTCCGGCCCACGATGTCGGCCCGGCCGTCGCCGTTGAAGTCGGCGACATGCACGTCAAGCCAAGTGATCGGCGACCAGACGCCCCATACGTCAGTGACAAACCCCGTGCCGGTTTCGTTGGCTTTCGCCACGTACCACACGCCGGCGTCATTCCGGCCCACGATGTCGGCCCGGCCGTCGCCGTTGACATCGGCCACAGCGACGTCCTGCCAGGCAACCGGGTCCCAATGGCCCCACAGCCCGTTGTCGGATCCCGTGCCCGTGCCGTTGGTTTTCGCCACATACCAGTCACCCGATTCCGTGCGGCCCACGATGTCGGCCCGGCCGTCGCCACTGACGTCGGCGACATGCACGTCCAGCCAAGTGATCGGTGACCACGTGCCCCACAGCTCATTGACGGACCCGGTGCCCGTCTCGTTGGTCTTCGCCACCCACCACTCGCCCGCAGGGCTGCGGCCCACGATGTCGTCCCGGCCATCGCCGTTGAAATCGCCCACGGCGACGTCCTGCCAGGCAACCGGGTCCCAATGGCCCCATAGCTGATTATCAAACCCGGTGCCCGTCTCGTTGGCTTTCGCCACCCACCAGTCACCCCATTCCGTGCGGCCCACGATGTCGGCCCGGCCATCGTTGTTGACATCGGCGACCCGCACGTCAAGCCAAGTGATCGTGGACCAAGTGCCCCACAGCTCGTTGACGAAACTGACGCCTGTGGACTTCGCCACCCACCACTGGCCTGCGGGGCTGCGTCCCACGATGTCGTCCGCGATGTTCCACACCGTGATGCTGACCGTGGCCGGGTTGACCGCGTACGCGGTTCCGTCCGAGGCGTTCCAGATGAAGTTGTCCGGCCCGACGTAATTCTCCGCGGGATCGTAGATCAAGTTTTCAACCAGATCGAAGTCGACCTCGACATCTGCCACTACGGTTTGCGGCACCGGATTGCCAACGAGCGTTACCAGCAGCGCCCCATGCTGCGGAAGCTGCACGATTTTCAGCGTCCTCAGATCGTCGCCGTCGGCGTCATGGAACAGGCTCTCGATGTCCTCGGGCAGGATCGTCAAGGTATCGCCTCCGAAAACCAGCACGCTGATGTCGTCCACCGTCGGTGGGGCGTTGTTGTCCACGGTGATCTGGATCGAGTCCGTCCCCGAATTGCCCGCTGCGTCGAACATCTCGACCCACACCGTGTACGGGCCGTCGGCCACCGTGTGGCTGTCCCAGAAGACCTCAAACTCGTTGAGCGCATCCAACGACTCGGTCTGGAACACCACGTTCTGATCGGCGTCCAACACCTGCCACACGTTCCGCACTGCGTCCGTGCCGTTGGTCTGCACCTCCGCCAGACGGACCGTGTAGCACCACACCACGGCCCCGTCGGCCGGGTCCACAATCTGCGGGACCGGCGCCGTCTTGTCGATCTTGAAGTCCCCCGTGTTGAAAACGGCGCTATTGCCGGCCTCGTCGGTCACCGTGACGTTGTCGGAAACCGCCGCGCCTTCCGTGCTCAACACAACCGGGCTGGCGGGAATGCTGCTGGCCACGCCGGACAGGTTGTCTCCCGTGGTGTAGGGAATCGAGACGTTGCTGATGTACCAGCCGTTGGTCCCCAGCGTGCCGCTCGGCGCCCCAAAGGTCAGTGTCGGCGCCGTCTTGTCGATCTTGAAGTCTCCCGTGTTGAAGACGGCGCTGTTGCCGGCCTCGTCGGTCACCGTGACGTTGTCGGAAACCGCCGCGCCTTCCGTGC
>CAZXYZ010000083.1:0-3437 GCA_964645045.1 uncultured Pirellulaceae bacterium | reverse complement strand
TCAACACAACCGGGCTGGCGGGAATGCTGCTGGCCACGCCGGACAGATTATCCGCCGTGGTATAGGGAATCGAGACGTTACTGATGTACCAGCCGTTGGTCCCCAGCATGCCAGTGGGCGCCCCGAAGGTCAGTGTCGGCGCCGTCTTGTCGATCGTGTAGACCTGCCCGGAGATGAAGTTGCCGTTGCCTAAACCGGTGCCGCCCAGTTTGTTTCCGGCGGCATCCACAATCGAATCGTTGTCGGTGACGTCCAGACGGAGCGTGCCGTCGTTGGTACCCGTGTTGACCGTCACCGTATAGGCGGTGTGGAAACCGGACGTAGGCGAGACGGAGGTCACCAGGAACCCGGTGATGGCCCCGGTCTTGGTCACGGTGAAGTCGCCAGTATCGACGGCGCCCACCGGCCGATTGAAGGTGACGGTGTAGCTCACACTGGAGGCATTTGTGGGACTGGAGCTGTCGCGGACAATCGACGTCACCAAGGGATTGTTCAGCGTGTCGACATGGAAAGAGTCCGGCTGCGAGTAGGGAGTCTGCTCGTTGCCCGCTGCATCCTGTGCGCCCGTCACGTCAACCGTGATGGCGCCCGGGTTGACGTTGGCATCCGACACGGTGTAGGTCGCCGTATACGTGGTGTCTCCGCCACTCCAAACGCCCCCCGAGAACGCCAGCGTGGTCGCCAGCGTTGGAGTGAACGCGATGCTCGGTGCGGGACTGCCCGACATCGGCTCGCTGTACACGACCGTGACCGTCAAGGCGGCCACGTTGTCGACGACCCAAGCCGGGGCGGCCGTAAGGCTCGTGACCGTCGGATTCAATGTGTCGATGCTGTATTCCACCAGCGGCGTGTAGTCCTGCTGGGGATTGCCGACCACATCCTGGGCTCCCGTCACGTCCACCGTCACGTTCGCGGCGGATACGTTGTCATCCGCCACGTTGTAGGTCACCGTGTACGTCGTATCGCCGGCCGACCACACGCCTCCGGTGGCGATCAACGTGGGCGTGGCCCCCGGATTTGCTGACAGGACCAGCGTCGGAATCGCGGCCGGGTTCATGGCTTCGCTGAACACAACCGTCAGCGTGAACGTTCCCACACCCGCCGTGGCATCTGCGATCAGCGTCGGACTGGCGTCCACGCTGACGACGGTCGGCGCTACGGTATCCACCACAAAGGTTGTGGCGGCGCTGTAGCCAGTGTTGCCGGCCGCATCGCTCTGCTGGGCCTGGGCCGTGTAGGTCCCGCCCGCCAACGCCGGGCTTGCAGGCACCGAGTAGGAGCCCGCCGCCAACGTCGCGACCAGCACCTGGACCGGAAAGCCCAGCGTGTTGATTCCGGCATAGACATTCACGATGATCGTCGTGGCGTCCCCGGCGTACCGCCGGCCCCGCTGAACGTGGGAACCGTGGTCGTCGAACTCGCGTTGGGGGGCGAAGTCAACGTCAACACCGGCGCGGTCGTATCGAGGTTGAAGGCCGCGGTCGGGCTGGCCTCCTCATTGCCGGCCGTGTCGACGGCTTGGGCATGCACCGTGTACGAACCGTCCGACGGGAAATTGGTGATCGGGAACGCCACGGACCAATTGGCCGTCCCCGTCGCATTCACGAAGAACTCGCTTCCCTGGTCGAATGCCGCACCGCCCCAGTACAACCCGGTCGAGTTGCGCAGGATGCTCACCTGGACGTAGTCCACGTCACCGCCCCCGGTGTCCGTCGCGGTTCCTGTAATCGGTTCCGTCCAACCGATCACGTTGTACCAGCCACCTTCGTCTGGGAAAGTGATTATACTGGTGGGGGGGGCCTGATCGATCGTGTAGGTTTCGTACGTCGGAGGAAGCGAATTCGGGTCAGCGAGTGCGTTCCCGGCCTCGTCCGCGATGTCCTGTCCGACCGCCAACAGGAGTCCCAAAATCCCGTTGCCCGTCAGGCCTGAGACGACCACATCGTAAGTCGAGGCTGGACCAGTGGCCGGCGTGACGCTCAGTACGCTGCCGCCCCCAGCCCAATCCAACACGATGTCGGTCGTGTCCACATCCATGACGTTTTCGCTGAAGACGACGCGGAACGTGACGCTGGCCGCATTCGTCAGTTCGGCCAACGGAACCAGACGGGTTACGCTGAGCACCGCCGGGTTCTCGGTGTCGATGTCGAACTCCGCCAGCGGCGCGTAGGCCTGCTGCGCGTTCCCCGCCAGGTCCTGCGTGCCCGTGACCCCGATCGTAACACCCTCTTCATCTTCGTCGTTGTCCGTCAGCGTGAACGTCTCCGTCCACTGCGTTCCCGCCAGGTTCCACGCCCCGTCGCTGTTGCTGGCCCACGCCCCGGCGCTGAACACGATGACCGGATTGAAGGCCTGGTCCATCGCTTCGCTAAAGTCGACCGTCACCTCCTGCACCAAGTCCCCGTCGAACACGGGATCCGTTCCCGCCGCCACGTTCACCACCGTGGGCCCCGTACGGTCCACCGTGATCGGCAGCGCGGCCGTGGTGAACGAGTTACCGGCGATGTCGAAGATGGTGGCGGTGATATTTCGCGGTCCCTCGTCCAGCGTCGCGAGGACGACGGAATAGAAGGGCGTCGTGCTGTCAGTCGCGGTCTTGGCGTCGTCACTATCGACCGTGACCTTCCAGATGCCGGCCTGGCCGTTCAGATTATCCGAAGCGGTGCCGGTGAATTCGGGGGTGATCCCCTGCGTGATGTCATCGTCGTCGAAGACTCCCGAATCGCTGCCGGCGGACAACTGGGGTACGTCGCCCGTGGGCGCCGTGCGGTCCACCGTCACGGTCAGACCGGCGGTCGTGAAGGTGTTTCCGGCAAAGTCGTAGATCTTGGCGTAGACGGTCCGAGTACCCTCGTTCAGGTCGCCGAGGGTGACGCTGTAGAAGGGCAACGTGGAATCCGTCCCGCTCGTCGCGTCGTCGGTAAAGACTTCGACCTTCCACACTCCGGACCCCGTATCCGACGCTGTCCCGTCAAACTGCGGGGATACTCCACGCGTGATGTTGTCAAACGGCGACGCTCCCGTGTCGCTGATGTTGGCCAAGTCTGGAATGCTGCCGGTCGGCGCCACCGTATCCACCGTTAATTCGTTTGTCGTCAAGTCGCCCGCGGTGTTGCCGGCGTTATCGGCCGTCGTCGCCACGACCTCATAGATCCCGTCGGCCAACGCTACGGGGACATCCACGCTCCACGTGTTGCCCGTCACCGTGGCGGCCAGCACTTGGCTGTCCACGGTCACCGTCACGCCCACGATTCCGCTGCTGGGGGCCGCGTCGGTCACGGTTCCGGTCAGCGTCGGCGTATCGTCGTTGGTGATTAACGCGGTGACCGTGACGACCGGCGCCACGGTGTCGACGGTCAACTCGTTCGCTGACGCGTCATTGCCCGTGTTGCCGGCGTTGTCCGTCGCCGTCGCCAACACCTCGTAGGTCCCGTCCG
>CAZXYZ010000082.1:0-51494 GCA_964645045.1 uncultured Pirellulaceae bacterium | reverse complement strand
TCGGTGCATTGTCTCCCCGGCGAACGGTGGGCGTCAGCCCATCGGTGCATTGTCTGGGCGACCACTTTTCCGCCCATCAATCGGGTTGACGGCTGCGGACCCGGGGCGCAGACTGAGGCCAGCGCCGTTGGGGCCAGGACCGAGGGGAACGTATCCCTGAGCGGCAGCCGTCGACACAATCGATCGCAGCGAGGTACGGCCATGATGATGCGAGGAATCTTATCGGTCTGGCTGTGCGGCGTCTTCTTGGCGGCCGCGGCGATGGCAGCCGAGCCGCCGGGGCCGGGTGTGGCCTTTGCCAACGCGCTGGACTATGGTGTCGTCCAGGACGGCAAGCCATTCGACGCCGATGCTTTCACGGTGGCGGTCTGGGTCAAGCCCCGGTCGGTCGTCGGCTCGCAGGTACTCGTCAACCGCGGTGCCGCCAACGAGCAGTTTACACTCTATTTCTACAACGATCGCGTGCGGATGCTGATCCAGCACCAGCCGGACACGTACACGCATGCCAACGTGCCCCTGCCGGAAAGCGGCGTCTGGACGCACTATGCGGGGACTTACAATGGCCGGGAAATCAAGCTCTTCGTCAACGGCAAGCTGGAAGCGACAACCCGGGCGGAGGGCCGAGTGCCGAAGTCCGACACGCCGCTGTACATGGGCGTCCTGCAGCCCGGCGAGCGGGGACTGAATGGCGCTCTGGAGGACGTCCGGTTCTATCGCCGGGCCCTGGCCGATGAAGAGATCCCCGCCCTGCTGGCCGAACCGTCGCAGGCCGACCTGGACTTGGTGGGCCGCTGGACCAGCGCCTCACTGGCCGACCAGAAGCACTGGACCAACCTGGCCCGGGCCGAGTTGCCGGCGGAGTTCGGAACCGGAAAACGGCCGCCAGCCACGAAGGACGACGGCTACCGGGGCATTTGGTACTCGAACCAACCGCAGCACGACGAATACGTCTACAAGTACAGTGGTGGGCTGGGGACGTACTGCTCCAGCCACAACCCGTTTGCCGTCTACCGGCCCGAGGTCGAGAAGACGTTCTTCTGCTACGGCGGTACGGTCAAGGACAAGATCGAACTGCTGCACATGGTCTCCTACTATGACCACCAGACCGGGATGGTGCCGCGGCCGACGATCGTGATGAACAAGCGGACCACCGACGCCCACGACAATCCGGTGATGTCGATGGACAAGGAAGGCCACATCTGGATCTTTTCGAGTTCGCATGGCACGGCGCGCCCGTCGTACCTCTGGAAGAGCGTCAAGCCCTACGGCATCGACGAGTTCCAGAACGTGCTGGTGACGAACTTCTCGTACACCCAGCCCTGGTACCTCCCGGAGCACGGGTTCCTGTTCCTGCAGACGCTGTACCGCGGCGGGCGCAAGCTGCACTTCCAGACCAGCCCCGACGGCCTGACCTGGACCGAGCCTTTGCTGTATGCGGCGATCGATCAGGGCCACTACCAAGTCAGCTGGTCCAACGGCAAGAAGGTGGCGTGCGCGTTCAATTATCATCCGTCGCCGCAGGGGCTAAACTGGCGGACGAACCTTTATTACATGGAGACATCGGACTTCGGCCGCACGTGGCAGAACGCCCAGGGCCAGACACTGGAACTGCCCTTGACGGAGGTGGCGAACCCGGCCTTGGTGCATGACTACCAGGCCGAGGGACGCAAGGTCTACGTCCAGGACTTGAACTTCGACTCGGCCGGCCGGCCCGTGATGCTGTACACCACCAGTGGCGGCTACGAGTCGGGACCCGTCAACGACCCGCGGATCTGGACCACGGCCGCTTGGAACGGGCGCGAGTGGGAACTCCGCGGTACGATCCGTTCGGACAACAACTACGACATGGGCTCAATCTACCTGGAACGCGACGACCTGTGGCGCATCATCGGCCCCACCGAGCCCGGCCCGCAGCCGTACAACACCGGGGGCGAGATCGCCCTTTGGGCCAGCACCGACCGCGGCGCCACCTGGACCAAGGTCAAGCCGATGACCTCCGGCAGCCAGGACAATCACGGCTACTGCCGCCGCCCGGTCGACGCGCACCCCGACTTCTACTCCATCTGGGCCGACGGACACGGACGGCAGCCCTCGGAGTCGCGGCTGTATTTCTGCGACCGGGAAGGAAGGGTTCGCCTGCTCCCGTCCCAGATGAGCGATGATTTCGCCAAACCCGAGGTAGTACTACCCGCGGCCCGGTAAGCAACGGAAGCGATGAAACAGGTCAAAGTGATCATCGAAAAGTATCCCGATGGCTACGTCGCCTATCCGGTCGGCGTCAACGGCGTGGTAGTGGGCGAGGGGGATTCGTACGAAAATGCCTTGCGGGACGTGCAGTCAGCTTTGAGATTCCATCTGGCGACTCTTGGGACAGACTTCAACGTCTGCGGGTAGGCAATCCTGGCGGACCTGCACGATCCCGCGGCCCGCCTCACCCGCCCCTCACCACTTCCAGCCGTCCCGCAGCGTGCGATTGACCACGCATTGGTCCGGCCAGCGGCCTTGGTACAGGTCGGTGATGGCCTGCGCCGCGATGCTGGTCATCGCGACTTCGGAGTACTCGTCCAGCCCGCCGGTGTGCGTGCAGAGCACGACGTTGTCCAGTTGCAGCAAGGGGCTGTCCAGCGGCAGCGGCTCCTGCTTGAAGACATCCAGGCCCGCCCCGAACAAATGCCCGCTGCGGAGCGCTTCGCACAACGCGGCCTCGTCCACCGTCGCCCCGCGTGACATGTTGATCAGAATGGCGCCCCGCTTCATCTTGGCCAGCGACTGGGCGTTGATGATGTCGGCCGTCTCGGGCAAGCTGGGCATGTGCAGGCTGACCACATCCGCCTGGCGCAGCAGTTCGTCAAACGACCGCAAGCCGATGCCGTGCCGCCGGGCGAAATCCTGATCGGCCTGCGGGTCGCAGGCGATGACGTTCATCTCCAGGCCCAGGACCCGCACCGCCACCGCTTTGCCGATCCGTCCCAAGCCGACGATGCCAAAGGTCTTGCCCGCCAGTTGCGGCAGGGCGCGGCGTGCCCAAACGCCCGTGCGCACCTGGCGGTCCCGCTCGATGATCCCCCGCGTCAAGCACAACAACAGCGCGAGCGTATGTTCCGCCGCCGAGACCTCGACGGCGCCGGGCGTGATGGTCACGACGATCCCCAACGCGGTCGCCGCCGCCACGTCGACCGAGTCGTAGCCGACACCGGAGCGGGCGACGACACGGAGTTGCGATTCGGCCAGGATGGCGCGCGTCAGCGGCTCTGTGCTGGCCAGCACCGCGTCCACGCCGGCCAGCACTTGACGCAAGACCGCCGGCTGCGCCAAGTCGGCGTCGCGGGGTGGGTAAAGCACATCGAATCCCGCTTGTTCCAGGATTTCGCGGTACCTGCCGGGACGCTGGTTCCACATGGGCGGGGTGACGAGCACGCGGGGCATGGGGCTCTCTCCGGTGGTTGGTGGTCAGCCGTTTTTCTACCCTGGCCGGCATGGGAATGCAACGGATCGCGGCTTTTGCCCTGTTGCGGCTTTTGCCCAAGGGGACTTTGCCCTAGAATCATCACGAGGAGGCATCAATCTGTGAACGTAAACATCGAGGAATTTCCCGTCTTGGATGTGATCGCCGTCGGGGCCCATCCCGACGATGCGGAAATCGCTTGCGGCGGAACGCTGGCCAAGCTGGCCCGGCAGGGTTATCAGGTCGGCATCATCGACCTCACGGACGGTGAACCGACCCCGCACTCGCCGGGCCCGCACGTGCGTTTGGAGGAGGCACGCCGGGCCGCCGAACTGCTGGGCGTCCGCCAGCGGGTCACGCTCGATCTGCCCAACCGCCGCTTGTTCGATTCGTTCGAGGCGCGGATCGCGCTGGCCAAGGAGTTCCGCAAGTACCGGCCCAAGGTCGTCATCGGGTTCGGCGACAAGACGCCGATGGCTTCGCCGGACCACTGGCAGGCCATGCAGATCACCGACGCCGCCGTGTTCTACTCGCGGCTGACGAAGTGGGACGAGTACTTCGACGGCTTGCCGGTCCATTCCATCGCCGCCCAGTTGTATTTCCGCCTGGCCTTTGAACCCGCCACGCTGCACAACTACAGCAGCCATTTCACGGTCGATATCGGCGATTCGCTGGAAGCCAAGCTGGCGGCCATCCGCTGTTACGAAACGCAGTTCCCGCCGGCCAAGTCGTACGTCTTTGAACGGATTCGCGGTGCCGCCCTGATCGCCGGCGCGGCCGCCGGGTTCGTGGCCGGCGAGACGTTCGTGTCGACGCGTCCCCTGGGGACCCAGGATCTGATGAAGTTCGTGTTTTCGCGGTAGCGCGTTTTGGAGCAGTGCGGCGTCGCCGCAAGCGGAACGAGCCGAAGGTCATGGACGCGAATTCAAACGATCGGTTTCCCGGCCTGCAGACGATCGCGGCGCGCGAAGCGGTGTTGCTGGCGCCCTGGGCCATGCGGAGCGTCGATTCGCGCGGCCGGAAGTACCCGGAGACGGAGCATCCCTATCGCGGCCCGTTTCAGCGCGACCGGGACCGCGTGGTCCATAGTTCGGCCTTCCGGCGGCTGAGCGGCAAGATGCAGGTGTTCACGGACGACATGGGAGACTACCACCGGACCCGGCTCACGCACACGCACGAAGTCGCCTCGATCGCCCGGACGATCGGACGCGCGTTGCGTTTGAACGAGGACCTGATCGAAGCCTTGGCGTTGTTCCACGATATCGGCCATCCGCCCTTCGGGCACGCCGGCGAAGACGCGTTGAACGAATGTCTGGCGGACTGCGGCGGTTTTTCCCACAATCGCTACGCCCTCACGATCGCCGAGGAACTGGAGGGCCGCTACCAAAGCTTTCCCGGTTTGAACCTGAGCCAGGAAGTGTTGGAAAGCCAGGCAACCCGCATCGACAAACGGGCCCTTGGCGCCGCACCGCTGTTGGAAGCTCAAGTCGTCGATGTCGCCGACAGCATGACCTACGACGCGCACGATACGGACGATTCGGTCAAGCTGGAGCTGGTGACGATCGACGAGGTGGCCGCGATCCCCCTGATCCGTGAGACGGTCGGCCGCGTCCACCAGCGGTTTGGAACGTTGCGCGGCGATTTGCTGCGGAAAGCCGTCGTGCATGAATTGATCGACCGCCAAGTGACGGACGTCCTGCAGGCGGCCGGACATACGCTGTCGCAGCGGCGGTTCGAGAGCGCGGACGAGGCGCGCCGCTCGGGATACCGGATGGCTCCCAGCAGCGAACTGGCCGAGCAAAAGGCGGAACTGGAGTCGTTTCTGTACCAGCGGGTTTACCGGCATCCACGTTTGGTCGAAGTCCGCCGCCGCGCGCAGGATCGGCTGCACGCGATGTTCCTCGGCTACTGCCGCCGTCCCGCCCTGCTGCCGCCCGAATTCCGCGCTCGCGCGGAACTGGTGGGGATCGGCCGCACCGTGGGCGAGTATCTGGCCGGGATGACCGATCGCTACTGCATCCAGCAGTACGAACTGCACTTCCCGGTCCCGTCGCGGTGAGAAGTCACCGGCCCTGCTGTGCGCGGGTCTCCCGACCCCGCACCAGGTGTGACCGATAGGTCTCAAAACGCTCGGAGACCGGCGGTCGGCGGTTTCGGCGAGGTCGGGAGACCTGCGCCGAGCACGCCCCGGACTCACCGTGGCTTGTCACGGCGAGTCCGATGAGGCCGTGGAATCCTGCACCGCGTCATCGGCCGTCGCCGGAGTGGCCGCGGCCTGAGCGACGATCGTGGTCTGATCGGGGATCACGATTTCGACACCGATCGGAATCAATCTTGGATCGAACAGGACGTCGGCGTTGGCCTGAAACAGCTCCAGGTAGTGACCGCGGCTGCCCAGGTACTGCTCGGCGAGTCGCGCCAGGGTATCGCCCTCGGCAATGCGATGCCGGCGCACCTTGGTCGCGGGTGGAGCCTCTTGGGGATTGGGCTGAACACGCGCATTCGTCAACGGTCCGCCGTCCTGACGCGTTGCGTGTTCGGGTCCCTTGGAACCCGATTCCTTGACGATCTCGGATCGCTCTGCGCGGGGCCGATACTCACGAGCCAAGTCCGGGGGCACGAAGTCCTTGTCGCGGTTCTTAGCCGTCTCCGTTTTCTTCGGATTCTGTTTCTTGGGTTTGGATTTGCCCGCGGTGTGCTCTTTCGAGTTGGCCTTTGTCGCGTCCGAGGTCGTGGCCGGGCCAGCCTTTTGTGCGGACGGTGCCGGCGACGAAGGTTCCGCCGAACCGTCACTCCGCAGAGTTGGCTGCTTGGTAACGCTCGGCGTCTCCGACAGCGTCGATCCGCCAGGTGTCTTCGTCCGGTCGGCGCCAAGCAACGGGACGCGGTCGACGTCCGCCAGGGCTGCCACAGGCAAGGGCGTCGGCGTTGTCGCCACAGGCGGTCGCCGGCCGTCGCCGTCGAATGAATCGGCCGTTGCTTCCCGCATGGCGACGGTCCCGCCGGGCGCCTTCCCGTTGGGGTGCGGGTATTGTTGGGCAGCGTAGAAACCGCCCCCCATCACCGCCAATGCCAGAAAGTACTTGGCCAAGTTCCGCATCGTCTGTCTCCGGGAATCCTCCGGCCTCCTTGTTAATTCGTATCGGAAGCGGCTGTCAAGACAATCAATCGCCAGGATCTTACGCACAGGAAAGTGGAAAAAGTCCGCGAGACCGCACGTAAAATGACGATTATTCTCGACTCGTTCGACAGTCGCTGATCGCCTTCAGGCAATCTTGCAAAAAAATTTGCTTGCCATGTTGACAACTGAGAACGATAAGTCTAAATTGGACGAGGTTATCTCAATGTCTCGTTCACGAGGGTTTACCATGATTTCACAGACGGCTGAATACGCTTTACGTGCGATTGTCTACTTGGCAGATCAGCGAGGATCTCCTCGGACCACGGCGCAGATTGCCGAAGCGACTCAAGTTCCTCCCGGATACTTGGCGAAAGTCATGCAGTCGCTGAGTCGCACGCGACTGGTGCATTCCCAACGCGGCTTGAACGGTGGCTTCACTTTGACGCGCGATCCGGCCGGGCTCCCGATGCTCGAGATTATCGAGGCCGTGGACCCCATTCGCCGTTTTCGCGAGTGTCCGCTGGGACTGCCCACGCACCACGCCGACTTGTGCCCGCTGCACCGAAACCTCGAAGAAGCCGCACACCTGCTCGAACAGAAGTTCAGTTCGACGTCGGTGGCCGACCTGTTGAACGTTCCCGGCGACAAGAAACCCCTGTGCCACTTCCCTGCGGCGAGAAAAGAGGATTCCGGTGCCGAGGCGGCTCCGGCGGAGTAACCGTCCGCCGGCCGGTTCGAAGGTAACGACGCGCCTTTGTCTTCTTACATTCCACGGGAGGAGTATGTACCGACATGATCAGCCGAGTCTCCAATGTAATGTCGAGTGAGAGCGACCAGGAAGCTCCAGGGCGCGGGTCCGGGGCGGTCATCCGGGATATGGCTCAGCTGTTCAAGATCCTGGCCGATGAGACGCGGCTGCGGATTCTGGAGATGTTAGGCCGCCGCAAAGAACTGTGCGTTCGTGATCTGTGGGAACGGCTGGGACAAAGCCAGCCGGCCGTCAGCCATCATTTGGGTTTGTTGCGGATGGCCGGCTTGGTCGACACGCGGCATGAAGGTAAACACATCTACTACCGGATCGACCAGCAGCGGCTTGACGAGTTGATGACGATGATCCAAAGCACGCGGGTGGGGACCGAGACGCTGTCGCACGTCCCGCAAGAATCCGCGGTGCCACGGTAACGTGCCATGAGTTCTGCCGACTCCGAAATGGACGCCCGTTGCGGGTTGCTGGCAGCCCTGCTGACCGAAGCCGATCGGCGGCTCGTCCTGGCCGAAAGCTGCACCGCCGGGCTGATTGCCGCCTCGTTGGGCCGCATGCCCGGCATCTCGCGGCATTGGTGCGGGTCGCTGGTCAGCTACCGCGAATCGGCCAAGACGAACTGGTTGGGCGTCCCGCCCGCCGTCCTGCAACAACACACCGCGGCCAGCGAAGCCGTGGCGCGGCTGATGGCCACCGGCGCCCTGGTGGCGACGCCCGAAGCCGATCTCGCGGCCTCGGTGACGGGCCACTTGGGTCCCAACGCCCCACCGGAGCAGGACGGACTGATCTACGTCGGCGTCGTCGAGCGGCACGTCGATACGGGCGAAGCACTTCCGGTCAAAGTGAGACGCTGCCGGCTGATCAGCCGCGACCGCCTGCTTCGCCAACGCGAAGCCGCCCTGTGCGTGCTGGCGTTGCTGCTGGAGACGTTGGAGGAGCGGCGATAGGGAGCGTCGGTCGAGCAACTGCACCGGCTGAATGCGGCATGGCTTTCGTGACCGTTGCGCCCCAGGACGTTCCCACGCACCATTCCGGAAATTCCCCATGACGACAACGACCGCTTCCCAGCATCATCTGCGCCGGGTGTTCATCGAGAACTTCTCGGCAGGGGACATCGCCGAGCCTCTGGCGTCCTTCGATGCCAGCACGTCCGCGACCGACGTGCTGGCCGTCATGACCCGCCGCGCCTATAAGGTGGCGGGGATCAGGAAGGACGGCACGATCTGCGGCTACGTGCGGCAGGAGGAACTCGTTCAAGGGGCGTGCGGTGAGGCTCTTCACCCATTTGAGGAGGGCGAGGTGGCCGCCGATTCACTCGGATTTCCTGAACTCGTCAGACGGCTGAACGACCGGCCACGGCTCTTCGTCAACGTGCTGGGCCAAGTCGGCGGGATCGTCACGAAGACCGACCTGCAAAAGCCGCCGGTGCGGATGTGGCTGTTCGGAATGATTACGATCATCGAGATGGGGCTGACCCGGCTGATCGAAGCTGCCTACCCGGATGGTTCATGGCGGCCATGCTTGTCGGAGGGCCGACTGCAAAAGGCCGAGACCCTGCTGGAAGAACGCAAACGCCGCAATCAAGACCTCGAACTGCTGGATTGCCTTCAATTCTCCGACCGAGGCCAGATCGTGCTTCGCAACGAGGAATTGCGGAAGCAGGCGGGCTTCGTTTCCCGCAGCCGCGGCGAGCAGACCGTCAAGGAACTGGAGGCCCTGCGGAACAATCTCGCTCACTCCCAGGACATCATCGCCTGCGATTGGGACATCATCGTCAAACTGACGGGGTACATAGAACAACGGTTGGGCACAGGTGCGTAAAGGCTGGAGCGGCTCGCCTGGTTGGCCGAAAAGCAGAAGGAACATTCGCTGGAGGCGTGCCGTGTGGGGAATCGTGCCTGATGCGAACTGCGAGGGGCATTTCCGGGTGTGCGTAACTGCGTCGGTCGATGTAACCGACGCGCACAAGCATGGCGAGTTGGCGCTTGTCGGTGGAGGAATGAGTTACCCGAATGCCAGATTACCCCTGTCATCGGTTTGGCCACCGGCCCCAACGCCGAACAGATCCTGGCCAACATCAAGTACCAGTTGGAACGTAACCAGGCCCTGGCCGACGACTATCCGGAAATCTGCGATCCGATCCTGGCGCTGGACGGAACCGCCCAGCGGGGAGCCACGCAGACGGCCAACGGCAAGCGGACGTTCCTGAAGTGGGCGCAGGATTACATCGTCCTGCCGACCGTGCGCGTGCCGGACCACTGGGATCCGCGTCTGCGGCCCGGCCAACCGTCGCTGGGCAGCGGGGCCGTCATCACCACGCGCGGGCTCGACTCCGCGATCCGCGGCGTGCTGGTCGGCACCAAGCGCCCCGACCTGGTGATCATCGACGATCCGGAAAGTGCGAGACTCGGCCCGCAGCGGCGTCCAGACGGACCTCCGCGCCCGCATGATCGAGGCCGACCTGTGGCCGGACGTCTTGAGCAGGAGGCAACAGAGTGAACGGAGAAGGAAAGCCGAAGCTGGCTCTGCCTGCTCCCCTGAGTCACTCGAAATTGGCTCCGGGAAGAATCGCCCGGGATATTCCGTCGGTCAGCCTGAGAACGTTGAAGTTGATGATCAATCCAAGCGGGATGTCGAGCAGTTTCATGTAGCTGAGCAGCTGCGCTTTATGAATCGGATGAACGGTCTCGATTGCCTTGACTTCAACAAACAAGCACTTGTCGATGAGCAGGTCAAACCGGAGCGGCTCTTCCCGTTGGAACTGCTTGTACCGAATGATCACGTGTTCTTGAGTCTTGACCACGTGCTGTCGAAGCTCGAGTTCCATTGTCAGGCACCACTCATAGATTGATTCGAGCAACCCCGGCCCCTTGTCCCTGTGAACTTCAATCGCCGCTCCAATGACGTCGTGTGTTAATCCCGTGGCTTGCTGAAACAGTGAATGCATCGCGCGGTCCTTTCAAACAAAGGTGACAGAGGAAACAGAGAGAGCCCCCCCTCCGTTATCTCTGTTATCTCCTGTTCAATCAATCCGCCTGCGAGAAGATCGTCCTGGACGGCCTGCAGACCTGGTGGGACGGAATCCGCACGCACCCGTGGGGCCAGCTCGACGACAGGGAAGGCACCGGCTGGGTCCCGGACCTGACACTGATCGACAGCGGCTGGAAGGACAAGCAGTGGGGGACCGAGCCGGTGTACATCCTCGCCGCCCAGGCCGGCTTTTGCGGCATCCTCCCCTGCGAGGGCCGCTCGCCGTGGCAGCAACGCAACGCCAGCCACTGGCAGCCGCAGCGGGCGGGTCCGTTACCTGTCGATGGAGAACTTCCGAGGATGACCAAACGCCGACGACAAGGCATGGCGGGCAGCATCCTGGAGCAGTTCGCCGAGCTGAAGTCCGACTACGAGATTGGCAAAGCCTCGCGGTACAAGCGAGCCAAGACCGGCATCATGACGCTGGGGTCGCACGCCGACTATCACTATCGCACCGAAGCCGCCTACTTCGGCGCCATGGAGATGGCCCGCGAAATGACCCGCAACAACCCGCTGGTGATGCAGGGCGTCCGCCGCCTGGTCGCCAACGTCGTGGGCCGCGACCGAATGAATCCATTGAACAGAAGGAAACAGAGGGAACGGAGTGACGCTTTCCTCTCTCTGTTGTCTCCGTTGCCTCCTGTTCAAGACTGGGACGACCTGCAGTTCGCCAACCTGGTCGCCGCCAAAATCCAGTCCTGCTACACGATCCTCCGCGAAATAGATGCCGGGGCCCCGGTCCTGCCGTTCGCCGGCGGCGGCGACCACAGCGAAACCACGGAGACCCGGCCGGACGGGGAGACGCGGACCCTGACCGACATCGCGCCCGGGTTCGAGATCTACGGCTACAAGGGCGAGAAGCTGAGAGGGTTCGTCCCGACGCTGCCGGGGCTGCAATTTTTCGAGCACTCGCAGATGCTGCTGGGGATTCTCGCCGTGAATCTGGACCTGCCGCTGTGCGTGTTCCTGCTGGACGCCAGCGAGACGAACTACAGCGGCTTTCGGGGTGCCATCGACCAGGCCCGCCAGCGGTGGCGCGAGATCCAGTCGTGGATGATGGGCTCGTTCCACGGTCCCATCTACGAGTGGAAAGTCCGCCAGTGGGCCGTGGCCGACAGTGCGCTCCGCAAGGCCGTGGAACGTGCCGACGAACTCCGCGCGTCCCTCGCCGCCGCTGGCAGTTCGTGTCGGCATACACCACGACGGAGGCGTTTCGAATTCATCCCTATTGTACCCCTTGCGCGCACAGGTCACATCCACCTGAGCACCTTCGATCGGGAACTGCCGACTCGCCGCGTCGCCATTCCGACGCAACTTGCCAGGACCCGCGCGCAGTCGTCCTGTGCGTGGGTGTGCGCGTCGGTTCGACACCCCGACGCGGGCTGCCGAACTTCAGACGGCCGACAATTACTGCAAACGGTCGAAATTCTCGCACCCGGCGTGAGTTTATTTAACAGGAGGTAACTGAGTCAACAGAGAGGAAGCACCGCCTCTGTTTGCTCTGTTTACTTCTGTTCAAGATCCGGATAGCCTTGATCGTAAACTTCCCCCGGACAAGCCGGGGGCATTCTACAGCGCCGGGCACCTCGGCATCATCTGCTGGCGCAACCAATCCAGCCGCCGGCCATACTGCTCCAGTTCCTCGTCGCTCATCGGCGTGTGATGGTCGGCTTGCGGCAAGTACAACACTTGCTTGGGGCCCGCATACGCATCCGCGATCTGTTGCTGACAGTGCGGCGGCACGATGCGGTCCTGCCGGGCCGTGATGAACACGGCCGGGGCAGTGGCACAGGCCGCATTGCGGATCGCACACAACTCCGGCGGGATTTGCCGCGCGAGCAGATGGACGCCCGGCTTCAAGGGCCACCAACCGAAGCGCGCGAGCATGACCTCGCGCAAGGGCGGCGGATTGCGGAGGATCAAGCCGGCCAACGCATGACGCGCGGCCAGGTACAGCGCGCTGACACAACCCAAGCTGCTGCCGGTGATGACGATCGGCCGCCCCGCGGCGTGCGTTTGCAGCTGTTCCAGGACGGTATCCGCCACGGCGGCCGTGTTGCGCAGGCTCGCCGTCCCGCTGCTACCGCCGTATCCGGGAGGATTCACCGTCCACAACTCGACGCCCTGCCCGGGCCAGGCGTCCGCGGGATGCGTGGTTGACCGTTCCGCCCGGCCGGCGGTTCCGGGAAACTTGAGCACGTACAGATCGGCCGCCGCGGACGTGGCACCGCCAACCCGCTGCGTCCAAACCTCCAATTGGCCGTCGCCCCGGGGAACCAGCCGCGGGGTCTTGCCGTTTGCCTCGATCGGATGCCGAGTCGGGCATAGGATCAGGCGATCGGTCAGCCAACTGAGAAACGTGCGGCGCATGATCAGTGTACGCGATGGCCGGGCTGGGCACCGTCGTCGACGCGCAGCAGGAAGACTTCTTGGCCCCCCGCGCCCGCCGCGGTGACCATGCCTTCGCTGAGGCCGAATTTCATCTTCCGCGGAGCCAGGTTGGCGACCACCACGACCAGCTTGCCCACCAGGTCTTCCGGTTTGTATGCCTCCTTGATCCCCGCGAACACCGTCCGCCGCACGTCGCCGCCGAGGCTGACGGTTAGTTTCAGCAGCTTCTTCGCCTCGGGGACGTCCTCCGCCGCCACGACTCGCGCCACACGCAGGTCGATCTTGCCAAAGTCCTCGATGGTACACGTCTCCACGAGCGGTTCGTTCTGCAGCGGCAGGTCGCTGTCCTGCCACTGCGGTTTTTCCGCCGGGGCGGCGCTGTCCGGTTCTTTGCTGTCTTCGATCATTTTCTCTACGTCCTTCTTCTCGACACGTTTGAGCATGTGCTGGAAAGCCGCCACCGCCGCGCCGGTCAACGGCGTCTTGGATTCGTCCCAGTTCCGGATCGGGGTGTTCAACAGTTGTTCGGTCTGCTCCGCCAACTGCGGCAGGACCGGCGCCAGGTAGATCGCCAATTGCCGGAACAGGTTCAAGGCCACGGTACACACGTCCTGCAGCTGTTGGGTCTTGGTAGCGTCTTTGCGCAGGTTCCAAGGTTCCGCCGTTTCGACGTAGGGATTGGCTCGATCCGCCAGTTCCATGACCAGCCGCATCGCCCGGTTGAAATCGCATTCGTCGTAGGCGGCCGCGATGTCGTCGCCGACGCGGGCGGCGTGAGCGAACAGGCCGCCGTCATCCGGATACGTTGCCGACAGGCCAAGATCATGGACGAAGCGGGCGGAACGGCTGGCCAGGTTCACGACCTTGCCAACCAGGTCGGCGTTCACCTTGGCGACAAATTCATCCAGGTTCAAATCCAGATCGTCCAGTCGAGCCCCCAGCTTCGAGGCGTAGTAGTACCGCAGGTAAGATGGGTCCAGGTGCTTCAAATACGTTTCGGCACGGACGAACGTGCCCTTGCTCTTGGACATCTTCTCGCCGCCCACGGTCAGGAAGCCGTGGATGTGAACCTTGGCCGGCAAGCTGAACCCGGCCACTTTCAGCATGCCGGGCCAAAACAAGGTGTGGAAATACGTGATGTCCTTGCCGATGAAGTGGTGGATCTCCGTCTGCTCGCTGCGCCACCAATCGTCGTTCTGTTCGCCGTGCCGGTCGCACCACTGCTGGGTCGATCCGATGTATCCGATCGGCGCATCGAACCATACGTACCAGTAGTTGCCGGGACTGTCGGGAATTTCGAATCCGAAATACGGCGCCGGCCGCGAGATGTCCCAATCCTTGAGCGGTTCGCCCAGGAAATGACCCTGCAGATAGTTGGCCACCTCCGACTGCAGATGCCGGCCGCACTGGGTCCACTCGTTCAGGAATCCGTGCAGCTTCTCCAGCTCGACGAACAAGTGCTTGGCTTCCCGGATTTCCGGCTTGGCGCCCGACAGAATGCTGACGGGATCGACCAGATCCACGGGGCTATAAGTCGCTCCGCACTGGCAGCTGTCACCCGGTTGATCGGGCCGGCCGCAACTGGGGCACGTACCACGCACGAAACGATCCGCCAGGAACGTACCAGCTTTCGGATCGTACAACTGCGACACGTTTTTCTCGACCACCAAGTCCTTCTGACGCAGAGCCCGCCAGATTTCTTCGCAGAACCGGCGGTTCTCCGGGCTGTTCGTACTGCCGTAGTTGTCGAAGACGATCTGAAAGCCGGCGAAATCCCGCTCGTGAGCCCGCTGCATCTCGGCGATCAGTTCCTCTTCGCGGCGGCCCTCCTGGCGGGCACGGATCATGATGGCCGTCCCGTGCGTGTCGTCCGCGCAGACATACACGCAGCGGCGGCCGCGCAGCTTCTGAAACCGCACCCAGATGTCGGTTTGGATGTACTCGACCAAATGCCCCAGATGAATGGGGCCGTTGGCGTAGGGCAAAGCCGACGTTACGAGAATCCTTCGCTCGGTCATGGTCGCTCCGTGGACGTGCTCCAAAACATCTTCCCTCAGCGCAGGGAGCCGTTGCCGGCGGCTCGGGTTCGCCTGCCGCCGCAAGGAATCGGTGCTGCATTGTAGCGGAGCGAGGTGTGGGACGGGAGAGCGGGTACAGCGGGGGGGTAGGCGGAAAGCGGCCGCCAGAGTGGCCAGGAGGGCAACGCTGCGAGGCATTTTCACAGGCTGCTTCTCGGGCTTTTCGTCGTAGCCGCGTTCGCCAGAACGCGGGGCGGGTGCCGCCGCGGCCCGCATTCTGGCGAATGCGGCTACCAAAATGCGTCACCGCGTTGCCCGGGGGGCGCTCACTTCACTAACCGAATCGTCAACGGATAGCGGTAGTATTCGCCTCCGTTGGCCTTGATGGCGGCGATGACGGTCATGACGACAGAGAAGATGATCACCGCAATCAGCAGCGGGATCCCAATCAGCGCCAAGATCAGAATGCCCGACACCAGGCTGTAGATCGTAATGCTGATCTGAAAATTCAGCGCCTCCTTGCCTTGATCGTCCACGAAGGCGTACTCGTCCTTCTTAACCAACCAGATAATCAAGGGGCCGAGGATGTTTCCGAAGGGCACAAGGTAGCCGGAAAACGTGCTCAAATGGCACAACATCCCCCACATACGTTCATCGCTGCTGCCGCCCGCGGGCTTGTCGCTAAAGGGTGCGTCGCTCATATTGAGTCTCCAAATGACGATGCCTGTCGGGCGGATCGCAGCTCCGCTGTCGCCTGTCCGCCGCCAAGTCGAGTTCCCTCTGAGTGTATCGAAAAACCAAGGCGTTGTCCAAGCAGTGTTTCGCCGAATCGAATCCGATCTTGGACAGCGTGCAGATATTTGCCCATGCATGTGCCTCTGCTGATGCCCGATCTGGACTTGCCCCCCCAGCAAGCCATTGCCGTCAGTTGCTGGCTCGTCCCCGTGGGCCGCGAGGTACTCGAAGGTGATCGGCTGCTGGAGTTATCGGCGGGAGAGGTCCTGGTAGATCTGCCCGCTCCGACAGCGGGCAGATTGGTCCAGAAGTCCGTCGCCGATGGGGAAATCGTCGTCGCGAATCAGGTTCTCGGGGTCATTCAAATCGAGTGACGCCCGCAGTCGTTGACCTAATGGCGAACGGCGGGGCGTAAGCCCGCCGGTTTCCCGCATGCTCGCTGGTTTTTCGCGAGCGGTTGACCGTATGACCTTCCGTGAAATCAGCTGACGGAAGGCGATGGGTCCGCAAAGGCCATACACCGGTGGGCTTACGCCTCACCGTTCGCCAGGATCTGGCAATGTTTGGGCGAGACCGTGATCATCAGGCTACGGCGGACGATACAGGGCGGACCGCTTCCAAAAACCCGATGCCGCGTCGGTGGATCTGCCCGCGGCCCGATTCAAAGTCGGACCAGGCATGCCGCCAGTCCCAGACTTGGGTGTCCAGATAGCGGAGGACGAGCAGCTTGCGCAATTCCTCCAGTTCCGCAAAGCTCAGCCCGTTGGTTTGACGCACGATGCGGTCCAGATTCAGCGTGCTAAGCATTTCGACGTGCCACCGCGATTCTACGATTTGCCGTCGCAAGGCGTCGTTGGGACAAGGGAAGTGCATCACAACGTCGATCCGTCCGGGGCGGCGGAAGGCCGGATCCAGATCGCCCAGATCGGAATTTGTGGTGAACACGTAGACCACGCCGTGCCGGACGTCGACTCCGTCCAATCCCGCCAAGAAAGTGGAATGATCGGCCGTCGCGCCGAATTGCTCCCGATCGCGGACCGCCAGATCGACGTCGTCAAACAGCACCAGTCCGGGCTTGCTTAACTCAAACAGCTGGTTCGCTTCGCCGTTGCGCGTCGCTTCGGCGAACCGTTCGGCCGTCACCGAGCGCCAGTCGAACCCATGACGCTGGCACTCGCCGCGCAGCCAGCGGGCGGCCATCGTCTTGCCGTTGCCCGGCTCGCCCAGCAGTAGCACGCCTCGTTTGGCCGGGACGCTGAACTCTTTCAGCCGCCGCCGGCCGTGACGCAGGAAGCCGACGGTGTTGTTCCACAGCCGCTCCAAGCCGCCCGGCGCCAGCAGGGGCGGGTCGACCACCTGGGCCTGACGCTGCAACTGCTTCAGCACGTGATAAAAACGCCGGAACTGGGACTGCGGCACCGCCCAGAATTGATAATAGGCCGCAGCGTCAAAGTCGTCGTAGGGAAAGCGGACTTGAACGATCCGCACGGGCGGATCGACGTCGATCCGATAGCGTTCCAGGCCCAGCGTCAGATTCCGGCCTCCCTGCTCCGTGTCCAAACTCAGGATCGCCTCGCCGCCCAGCACGCCGCCTCGGGTCTCGAAACGCAGCTTGGGACGCAGCAGCAGTTGGAGGGACGCGCTCAAATCCACCGCGCGCACGGGCTCGCCCAGCATGTCCGCGGCGGCCCGCTGGCAAATCGCATGATCGGCTTGGTACTCGGAAAGATTCATGCCAACTTGACGCATGGGAAGCTGCCGAGGTTCGCGCACGAGGGGACGGGAAAGAATGGGGGCCAGGGTGCCGGCTGTGCCTGATCGTGGCCAACTAGCCTGAAGTACTCGCCGACAAGCGGCGAGGATCGGTCAAACGTGTCGGTCAAATGGGTATCAAGCCCGGCATCGGCGTGCTAGATTAGGACACGGTTCCGCCGCGGTTTCCGGCAGCCGCAAGAGACCGAGGCAACTTCCTTTGTCTCGAGAGAGGTTACGCCATGCGATGTCACCCGCCAACCACCAGGACGTCCCAGGCTGCCTGGGGCATCATCGTCAGCGTATTTGCCAACGCGTACCTTCTCCTGGCCGGTCCCCCGTGTCTGGCGGACAAGTTCCACTACCGCGATGCGGACGGCCAGCCGGTCGAACTGGAAGCCTCGCTGGTCGGTTCGGAGCAAGGCACCTATATCTTGGAGACCTCGGACGGGCGATATCATTTGGTGCCGCGCAGCGCTGCAGAAAAGCGCGTCGCGTCCGCCGGGCCGGCCGCGTTGGACGGCCCGGGGATGGCAGCTCGATTGGAACAGGAGTTTACCGCCGAGCGGTTTCGGAGTTACCTGCAAGAGCCGTTGGTGATCGGCCTGGTCTTGGGTTCGCCGTTGCCCAAGGCATCCGAAGGCGCTGCCAAAGCGTTTTTGCGCGACGTGGCGGTGTTCATGAAGAACGTCGAGGGCGCGTTTGCACGCTACGCCCGCGACGCGCGAGTGGAAACGCCGGCGGCCACCCATCCCGTGGTCGTGCTGATCTTCGAGGCCCGCAGGGATTTCGAGAAGTACGCCGCCGCCGCGACCTCGGGCGACGAGGACATCGCCAAACGCATAGCGGGTTTTTACTCGAAGCTGACGAACATCCTGGCCATCCGCCTGGAGGAATGCCGCACGTTCGACACGCCGTTGCACGAAGCGATCCATCAGCAGGTCTACGTGCGGAAGATCCTGCCGCGCATGGCGCCGATCCCGACGTGGTTCGACGAGGGCTTGGCCACCGGCTTTGAAGCCAACGGCGGCAAGATCAACGTCGGGCCCGGCAAGATCAGCGTCCGCTACGCCAACCAGGCCTTGGAATCACCGCAGGTCGACTGGAGCCAGTTAGTGGCCGGCGACGAGGCGTTCCGCGCCGCCGCGACGGTCGATGGCGCCTATGGGCAAGCCTGGGGATTGCACTGGCTGTTGGTCACGCGGTACAAGGCCGAGTACGCCGCCTACATGCGGCTGTTGGGGCAGAAGAAACCGCTGCAAGAGTACAGCCCGGAGCAGCGGCAGGCCGACTTTCAACAAGCGTTCGGCGACAAATTGGCGGAAATGCAATCCCAGTTTCCGTCGCTGCTGGAGATGGCGTGCCGCAAACAGAATGTGGTGCTGAAACCGCCCGCGCGGAAAGGCATCTCGCTGACGGAAGAGAACTTGGGACAAGTGCAGCTGACAGCGGTCCGTCATCAGACCGTGGGCGCGGCGGGCGTGCAGGGCGATCGTCTGGAAGTCCAAGGTACGCTGCTGAATCTGTCGCCGCTGCGGACGATGACGTTCCACGTCACCGTCGAAACGGACGCCGCGACCTATGCCGATTGGTTCATTCCCCAGCTGGACCTGCTCAAGAGCACGCCGCTGCCGGCCCAGAACGTCGTCAAGCCGATGCAGATTCCTGCCGCCGCCGCACGAGGAATCGGCCAGGACGCCCGCACGTTCAGCGTCCGCATCCGTTCGGCCCCGGCGGACAGCGACGAAGCCAAACGCTGGAGTTCCGGCCAACGACCGGTGCCGGTGCTGGGAGGCTAGCCCGGACGATTCATCAACGCGTGGGATAGGCTTCCAGCCTGTCAGTCAAGAAAGCCAGGCAAGATGCCTATCCCACTTTGCCTGTTCGTGAATGATCCGGGCTAGACTCAGGTTGCGGCCCACGCCGGGTTAGCAACGGGAGCCGAAATAACTTCCCGATTTCGGTACGACAGACCCGGTCGCGGATTTTGGGCCCCTGCCGAGCTTGCTCGGTAGAGCCTCTGATTCTGCACTAAGGCGGCGCCCCCAACCACCCTCCTCATTCCCCCGCCGCCGCGAAGCGGCGGCGGGGGAATGAGGGGACGCTTCGTTTGGACGGGTTCGTGCAGAATCACCGCTTCCACCGAGCAAGCTCGGCGGGGAGTCTCGAACATCGGGAACTTATTTCGCCCCCCCGTTGCTACGGCGTAAGGTCGATCGTTTCCAACGCATTGTTGCCGGGAACCACACGGACTTGAATGCCGGACGTGGCCGGATCCCCATAGCGGGCCGGCAGCAGTTCGGGCAGGGCATCCCCCTGGTCCGGCGAAACGCCGTGCAAGGGACCCTTCCACGAGACCGACACCCGGTACTCGCCCGCCGGTGCGCCGTCGTTCATGCCGTAGGTCGAGACCGTGAACCGGCCGTTTCCGTCGGTTCTGGCGTAGGGTCTGGCCATCCCCGGCGGTTCGCCGCTGGTGTCGTAGAACCGCAAATCGGCCTCCGCCGCAGGTTGTCCCCGGACGGTCAGTTTGCCCGTCACGAGGTAGGTCGTGCGGGGCGCATCGTGGCAGCCGGCGAGCAAGATCAGCAGCGCGACGGACCAACCGCAAGCCCGGAACGTCATGCGTAGAGAGGTGACAGGAGAAAGTGGGACCGGAAGATGGTTCCGTGCAGCACATCCGTGCTTCATCTTTCTGTCCCCCCATTTTCCTGTCACCACCCAAAGACGCGGGCGCATTTTCTTACAACCCAACGTCCGTCTTTCTGATGTTCCCGCCTTGCACTCCGCAAAAAATCAGCCAGAGCTACTTTTCTGCGCCCCCACAATTGTGGACAATACCCGGAAATCAACAAGGATTCAAGGCAATGATTCTGCGTGCGTCACGCTCTGGAACTTCCACCGGCTTCACGCTGGTGGAACTGCTGGTCGTGATTGCCATTATCGGGATCCTGGTGGCCCTGCTGTTGCCGGCCGTCCAGGCTGCGCGCGAATCGGCCCGTCGGACCCAATGTGCGAACAACTTGAAGCAAGTCGGGGTCGCGATGCACAACCATCTGACGACCTTCGAAGCCTTTCCGCCCGGCCAGCGGCTGGTGATCGTGGGGCACAAGACTTGGGGTTGGCCGGCATTGCTCCTGGAGTGGATGGAGGAATCGGCGGCTTACGGTCGGATTGATTTCCGCAAGCAGCTGTGGGGCCCCGAGAACCGTGAAGCGGTGTCCAAAGAGGTCTCGAGTTTTCTTTGTCCCAGCACGGGCCGGCGGCACGCGACGCGGGCGGGCCAGCGCATCACGCTGGACCTGATCAATCCGGGGCAATGGGACGCGGGCACCGGCGAGGACCTGGCGTGCATCGACTACGCGGGGATTAGCGGCCCGACCGTGCATGCGAGTTTTCGCAACCCGGCGACGGGTGCCCCGTATGCCGCGAACAGCGGCATCCTGTTGAACATCAGCACCGGCCCGCGGACGCAGACCACCGCGGCCGAGATTCTTGACGGCTTGTCGCAGACCCTGCTGGTCGGCGAATTATCCGGACGCGGCATCTTTGTCGCGGCGACCAGCAACGCCTTGCGCGGCGTCTGGGCGGGCGGGCAGAATTGCGCCAGCGTCCCCGCCGCGCCGGCCGGCGGCCTGACCATCCCTCCCATCAATCCCGCCCCGGCCGACGCCTGGATCAATGCCGGCAGCAGCTCATTGTTTTCCGACCATCCCGGCGGCGCTCACGTGTTGCTGTGCGACGGTGCGGTGCGTTTCCTGGGCGAGACCATTCCTGTCCAACTCCTGCTGGCCCTCGCCTCGCGCGCCGACGGCGAGGTGGTCGACAGCTATTGATCCCGCGAGAAGAAGAACGGCGGGCGGATTGATGACAAAAAGATTGATGACAAAAAGATGAACGCGATGACGGGTGTTTGATCTTTTTGTCATCATTTTTTTGTCAACAATCCTATGGCACCGTATCGCGTGGTGGATTATTTCGTTTCTTCGTTGCTTCCCAAGGGTCCAAGGGGTATCGTGCCAGGCAAATCCCTCTGACGAGATTTGGAGACGGCGATGAATTCACGCGCGCGAGTGGCGGCGGCGATGCGGCACGAGATTCCGGATCGCGTGCCGGTGATGTGCCAGTTGGCCCTGGGGCACTATTTTCTGCACAGCCCGCACGAGCCGGCGGAGATCTGGTTCGACAGCGAGGTGTTCGTCAGGACGCTGATCGAGTTCCAGCAGCGGTACCGGTTCGACGGGGTTCTGATCAACGTTCCCGGCCGGCCGCGGGACTGGCGGCGTTGGCTGAGCGGCCAGCGGCGGGAAAACGGCAGGCAGGTGCTGACTTGGACCAATGGTTTCGTGACCTCGTTCCCGCCCGACGATAATGGGCACACGACGGTGGCCGACGGCGGCGATCTGCCGCGTGCCGATCCCGCGGGCGTCGATCCGGCAGATCCGGCCACCTACCGGGTGCCCGGCTACGTCTGGAACACGTGGCACGCGCCGACGATGTTCGACGTGCCGGCCGATGCCGATCTGACGGATCCGGCCGTGTATCCGGACTGGCTGAGTCTTGGACTGCGGCTGGCTCGTGCGGCCTGTCCCGATGTGTCCGTTCATACGGAAATCTTCTCGCCGCTGACGCACCTGCTGGAGTTGTTCGGTTACCAGCCGGCGCTGATGGCGATGTTGGATGTGCCGCAGCTGTGTCATCAGCTGCTGGAGCGATTCACCCGAATCGTCATCGCGATGGTGCAATGCTACGGGCCGCACGAGCCGGACGCGATCTTGATCAGTTCGGCGTTCGCCGGCGCGGGATTCATCGGCCGCGACATGTATCGGGAATTTGTGGTACCCTATGAACGGCGTGTCGTCGACGCGATCCACGCGTTTGGGATTCCGGCGTACACGCACACCTGCGGCGCGATCGGCGACCGCTTGGACCTGATGGCCGAGACGGGCCTGGACGGCATCGATACGCTGGACCCGCCGCCGCTGGGCACGGTCGACTTGGCCCGGGCCAAGGCCGAGTTCGGTTCGCGGCTGTTCTTCAAGGGCAATCTGGACGCCGTCAACGAGATGCTGTACGCCGACGACGCCCGCTTCCGGCAAGCCGTGCTGGATCGGCTGCGGATCGGCAAACCGGGATCCGGCTACATCCTCTCGTCCGCGTGCTCGGTCGCCCCCCGCGTTGCGCCGCAGCGATTGATGATGTTGAGCGAATTGGCCGACGAGTATGGAAAGTACGAGCAATCATGAAGGTTGTGCTGGCGGAAAAACCATCGGTCGCCCGCGAGATCGCAGATTTCCTGGGTGCCAAGTCGCGCCGGGACGGCTACCTGGAGGGCAACGGCTACCAGGTCACCTGGGCCTTCGGGCATCTGGTCACGCTCAAGGAACCCGACGAGTACGACCCGGCGCTGAAGAAGTGGTCCCTGGATCCGCTGCCGTTCATTCCACAACCGTTCGAATTGAAGCTGGTCCCGGAAAAGCACGCCCGCCAGCAGTTCACGGTCGTCAAGCAGTTGTTTCGCGCCGCCAACGAAATCATCTGTGCGACGGATGCCGGCCGCGAAGGCGAACTGATCTTCCGCTACGTCCTGACGATGGCCGGCTGCGAGCGGAAGCCGGTCCGCCGGCTGTGGCTCAGCTCGCTGACGCACCGCGCGATCGGCGATGCGTTCCGGCAGCTGAAGCCGGGCAGGGATTACGACCACCTGTACGCGGCGGCCAAATGCCGCAGCGAAGCGGACTGGATCGTCGGTATGAACGGGACGCGGAACTACACCGTCCGCTTCGGCGCCGACGGAATCCTGTGGAGCGTGGGCCGCGTCCAGACGCCCGTGCTGGCGCTGATCGTCCAACGGGACGACGAGATCCGCACGTTCCAGCCGGAACCGTTTTGGGAATTGCTGACGAAGTACCGCGAGACATTGTTCAAGTTCGCGGGCGAACGGTTCAAGGAGGAGGCAGCCGCCCAACGGGTGCTCGCCCAAGTCCTTGGCCAACCGCTGGCCATCGCCAAAATCGACCGCAAGCAGGAACGCTCGCAGCCGCCCCAGCTGTACGATCTGACGGAACTCCAGCGGGACATGAACCGCCGTTACGGCCTGTCCGCCGCCGACACGCTGGCCGCCGCTCAGTCGTTGTACGAGAAAAAACTGATCACCTACCCGCGTACCGACTCGCGCTACTTGGGCAGCGACATGAAGCGGGAGATTCCCGACATCTTGCGCAGCCTGCAGGCCATCCGCCAAGAGGACATCGACCGCTTGGACTTGTCGTCGCTGCGGTTCACCGGCCGGATCATCGACGATCGCAAGGTGAGCGACCATCACGCCATCATTCCGACCGGCAGCCTACCCGGCGCGCTGGCCGGGGCGGAGCAGAAAGTCTTCGAGGCCGTCGTGACGCGGCTGATCGCGGCCTTCTACCCGCCCTGCGAAAAGGAAGTCACCACGGTCCACGCAGTTTCCAACCAGGTCCCGTTCCGCGCCAAGGGGTACCGCGTGATCGATCCGGGCTGGACCGCGCTGTACCCTCGCGGTAAACAAGACCAGGAGCACGGCGACGACGACGAATCGCAATCGCTGCCGCCGTTCACGGCGGGCGAGCGGGGGCCGCACGAACCGTCGGTCAAACGGGGCGAGACGACGCCGCCCAAGCCGTACACGGAGAACACGCTGCTGGGCGCGATGGAAACGGCCGGCAAGCTGGTGGACGACGAGCAACTGCGCGAAATGCTGAAGGAGAAGGGGCTCGGCACGCCGGCCACGCGGGCCGCCACCATCGAAACCCTGTTGAAACGCAAGTACATCGAACGTCAGAAGAAGACGCTGACCGCCACCGACCTGGGCCGCTACCTGATCGCCGTGGTCGAGAACCCGGAACTCAAATCGCCCGAGTTGACCGGCCAGTGGGAAGGCAAGCTCCGCGAAATCGAATCGGGCCGGCTCGATCCGCAGCGGTTCATGGCCGAGATCGCCGACTACGCACGGCGCATCGTATCCCGTGCCGACGGCGCCGCCGTGGACGAATCCCAGTTTGGCGACTGTCCGCGGTGCGGCAAGCCGGTCATTCAAGGCAAACGCGGCTTCGGCTGTTCCGGCTGGCGCGACGGCTGCTCGTTCGTGCTCTGGCCCGAATACAAAGACCAGACGCTCAGCGTGGCGGACATCCGGCAGTTGCTGCAGCAGCGGGTCCTGCGGCGGCCGCTGCGCATCGAAGGCGGAGCCGAGGTGATGCTCACGCTGACCGCCTCGGGCCAGCTGTGCGAAATCCCGCTGCCCAGCAAGTCGCAACAGACGGGCGGCCGGCGGCAACGGTCGGCCCAGAAATCGTTCCGCGGCCGATCGAAGTCCGGACGAGGCCGGTCAGCCCCCGAGCCCACAGCAGACGCGGCACCGGAATCCGCTGCGTCCGGTGACCTGGGAAAATGCCCCGTGTGCGGCGCGTCGGTGGTCGAGCGGCCCAAATCGTTCAGCTGCAGCGGCGGACCGTGCCAATTTGTGATCTGGAAGACAATCGCCGGCAAGCGAATCACCGCCCGCACCGCCAAGACGCTGCTGGACCACGGCGAAACCTCGCGGCTGGAAGGTTTTCAATCGAAAGCGGGCAAGCCGTTTTCCGCATCCTTGAAGCTGATCGACGGGCAGGTGAAATTTGTCTTCGACCAGCAGTAGACGGGTGCAATCGCGCTATTCCAGACGAAACCCGAGGAAATCAAGGGTATTGCCTTGCGAAACGGTGTTGAGTTCGTTCGGCAAAGAAAGTGAGCTTGTCAAAAAGAGGCGTTTTCCTTGAGGATATGGCAACGTCTGGCTCGGCTATGTCATTATGTATCACGTGGGACGCGGGCGCACCGTGGACGCCGAACTGGCATGGAGCCCGGACAGCATCACGTGGCAGCGCGTGACGCCCGGCCGGCCGCTGATCCCGCGCGGCGCCAACGGCGCGCCCGACTCGCAGTGCATTTATGCGATGTCCGGCCCGCCCATCGCCCGGGACGGCCACCTGTTGATCTACTACGGCGGCTCGGATTTTCCGCACACGGGGTGGAAGCGTCACTGCCTGCTCAGTCTCGCGCGGCTGCCGCTGGACCGCTGGGCCGGTTAACCTAGTGCCATTCGTCCGACACACCGACGCGCGTTCGAGATCCGAGCCGGTGTGGGCCTCGGGAACTTGGTGCGGGCGGGATGGGCCGGGAGACCACCGTGATTGGAACCTCGCATTTGAAATCGCGTAGCCCGCCAGAATCGTGTGTCGTCGCAGAGTCGCTGGCCGACGGGCAGGTCCAACGCGGGCCGGTTGAGTAGGATCCTCAACAACCTCGAAGCCGGAACCACGAAACCCACTCTCCGACTCCGCACTACCTTGCTGCTGGCGCCGCTGGCCGCGTCACACGCCGCCGGCTTTGTCCTCGTCGTCAAAGACACGCCGCCCGCGCCGATCGTTCTCCCCGCCGCGGCATCCAACGTCGCGCAGTGCTTGCACCACGGCCAACTCGCACACCAGCAGTGTCCCGTCATCAGGCCGGCGCCGCCGGAAGCCGGAATCGCCAGGTGGCTCCGTCACTGGCCGTGTGTCACGAACCAGGCATCCAGCGGGTCGAGGGATTCCCACGTATCCGCCGCCACCAGCAGTTGACGCAGTTGGTCGCCAGCCAACTTCTGGATCCGCTGCCGCAGGGACTTCGTCAACCGTCCCCGCTTGGCCTCCAGCAGGACCACCACGGCCGCGACCAGCCTCTCGGCAAGCCCTTGCTCTTTGCCGATCTTGATCAAGTCCTGTCCCATTCTCGTATCCACGAGTTCCGGTAATTCTCCGATTAACATCTGAAACGGCCCAGTGCCGGGCGACGCGGCGCGACGCTGGAGCCGTGGACTAGCGCCCAATGCCGCTTGCTTCGAGCGGAACGGCGCTAGCCCAATGCCACTCAATTTGGGACCATTGGGGGCGTCTTTGTTAGCGGAGCGGCGCAAGCCGCCCGGTTTTCGGACTGTAATACCGGACGGCTCGCGCCGTGCCGCTACAAAGTAAGCGGCACTGGGCGGTGTCCCGCGTTACGGCACGCGGACCGGCGGCAGCGGATCGGAACGGCCGAGGATCCGCTGCACTGCCTGTTGGGGAAGGAACACGCGCGGTTCGGTCTGCGGCGCTAGCGGGGGAGCGCAGACGACGATCCCTTCCAGTTCGATCCGTTGGCCGTCCAGGATCAAGAGGTTCTTGTTCACGGGCAGTTCCGCCGTGTGGCTTCCGCTGGCGATCCGGACGACAAAGTTCTTGGGGGACGTTTCCTCGACCTGGATTTGGGCCCCGGCGAACGCCTGGCGGGCATCGACAAACAACCGCTCGTTCAAGGCGGGCAGGCTCAAGCCCAGGGCCTCGGCCGCGAGCTTGCCGACCTGGGGACCATCCATCAACCCCACCGGCCGTCCAGGTCCGTACGCGAACAGCGGTACGTCGCCGCCCGTGTGACCGTGCGTCGACCAGCCGATATACGTCGCCTTGCGCGAAACGACTTCGCCAAGCCCCCAGTGGGCCGACTCGGTCGTCTGCCCCGCGGCGATGGCCAGGATTTGCTGAGCCTCATTCGCGTCCAGGTCGACGCCCCAGTACTCCTGAACGGCCCGTTGGACATCCTGGGCGGCAATCTGCTCGGGCTTGACCGCCTCGCGGCCGCGGTCGCCGCACAGTTTGTCCCAGATGCCGGTCGCGGAGAGCCGCATCCGCCGCAGCGGATCGAGCAAGGCGTCGAGCTTCATTTGCGAGTACGAATGGTCGGTCCATGCATTGCCGATCGTCAAGCCGCCGTTGTTGTGATCCGACATGGCCAACAGCAGCGTCTGTCCGTCCCGTTTGGCAAAATCCAAGGCCGCTTGCACGGCGTCGTCAAAGGCCAACAAGTCGCTCAGCAAATGCGCGGGATCGTTCGCATGGCAGGCCCAATCGATCTGGCTGCCTTCGACCACCAGCAGGAAACCTTGCGGACCGGCAGCCAGCAGCTCCAAGGCTTTTCCGGTGATCTCCGCCAGAGTCGGCTCCTGAGGCCGCAGCTGGGGGCGGTCGAGTTCCGGCGCCAGGGCCCCGTCGGCGAACATGCCGAACACTCGGCCCGATTTGACCTCCCGCAACGCCTCGCGCGTTTCGGGCAACTGGTAGCCGGACTGCTCCAACGCGCTCCGCAGATCTTCGCCATCGGCCCGCTTCCCGTCGGCGGACCTGGGCAGCAACTCGTCCCCGCCGCCGCCCAACACCACGTCGACGCCCTGGTACACCGCTTGCTCCATGATGTCGTCCTCTTGCGTGCGCGACGGGACGTGGGCCACGTAAGCGGCGGGCGTGGCGTGCGACACGCGGGACGTGGCCACGATGCCCGTGGACTTGCCCAGCAACCGCGCGCCCTCCAAAACGGTCGCCAGCGGGCGATACTGCAACTGCGGCTCCGGTTCGGGCACGCACGGCAGCGTGCCCGGCTTGGGACCCATGCCGATGAACTTGTCGCTGGTCCGATAGCCGGTCGCAAAGGCGGTGGAGGCGGGAGCCGAATCGGCGACGACGGAATCCGCGATGTAGGTCTGCAAGCCGCCCACCAGGATTTCATCCAAGGCCAGCGGCCGGCCCCGGTGCCAACGCGCCAGCGTGTAATGCTCCGCGCCGCAGCCGTCCGCAATCAGCACGATGACGTTCTTGACGGGAGCCGCCGGCTCCGCGGCCGGACTGTCGGCCCCTTTCAGAAACCAGGCACAGGCAAAGGCAGCGACGCCGAACCACGGAAATTTTCGCAAGCAGGTCGTCATGGTCTCTCCCTTGATTTTACGCACCAACGGTGGCCGAAATAGGGTCCCGATGTTCGAGACTCCCCGCCGAGTTTGCTCGGCAGGGGCCCCAAAAAATCCGCGATGAACTTAACCAGCTGCGCCGAAACCTAGCCGCGTCGCGGCGGCATGGGGATGTAGCCAGGGGCGTGAGCCCCTGGAAAACACGCACCATCGGCCGCAAGCCCCGGAGGGCAACGCTGTGAAGCATTTTGGTAGCCGCATTCGCCAGAATGCGGGGCTTTCGGGACATTGGACCCGCGTTCTGGCGAACGCGGCTACTCCGCTTCGCCCAATTCGCGGTCAGAAAATGCTTCACAGCGTTGCCCGGAGGGGCGGCAGGAGCGGAACCTGTAATTCCTGTCGCCCCTACGGGGCTTTGGGATTTCTTTTCCCAGTATCCAGGGGCTGACGCCCCTGGCTACAACCTGTCGTCCCTACGGGACTGGAGAGCCGATGGACGAATCCTTGCCCGAATGACTTCTCCAGACTCTCTGGTTTCGCAGATTCCTGTAGGTACGAGTTTATCGTATCGGAATCGGGAAGCACTCCAAGGGGCCTACTCCTCGGCAACGCGCTGACCCACAAACGTGTAGTACGGCACGCGGAGCAATGGCACGTACGGCAGCCGAGCGCGGCCTTCCTGGAACTGGACGGGCTCGAATCGCCAGTGCAGGAACGGCACGTGGTCGGCGGACAGGAAGACGTTGTCGCGGGCGAACCAGGCGGGCCAGAACGTGCGGGTCCACCACGTGTGCCGCCGCCGTCCCTTCCGCGGGTACTTCCGGGACACGTAGAAATCCACCACGCCGATCAGGCCGCCCGGCCGCAACAAGCGGTGCGCCTGCTGCAGGGCCGCGAACCAATCCGGGATCATCGTCAGCGCGTACGAAAACGTGACGACGTCGACGGAGTGTTCCGCGGGCTGAAACCTCGTCGCGTCGGCTTCGACCACTTCCACGTTGCTCCAGCCGTGGTGCCGGATCCGTTGCCGGGCGACGTCGAGCAACGGCGCGCACAAGTCGACGACGTACAATTTCTGCAGGTCGCGGATGCGATCTCCGAAGTGCTCGAGGTTCTGGCCGGTCCCGCCTCCCAGGTCGACCCAAGTCCCGCCGACGGGGACGGGAATCGCGTCCCACAGCTCGCGCCGGCCCTGCAACAGCCGCTGGCGAAAGCGGTCGTAGCCGGCCGCCTGCCCCGCGTAGAACGACTCCAGGCGGGCCGCATGGCTGGTGCCGCGCACCGGTTTGGCGGCCAAGTGGTAGAGCGTTTTCAGGTCCGAGAGTAGTTCCATGTCAAAGCCTGAGGTCCGCGATCGAGAAACTGCCATAGGTGTGGACACGGTCCTGCGCGTGTAGGGTCTCGGCCAGTTCCCGCTGGTGGTGCAGCAGTTCCGGCAAGGCGGCCGGGCGTCCGCCCACGGTGACTTGCACGCGATCCAAGAAGCTGGTCCGCAATCCGCCGCTGCGCCAAATCAGCCGTGCATCCTCGGACGCGCGGGCCACGATGGCCTGCCATTCCGCGACCAGGGAAGGAAAGCACTTGTCCGCGAGCCAGTCCATGTGGTCCAGCAGGACAAACCGCGAGACCGGTTCCCGGTGCTTCTCCAGGAATCCTTGCAGCGTATCCGTGTGGACGTGGAGGCAGTCGACCAGGCCCGCCTTGAGCCGCTGGAAGTTGTCCGGCTTCAGGTATTCCGGGCAGCACGCCGGGGTGTAGGAGCCGGTGATGTAGACGCGCCAGAAGTAGTTGTCGGCCAAGGGCAGTTGTCCAAACACGGCATCCAGGCAGTCCCGCACGAATTGGACCACGCCGCCTTCGTAATCGGCTTCCAGCTGGCGGCGCTGCGCCCGGGGGACGCCGACCATCGACAGGGTGGCGTCGCGGTTCATCGCGAACCGCAGCGGCCGCGTCCAAAATCGTTCGCGCAAACGCTGGTGATAGATCTCCCGCTGCTCGTCCAGCGTTGCGGCGTGCAGCATCGCGTTGACTTCGCTCCGCGCCTTGACCACGCGATCGATGTAGAACTTGATCAACCTCGCAAACGTGCCGGAGGCCCCGCGATAATAGAACGTGCGGCGGGGATCGTCGAAAAACTTGATCCAGCGGTCCCAATACTTCTGCGCCCAGGGCGACAGGGCGTCGCGCAACTGCGATTCGTAGATCCGCTGCACATTCGCCAGCCGCCCGTCGCCGAACAGGGCAAAGAAATCCTCGAACTCGAGCCGTCGAAGGGCGGCGATCTTCAACTCCAACAGGGCATTCTGGCGTGGGTTCACGTCCACGGCATCGATCCGGCTTGGACCCAGCAACGCATAGTCCAGTGCGTTGCAGCCGGCCGACGTGATCATCACCAGGCGGTCGCTGGGACGCAGCGCCAAGGCGATGCGGTCCAACCGCGGGTCTTCCCAGCAGGTGTTGTAAACCAGATGGCGGCCGTGAACCAAGCGGAATACGCGGCCGCTGAACCATTCTTGTACGGCGATCATGCCAAGACGTCCTCCCTGGGCGTTAGCGTTCTTGTGAGACGGGCCTTCCTGACCGCCCGATTGGCGACGGACAAGAACGCCCGGGCGACGCCGGTTGCGGGCTCAGGCCGCAAGCGGAACTCCGGCGCGGGTGTTGCCTCCATCTGAGTGCGAAGAATCTTGGCGACCTCCTCAGCGCCCCGGGCGGCGCGTCGCGGCCGCGGGGCGGCGGAATCCACAAAATCCTGCACCAGGCGAGTCGACAGCGACGTCAGATTACAACGCCGGCCTCCGCCGACCTTTTCCAGGTAGAAGGCGTTGATGTATTGTTCGTACTGCCCGGGCTCCGGGATCGCGAGCAGCGGTTTTCCCAGGCAGTGCGCTTCGGAGATCAACTGATGCCCGGCGGTGGAGACGACGCAGGCGCAGCGGGCCAGATCGTGGACGAAGTCCGGCGACAGCGGCCTGGCTTCGACGCGGCCCCGACATTCCTCCGGCGAAGCCCCGTAAACCACGCTGCGCCGGTCCAGTTGATGGAGGCACGCCAGCAGGGGCGCGCGAATACTGTCGCGAACGTAGGCCAAGACAAACCCCTCGTCGCTGGGCTGCAAGACCTCGACGGCGGGCCGGATTACGGAGCCCACCACAACTGCGTTTGCCGCCGCGGGCCGCAGGTACTCGGGACTGAAGGTGGAAATCACCGCGACCCTGGGCTGCCCCATCGCACAGCGAATGTACTGGCCGACGAATTTCGCATAGCACCGCAGGCCCAACGGCAGATCCCGCACCGAGCAGTGACTGAAACGATGCTGGTTGTCGATGCTCACCAACGGGCCACCCCAGCGCCGAGCGGCGCCGGGCAGCGACGGCTCGAAATCGGTGACGAACAGCTCCGGTTGCAAGCGGTCCGCCGCGTCCAGGATCTGGCGTACATTGCGGGCCCGAGACCGCAGGAAGAACGAGACGGCTCCGCGCAGGGATGCGCACTGCGCGACCCGCCCATTCCGGTAGCGGAACATCAGCCCCTCGATCGCGTGCAGGTGCGGATAGGCCGTGCCGGCCAGGTACGCCAGCGCCTGGCCCGACGTGAAGATATGCACCTCGCACTCTGGCAAGTGCTCGATCACCGCCAAAGTCCGCGTGACATGGCCCAGCCCCTCGCCCATGACGCCCCAGAAGATGCGTTTCATGCGTGTACCTTAACCGCCGTATCACCGGGGTGCTAACGCATCCCCGCTCGCCACCGAGAAGATGCGTTTCATGCGTGTACCTTGACCGCCGGCGCGATGGATTCCGCACCGACCCCGGCTCCGGCCGGCACGCTCGGCGCGGCGCTGGAAGTGTCGTGAGCGATCGTTCCGGTGCCCAGGCAGAAGCGGACCAGCCGCAACTCGCCGTCGTCGAACTCCAGCAGGGCGCTGCAGTTCTCGACCCAGTCGCCGGAATTGCCGTAGGTGATCTCGCCTCGTGCGGTGATCACCGGCGTGTGAATGTGACCGCAGATCACGCCCTGGCACCGTTTCTGCCGCGCATGCTCCGCCAGGCGTTCCTCGAAGCCGCTCAGGAAAGACACAATGCGTTTGACGCGGGCTTTCACGCCCGCACTCAGCGGCCAAGCCTTTCGCCCAAGGCGGCGACGGACGTAGTTGATCGAGCGATCGACCGCCAGCAGCAGGTCGTAGCCCAGCGAGCCCAGTTTCGCGAGCCAGGCGGCATTCGACTCGACATCATCAAATTGGTCGCCGTGGATGACCACATAGCGGCGTCCGTCGGCCGCATGGTGGATGAATTCATCCGCCACCTCGACCCAAATGAAATCCCGCAGGAACTCCCGCAAGAACGCGTCGTGATTTCCCGGCGTGTACCGGATCGTCACGCCCGCCCAAGCCCACTCCAGCAGATGATGGAGGATGCGGGTGTTCACCGGCTGCCAGCGCCAGGACCGCTGCAGGCTCCAGCCGTCCAGAAAATCCCCGACGATGTACAGGTATTCCGGTTGATACGCTTCCAGAAACGCCAGAAAGGCCTCGGCCTGCGCAAACCGGCTGCCGAGGTGCAGGTCGCTGATGAACAACGACCGGACGCGCCGACGCTCGCCCGTCTCGTGGACCTGTTCCATGTTCATTCCTGAGCAAGAGAGGGTGCGACCCGCTGAGCCGGCCTCCGTCTCCAGGCTCGAGGGCCCCACGTTTCACTTGCCTTACTATCGCCGATCTGTGTTAAGCCCCGACGAATGCCCGGTGAATATGTCGAGAAGAATGCGGCAACAGGAAAGCTCTCCCGTGCCTCCACCGCCCCGTTCACACCCCCGCCTGGCATCCTTATAATGTGGCCGTGTTTAGACACAAAAATCGCAAACGAAGGCGGACTGCAAATGATGGCAGGCGAGACTCCCGATTCGGACGATCAGGCGGTTCAGGCAGCAGCGGCCAAGACAGGCTGGCAGCAGTTGTATCGGACGGATGACTGGTGGGCCGTGTGGATTGGCGGAATCCTGCTGGCGATCTGCACGATCTTGGTCTGGCAGGGCGTTGCGGCAGGCGGGAAAGGCAGTTCGCTGCTGACGGCGTGGCTCGGCAAGCCGGGCTCTTGGACATCCAACCCGTTGGACGCGTTCACGGTCAAAGGGGCCAGTGTGCTGCCCGGCGTGTGCGGCACCTTCCTGCTGAGCCTCATCGCCTTTGGCCTTGGGGCGGCGGTGATGGGCAAGCGGCTGGCCGAGTTTGCCGCCGGGTTTTGCGTGGTGTTCTTGCTCGCCACACTGGCGCTGGTACTCGCCGGCCAGTCGGTGATCAAGTACTACAACCTCGAGTACGCGCTATGGGCCCTGCTGGTGGGCCTGCTGATCAGCAACACAATCGGTACACCTTCCTGGCTCCGCTCCGCCGCGTGTACCGAGTTCTATATCAAGACGGGCCTCGTTTTGCTGGGCGCGGAGATCATCTTCGGCCGTCTGTTGGCGCTGGGATTGCCCGGCGTGTTTGTGGCCTGGGTGGTGACGCCGATCGTCCTGGTCGGTACGTTCTGGTTCGGGCAGCGGGTTCTGCGGATGGCCTCGCCGACATTGAACATCGTGATTTCGGCGGACATGTCCGTGTGCGGAGTGTCCGCCGCGATCGCTACGGCGGCCGCGTGCAAGGCCAAACGCTCGGAACTGTCGCTGGCGATCGGCCTGTCCCTGACCTTTACCGTCATCATGATGGTCGTCATGCCGCTGGCCATCCGCGCGATGGGCATGAGCAACGTTCTGGGCGGCGCCTGGCTGGGCGGGACGATCGATTCGACAGGGGCCGTCGCCGCCGCCGGAGCGATGTTGGGCGAGGACGCCCTGGCCGTCGCCGCGACGGTCAAGATGATCCAGAACATTTTGATCGGCGTGGTGGCGTTCGGCGTCGCCGTCTACTGGGTGACGCGCGTCGAACGCCAGGCGGGCGGAACGCGTCCCGGTTGGATGGAGATCTGGCATCGGTTTCCCAAGTTCATCCTGGGGTTCGTGGCCGCATCCGTCGTGTTCTCCTGGCTGGCGGCGTCATCCGCGGACGGCGAGCGTGTGGCCGATGCCGTGCTCGGGTACACCGGCTCAACCCTGCGGACTTGGTTCTTCTGCCTGGCGTTTGTGAGCATCGGCCTGGAGACGAATTTCCGCGAGTTGGCCGCCTATATGAAGGGCGGCAAACCGCTCGTCCTGTACGTCGTCGGACAGACGTTCAATCTGTGTCTGACCCTGCTGATGGCTTGGCTGATGTTCGAAAAGGTCTTTCCCCATGCTGCCGACGTGCTGCAGAAGTAGCGCAACCGGATTCGGCGCCAGCGGATCCCGTGCGACGCAGAGTGGCTGGATGCGGCTGGCGGCCGGCGTGGCCGCCATCCTGGTCCTCTGGCTGGTGATACTGCCTTGGATCGGGCATCAGCCGCCGATCCGGCGGCACATCGAATTCCTGGAGCAACGGCACATTGATCCCAGCGCGATGTTCTATACGGAACTCGAACCTATGGGCGACGTGCGGACGCGGATGGCCCAGCGTCGCCGCCAACATCCCGGGCCGTTTTGGCAGCCGGCGTTGAGGCACGGCCGGCAACCGCTCAGTAATTGACCTGGAACTGGAAGCGCAGGATTTGGCCGTCGTACTGGCGGTAGGATTGGACGTTCGCCAAGTTGATCGCATTCGTGTTGGTGCGATCGGTGATCGTATAGATTGCGGTGAATTCCATCTGCGGGTTGATCTGCCATTCGCAGCCCAATTCCCATTCATCGATCTCGCTGGAGGGTGCGTTTTTCTCCGCTTTGTAACCGCCCTCGTAATAGGCCCAACGCAGGAACGGATACAGGTCGCCCCCCCACGGTCCTTCCATGTGGTACATGGTCATTGCATAGCCGCCGGTCAAAGAGCGGTCGACGACCGCGGTCTGGGCATCGTTCAGCGACGGGCCGCGGCCCACGTTCCATTCGGCTTGAAATCCCAGGGGCTGCGGATACCAGACGAACGTTCCGCCGATGCGTTGGTCGCGGATTCCGGCGGCGTTGCCTTCTTCCAGCGTGCCCGCGGGCCGTTTGGGAGCGCCCACGCCCAGCGGAGAAATCGACGACCCCAGGACCGTGTACTTGCCTGTGTAAGCCTGGGCGCCGATTTCCATGTGTTGGCAGTTGGCAAAGGTGATGGGCAGCGTCAAGCGTGTCACCACGTGCAGGTTGTCGTTCTGCTCCACGAGCGATCCACCCTGGCCGTCGTAGCAGCCGATGCCGAACACACCATAATTGCCCGATCCTTTGAGTCCCTGGTCGAGGACCTCCTTGAAGAAGTCCTGAGCCCATTCAGGCGTCCAGTAAAAGAAAAGGCCCAGATCGCGCTCGTTGCGCACGGCGCTGTTGAAGGCATCGTCTCGGTCCAGTGGAATGCGGTTGGAACTGGATTGCAGGTTTTCCCAGCCGTAGGGCACCTTCGATTGGCCGAGGCGGAACCGGTACACCTTGCACGTGTCGAGGTACAAGTCCGCGTACCAGTCGCGGATCTGCGGGAAATGCGTGCCGTCGGGGCTGCCCGGCGGGCTGACGGCCATGTCCGGCTGAAAATAGATATACATGTGCTCGGAGACGTCACCGGCCAGAATCAAACGGGCCCGGCGGATCAGGAAATTCTGGTTCGGACTGACGGAGCGGTCCCCGGTGTGTTGAGGCAATGCCGAATCGTCGTCCTCCCAAATGGACTCGTTGATGCGAAACTGGGTGTAGCCGCGCAGGGAGTACTTGTCGTACCACTTTTTCGGCGTTGGATCGGCGAGCATCGCGGAATGCGTGCTGTAGTTGATCAATTCCAGTTCCGGGTCGCCCAAGGTCTTCCACCGCTCGCCCAGGAAGCCGAACACGCTGTCGGACTCCGGTTGCCCCCCCGACTGCTGCTGAAGCTGGGCCTTGAGCGCGGCAATGGTATACTCCGCCTCGTTCAGCCGTTCGAGCATCGCAGCCGTCGACGGAGTGCTCGAGACGCCGGCCTCGGGCATCGCGGGCGCGTATCCGGCTCCCGTCGTCGGGTCCGGCAGCATGGCCCCAACTCCTTGGGAGAATTCGGGTGGCGGGAATTCCGACTGCTGCGCTTGGGCAATTGGTGCGGCCAAAGACAAAAGAACCAGGAGGGCAAACTGCGTAAGACGGCGTGTCATAATGGCAGTCTTTCGTTGGTTACAAACGGCAGGTGGGAAAAAATCGCGGGTTATGGTTTAATCGTCATGCTCCCAATTCTACGAGTATTAAGATTCGATAAATCTTCCCGCACAATCGCGATTGAAGGACGTCAGCCGGCGGCCAGCGGCGTGGTCGCCGGCTCGCAGAACCACCCCGCGGCCCACCACAACTGGAACTGGGCGATGTTGTAGTCGACTACCGCGTTCAGGTACTCGCGGCGGAGCAGGGCCAGCGACTGGATCGACTGCAGCACCTCGATGGGCAGGCCCTGCGCGTTCTGGATCCGGTCCCGGTTGAGCCGGAACGATTCCTCCGCGGCCTGGATTCCCGTACGAGCGATTTCGATGCGGCCGGAGCGGGCCTGCACTTGCGTATGCGCGGTGACGACTTCCTGGCTGACCCGGTCCAGATCGGCCACCTGCCGCAGTTCGGCTTGGCGGACGCGGGACGAGGCTTCGGCCCGGACGGCCCGCTCGCCCAGCCCCAATTGCCGCAGTTCCCAATACGCGGCTACGTCGGCGTCCAGCCGGTCGCCGGTGTTGGTGATTTCGCTGCCCAGGCCGCCGCCCAGGCCGCCGTAGCTCAGGCCCAGAATGACGCTGGGAATCAACGGGGCAAACTGCTCGCGCTGCAGACGCTGGCAGGCTTGTGCAACCAGGTGGCGGCTTTCGGCCAGTTCGGGCCGCTGGCTCAGGCCCTGTTGCACCAGTTCTGCGGCCGAAGTTTCCCCGGGCGTCAGCTCGAGCGGCACCACCGCCTGCTCGGCGGTCGCAATCCGGACCAGCGGGTCGCCGCCCAGCAGGCGGACCAGGTTGGCCGAGGCGACGCGGACGGACTCGTCCACCTGCAACCGCTCGCTGCGGCGGACGGCGAGTTCTGCGCCGACCCGCTGCTGGTCCGCTTTCAAGCCTTGTCCGGTGCGGGCGTAGGCTTCCGTCAACCGCGCCAATTCCTCGGTGTGCTGGAGTGCTTCGTTCGTGATCGCCTGTTGCTGCTCGGCCCGCACCAGTTCCCAATAGGCCACGGCGGCATCCCGCAGCAGCGTATTCCGCGCGGCTTGGGCGGCGTGCGACCGGGCCGACGCTTCATGGCCGGCGATCTGCGGCTGGAAGCAGGCGTCGGCCAGATGGAAATGGGCCCACACCCCGGGCACCGCGGGCGAACCGGCCCCGACCGCGACCGCGCCCAACCCGCCGTACGCCGAGCCGCGGCTGGTGTTAAAGACCGTCCCGGCTACGTCCTGGATGGCGCCCTCGTGCTTGTTGTAGTTCATGCCGGCACGCAGCGACGGCAGCCAGAGGTATTCGGCCCGGTCCCGTTGCGCATACGCCTCGGCAATCCGTTCCCGGGCCAACGCCACCTGTGGATTCTGGCCGTCGACCATCCAGAGCAGGGCCGCCAAGTCCAGGGACTGGACCGCGGCGTCGGCCGAATCGTGCCCGGCGGCGGGGGCCGGGGCGGGGACGTTGAGAAGAGGATGCGGCGAATCCGCTGCCAATCGGACAGCGGGCTGGGGAGCCGGCGGAACGTCGGCTGCGGACGCGGACGCCAACCGGGCCGCGACAGGCCGCGATTCGGCGCTCGGCGCCGGCGTCTGGGAAGACGAAGCGGCGGCCGCGAGGTTGCGTTCCCATCGCGGACGCTCGGGGACGGAGACGCCTGTGGTGGGCTCCGCCAACCGCCCGACATAGACATCGCAGCCGCTGCGCTTTCCGTCCGCGGTTTCGACGCGCAGTCCGACCGCCCGGCAGCCGGAGGCCGCAACGATCAGCCCCAAAGCGACCGCCCAGCGTGGCTGTCGCAACAGCATGGTCCATGTCATACCAGACACTCCTTCGTCTCGATCCGCAGAACCGCCCTTGTCCCTATCTTCGGCCGATCTATGACGGAACTATCGGAAGCGACGGCATGGTCGATACGATACGCACCGGTCACGGGATGGTCGCGCCGGAGACAGCGATCGAGACGGTTGGAATGACTTTGCGGATCAGGGGGAGTTTGCCGTAGGATCGCTCTCCGGGCTGTCCGCTGCGGGCTCTCTCTCGCGCCTGCTGCGGGCCACCGGGAGACAACCCGGCCATCGTCAAGTGGCGAGCGGGCCGCCGGGTGCTACTGGGCAGCCGGTTCCGTGACCGCCTGCACGATTTGCCCTTCGCGGAAGCCGCCCACATTGGCAGTGATGATCCGTTCCGTACCGGTCAGCCCGGACAGGATCTCGACCTCCGTGCCGACTTGGATGCCAAGCTGTACGGGCACCTGGACGACTTGGCCTTGCTGGTCGACGGTCAGGCTGAACGTCCGTTTGTCTTGCGTCAAAACCGCGGCTCGCGGCAAGGCCAGGACGTCCTTCCGGTTGGCCACCTCCACTTCCGCCTGGAGGTACGTCCCCGGTTTCAGCGTTCCCTCCGGATTGGCGATGTCGATCTCGATCCGCAGCGTCCGGTTGCCGGCGTCCAGCGACTCGCTGGTGCGCGTCACCTGGCCGGTGAAGTTGGCGCCGGGCAGCGCGGGCACGCGGAGCGCCGCGGGATGGCCGGGGCGGACCAGCAGGGCATCGCCCTCCGGGACCTGGACGACCACCCGCACCGGATCGATGCGGCTAACCACCAGCAGCGGTTCGGTCCCCGCGGCGCGGACCAGATGACCGGGATGGATGTGCCGCGCGGTCACGACGCCGTCGAAGGGGGCCCGGAGCGTGGCGAAGGCGAGCATGGTTTCGGTGCGAGCCGCTTCGGCCAGCGCGACCTCGACTTCCGCCTGCGAGGCGGCCAGATCGGCTTCGGCTTGCTGGACCGCCGCCGCCGCTTCGCCGCGCTGCGCCCGGGCCGATTGCACCTTGGCTTGCGTTTGCCGCAGGGACGCTTCGGCGGCCTGCAGCTGACTGCCGGTTTCGTCGGCCACTTTCTGCGTGACGGCGGCGGCCGCGGCCAACTGGACGATGCGGTCGTTTTCGGATTTCCACCTCGCCACCAGGGCGGCCTGGGCCTCGACGGCGAATCCCGCCTCGGCAGTCAGCGCCTCGGCGGAGGCCAAGCCGGCCTTGGCCAGTTGGATCGCCGCTTCGGATTGGGCCACCACGGCCCGCGTTTTGGCGACGGCGGCATTGCGCTGGGCCAGTTCGCGTTCCAGTTCCGGCACGTCCAGTTCCAGCAACACATCGCCCGCGGCGGCGGGCCGTTCGCCGTCGGCCGGCTGGGGACCGCGGACGCGATCGCCGATGTCGACGGCGACGCGGCGGACGTAGCCGGTCACTTTGGCCATCAGCGGCGCCGTCTCATAGGCTTCGACCTGCCCCGGGACCTCGATCTTTCGGACCAGCGTCTTGCGCTCGGCCGGGCGGACCACGACGCGGACCGGCGGCGGCGCGCCGGAGGCGGTCGCCGGGGAACTGGCGGCATCGGCCGCCGGGCGAGTCTGGCAACCGGCGGCGGCGGTCAGCAGGCCAAGGCAGAACCAGGGGATAGTCCGCGCTGCGTGGAATGACGACATGTTCGGTTCCCGGAAAGCTCGTTGTAGAAAGAATCACTCGTCGCTGGGCTGCGCCGGCTGCGTGCCGTCGTACCGCGGGCTGGCCGGATCGTCGGGATCGAGCGACGCGGAATCGCGTCCCGTCCGGCCTTGCACCAGGGCAAACACGGCAGGCAGCACCAACAGCGTGGCGGCCGTCGCGGCGACCAGTCCTCCGATCACGGCTCGTCCCAACGGCGCGATCTGGGGACCGGTCTCGCCCAGGCCCAGCGCCATCGGGATCATCCCCGCGGTCATGGCGGCGCTGGTCATCAAAATCGGCCGTAAACGACCGCCGGCCCCCCGGACCGCCGCCTCCCGGCTGGACAGGCCCACGTGCCGCTCGTGCTCTGCGAACGTGACCAGCAGAATCCCGTTCGCCATCGCCACGCCCAGCGACATGATGGTCCCGATAAACGACTGGATGTTCAGCGTGGTGCCCGTCGCCAGCAGCATCAACACGACGCCGGCCAGGACCGCCGGAGCGGCGGTCACCGTCACCAGCGCCAACCGCCAGGACTGGAAGTTGGCCGTCAGCAGCAGGACGATCACGATCAAGGCCAGGATCAAACCGCTGGTCAGCCCGCCCATGATCTGCCGCAGCGGGGGGATCTGCCCGCGGACTTCCACCGTCACGCCGGCCGGCTTGTCGCCGGCCTTTTCCAGCCGGGTCAACATGGACTCGATGTCGCGCGACACCCGGCCCAAGTCCGCTCCCGAAACATTGGCCGTCAACGACAGCTCGCGTTTCATGTTATACCGGTCGTACTGGCCCGGCATCGTGCCCTGTTGGATCTGGGCGACGTCGCGCAACAACAGCGGGCTGCCCGCGCCGTCGGAAACGGGCAGCGCCCCCAAATCGTCGGCGCTGGTGAGCCACGGCTGCGGAATCTCCAGCTGGACCTGATAGCCGATCCCCGTCTTGGGATCGGGCCAGTAGTTGGGCACGACAAACCGCGTGGACGACGTGGCGGCGACCACGGAGCGGGCCACCTCGGCCACGCTCGCGCCGCCCAAACCGGCCCGCTCGCGGTCCACCCGCACTTCGACCGTGGGATAGTCCAGCGACTGGGCGAACTGAATGTCCCGCAGGTAGGGCAGCGCCGCCAATTCCTGTTGCACCTTGACTAGGTAGCTGCGGTTCTCCAGCAGATTCGCGCCCCGCGCCGCGATCTCGATGGGCGTGACCGAGCCGAAGCTCATCACTTCGCTGATGATATCGGCCGGCTCGAACGAAAACCGGACGTCGGGAAAGCGGCGGGTCAGTTCGCCGCGCAAGGTCTCCTTCATGCTCTCCGTGCGGACCTGCGTGCCCTGCCTCAGGGCGATCCTCAACAGCGCCTCTTCCGGCCCGCGCGACCATTGGTACACGCCGTTGATCGGAAAACTGGCCGGAATGGTGCCCACGTAACCCAAGGTCAAGGCGATGTTCTCCTGCCCCACCACCTCGGCGATCGAATCGAGGACTTGCAGTGCCGTCTTCTCGGTGTGTCCGAAATGCGTCCCATCCGGGGCCCGCATCCGCAAGCGGAACTCGCCGGCGTCGAACGTCGGGAAGATCTCGACGCCCAGCCGCCGGCCGCCGATCAAGACCACCGCCCCACAGACCACCAAGTAGCCCGCCAACACCGCCCAGCGGAGCCGCACCATCCACCCGGTCAGCGACTCGAACCGCCGGCGGAACCAGTCCAACAAGCCGGGACGCGCTGCGGCGTGCGCTGCTTGCCGCTTCATCAGCCAGGCGGCCAGAACGGGCACAAACGTGCTGGACAGCACGTACGAGGCGATCATCGAAAAGCCCACGGCCAGCGACAACGGCACGAACAACTCGCGAGCCGCCCCGCGCATGAAGAACGAAGGCACGAACACCGCCAGGACGCACAGCATGGCCAGCAACCGCGGCACGGCCGTCACGCGGTTCCCCTCGCGGATGGCCCGTGCCACGGAGGTGTGCTTGTGGAGTTGGACGTGGATGTTCTCGATCTCGACCGTTGTTTCGTCCACCAGGATGCCGACGGCCAAGGCCAAGCCGCCCAGCGTCATCAGATTGATCGTATGCCCGCCGATCCACAGGCCCACGACCGCCGCCATGAGGGCCAAGGGAATGTTCACCACCACGATCAGCGCACTGCGCACGTCGCGGAGAAAGATCAGCACCATCAAGCCCGTCAGCAAGGCCCCCAGAGCCCCTTCGTTGAACAGGCTCTTGACCGCCCGCGTCACGTACGGCGATTGGTCGAACTCGAAGCTGACGCGGATGTCCTCCGGCAACTCCTGCTGCATCTTCGGCAAGGCGCTCTTGATTTCGTCGATCACGCTCATCGTCGAAGCTTCCGCACGCTTCGTGGCCAGGATGTATACAGCCCGGCGGCCGTTGACCAAGGCGTAGCCGGTCGTCAGGTCCGTGCCGTCCTCGACCGTGCCGATGTCGCGCAGGTAGACCGACGCGCCGGGCCCCGTGCGGAGCGGAATCGAACCGAAGTCCTGCAGATTCTTGATCAGGGCATTGGTCGGCACCACGGGATAGCGGTTGCCCACGTGCAGGTTTCCCGACGGACTGATGACGTTCCCGGCGCTCAGCGCCAGCACGACGTCGTCGGGCGACAGACCGTAAGCCCGCAGCCGGTCCGGCTGGGCCCGAACCACGATCGAACGGACGCTGCCGCCAAACGGCGGCGGCGCCGAAACGCCCGGCAGCGACGAGAACATGGGCCGCACTTTGAACAGCGCCTGGTCCTGAATCTCGCCGACGGTCCGCGTGCTGCTGGACAGAACCAGGTAGCCGACGGGCACGCTGCCCGTATCGAACCGCATCACGAACGGCGACACCGTGCCGGGCGGCATGAACGCCCGCGAGCGGTTGACGTAGTTGATCGTCTCCGCCATCGCCTGGGCCATGTTTGTGCCGGGATGAAAGTATAGCCGCATCAGCGACATCCCCTGCACGTTGCGGCTTTCCACGTGATGGATGTTGCTGATGTAGAGAAAGTGATATTCGTAGTAGTTCGTCAGCAGGCCCTCCATCTGCGCCGGGTCCATGCCGCTGTACGGCTGGCAGACGTAGATCACGGGCAGATTCAGGCTGGGAAAGATATCCACCGCCATACGCGGCACGGGCACTTCGACGCCGATCCGGGCCAGCCAGGCATCAAACGACTTGGGCCGCAGGGCCAGGAAGCAACTCAATGAAATCGCGATCAACGCGACGATCACCGTCCATGGCCGCCGCATCGCAAAGGTGATAGGGTTCATGTCTGCATTATTCAAAATCGTTTATCGGTTTGCAATCCGGCACAAGCGGATATACGGCAGCACCTTTGGTGCCAGCGGTGAACGGCGGCCAAATAGCTGGGAGTCGCCTGGAAGCCGTTCTTCCCGTGGGATAGGCTTCCAGCCTGTCATTTCCCACATTTGTCTTTCCGCTCCCGAACTGCCATTCCCTAGCCGGAACCCAGAACAATGACAGGCTGGAAGCCTATCCCACGGGTTTCAGAATCGGATCGCCGGGCTTCGTTCCGGCATCCGCGCGCAGTCGCGCCGAAGACCATAGCCAGTCCTCCGGACGATCCGCCAGACCGGCTTTCACCGGGTTGCATTCGATGTAATCGATGATGCGGAACATCTCGGCCTCGTCCCGGGCCCAATGATCGAACGTCTCCGATTGCCAGTACGTCCCGGTGTCGCCGCGAACTCGATTGCACATCGTGGCGGTGAAGCTCTGAAGACTGTGCGAGATGATCTCCCGCGGTGTCCACGGCCGACCAGAGTGATGCGACCGCTCGACCACTTCGCGCGACCAGTTCTCGTCCGGCAGGAACAGCCAATGGTGATGACTGGGCATGACCACGAACGCCAGCAACGTGTATCGTTCGCCGGCGAAGTGCAGGAACGCGTTCTGCACGATCTCCGCCTGACGACCGTCGGCAAGATAGCACACCGGACTCTGGTGGTCGAGCAAGTCGTCGACCAACGCAAATAACAGTTTGTCTTTGTTCCGCTGCCATTCCTGCTCGGAGAGTTGTTCAGGGCGCCGCCGCGCATCGAGTTCGAGCCGGTATCGTTGGATGCGTTTCATCCCCGCCGCGGAAATACTGCCGTCGAGACAGGCCGTCACAAAGAATGGCTTCCCCTCCACGTCCCAGTGCGGCAGGTGTCGTCGTCGAAAGATGCCCGCTCGATTCACGTCGCCCTCCCGTGGGATAGGCTTCCAGCCTGTCATTTCCCACAATTGTCTTTCCGCTCCCGAATTGCCATTTCCAGCCGGAACTCAAAACAATGACAGGCTGGAAGCCTATCCCACGGGAAACTCAGGCCAGGATATCCTTCAGCACGCGCGCCCCTTCGACGCCGGTCAGCTTGGCGTCGAGCCCTTGGAATTTCACGCTGAAGGCGTCGTGCCGGATGCCGAGTTGGTGCAGCATCGTGGCGTGCAGGTCGTGGACGGTGCAGACCTGTTCGACGGCCGCGTAGCCAAGTTCGTCGGTCGCTCCGTAAGTCAGTCCGCCGCGCACGCCGGCTCCGGCAAGCCACAGCGACATCGACTTGTTGTGGTGATCGCGCCCGACGGGCCCCTTGTTGCTTTGCGACATCGGCGTGCGGCCGAACTCGCCCGACCAGACGAGCAGCGTTTCGTCGAACATGCCCAGGTGCTTCAGGTCGGCGATCAGGGCGGCGCACGCCTGGTCGACCTCGCGGGCCCGCAGGGGCAGTTCCTCGCGGAGCAGGCTGTGGTGGTCCCAGTCGCGATGGTACAGCTGGACGAATCGCACCCCCCGCTGGACCAACCGCCGGGCCAGCAGGCAATTGGCGGCGAACGAGCCGTCTCCTGGTACGCAACCGTACCGGGCAATGGTCCGGGCGTCTTCGCCGGCCAGGTCCATCAGCCCGGGAACGCTCGTCTGCATCCGGAACGCCAGTTCGTACTGGGCGATCCGCGTAGCGATCTCCGGGTCATGCTCGACGGCGTCGTGGCTGCGGTTCAGTTCGTTGATCGCGGCGACGACGGCCTCCTGCTGGTCGGGCGACACGCCGGCCGGGCGGCCAAGGTACAGGACCGGATCCCCTTTCGAGCGCAGCTGCACGCCTTGGAAGCGGCCGGGCAGAAAGCCGCCGCTCCACTGCCGCGCCGCAATCGGCTGGGGCGACCGTCCCTTGCCGGTCGATACAAGCACGACGAAGCCCGGCAGGTCCTCCGCCTCGCTCCCCAGGCCGTAGGTGACCCACGCGCCCATGCTCGGCCGGCCGGTGATTTGCGAACCGGTATTCATGAACGTATGAGCCGGATCGTGGTTGATCGCCTCGGTGGTCATCGAGCGCACCAGGCAGATGTCGTCGACGGCCGCGCCCACGTGCGGCAGCAAGTCGCAGATTTCGGTCCCGCTCTGGCCGTACTTCCGGAACGGAAACTGGGGGCCCAGGCACACCAGCTTCTGTCCTTGCAGCTGCGCCAATTGCTGGCCGCGCGTCACGCTTTCGGGCATCGGCTGACCATCCAGCTCGGCAAGCTTCGGCTTGTGGTCGAACAGTTCCAGATGCGAGGGGCCTCCGGCCATCGTGAGCCAGATGACCCGTTTGGCCTTTTGAGGCAGGGGCGGTCTCCCCAACACGCCGCGGGCCGGCGCCGCCCGGAGCAGTCCGGGATCCAGCAGCGACGCCAACGCTACGCCGAACAGCCCCTGCGATGTTCGGCTCAGAAAGCGGCGGCGGTTGACGGCAGCGGGGACGAGTGTCATGACGAGCCTCATTCAACGAACCCGATACGCTATTAGTATTCAGTCCGGCCAGCGACCTGTCCAGGGGAGCGGTTGCTTCACCACGCCTCAGCCGTCGAAGTGCGGACAAGACGGACGCGGTGCGCGTGCTCGGCCTGTTCTGATTCTACCGCGTGGTTGCATATCAAAAGGCGGACGGCTGGCGTAAGCCCGCCGGTTTTCCGCGCGCCCGCACATTTGCGCGAGGGTTCGCAAGATCACCTTCGGTGATATCCGCAGACCGTCGGAGAAGTGGTTGCGGAGAAAATGCACCGATGGGCTGACGCCCACCGTTCGCCGGGATTTCCGCCCCGTTTGGGGCTGGCTTTTCAGTGGATGGATCGTAGGGTCCGGTGACCGGTTGCCCGCCACCCCGGCGATTGTTAATGTCAGGTCGTGGAGACTCCGTCGCGTCAGGAGCGGAACATGCCGAAATGCCGTTCAATATCGTTCGTCTCGCGTCCCCTTCTTTCCATACTGTGCCAACTGTGCCTGCTCGGGCTGGCTGCGGCCGCTGAGGTCCCATTGGCAACCGATGCGCCGAGGCCGCTGACGCCGGAGGAGAGCCAGAAGCGGTTTCAGCTGCCGCCGGGATTTCGGATCGAGTTGGTCGCGGCCGAACCGCATGTTGCGGACCCCGTGGCGATGGCGTTTGACGCCCAAGGCCGGATCTTCGTGTGCGAGATCCACGGCTACAACCTCGAAGGCTATCTGGACATCCAGGAGTTGAACAAGACGGGCGTCCTGGACACAGCCGTGCGCCGGATTCCCGCTAATCCCGACGCTGTCCGCCAGGCGGAGCAGGAGCAATATGGAACGGTCAAGTTGTTGGAGGACACCGACGGCGACGGGCGCGTCGATCGTAGCCACGTCTGGGCGGACCGCTTGCCGGCTTGTTACGGCTTGGTGCCGGCCCGTGACGGCGTGATTGCCATGTGCGCGCCGGAGATCCTCTTCCTGGCGGACCGCGACGGTGACGGCCAGGCCGAAGTCCGGGAAACGCTGTTCTCCGGATTTGGGCTGTACGACATGTGGTCGCGGATCAGCAATCCGCGCTGGGGCGTGGACAACTGGATCTATGCCGCCAACGGCATCAACAGCGGCGGCACGATTCGCGGCCCTCACTTGGCAGCCGAGGTCAAGATCCCGGCGACCAGTTTCCGCTTCAAACCCGATGGCAGCGCGCTGGAACCGACCAGCGGCAGTTCCAGCGGGTTCGGGCTGGCGATCGACGACTGGGGCGATCGCTACCTGGTGACCAACCAACAGCACGCCTTGTTCGTCGCACCACTGGCGTATCACTACCTGGCCCGCAATCCGTACTACGCCGCGCCCAACCTCGTGCTGAACGTCTCCAGCTACGGGCATCCGGCGCGGGTCTATCCGACCAGCCAGCCCGATCCGTGGCGGCTGGCGCGGAGCAAGGACCCGGCGTGGGTCAAATTCTACGGCGCTGCCGAAGCGACCGCGAACGGTTTCTTTACGGCGGCCAGCGGTCAAGCGATCTACCGGGCCGCTGCCTTTCCGCCGGAATTCCACGGCAATCACTTCAGCGTCGACAATGCCCAGAACCTGGTCCATCGTTGCGTGCTCGAGCCGCAAGGCGCGACGTACCGGGCCCGGCGGCCCCTGGCCGAAGAAACCACCGAATTCCTCACGTCGACCGAGCAGTGGTTTCGGCCCGTCAATCTGCTGACCGGGCCGGACGGCGCGCTGTACGTGGTGGACATGTACCGGTCGATCATCGAGGACTACTCGGCGATTCCGCGATACCTGCAGCAGTTGTACATCCAGTCGTTGATCGCGGGCAGCGATCGAGGGCGAATCTGGAAGATCGTGGCCGACGGAACGCGGCCGAAGCACAAGGCGGATTTGGCCGCCGCTTCCTCGGCCGACCTGGTGGCCGCTTTGACGAACCCGAACGCCTGGTGGCGTGAGACGGCCCAGCGACTGCTGGTCGAACGGGGCGACCGGAGCATCGAGCCGCAACTGAGCGACTTGGCCGCATCCGGCGGCATGCCGCAAGCCCGGTTGCACGCACTGTACACGTTGGACGGTTTGGCCGCGCTGACGCCACGGATTGTACAACATGCACTGGGCGACACGCACTTCGCCGTCCGCACGCACGCTCTGGTTCTGTCCGAACGCTGGCTGTCGGGCGATGCCGAGTTACTCGCGCCCGTCGCCGCCTTGGCGGACGATCCGCACCCGCGAGTCCGCGTGCAGGCCGCGCTGACGCTGGGCCAATCCGGTTCGCCGGCTGCGGCCGCGGCCCTGGCCAAATTGGCAACCGTCAGCGACGGCGACACGTGGCTGCAAGCCGCCATTCTCAGTTCCGCTGCGGAGACAGCGGAGGATTTGTTGGTCGAGGTCTTGCGCGGCGCTGAGGCGGGAACTTCGGTTCCGTCGCTGCTGCGGCCGCTGGTCTCGATCGTCGGCGCTCGGCATCGCAACGATGAGATCAGCCGCGCGTTGGCGGCGATCGAGACGGCGAGAGGCCATGCCGCAGCCGGGCTGCAGGCGGCCGGCCTGGCGGGACTGGCCGAGGGACTGAATCGAGGCAAGCCGGAAGTCCTGACCAACGCGGCGGGCCAGGGCTCGTTGCGTGCGCTGCTGGCCAGTTCCGACGGTGACGTCCGCCAGTTGGCGTTTCAGGTTGCCAAGCTGGTCCGCTTGCAGGAGGCGCCGGAGATGAAAGCCGCGCTGGAATCCGCCGCCAAGATGGCGCTGGACGAGACTCGTCCGCTGCCCGATCGCGTGGCCGCCGTGGCCTTGTGGAAGGGCGCTCCCTTTGACGAACTTGTGGCCCTTGCCCAGCGGTTGCTGGATCCGCGCCAACCCTTGGATGTGCAGCTGGCCGCCGTCGAAGCGCTGGCGACCGTCGAGGACGTGCGAGCCGCCGACCTGCTGCTGCAGGACTGGTTGACGAAGACACCCAAAGTCCAGACGGCTGCCTTGGAGGCGATCTTCCGGCGGCAGAACCGGCTGGCGAAATTGCTCGACGCACTGCAGCAGGGCGCCGTGCCGCCGTCCAGCCTGGACACGGCTCGCCGCGAGCAATTGCGGGACAACTCGGATCCGGAGATTCGCCGCCGCGCCCGCGAACTGCTCGCCGCTCAGGGCGTCACGAAGGAACGTCAAGAGGTCCTGGCCCGCTATACGGACGCGCTGACGTTGCCTCGCGATTCGATCCGCGGCGACGCTGTGTTTCAACGCCAATGCGCCAAGTGCCACCGTGTCAAGGAGCAGGGGTTCGTCGTCGGTCCCGACTTGGCCAACACGATCCAACGCACGGACGAGATGCTGGTGTCGGACATGCTGGACCCCAGCAATCAGATCACGGCCGGCTACAACAGCTACACCGTCGTGACCGAGGACGGCCGCATCTACAGCGGCGTGCTGGCGGCCGAATCGGCGACGCACGTGACGCTCCGCCGCGAAGAGGGCAAAGAGGACACCGTTCTTCGCAAAGACATCGACGAGATGGCCGCCTCGCGCATTTCGCTGATGCCGGAAAAAGTCGAGCAGGAGATCAAGCCGCAGGAAATGGCCGACCTGATCGCCTACCTGCGTCTGGCGTTCGGACCGCCCTTGCCGGCGCAAGTGATGTTGTTTGACGACGAACCCGGTTTTGTCCAGGTGCTCGATCAGGGCGAAGGCCGCGCGATCCTGGAGACGGCCGACCGCTTTGCGGGCAACGCGTCGCTGCGCATCTCGCCGCCCCAACGCTGGTCGTTACGGATTCCCGGCTGGCAGTACCGGATCGTCGAGCATCCCGCGCCCGGCGAGTACCGGTATCTGCGGTTCGCCTGGAAGTCGTGCGGCGGCCAGGGCGTGATGATCGAGCTGGCGGCCGATGGCAACTGGCCACCGGCGGACAAACCGATCTGGCGGTATTTCAGCGGGCAGAACACGACCGGCTGGGCCGCGCGTCAGGTCGCGGCCGAAGCGCCACAGCAGTGGGTCGAGGTCACGTGCGACCTGTGGAAGGACTTTGGCGCCTTGACGCTGACGGGCATCGCGCCCACCGCGATCGGCGGCGATGCCCTGTTCGACCGCCTCGAACTGCTCCGAGAACTGCCGGCGGCAAGGTAGCAGGATCTTGCCCCTTTGGTCAGAACTGTCACAACCGGCATTTCCGGCGCCGGCGGCTTGTGCGGCTTGACGGGCGTTGCCAGCAGGTTCGGCGCGTCCGTTTGGACCCGTACATGCCGGCTTGCGGCAAACAAACTCTTTGGTGGGGCATCGGCTTCACGATAACGCTATTGGGTGCTCCGTCCCCTACGGCGTGTGCGATGATCGGGGCCGAGGAACTAGGGCCGTATACCGGTGGGCTGACGCCGCACCGCTCGCCTGGTGCGCGTGCTGAAGTCGGGGCCGAGGAACTGGGGCAAGGAATACGCCCGTCAACGGTGGAAACAGGAGTTCATTCGATGATTCGTCGAATTGCGCTGGTTAACGGGGCGATCTGCGCCTGTGTTGGGACCCTGTTGTTCTTCCTCCCGCAGCTGGTCGTTGCGGAACCGGCGTACACGTCGCCCGGGCGCGTCGCGACCATGCACGACTACGTGCAAGCCCACGTGGTGTGCGATGACGGGTCGTGTGCGGATGCTGCCGAGTTCCCCATGATCGACGACGAACCCGCGGGCGAATGCCTGCAAGAGGATAATTGCTGTGCGGATCGCTGGTGGGTTCGCGCCGATTACTTGATGTGGTGGGTCCAGGGCAACCGCTTGCCGCCCTTGGTCACGACCGGCCCGTCCGCGGGCGTCCCGGGCCAACCCGGAACGGAAGTGCTGTTTGGGAACCAAAGTGTCGATGACGACCTGCGTCACGGTGTGCGGCTGACGCTCGGGGCATGGCTGGACGACTGCCAGGACTGGGGCCTCGAGGGACATTATTTCTACGTCGGAGACGCGCGTGGCGGTTACCAGGCGGCGTCAGCCGGCGATCCAATCCTGGCGCGGCCGTTTTATGACCTTCAAACCGATGGACCGTCTTCCCAGCTGGTCGCCTCTCCCGGACAGTTCGAAGGGCAGATCCGGATCGACACCTCCAGCGATGTGAATTCGGCAGGCATCCTGCTGCGAAGGAATTGGCTGCAGGGTTGCCAAGGACAGGTGGCGGTTTTGGGCGGCTATCGGTACTTCCGTTTTCGAGAAAGCTTGTCGATCGACGAGCATCGGCTGCTCACCGATCCGTTTGCCGCCGGGGCGACGGTCCAGGTCCAGGACACCTTCGCGGTCCAGAATGATTTCCACGGCGGCGAGATCGGCTTGGCCGCCGAAGTGCAGCGCGGCCGCTGGTCCCTGGACGCATTGACGAAGCTGGGGTTGGGGGGCGTCCGTCAGCGATTGGATATCGGGGGAGCCACGCGGGCCACGGCACCGCTTGATCCGTCGGGTAATCGAAACTATGGGCTGCTGACTCAGCCGAGCAACATCGGAAGTTGCAGCGGCACCGAATTCGCTTTTCTTCCTGAACTGGGCGTCAACGTAGGCTACTGCGTTACCTCATCGCTGAGCCTGCGCGCCGGGTATTCGCTGCTGTGGCTGACCGATGCCCTGCGGACAGGCGATCAGATCGACCTGGCCATCGGTGACGCGGGCGCGGTCCCGCATCCGCAGGCGACCATGGACACCACGTCGGTTTGTGTTCAGGGAATCAACATGGGCGTCGAGTGGCGGCGATAATCATCGCCGGAGAAATAAGTGAGCGGCACGGCACTAGCCGCCGGTAGTGTTCAAAACCGGCGGCTAGCGCCAAATGGAATGGTCGACGCTTCTTGTTTGGAATGGGATGTCACGGTTTGACGTCGGAATCACCCCAACGAATGAAGGGATCAACGAATGTGGAAATCCGTGAATAGTTCAACCTCCGCCATTCGTTGACTCCTTCATTCGTTGGGATCCGATCGCTTGAAACCAAGACATGTCAAAGCGAACGTTAGACCGGCAGTTTCCCAATTTGGTGCTAGCCTGGATTCCCACGGTCCGGAGTCCGCCTAAGTGTTTTGCTTCGGAAAAG
>CAZXYZ010000081.1:0-52433 GCA_964645045.1 uncultured Pirellulaceae bacterium | reverse complement strand
CGACGGGAATCGAACCCGCAACCACCGGATCGACAGTCCGGTACTCTAACCAATTGAGCTACGGCCCCGGATCATTTATTCTTCGGACTGAACGCAGATTATACTCGTGTTCCGGACCTTCGCAAGGGCTGAATTTCCTAGAACAGGCTTGGGGTGGGCGTGTAGCCAAGTTCTTGGACGCGGCGACGATCGGATTCGGCTTGGTCGGGTTTGCCGATCGCGTCAAAGAGCAGGGCTCGATGGTAGCGGATGACGGCAAGACTCTTGCGGGTTTCCCGCAACTCTCGCTCGAATTCCCGGAGATTAACATAGCTTCGCTCCCGCTCTTTAGTCTTGACCTCCTTCTCCATTCCGGCGACTGCCAAATCCAAATCGGGCTGGGCGGCCTCGAAATTCCTGCCGCAGAAGTGGATATAGCCGCGGGTGTCGAGCATGGCGGCGTTCTCGCCGGCAAGATTGATCGCCTGGATGATGTTCTCCAGGGCTTCCTTCAGTTCGACGTTGCCCAGGGCCTGGGCGTAAGCCAGGCCGTTCAGCAGCACGGCGCGTTGCTGGCCGGGAGCCGAGTGCCCGATTTCCACAAGCTTCTTCCAATCCCGAATCGCTTCCTTGTGCCGCCCCAGGTGCTGCAATGCCTGGCTACGGTTGAGCAGTGCCAGGAGATGGGAGGGATCGAGTTCGAGCGCGCTATTGTAGTCGTCGATGGCTGTTTGGAATTCCTGGTCATCGAGCCGCCAATTACCACGGCAAACATAGGCATCCGGCTGATCAGGTGCCCACCCAAACGCGGCGTCCAACCGTGCCAATGCGGCGTTCTTGTCTCCGGCCAGCCATCGCTCCATCGCCGCCGCTTGATACCAACGAGCGACTTCGGCGGGGCCTTCCAAGGCCATCACCGGTCCCAGTGCCAACAGGAGTACGATCAGGATCGCCAAACGATTCGTCCAGCGATTGTGTCTGGAAGAATTATCCCCAAACGCCTGTGCTGAAATACTTTCCGGTCCAATCGGCTCGTCCGAACCCGCTCGTCGGCCCTCGTCTGGCATGGCTGGACTCCATGATTCCTGCGTGTGCGATGTGCCCATGTTGGCACGCAAGTGCGTAAATTGATCTGGAAATTCTGACGTTGACGTATCGATCCTGCAAATCTAACATCTCGCTCCCTTAGGTCTAGTCGAACGGTCGTGCCGGTTTGCCTGATTAGTGGGGATTTGCAGTTTTTTCCTAATTTTGCGGACAGATTCCTGTCGAATGAATGGTTGACGACTTCTTTATTCGGTCTCGATGGTCGGTTGTCAACGGAAACGCCTTATCTCTCGGGAACCTGTGCCCTCACAGGGCGACGAGTCACGGCAAAACATGATACCAGCGGGCTCCTGGTGTGGTCATTTTTTGTGGGCCTCATGAAAGGACGCATTAGCCATGCGAAAAAGTCTTGGGCGAACGACGCTTGTCTTGGCGGTCGTCGGTTTGATGTCCGCTTCGTTTCCAGGATGCTCGACCAGTAGCGGGTTCAAGATGCCCAGCTCCGATTGGCTGAGCTGGGGCAAAAAGAAGCCGGCGGATACCTCGCTGGCATCCCGATCCACGACTGGACTGCCCGCTCCGCCATCGAGTTTGGCTTCGCCCAACACGGTGCCCAGCTATGCACAGGGTCCGAGCGGAACGCCTGGCACCTACGCAACCGCCCAGAATCGCGGCTTGACCGGAGGTCAGACGGCGGCGGCACCGGCCAGCTATGGAACTCAGCCTGGCGCTCCAGGTAATTATGGCAACGCTAGTTATGGCGCCATGCCCGGGACCGCAACGCCCGCTCCGACCAGCCAGTCCTACGGTGGCGCTGGAACCTCGCAAGGCTTCTACTCGCCCGACTACCGTGGAGCAGCCAGCCCGACCGGCCCAACCAGCCCCTACGCCAGGCAGGCCAATACGGCTGGGACGACAGCGGATCCGTACGGTTCGTATGGCCAGGGTAGCTACGCGGCTCCGTCTCAGCCCAGTCAGACTTGGAGTCAAGGCGCTGCCTCGGCACCGGCTCCTTACGGTGCAGTCCCCAGCGCTTATGGCCAGGCGGCAACTCCCGCCCCGAACAGCAGTTATAACTACGCTGGCAGCCGCGGCACCGACAGCTATGCCAATGGTGGCACTGCATACGGTAGCGGAAACGCCGGCAGCAGTGTCTACGGTGAGGCGCGGCCCAGTGCCGGAACGGCGCCACCTCAGGAGATGCCGCCCGCGGCGATCGCCAGCGGCGCGTATCGGCCGGGCAGTACGGCGAGAAGCACGCAGTTTGGCACCAGCGACAATCTGAACGTTCCTGGTGGCGAACCCGTCCAACCGGCCTCGTTTGCTGGAGGCAACCAGGGAAGCGGCAGTTCTCTGTACGCTCCGGGAACGGTGGGCGGCAATGGCCCATATCCGGCCAGCGAAGCCTCGCCGACGAGGACGGCCGCGGAAGCTGGCAGCAGTTATCCCAACACCTACCAGCGCTAAGTCGGTAAGAGAATGTGGAGCGCGATGCGGGCCGCTGGCCCGCGTTGCCTTTTCTTGGAGATGACGCCTCGGAAGTCGCCGATTTACTGGCCCCTTCTTTCCGAGACGCGGAATCCGGTCTCGGAGCGACCGGCCGAATCGTGGGACAGGCATCTTGCCGGTCTTTCCTGGCTGACAGGCTGGAAGCCTATCCCACGGATCGTTGACAGGCTGGAAGCCTATCCCACGGATCGTTGACAGGCTGGAAGCCTATCCCACGGGCCGATGAATTATCCGGGCTATTGCGAACGGACTCCGGATTTCTTAAACTCTCTGTCTTGACCTGAGGTTTTTAGTGCCAGCGTAGCTTCAATCGGCAGAGCACCGCATTCGTAATGCGGGGGTTGCGGGTTCGACTCCCGCCGCTGGCTCTTTCCGTGCTCGGAAGGGGATTTCGCGAGTCACAGCGGGTTTTGACGAGGCCGGTGCCTCGCCGAGCCTATGTTCCGTGCTCGCAGGGGTTATCGGAGAGCCGAAATGGCGGCAGGTATGCAGGTTGCGACGGTTGATATTCGCGAAATAGTCTTGTCCAACAGTTCGTTTGGGCCGCAAGAGATACAGAACATCGTGCGGACCATCCGCGATGACTCGACCCGTCACGCCGTCTTGCGGGACGCGGTCAACGAACTGGCGGCGCGCGGCGAGCAAACGCCTGCCAGTGCCGTCAGGTTGGGGGTCTGTTCGTATCTGCTGGGCCGATATGAACAGGCTGCGAAGACCCTCGCGCAGGCCGATGGAGGCGCCTTGGCGCACTACTATCTGGGCCGGACCAGAATCGAACAGGGCAAGTACCGCGAGGCGATCGGCTGTTACGAGTCGGCGCGGACGGCTGGCTACGACGCCGATACCTGTGCGCTGGCCATCGCCGAGACGCATCGTTTGCTGGGCGAAGCTCCGCAGGCGATGGCGATCCTGGATCAGATGTTTGGCCCGGTCGAGCAGACGGCCGAGTACCTGTACCAGCGTGCGGCGGCGGTTTCGGCGGTCGGCGGCAATCCCAGCGAAGTGGTGGCCTTGTACGAGCGGGCCGTGGAAGCCGACCGGCGGCATTCAGGGGCTTTGTTCGGCTTGGCGATGGAAAACGACCGGCGAGGCAATGACGAGGAAGCGCTGCAGCTGTACCAGCGAGCTGCCGAATCGTATCCGACGTACGTCGGCGCGCTGTTGAATCTGGGCATCATTTACGAGGATTTTCAGTACTACGACCGCGCCCAGCAGTGTTATCAGCGGATCTTGGATCATTTCCCGGATCATCCCCGGGCGAGTCTGTATCTCAAGGATGCGGCGGCTTCCCGGGATATGTTCTACGACGAGGAGGCCCTGAAGCGACAGGACCGGATGACGCAAATGCTGAGCGTGCCCGTGGCGGACTTCGAGCTGTCGGTGCGCAGCCGCAACTGCCTGCAACGGATGGGTATTCGCACGCTGGGTGATTTGGCGCGGACGACGGAGGCCGAACTGCTGTCCAGCAAGAATTTCGGCGAAACGTCGCTGGTCGAAATCCGAGACATGTTGGCTTCCAAGGGCCTGTCGCTGGGCCAATTTGCCCACGAGCGTCCCGAGCAGGAAACGCCGCTGGACATGTCGCACTTGTCGGTCGAGGAGCAGGCGCTGTTGAGTCGCCCCATCTCGGAACTGAATTTGTCGGTTCGGGCGCGCAAGTGCATGGTCCGCCTGGGTTTGACGAGCATTGGCGAACTGGTTCGCAAGACGGGCGACGATCTCCTCGAGTGCAAGAATTTCGGCGTGACCAGTCTGAACGAAGTCAAGGAAAAGCTGACGCAATACAATCTGAAACTCCGCGGCGAATAACCGGGTAGGGTGTTGAGCGCGCGGATGTTTAGCTTCGAGTTGCGTCACACCGATCCGCGCTGCAGCGCTCGGCGAGGGTCGTTTCTAACGCCCCACGGTGTGGTCGAGACGCCCGCCTTCATGCCCGTGGGGACGGCGGCCACGGTCAAGGGATTGACCATCGACTTGATCCGAGCCACCGGCACTCGGATGCTGTTGGCCAACACGTATCACCTTGCGCTACGGCCCGGCGAGGGCGTGGTGCGCGACCTTGGCGGGCTGCACCGGTTCATGGGCTGGGACGGGCCCATCCTGACCGACAGCGGCGGGTTTCAGCTGTTCAGCCTGGCCCAGATGACCCGCGTCACGGACGCCGGCGCCGTTTTCCGTTCGCACATCGATGGGAGTCTGCTGGAATTAAGTCCCGAGCGGGCGGTTGCGATTCAAGAGGCTTTGGGCAGCGATGTGGCGATGGTCTTGGACCATGTGGTTTCGCTGCCGTGCGAGCCGGAAGTCGTCCGGGATGCGTGCGAACGTTCCATCCGTTGGGCGGAACGTTGTCAGGCGGCAGCCCGGCGCAGCGACCAGGCGCTGTTTGCGATCGTCCAAGGCGGCCTGGATGTGGATCTGCGGGCCCAATGTGCCCGGCGGCTGGTCGAGTGCGGCTTTCCCGGCTATGCCATCGGCGGGTTGAGCGTCGGGGAGCCGCCCGAGCAGATGTATCGCACCCTGGACGCCACCTGCCCCGAACTGCCGTCGGATCGTCCGAGGTACTTGATGGGGGTTGGCACACCGCATGATCTGCTGGAGTGCATTCGCCGGGGTGTGGACATGTTCGACTGCGTTCTGCCCACGCGCAATGGCCGTAACGCTTTGGCGTTTACGGACTTTGGGCCGCTGAAACTGCGGAATTTGAAGCATCGGTGCGACGGCCAGCCGATCGATCCGAACTGTACGTGTCCCGCTTGCCGGCACAGCCGCGGTTATCTGCGGCACTTGTTCACCGCCCACGAAATGCTAGGGCCTATTTTGCTGTCGGTCCATAACATCACCTATTATCAACGGTTGATGGCCGAGTCTCGAGAGGCGATCGAATCCGGGACTTTCTTGGAGTTTTTCGACGCGAAACTCGAACGTTGGCGGGTTGGACACGCGGATGACCGTTGACAAGATCGCCACACGTTCGCTAGCTGCTCTTGCCCCTTACGACGCAAGCCCTTATCATACTCGGCTTAAATTACCACGAGCCGGCTCGAACGCTGCGCGCCATCGTCCCGGTCCCCTCCTGTGCCGGACGGGGGTGTTTGCGGTCCTGCCGATGCCAATAGAAACCCATCATGCCGAACGGTCTGACCATCATGGAATCACTCGTCCTCGCCGCCGCCGAGGGTCCGAACATCTTCAGCCTGTTGATGCCCATCGTGATGATTGGCGTGCTGTTTTACCTGCTGATCGTACGGCCCGAGAAGCGCAAGCAATCGGACGTAGCCAAAATGCAGGCGAACCTCAAGAAAAACGATCACGTGGTGACGGCGGGTGGCATCCTGGGCGTGGTCGTCAATACATCGCAGGGGCCGAACGAAGTCACGTTGCGCGTGGACGACAACACGCGGATCCGTGTTTTGCGCAGCTCGATTTTGCGTGTGATGTCGGACGACAAGCCGACGGAAGGAGTGAAGGAGGCCTGACGCAAGGCGGCATAGGCCGCGATTTCCGCGTTCGCCTCGACCACCCTTGTGGGTATGGCGACGCAGCCGTTTCACCAGCGGTACCGTAGTGGCGCCGGCCTTGGATTTCTTCCGGCACTCGGACAAGTTTACACAGTTTCTCGGGATCAGGAAGTTCCTGTTATGTCGTTTGATTTGATTTCGACCGTTTTGTTTGGACAATCGTGGCTCCAGTCTGCGGAAGTGATGACGCTGCTCAAGCTGTTCGTCGCCATTCCGCTGCCGATCTTCTTGGGCACTTGGCTGGCCAAGGCCCTGCGGCTGCGCGACTTGGGCTGGAAGCTGTCGCTGATCTTCTTCTCGCTGGCCATGGGCGGCGTGTTTCTCGTCAGCTATCCGCTGAAGCTGGGCGTGGACCTCAAAGGCGGTGTGATCCTGGTCTACGAAATCGACCGCGAGGCGCGCCAAGCCGAGGATCCAACGGGCCAGTCCTTGAGTCAAATCAACTGGGGTCACCTGTTGCAGCGGTTGAACGACCGCATCAACCCGGCAGGCACGAAAGAAATCGTCGTCCGACGTTACGGCGAATGGCAGGTGGAGATCATCATTCCCGATGTGGACACGAACGAGGTCGAGCGGATCAAGAAGTTGATCAGCACCGCCGGCGCGCTCGAGTTCCGCATCGTGGCCAATTCCGTACAGCACGGGGACACGATCCAGGCTGCGACTCAGCAAGCCGAAGACCCGGCCAAACGCCGCTCCAAGTACCTGATGCAGGGCGGCCGGCAGATGGGCTACTGGGCGCGGGTCGGCCGCGAGGCGAACGAGGTCAAGGGCGGTTTCCGGCCGCTCAAAGTAAGCGTCGCCAGCTATACGATTCGCAATGCGGCCACCGGCGAAATCATTCAGTTGCCATCCACGCTGCCCATGGATCAGGAGTATGCCCTGGAGCGATGGTTGAAGGAACAGGGAATTCAAGACGTCGACGTGCTGATGTACTCCGGCGACGAAAACAACGTCACCGGCGAAGACCTGGGCATGGTCAGCCGGGGTTATGACGAAGTGGCCCGTCCGTGCGTGATGTTCAACATGAAGACCGCGGGCGCGGGAAAGATGGGCGGATTGACCGGCGACAACTTGCCCGACGAGCAGCGTGGGCAGTACTCGCTGCTGGGCATCATGCTCGACGGATCGCTATTGTCCGCCCCGCGCGTGATGAGCACGATCACCGATAGTGGGCGGATCACGGGCCAGTTCACCCAGGAGGAAGTCGATTTCCTGGTGGGCATCCTGCAAGCCGGCAGTTTGCCGGCGGCTCTGAAAAAGGTGCCAATTGCCCAGAACACGATCGGGGCCATTGTCGGAGACGAGATGATCCGGCGCGGCAAGTTGGCGGCCGGCTTGGCTCTGGCATCCACGTTCCTGTTCATGATCATCTGGTACCGCTTTGCCGGAGTGGTTGCGTGCTTTGCGCTGGCCGTCAACCTGCTGTTGACCCTGGCCGTGATGAAATTCCCGCTGCGCGCCCCACTGACCCTGCCCGGCCTGGCGGGTCTGGTTCTGGGCGTGGGCATGGCGGTCGATGCGAATGTGCTGGTTTTCGAACGCATTCGCGAGGAGTTGGAGCGTGGGGCCGCATTGCGGATGGCGATCCGCAACGGGTTTGACCGGGCGATGGTGACCATCATCGACTCGAACTTGACCACGTTGATTACCGCGTTGGTGATGTACATCATAGGCACCGACCAGGTCCGCGGCTTTGCTATCACGCTGACCCTGGGCATCCTGATCAGCATGTACACGGCCGTGTTCTGCGCTCGAGTGGTGTTTGACATCTGCGACCGCAAACGCCTGATTGCAACCCTGCGGATGACGAAGCTGTTCGGCGTCACACACTTCGACTTTTTGGGTAAGAAGTACATCGCCATTACCGCCTCGATCCTGTTCATCGTCGCCGGTCTGGTGGCGACGGCCGTGCGGGGCAAGCAGATCTTCGATATCGATTTTCTGGGCGGCACGTCCGTCACCATGATCCTGAAGGACTCGGCGGACGAGCGCGACATCCGCACCAAGCTGGATCAGAAATTCACGGGGATGCGGGTCAATGATTCCGCCGTGCAATACTCGGTGAGCCGCGTGGATGTGGAAGGCCAGAAGGACCGGACGGTTTGGAAGATCGATTCTTCGCTGGAGGAAGTCGAGCAGTTGGAGGATACTCTGCAAGAGGTGTTCCCCGTGGCCACGCACTCGGTGGCCATTGGCGAAGTCACCGAGCGGCGTATTCCTGTCGCGCCGCCCCCGGGCGGAGTTCCCGTCGAGACGCCTCAGCCGAAGGCGGCCGTGGGCATTGGGCCGGCGGTCGAAGCTCCGGCGTCCCCAGCGACGGAACCTAAACCTGAGGCGAAACAACCGGAGGCCCAACCCGAGGCGGCCAAGCCTGAAGCGCCCAAGACAGAGCCAGCGAAACCAGAGGCGGAGGCCAAGCCCGAGTCGAAACCGGAGCCGAAACCCGAGGTCATGCCGGAAGCGGAACCGAAGGCCGAAGCCAAACCGGAGGCGGAGTCGAAGCCCGCGTCAGAACCGGAGCCGAAACCCGAGGCCAAGCCGGAAGCGGAACCGAAGCCCGAGGCCAAACCGGAGGCGGAGGCCAAGCCCGAGTCAAAACCGGAGCCGCAGCCGGAAGCAGAATCAAAGCCCGAAGCCAAACCGGAAGCTGCTCCAGAGCCAAAGGCGGAAGCTGCACCCGAAGCTAAGCCAGATGCTCCCGCCAAGGAACCGGGCGAGGGTGGCGAGAAAGCTCCGGCGGGAGACGGGGCCGCACGCCGGGACTTGCCGGCGGCGACCATGCTGGCTCTGGCCGGCGATGGTGATCAACTGTTAGCGTTGGCGGACGCTGCAACGGAATCCGCCAAGCCGGCTGTCGAACCCGCAGCAGCTGCGGCGGCGGAAAAGGCGGCGCCCGCTCCCGACCCGGTCAAGACCGAGAAAGAGACCGAGAAAGAGAGCGAGGCGAAGAGCGAGGCGAAGAGCGAGGCGAAGAGCGAGCCGGCTGATGCCGGGGCCCAGGCTCCCGCAGCCGATGCGAAGCCAAGCGGTGGCGAGGAACCGAAACCCGTAGCGAAACCGTCGGAAACGATCGTGACGGAGACCACGCTGACGTTCGACTACCGCATCAACGGCGAAACGGTGCAGCACGAGTTGCTGGAAGCGGCTCAAGCCGTCGACGTGCTGCTGACGGAGGAAGACGTCACCGTCAATCTGAACGCCAAGGATCTGGCGGACAATCCTGACTGGACGATCCAGGACTCGCTCGGCTACAAGGAATGGATCGTTACGTTGGCCAAGGACCGGGCCGAGGCACAAAAGATCTTGGAGCAGATGGCCAAGAAAATGCACGACTCGCCGGTCTGGTCGACGTCCAGCAAGATCGGCGGCAAGGTCGCCGGCGATACGCGCAACATGGCCCTCGTGGCGTTGGCCGCCAGCTGGGTCGGAATCGTGATTTACATCTGGATTCGTTTCCAGAAGGTGGTCTTCGGCTTGGCTGCCGTGGTCGCTTTGATCCATGACGTATTGGTGTCGCTCGGTGCGGTCGCCATCAGCTATTGGTTGGCCGGCTTCCTGGGATTCCTGGAAATCCAAGAGTTCAAGATCAGCCTGACGGTGGTCGTGGCTTTCCTGACGATCATCGGTTACTCCGTGAACGACACGATCGTGGTCTTTGACCGCATCCGCGAAGTCCGCGGCAAGAGTTCGACACTGACGCAGGACATGGTCAATCTGAGTGTGAACCAGACGCTGAGCCGAACCTTGCTGACGGGTCTGTGTACGATGATCAATACGCTGATCCTGTTTGCCATCGGGGGCGAAGGCGTTCACGCCTTTGCCTATACGCTGTTCATCGGCTTTGTCAGCGGAACATACAGTTCGATTTACATCGCCTCGCCGTTCGTGCTGTGGCTGTACGGCGGCAAGCCCCAGTCGCGGACGGCCAATTCGTGACGTGGGCCGCGGGACGGTGGGCGGAACCGCCCCTGCTGTCCGAACTGCCGCAAATCGAGAGACCCCCGGTTTTTCCAGGAAAACCGGGGGTCTTTTTTGTCGCGGTGGAATCGATCGGCTTCGCCGCATTCTCATTCCTCGCCTTGAACAATCCAGCTTCGCACCGTTCGGGAAACAGTGTCGTCTTTCGCTCCGCGAAAGAACGCCCTTTCGCGGAGCGAAAGGCGACAATCTGACAGTTATTTCTCGAACGCTGCTTAGCACCGTTCGGCCAGTAAGTGAGCGGAATGGCGCGAGCCACCGGTTCGAAACTGCCGCTTCACCGCGTTTCCCTAGCGACAAATCACGACTTGGCGGCCGATTTCTCCCCAGTATTTCTCCCCAGTGCGTGCTTGGCTGAAAAAAGCCGCAAGAAAGCAGTCCCCTGGGCGGTCGTGCAGTTGCCTTCAAGGCGGCGGGGGATAAGAATTTCTCGCAGTCAGAATTGGTTTCCCTGGGGGACAACGCCCCCATGGCCTACGTTTTAGATTTCGAACATGACACCTTCATCAGCTACGCGCTGGTTGATGACGCGATGCGGCCGGGCGTCAACACGGGCTGGGTGAGTTCCTTCGTAAGGACCTTGAAGAAACGTAGATCAAACCCACACCAATAACTGTCACCGCCAAGACGTGGTTTCAATTCAAGGACCAAATTCGATGGCGAACACCGTTTCCAAACCGAAAACCACACCGGATCGTCCAGCCCTAGTTCTGCAGGCCGTCTATTTCCATGACAGCGAGCAACCCGAGGCGTTGCGGCTGGGGCAGGATCTGTATGACCAAGTGACTCGGCCAGCGAATGATCCGCTGGCGTTTGGGGCGGGCATTCCGGTGCTCGGCGGGGTGCGTTGGGATCGCGTCGATCTGGGGGCGGCGGAGATCGTCGTGGTGATTCCGGTGTTGGGAAAGACGTCGTTTCTGACGAATCAGGCGGGCGTTGTGGACCAGATCAACGACTGGCACAAGACCCTCGGTGCGGGACATGTGCTGATTGTGCCGCTGGTTCCGGTTTGGAGAAATGTGGAAGACAAACTGCCGGGTCAACCGTTCCTGACGGAACTGTATGGCAAGGAGGATCCGAGGCGCAAGACGCTGGACGAAATCGTGCTGGCCGTGACCCGGTTGCTCGAACCGGATCGCAAAAGCGTGCGATTGTTCGTGTCTTACGCCAAGGCCGATATCACGTCATCGAACGCGGCCGCGAAGCAGATTCACGACTACGTCGTTACCGATACGACGGGGCGCGCCTTTTTTGATGCCGCGGACTTGCGGCCCGGTGAATCGCTGGCCGAACAACTCGACGATGCCGTCCGCGAAGGAGTTTTCATCGCCATACGCGGGGACGCCTACAGTTCGCGGACCTGGTGCGTGCGGGAACTGTTGACGGCCAAGCGGCACGAGTTGCCTTCGTTGACCGTCGAGGTGCTGAAGAAAGGCGAGCAGCGGACTTCGCCGTATGGCGGCAATGGTCCCAGCGTGGTTTGGGACGGGAATCCCGCGATGGTCGCCTCGCGCGCCATGATCGAATGGTTGCGTTCCGCCTATTTCCGCAAAGAGGCGAAACGCCTTGCCAAAGTCGCCGGGCTGCCGAACGACGTGGTGGTGCTCGCCCGCCCGCCCGAGTTGCTCGATCTGGCCCAAGGGTCGCTGCTGTCGGCGCACGCCAAGCTGGCCATGCACCCCGATCCCGAATTGCCCGTGATTGAACGTCAAGTCCTCAAGGCGGCTCGTCCGCGTCTGCAGTTGGTGACTCCGACAACCGTCTTTCGCCGCCTGTTGAACCGCGAAGGGTTTTCTTCCACGGTCACCTCGCCGCTGGAAGGACTGCAAGTCGCGATGTCTTTGTCCGACAGCCCGGACGTGAACGGACCCGACGGCTTCACCGCTGAACATGTTGCCGATGCCACGATCTACTTGGCGCGATCCCTGGTCTCGGCCGGAGCGGCCATTGCCTATGGGGGCGACTTTCGCAGAAACGGTTTCACGCCGCTGCTGGCCGAATTGATCAAGGGCTACAACCAGACGGCCGTCAAGTCGGCTCAGTTTCTGCACAGTTATCTCGGCGCGCCAATCAAACTGGAGGACGCGCCGGATGACCTGGCACTGACGGTGCATCACCTGGTCGAATCGGCGGATGTCAATCACGACGCCCTCCTGCCGCGTCCCTCGGACACGGAACGGCATCCGGATGCGCTCTACTATTCGGACATGCGCCGGGTCATGGCCAAACATACCTTCGCGAGAATCCTGCTGGGAGGAGCGGCCGAACCTCGCATCGAACCCGGGGGGAAAGGTTACGGGGGGCGGTATCCCGGAGTCGTCGAAGAAGCGTGGCGGACGCTGGAGGCGGGGAAGCCTCTGTACGTTGTCGGAGGATTCGGCGGCGCCGCGGCACTCGTGGCCGATCTGCTGGAAAGCGAAACGATCCCCGCTCGATTGCAGGACGAGACCTGGAATGCCTCGCCGTATTTCGCCCAGAACGCCAAGGCCATTGACGACGCCCCTTATCGGCAGAAGCTGGGACTGCCCGACCACATGGAGGATCTGGCCCGGGCGGTCAGCGAGCTCGCGAAGCCGCTGCTGGCCAGCGACGCCGCGGCGTTGAAATGGAACGGGCTGACAGTGGACGAGAATCGTCGTTTATTGCGGACGCGTGATCCCGTGCTCATCGCTTCGCTCGTGCTCCAGGGCTTGCTGAATGTGGCCCGCGATCATGGGTCGGGCAAGCTGCAGATCGAACTGGTTCAGGGCAGCGTGACCACCGCCAGCCATCTGGATGCGGTGGCCGTCGGTGTGTTCGACAAGATTCCACTCGGTGGAGCGGGGGCGGCGTTGGACGAAGCCATTGGCGGACGGGCCTCCGTCGAGCGGGCGGAAGGGCGGACGTTGATCAGCCTGGAGTCGCCCGAGGTCGATGCCGATTGGTTGTACCTGGCCTCGCTCGGGCCGCTGGATAATGTCGCTGGATTGGAGCAACGCGTGGAGCAGGCCGCGCGCGAAACGGCCCACCAAGCCCAGCGGCACGGATTCCAGCGGCTCGGCGTGGTGGCGTTCGGTGGTGCGGTGCTCACGGACATCGAGGCCATGGCCGACGCGATGCTCCGAGGGTTCGCCGAACTGAGTGGACGCACGACGATCGTGTGGTTCGAAACCAATGCAGACCGGTTCGACAAGCTGCACAACAAGCTGGCGGGCCAAGAGGACCTCCACGTGACCACGCGTCGCGTCAGTGCGAGCCCTGCGGCGTCAGCCGGTCGCCAGGAAGAGTTGATCCTGCAGGTGAGTTTGAAAAATGACGAGCTGACCGTGACGACCTTGCCTCCCGCCGGCAGCGCCATTGCCTCGTCACGACAAATCCAATTGACGGCCGCGGAGGTTTCGGCGTTCTCGGCCGGGGGTGGACCAAGGAAGCGGGTTACGCCTGAACAAGAGACGTTGAACCGGCGTGGGGCCGAACTTGCGGAAACGTTGTTGGGGAAAGACGCAGCTCAGCTCCTGATGCGCTGCAGCCAGGCCCGAACCATGATTATCCATGACGTCGCAGCGTCGAAGCTGCCGTTCGAGATGTTGACCACGGCGGATGCGTCCACTCGTCCTGCCGTGTTGTCCGGGATCAGTCGCCGCCTGGCAGTCGAGGGAGTGCCCATCGAGCGTCTGTTCGCAAAACCACCGAAGGCTGGCGCGCTGGAGGTGCTGATGGTGGTGAATCCGACGGAAGACCTGCCCGGCACTGAGGATGAGGCAAGAGCCGTTACCCAGATTCTTGAGCAATCCAAGGATCGCGTAAAGTTGCATGTACTGACCGGCCAGAGCGCCACGAAGACGGCGGTTGAGAAGGCACTCGCCCAGGCCGATGTGCTCCACTACTGCGGACATGCCTTCTTCGATGGTCCGGGCCGCGATCAGAGCGGGCTGTTTCTTGCCGGGAGAGAGCGGCTGACGCTGGCGGACCTGGAGAAGATTGTTTCGCTGCCACGCATCGCGTTTGTGAATGCTTGTGAGGCGGTACGACTTCGCGGCTCGGAGACCACTGAGGCTACGGCCTTCGCCGAGTTGTTCCTGCGGAGCGGTGTGGAAGCGTACCTCGGCACGTATTGGGAGGTCGCGGACACCGCCGCCGCCAGCTTTGCCACCGGCGTCTACACTCGCCTGGCCGAAGGCCAGACCCTGGAATCCGCCGTCACGAAATCCCGTGCAGAATTGTTGAAGAACAACGAACCCGACTGGGCGAACTACATCCTGTACGGCGACGGCCGCTTCAAACTGGTCGTCGGCTGAGCGCGCACCGCACGATTCGAGTGCCGGGCGGCGTCTCGTGCCGTTTCCAGTTGGTACCTTCCGTTCTGGACGGAAAACGCGCGATTCGCTTCCCCCGACCCTGTGTCGGTGGGGCGGCAACTAGCAGCTAGAAACGAACATCGAGTTCCCAAGCTCCCCACCGGCCCCGTGTCGGTGGAAGCAGTGATTGCTGGGCTATCGCGACGCCGACATTGCTTCCACCGACACGGGGTCGGTGGGGAGCCAGAACCTGTTGTCGTCGTCCGTGTCTAACTTGCCAATCGTTTCCCCGCCGACACGGGGTCGGCGGAGGAGGAAGTTGGATACTGGAAACGGCATTAGCGGGACGCGGGTCCGGCCGGCGGTTTCTTGGACCGAGGCCAACGTGGCGGATGCCCCCACTTGCCCAGATCGGTCGGCTCGCCGAGCATCTGCTGCCACACCTCCCGCTGCTGCGTGGTCAGCACCTGGCGGATGCGTTCGTCCAGGGATGGTCCGCCGGGGCCTTTGCCATCCCGCGGCCACCGGTAACCTTCCTCTTGGATCTGGTAAATCGCGGACCGTTGAGAACTGGTCAAGGCCAGTTGATCGGCCACCTCGGGCGTGCTCAGCGCCCAGACTCCCTGCCGCTGCAAGACGATCTGGTGGAGCCGCTGCGATTGCGCCGGCTCCAGGATTTCCGCCAGGGATTTCAGGGCCGCGTCCAAATTTTCGCGGAACTTCTTTCGCGCTTGAGCCGGGTCGGCGTTCGGGAGGTTCCAAAACTCCTTGTTCAGGCCGTCGTGTTCGGCTACGAGATCGCGGACCCGGACGACTTGCTCGGGCTGCAAACCAAGATGGCTTTGCACCGCTTCCTGGCGGACGATCATCAGCGGCATGCCGCCCCGCATCACGCCCAGGCGGAAGTACATCGAAAACAGGCCGCGCCGCAACGCTTCGTCATGCGGGCGTTCACGGACCAACCGCTCTTGCGTTTCCAGCGAGTATTCCAGCGCGGCGCGGGCCTCCGGGGTCGATCCGATCGCGTCCAGAATCTTGGCGACGCGCAGATGACTGGCCGCCAATTCCGTTTGCAGGGGCGGGTTGTCGCGCGTCTGTTCGATGAAGCGTTGGTAGTACGGCAGGCTGGCCAGCAAGACGGCCTGGCGGATGTCCTGGTCGCCCTCGGTCACCGCGAGATCGTCGATGCTGGCCTGGACAAACGAGTCGAGCATTTCGCGGGCCTGGCGGAAACTCTGTTCGGCCAGCGTGCGCTGCTCCGCCTCGTCGGCCAGCGCGGCCGCGGTCTCGGATTGCTTGCGTGCCACCTCTTCATAGGCCTGATGCGTCTTCGATCGCTCGCGCGCCACCAGGATGTTGCTGACCGTCAACCCCAGCACGGCCAGCACGAGAACTACGAGGCCAAAAGCGACGACGGGCTTGTGCCGGCGGGACCATTTATTCGCTCGTTCCATCAGCCCCGGTTTCTTGGCGCGAATCGGCCGGCTGTCGAGAAAGCATTGCAGATCTTCGGCCAGATCCGCTGCGTCGGCGTAGCGGGACTGCGGTTCCTTGGCCATCGCCTTCAGGATGATCGTCTCCAAATCGGCGGGGATAACGCGGTTGATCCGGCGGGGCGGAACCGGCTCCTGCCCCGTGACGCGGGCCAGCAGTTCCTCACGGCACTGGCCGTCGAAGGCGGGCCGCAGCGTCGCCAGCTCGTACAGCGTGGCGCCCAGGGAATAGATATCGGTGCGGTGGTCGAGCAAAGCGTTCTTGCCCAAGCCTTGTTCCGGGCTCATGTAGCGGAACGTGCCCACGATGTCCCCGGAGGCGGTCAGATCCACGTCGCTCCGCAAGCGTGCCAGCCCAAAATCGGTGACCCACAGATTGCCGCGCACGTCGACCAGCAGATTGGCGGGCTTGATGTCGCGGTGCAAAACGTCCAGGCTGTGCGCGTGCTCCAGCGCCTCGGCCGCTTGAATCCCCAGCCGCGCCACCGTCTGAAAGAACTCCGTCGCCTTGCCCGCCGAGGCCGTGGACAAGGCCGCGTGGGCTTGCGTGGGAGCCACCGCTGCCAAGGGCTGTGGACGGGCTCCGGCAGGCGGCGTTTCCGAGGCCGGGCTGGCAGGCCACAATTCCGCCAGGACGTGAGAGTTGGTCCGTGGCGATGGTGAGCCCGGCGTCCTGCTGAGCGGGACCGGCGCGGCCTCTTGTTGCCGTTGAGCGATGACGTCGGCCAAGCTCAAGCCGTCGATCATCTGCATCGCGTAGTAGTAGACGCCGCGTTCGCAACCGACTGCGTACACGGGGACGATGTGCGAATGGTGCAGGCGAGCCGCGGCCAACGCCTCGTTCTTGAATCGCTCCAGGCGGCGGCCGTCCAGAGTCGCGGCAAATGGCAAGACCTTCAACGCGACGCGCCGCCGCAACGAAATCTGCTCCGCTTCGTACACGATCCCCATGCCGCCGCGTCCCACTTCGCGAAGGATGCGAAAGTCGCCCAGCCGCCCGTCGATCAGCGGCAGGCAGCCATCGCCGTTCAAAGGGCTTTTCGCGGGCCGTTTCTCGTGCATGGCCTGCAGCGCGGGCAAGACGTCCCGCAACACGTCCGCGACCTGAGGAAACCGCACGGCGTAGGCTTCCACGTCCGCGGCCTCGCCCCGGTCGATGTTCGCCAAGAACTCGTCCGCCGCTTGCGAGACCAGCAGTTCACGCGGCAGATCGTCCGTGTCGTCGGTGACCCAAGGTTCGCTCATAATTTCGACCCCGTAATTCCTTCGGCAACCAGCAATCCGTGCAGCCGCAGCAAAGCTCGGCCGTACCGTTTGCGAGCGGCGGCCGACTCAATTTCCAGCACGCATGCGATGTCGTCGTAAGACAGCATCTCGAACGTCCGCATCAGCAGGATCTCGCGATCCATGTCGGGCAGTTGGGCCAAGGCCAAGCGGACCCGGTGGGCTAGCTCCGCAGTCTCTACTTGCTGGCTTGGCGATTTCTCGTTGGCCAGCAGGTTCTTGGCCAGCATCACGGAGGACTGTTCCGGCAGCGGCAATTCGTTGCCGACCGCCCGGCAGGACGCTCCCAAGTGCCTGCGGCGCATCATGATCAGGCGTTCGTAGGCCATCTTCCGCAACCACAAATGAAACGGCATCGGCTGCCGCTGGAGATACTCCGGCAACCGCCGAAAAGCCTCCATCTGCGTATCTTGAACCACATCCGACGGATCCAAGCGTCCCCGCAAGGCCGGATCGAACCGCAGGCTAACGGTAGCCCGCAGCGCATCCCGATGCCGCGTGAACAGCCGGTCAAACGCGGGCTGACCGTCTCGAATCTCGTTTAATAGCCCCGAGGTTTCGTCCGAATCGGGCTTCAAATCGCTCATCAGCGTGTTCCTGTACTACAACTGCAGAACGCAATCACCTGTGACGTTCTATTAAACGCTTCCACGTCGCCAAAGTATCGGTAATTCGTGCAAGAACAACGACTTACGGCGAAAACGACGACACTGAGACCCCTCGTGAGAATGGAGAATTACGCAATGGGATGGGTCACAATCCTGCAGTGCGGGCAGTTAGCACCGCGTCGAAGGGCTACAATCTCCCAGGAGCGCCGCAGGATGCATACCGCCGAAATTCTCCTTGAACACGGATTACTCAATCAGCACCAGGTCGACCAGGCCCGCCAACACGGCAATGGCTCGATCCTGGACGCCGCGATCGCCCTGCGCTTCGTCAACGAAGACGACGCGCTGCGGGCGATCGGCCAAACGGTTGGGTTGGAATACGCCGACTTGAGCAGCCTGGACAACGACGGCGAAATGCAGAAGATGCTGCAGGATTTTCCGCAGAAGCTGATCTACCGCCAGTCGCTGTTCCCGATCCGCCGCTACAACGGCTCGATCGTCGTGGCCACCAGCGATCCGTTCGATTTGTATCCGCTGGACGAGGTGAGCGCCGCTACCGGACTGTGCGTGACTCCGGTCCTGGCCAGCCGGCACGAGATCGCGAAACTGATTAAGAAGCACCTGGGGGTCGGCGGCGAGACGGTCGACAATCTGGTGGCCCAGTCCGAGGACGAGGACGAAGTGCAGCTGCTGGAGGGCATCGAGACCGACGGCTCGGAACTGTGCGAGATGGCGCAGGAAGCGTCCGTCGTCCGTCTGGTGAACGAGATGCTGTTGGAGGCGATTGAAACGCGGGCCAGCGACGTACACATTGAATCGCAACCATCGGGATTGGTCCTCCGCTATCGGGTCGACGGCATGCTGCACGTCCAACCGCTGCCGCCGGAAATCTCGCGGTTCGAGTCGGCGATCGTCAGCCGGCTGAAGATCATGGCCCGCTTGAACATCGCGGAAAAACGCCTGCCCCAAGACGGCCGCATCAAGCTCAAGGTCCGCGGCCGCGAGGTCGACGTCCGCGTCTCCGTGATCCCGATGATTCACGGCGAGAGCATCGTGATGCGCATCCTGGACAAAGGCGCCATGCGGTTCGACCTCCGCTCGCTCGGCATGGACGAGCGCACCTACGAGGTCTACCGGCAACTGATCGATCTGCCGCACGGGATCGTCCTGGTGACGGGCCCAACCGGCTCGGGCAAGACGACGACGCTGTACAGTTCGCTGCTGGAAATCAACAAGGCGGACATCAAGATTATCACCACGGAAGACCCCGTGGAGTACCAGCTGGAAGGGATCAACCAGATCCAGGTCCATGCCAAGATCGGCCTGACCTTTGCGCAATCGTTGCGGAGCATTTTGCGGCACGATCCGGACGTCGTCCTGGTCGGGGAAATCCGCGATTTGGAGACGGCCGAGAATGCGATTCAGGCCTCCCTCACCGGGCACCTGGTCTTCAGCACCTTGCACACCAATGATGCGGCCGGCGCGTACACGCGGTTGGTGGACATGGGAGTCGAGCCGTTCTTGGTCTCCAGCACGGTCGAAGCGGTGATGGCCCAGCGGCTGGTCCGGCGGCTGTGCGAGCACTGCAAACAGCCGTACCGTCCGCCGCAAGGCGAACTCCCACCCGATTTTCCTTGGGAGGCGTTGAACGGCGGCGAGCTGTTCCGCCCCGGGGGCTGTCGCCAGTGCCGCAACTCCGGGTATAGTGGCCGCGTCGGCATCTACGAATTGTTGGTCACCACCGAGGAGGTCCGGCGGCTGGCGCACGAAAACGCCAGCTCGTGGGACCTGAAGAAAGCCGCCGTTCAGAACGGCATGACGACCTTGCGCATGGACGGCTGGGCGAAGACCGTGGCCGGGGCGACTTCGGTGGATGAAGTCGCGCGGGTCACCAAGGGAGACCGCATGGTGACAGCGTGAGTCGAAGAGTTCAGTTCTGGATAGGAGCGGCGAGTTTCTTCGCCATTTCTTGTTTCGTTCCCAACCCCATCTTTATGTTTTGAGGAGAGTACTGATGAAACGTTTGTGTACCCTGGTTTTTGTGGTCGCCCTGTCGGTAACCTCGCTCGCGTGGGCCCAGCCCGGCGGCGGACGCGGCGGTTTCGGTGGATTCGGCGGTTTTGGCGGCGGCAGTCTGCTGGATCTGGCCCGCATCGAGGCCGTGCAGAAGGAAATCGAGGCCGTCGACGACCAAGTGAAGGGGATCGCGAAGCTGTCCGAGGAAATCCGCGCCAGCCGCGGCGAACGCCCGCAAGTCGACTTCCGCAACATGTCCGAAGCCGACCGCGAAAAGGCGATGGCGGAGGGGCGTGCGCGGCGAGAAAAGGAAGCCGCCACGGCGAACGCGAAACTCGCCGAAATCCTCCTGCCGCTGCAGATCGAGCGGCTCGAACAGATCAGCCTACAGATGAGCTTGCAGATGCGCGGCATGTCCGCCCTGTCCGATCCGAAAGTGGCGGCCAAGCTGTCGCTGACGGAGGACCAGAAGAAGAAACTGGAAGCGGCTGCGACGGCCAACCGGGAAGCGATGCAGCAGGCATTTCAAGGCGGCAACCGCGACCAGAATCAGGACCGCGAAAAGGCGCGAGCGAAGTTTCAGGAACTGCGGAAAGCAGCGGACGAGAAAGTGCTGGCAGTCTTGACAGCCGATCAGAAAGCGGCCTTTGAGAAGCTCAAAGGCGCGGCGTTCACGATGCCCGAGGGGGCATTCGGTCGCGGACCGCGCGGTGGCGACCAAGGTGGCCGGCGCGGCGGTGACCAAGGTGGCCGGCGTCCCAACAACCAATAGCTTGATCCTCGAAGATTGAGTTTCTCCAGCACCCCGGCTGCCGCGAGCATCCGGGGTGCTTTGGCGTACGCAGTGGAGGGTGGCGGATATGCCGCCATATCCTACGGTAAGCACCGTTCAAAAAACGCCACTCCTCCGCCCGAGCCACCAGCTTCGCCCGCAACGGGTTTCGCTCCACATTGCGACAGACCGCCAGAAAGTGCTCGTCCTGCTCGATCGGGAACGACTTGAAGCGACCTTGATACGGGGCCCCACTCCTGGAACTGTGGTAATGCGAGTGCCACCGTTTCGCGTGAGCGACCGTCAGCCAGCGCATGTACCCGGACAGATCGTCATCCCCGCGGGGCCAGAGCACGAGGTGATTGGGCATGATACAATGCGACGGCAGCCGCATGGGCACCCGCTCGCCCGCTTCCTGCAGCACCGTCTCGAACGCCAGGTAGTCCTCCGGTTCTCAAAAAATCTTCTCCCGCGCGACGGCACGATTAAGTACGTGAAACAGCAAGCCACCCGTGGCGACTCGTGTCCGTCTTGGCACGCCTCAAGGCGATCACGAAGCCGAGCCAGCGTCAAGAAAAACGACTCCCGACCCCCCGGCCTTTTCCGCATACGGCACCTTAAGCCGCCACGTGTCGGCGACGTCGATAAGCACAGTCCTCTGCCGCGCCGCCAGACGCTTGATGACGTCACCAACGCCCGATCGGCGTTCTTCGGTGTCTTTGTCACAAACGGTCAGGCGACTCGCCGACGGTGCTCAGACTTGTTCGAGTTTCAGGCCAATTTCGGAGATCGACTGTCCTGTGGCCTCCGCATAGAGCACATCAGGGCAGAAGTCGACTCCGTTCGGCCAGGCTACCGTGCCGCCCTCTGGGTCCAAGGTGACCTGGCGAAAGAAGTCCAGATTCTCCAGTGCCCGGATGACACCTCCGCGCCCGACGACTCGGCGCCGAAAATCCAATTCGGCTACGGTCCCGTCCGAAAAGGTAAGTTCGAGTCTGTAGTCCTTGATGTGTCGAACGCCACGTACACGGGGAAACATCTTGTTGACTCCTAGTCCAGCGGCTCGATCCGGTTCGGGGGTTGGTCGTTGCGCATCAGCTCCCAGTTGGCCAGCAACTCCTCTTGATGTGCCGCGGCCCACTCCATCACCATCCCGAAGGCACGTCGCGGAAACCGCCCGCGAAGCAGGGCGATCGGTTCGATGCCGAGTTCCGCCTCGGCGTCGCCGTACACTGCGTGGAAGTGAGGTGGATGGTGGTCGTCGAAATACATCCGAATCGAGACGCCGAAAAAACGGCTCACCTCAGGCATGGCCAACCCCTCCAAAGCCATCCGGACGCGTCGGTCATGCACTCGTCGCGAAAATATTTCCGGCGACGCCGCGGAAACCCGTCTGCGTCGTGACAGCCAAACATGCACTTCTAGGTCGATTCTACCGTAACGCTCGCGCCGCAACAATGCTCGCCGCATGCGGCGCGCGGATACTCCGGTGCCGCGGTCGCCACGCCGCATCGCTGGCCCCCGTCAGCGAGAGCCATCCGCGTCGCTCCGACGCCGCTGGCCCCGTGACCGTCGCCAGGCGATCGCCAGATGGCAGGCGATCGTGACCAGCGGGACTGCTGTCCAGCACGCGACTTGCCAGCGATTGTCGCCAGAGGCAACCAGCAGATCGGCTCCCACGATCGGCAGCCCAAAACCGAGCACCAGCACACCGAGCAACGGCACAACGAACTGCTCCCCGGCGGCCAATGGACAGCCACACCGCAAACCACCAAGCCGCGATATGGACGGCCAACCATGCGGCTTGGACTAGTGGGGTGGCAGCAGACACCGTGACTCGCCGAACGACCAAAATAACGCGGCGGGCGGTTTGAACCTAAGCACGGTCGACGGCGTCATCGCCCGCTCGCGTTCATTCTTTGGTTCAGCGAGCCTTCAATCATTGGACCTGTCCCCTTTAGCTCGCCGCGGTGGTGAGGGAACGACCATGTAATTCGTGGACAGACTCCTGCCAGACTCGTTGGATCGTTACACCCGGCCTCTATCCGACACCCTCATTCTCCGAGTGGTCTAAGATTGTTCACTTTCAGGGCATTCGGAGCGCCTTTGTTTTCTATCCAGGTTCCGTTGGGAAGATAGCTTCTGCGTATGACCGGATTCACAGGAATCTCTTCCCTCTTGTACAGACCATCCATATATCGATACCCGCTCACACTTGCAGCCAAGCATCCGTGGTACAGTGAATCTGCGCACAGCCTCGTCCTCAGTCTCACGTAGTGAGGATACGCAGTCACCGCCCAACCCAATCCAGCAGCCATCTGGCCCGCAAACGTCTGCGGCTCATTTGGCGTGTCAAATATCTCGCTACCGGCATTGCATACTATCAGTTCCACAGGCGTACCTTCTTTGAGGCCGTGATCTATTAGTTTCCGCGCAAGCGATCTCGGACCATCGATAGCAGACGTGACAACGAGGCCGGAGAAGTCCTCTAGCCCCCGGCTATGTTCGAGAATCACCACTTCTTGAGCGTCAGCGAGGAGTTGTTTCGACCGAGCCCCTTGTCCCGCCAGTGGCTCAAGCTCCTCATCATCAATCGCCGTCACGTCGGGGTGCGTAGCCAAGTTCTCTGCATTACTCCAGCTCTCCGCGTTCCTCTTGTTCGCGATCACAACGTACTTAACCTGTTTTCCGCGCTTTCTTAGTTTGTCCAGTTCCTGCTGCGTCTCGCTTAAGCTGACCTTCCAGTGGTCGCATACTATCTTGTCGGGATGGTTGTGATCGTTTCGCCAGTCTGCGATTAGACGCTTGTGGGAATCGACAGACATCGTGTGCTTCCTGATTGCTTGTTCCACATGGAAGTCGTCCAGTTGGCTTCGCAGAGCATCTAATGCCTGTCGCGACCCCCGCCGTCGATTCTCAAACCAGACTTTTGCCTGCCCCGTCAACTGGACCCCTGGAAACTGTCGTTCACACTCGTCGACGATTATCGAGGACAGCTCCTTCTCGTACTTTGAGAATACTTCATAACGGCCAAGTTCACGCTGTTGTTCGTCTCTTTCGTCGATGACGCGCGCCGACGACGGCAGCCGTGATCCTACGTCACGTGCCGATTGGGTCGCTGCCTGTTCGTTCTTCAAATCCAACGGTGGGATAGGTTCTGCTGACTCCGCTGCTTTCCGAGTTGCGTCGAGCCATTCCGGACCCGTTGCAGGCATGTGCGTCGGCTTATTCCCCGCGGAGCCGCCAATCCTCGCGTCTGGATTCGTCCCGGCTCCTGTCCTTGCCAAATTGGCGGAGGGTTTGTCATCGCCCGAGCCCCCAAGCAGTTTGAGTTCTCGTTGAAAATACTCCGCCTGATGGGCAAACCCCTTTCTGCCGCTTTCTGTCGCGATTCTGTTGCTCATGTCCAGCATCGCCGCGGCGCGTTGTTTCAAAGCATTTTGGGCCTCGCGTTTGTCGCTTGGTGAAAGGGCCTCCCGATGCTTCTGTAGATCGTCGGCCGTCCATCCCGACAGTTGCCCCGTGCCACGATAGTACTGCTGCATTTGCGGCTCAGTCTTCGCACTGGCATCTTCATGGGCAAGCCGTATCACTATCTCAAAGTACCTCTCCAAGGCAAGGCTGGTTCTCGCCCTGCCATCGGCCGCCAATTGGCACAACAACATTGACAGAATTAGTGAAGCCATTGTTGCTTTTTCCCAAAATTACAGCCATCGATCCGTTCATCCCGCACATCGGACACGGCATATCGGCTCCGGGGGCAGACGCAATATTTTCACGTCACGCCTCCTCAAAGCCGTCGAACTTGTTCTCCCGGTATTATCCCGCACCCGAATCCGTGTTCTCTGGCCGGGTGGCTTGGATATTGTCGAGCTGTTCGAGCGATAGTTTACGTGCGCAAGGGGTGGCATTGCAAGGATTCTTGGAGACTTCTTGGGGGCGGGGAGCGTTTTATCTCGGCCAGATCACGCCGCTCGGCTGCCATGACTGGGGTTTGCCCTTCTGGGGGGAACGGATCGATAGGCATGATATTTGGCCGATCACGGCCAGATAAAACGCGGACGGCTCCCGCGCCCGCGCTGTCGGAAGTTGGAGGAGCCAAAGTTGTTGTGTCTGCGTGGGCGATGGGCATGCGGGGCTGTTCTCTGGTCGGTTTTGGCCAGACAACGTGGTCAGGGCCACTATCTTGAGGGGGCTGCCGCAGCGTTTAATCAGGCCAACGATGGCACTTCGGCCAGATAACACGGCACGGAGCGAGCATGGGGTTTCTAGCCAAGGCCCCGGCGCTTCACGTTTTTGGAGTGGGGTTGGAGGTCGCGGCTTGCCGGTTCTCTGGCTGGGCGCCGCGCGGAAAGGCAGTGCGACGTAAAAGGGGAGGTGACAGCCACCAAATCTAGGTAACGTTGGACGAACAGGCAACTACGTTGCCCTTGTGCTCGGTTTCCTTCTGGGGGACGAAAAAGTAACAACCACCAAATTGATCAAAGACAGCCAATCGCGGATTACCCAGGCTTCCTAGATTTGGTGGCTGGCACCTTTCATCCAGCGGCAGCCGATCGCGAGGATGAAATCGATGTTGAAGCATGTGATGCTGCGCTGCACCTGACGGGGTTACAACCCTCCGGCTTGCCCGGCGGATCGTTTCGCTCGCCGGTACAGTGCTTTTTATACAATGATCGGACAAACTGCTAACGCAACGGAAGCAGAGGCGGGTTATAAATTGTGGGTTTTAGATATGCTAATTCGGCTTCACCTTCGTTTTCCCATTTATAACCAGCAATCTATAACCCGCGACGTCCGCACGCTGAGATCGCTTCGCAGACTAACTGATCTGGCCGGTCGTTGTTTCGAAATGCAGGAATAGGCCCACGGATGGCAGAGTGGACCCACGGATGAAGAGAACATGCAACTTTCCGCCCCAACTACGGAACAGAAGCGATATCAAACCAATTGGTCTTGACCAGGACAAACTGAACACGCCACTCCCGCCCCCTTTCCAACAGCCGATCGTCCGGTGCGCCGGCTGCCAGCGGGCGTCACCGGATCGAACCGGTTTGGATCACACTCCCCAAGCAAACGCGTAGCCCTGCCAGACGGCCACAATATCGAGCGTGTCGAACGTCACGCCGCTGGCGCTGCCAAATCCGAGTTCGTTCACGCGGATCTCGTCGTCCACCTGGCAGCCTTCCTCGTCGGCCCGGCGGCAGTGGTCCAGCGGAGAATCGGCGTAGATCTCCGACTGGCGATCGCAGGTCCATTGAAACGCCTTGACGGCCGCTTCGGTCGCATTCTGAGCGGAAATCACCAAACGCACGCGGCCGGTTTCGACGTAGTATTTCGGCATGACTCGACTCCTTTCGATGGCTGATGAACTTGTCCTGGGGCTGCCTGGTTCATCGGCCGCGGGCGTGACACGGTTGGTCAGCCCTTGTCAAACGCCGCGTCGAAGGCCACGCGACTGGGGGCGAAATCCAGGCGGCGGACGAATTGGCAGGCCTCGCGGGCGCCGAACAAGCGGTCCATGCCGCTGTCCTCCCACTCGACGGACAGAGGCCCCTGGTAGCCGATGTCGTTCAAGGCCCGGATGATCTCCTCGAAATTGACGCCGCCGCGGCCCAGCGAGCGGAAGTCCCAGGCGCGCCGCGGGTCGCCAAAGTTCAAGTGGCTGCTCAAAATGCCGTTGCGCCCGTCGTGCTTGACGATCGCATCCTTCATGTGGACATGGTAAATGCGGTCCGGGAACCGGCGGATGAACTCGACAGGATCGACGCCTTGCCAATGCAAATGGCTGGGGTCGAAGTTGAATCCGAACTCCGGGCGTCCGCCCAGCGCTTCGACCGCCCGTTCGGCCGTGACCAGGTCGAACGCGATTTCCGTGGGATGGACTTCCAAGGCAAACTTGACGCCGCAGTCGGCGAACACGTCCAGGATCGGATGAAACCGTTCGGCCAGCAAATCGAATCCGCGGTCGATCATCGCGGCCGAAACCGGGGGGAACGAATACAGCAAGTGCCAGATGCTCGAGCCGGTGAAGCCGTTGACGATTTGAATGCCCAGCCGCTGCGCCGCGCGCGCCGTGTTCTTCAACTCCTCGGCCGCCCGCCGATTGACGCCCGCGGGATCGCCGTCGCCCCACACCGCAGCCGGCAGAACCGACTGGTGCCGCTGGTCGATCAAGTCCAGCACCGCCTGGCCGACCAGGTGATTGCTGATCGAGTAGACGGTCAGTCCGCGCTTCTCCAACAAGCGGCGTTTGGCCGAGCAGTACTGAACGTCGGCCAAGGCTTTGGGGACCTCGAAGTGATCGCCCCAACAAGCCAGTTCAATCCCATCAAAGCCGAACTCCTGGCAGATCCGAGCCAGTTCCTCCAGCGGCAAATCGGCCCACTGGCCCGAGCAAAGGGTGACCGGTCGCGACATGAGGCAGTCTCCTTATTCTGGGGATTGGGAAGGGGAATCCGAGTAACGAAATCACGCAGGTCCGCAAGTGACTTCAAACCTTGGGATCCGCCAGGTAGCGGGCGATGCGGACATTGACGACGGTGACCAAGCCCTCGCCGATCAGCGGCTCCAGGGCCGTGAGGAGTGGTTCGATCCGTTCGGGGATGTCAATGATCTCGATGCGCACGGGCAGATTTTCGCTCAGCTCCAAGAGTCGCGTGGTGTGCAGGTGGCCGCCTCCGCCGTAGCCCTCTACGCAGCGGAGCACGGTGGCCCCGGCGATGCCCCGGTCCTGGCACAGCTGGACAATGGCCGAATACAACGCTTGCCCCCGATAGTGATCGGTACTGTTGACGTAGATGGTCACCAGCTTGGCGTCCGCTTCAATCTTCATAACTCCTCCTACGTTCTACCGCCAGTGGCACTGGGCGGCCCGGGCCACCACGTCCACGGCCAACAGTCCCAGACGCCCGCTGTTGACGGTGATGTGGTACTCCAGCGGATCGTCCCAATCCGCCCCGAAACAGCTTTCGCAGAAGCCGCGCCGCTGGGCATCGCTGTGGGCGATCAACTTCTTGGCCACCTCTTCGCGGACCCAGCGGAATTCCATGACGCGCCGCAACCGCATTGCCGGCGGCGCGATCAAGTGGACGTGAAACGCGTTAGGACGGTCGCGCAGGAACCAGCAACCGCCGCGGCCCACCAGCAGGACATCTCCGCGGTCGGCCAATTCGCGCATCAATTGTCCCAGGACTTCAAGGTACCGCTGGTAGATGCTGTTCGGGCGGAATCGCTGGAAGATGCCGGCCGGCTGCTCGTCGATCTTCTCCAACTCCGCTTCCGGCACACCCAACCGCACGGCCTGTTGCTCCAACATCTCCCGGTCACAGACGTGCAGCCCGAGTTGTTCCGCCACGGGCGGCGCGAACCCTTGGTCGCCCGCTCCGAGTTCCCGCGACAGGGTCAGCACCCGTTTGGCTACCGCAGGCCGGGCCTGGTCGGCGGCAGGATTGGTCAGCAAGGCCGACACGACGGCCACCACGTTGTCCAGCGGAACGCGGCTTGTATTCACCACCAAGTCGTACTGAGCGGGTTGCGCCGCAGCCTCGCCGAAGAAGTAGTGCGTGAACCGCCGGCGGGTCCGGTCGACGGCGATGCAACGGGTCAAGGCGCCTTCCAGGGACAGGTTCTCCAGACGCGCAATGCGCTCGGCCCGCCACGGCTGGGACGCGACCAACCGCAAATGCAGACAGCCGGGCCGCTCGCCGAGCAGGTGCCGGGCTCCGCGGCCCACCAGAATCACACGCCCGCGTTCGGCCGCTTCTTGCGCGGCCTGCCTGAGCCCCTCCAGATACTGCTGGTGCGGCGGGTGCAAGCGGAAGCGGCCGGCCATCGTGATCGCTTGCTCATCCAGGCGATCCAATTCGGCGTCAGGAACTTGCTGGGTCCGCGCGGCCTGGTGCAGCAACTCCCGGTCCAGCAGTTCCCAGCCGAGGGCTTGAGCCAGCCGGCGGGCCACCTCGGCGCCCCCAGCGCCATACTCGCGAGTCATCGTGATCACGTTCATCGGAGAGGCTCCGGCCGCGGCCAAAACGGAAAGACTTCATCAGCAAGTTGCCGCTCCTGGCGGGGCCGTTGTCTGGCCTTTGCCTGCCCCTACCACAAGTCGCCATCCCAAGTAGGAGTTATCAGCCGCAGTCCGCAGCCGGCCCCCCGGCGGTTCACCGCGAACCCCATCGCCGCCATCTCTGCGCCATTAAATTCTCTTGACCGGCCAACGTCAAGTCAATGCCGCACCTGTTTTCCGGGTGGCCTGTAAGTCCGCTCGGTAAACCTCCTCGGCAGCGGATTCAAGCAATCCAGCGGCTTCGTCGTGCGTGACAAAGGGGCTGGCCCGTCGCGATCCAAGGAGGGCCTGATCGACGCCTTGAAGCCCGCGTATCGCATCTCGCCCGCCTCCGATACGATCGCTCTGGGCAGTTTCGTTCGCGATGGCCGAACCGTCCTGCTGCCGGTCATCGCGGGAACCGCGGCCGATGCCGGCCAGTTGGTGGCCCAAGAACCGTGTTCGTGGCTGCGTTTGGATCCGGCCCACGGCAGCGTGCAGAACCTAGGGCAGCAACCCGCAACGCAGCACGAGCTTCGGCTGGAGCCACGGCAAGTACTGGTTCTGGTTTCGATGCCCTGACAGGGAAATGGCGATGGCTCGCGTGGGCATCTGAACGCTCTGGTAGAAACATGGGCGGTCAAGAAATCGCTTGCGGCGTCCCGCACCGTTCAGCTTCCCAATCAACGCGACAGGCGTGATCGGGCCGTCGGCAAATGACTTTCCATCTTCCACTCGCCCGCGCGGGTGCTCCGCCCTTCGGCCCGTGTCGCCGGGATGCCTCGCCGGGTCCTCCTATGCCACTTGCACATGCAGTCGCACGCCGAGCGCGCGGGCTACCTTGAGCACTGTAGCGAAGCTCGGATTGCCATCCTCGCTAAGCGCTTTGTAGAGACTTTCGCGGCTAAGCCCAGCGTCGCGTGCAACCTGTGTCATGCCGCGGGCACGGGCAATATCCCCCAGCGCGCGAGCGATGCCCGCGGCATCGTCGGGAGCCTCTTCGAACCAGGCATCCAGGTACGCAGCCATCTCTTCGGGCGTGCGAAGCTGTTCCGCTACGTCGTAAGCGATGGTCTTGGTCCTTCGGGGCGACTTGGCAGCGGTCTTGGCCATGACGTGGCACTCCTACAGATTCTTCGCGAGAGCGATAGCGGTCTTGATGTCCTGCGACTGCGTTGACTTGTCGCCTCCGGCGAGCACCACGATCAACTCGCCGCCACGCTCGGTGTAGTAGACCCTATACCCAGGGCCATAGTCGATTTTCAGCTCGCAAACGCCGTCCGTGAGAGCCCGATGCTTTCCGGGGTTTCCATGTACCAGCCGATCGACCCGAACCTGGACTCGCGCACGTCCCACGCGGTCGCGAAGCGAGTTGATCCAGTCGCGGTACACCTCGGCAGTCTTAACGATCATTGACGAATTGTATCCCAAAGGATACGCTGGTCAAGTCTCCGGGGCACTTCCCCGGGGGTGGAACGAAACTCCAACAAGACCGCCTGCAACTCCTCACGTTTCACGGTCCAACGCTGCGGGGTTCGCGCTATCGTTGTTCGGACATGATCGCCACGATCATGCCGATGATGGCCACGCTCCACAGGAGCGAAAACAGGCAGCCGCAGCCGATCCCGATGCCCGCGTGAACACTGCCTTTGATCACGGGGTTTCTGCGCCGGTCCCTCAACCCCAGAAAGCCCAGGATGAAGGCGGCGATGCCCAGCGGCAAACCGATCAGCGGCAGCCCGCTGAGAATCCCCAGATAGTACGCGATCAATGCCTTGGGGTTCTTGTACGGGATGATCCCTCCCGTCGCGTCGCCCTCGATCACCGTTTGCGCAGGAACCACGTTCAAGTCGTTCCCGCACCGGCTGCAAATCGGAATCTGATCCGGATTCTCCGCACCGCAGTTCCAGCACTTCATGAGCAGGTCCTTGCTTCGACGAATTCGTGAGGCGTGTCCCGCCCTTGATTCTAGCGAGAACCCCCGCTGCGATACAATGACCGGAATCCGCCCGACACCGGAAACGGCCGCCGCCAGCGGTTACGGGCTCCGTCTTGACAACCTTTCGAATTCCACAACGACAGGGCGACCGGCCGTGCAGACCCGAGAGCGGAACGCTATACTGAATGCGACGGTACATTAGCGCAGGGCTCAGACGTACAGAATTCAATTTTCGCGGGGATGCGGCTATCCAGACGGCGGGACAATCTGCCGCGAAAATTGAATTCTGTACGTCTGAGCCCGAAGAACATCCCGCCGTGCGTTGTTTGTTGAGACAGCACGTGTAAATTTCCCCTGCGTCTACCCACGTCCAGCGAGCCTTTTATGACCGAACCGCAAGCGGATCTACCTACGCCAGCTGTGCCCCACGCCGGGCAGTCCGATGGCACAAATTCAACGTCCGGCGATGCGGGCGTGCCGCACCCGGCCCTCTGCGCGGGGCCCCGATGGATGCTGGCGGCGGGCCTGTTGGCGGGCCTCGTGGCTTGGATTGTGTTCGACAATGCGTATCCGTTTCTGCTCCTTTCGCAGGCATCCGGCGGCACTGCCGCGCTGGCCGCCGGGCCGCCGTCGCCGGCGGAGATCGCACGTTTGGCGGCCGAAAAGCAGGTCCTCAATCGAAAGAACTCGATGGCGGCAGGTTTGGTTCTGGGGGCGTTGGCCGGCCTGATCTTCTCGGTGGTCGAAGCCCTGCGACGGCCGCGCCGCTGGTCGTCGCTGGCGCTGATCGGGATCACGGTCCTGCTGGGTGCCGGTCTGGGAGTGTTGGCGGGATACGCCGCTCAAGAGTTCCTCGTGGCGTGGCGGCTGGACCGCAGACTCCAGCCCATGGTCCGGACAATGGCGATGCAGGGGATCTTCTGGGGGCTGGTGGCCGCTGGCGTGGGTCTCGGACTCGGCCTGTTCGCCAAGCGTTTCCCGTTGGTGTTGGGAACGGCGGCGCAGGCCATGATGAGCGTGGTACTGTTCGTCCTCGTGTACGTGGTCCTGGCCGGAATCCTGTTCCCCATCGACGACGCGGAACGGATCGTTCCCGCCTCGTCGGGCAATCGCGCCCTGTGGTGTATCGCCGGCCTGGCCGTGCTCGGGCTGTTTCTGGGGCTGGCTCGCCAACGCCAGAAACTCCCAGCGACGGGAACGCGCCAGTCGCTATGATTTCGAGCGAGGCGAATCATGGCGACCCTGATCGACGGCTACAACCTCCTGCACGCGACCGGAATTCTTGGTCGAAATGTCGGCCCGGGAACTCTGGAACGTGCGCGGAATGCGCTACTCGGCTTCCTGGTGGCGGCCCTGCCCGAGTCCGAGCGGGCGGGCACGACCGTCGTGTTTGACGCCCAGAACGGGCCTCCCGGCTTGCCGCGTGAATTGCACCAGCAGGGAATTCGCATCCTGTACGCGGTCGGCTATGCGGATGCCGACGGTCTGCTGAAAGAACTGATTCGCGCCGATTCGTCGCCGCGCCGGCTGGTCGTTGTCTCCAGCGACCACCAGATCCAGCGGGCCGCCCGCCGCCGCCGGGCGACGACCATCGACAGCGACCGCTGGTATGCGGACACGTGCCGCCGACGGCAGATGCGGGAGTCTGTGGAACCGGCTGCGGATGACCGACCGACGCCCGCAGACACGGAGGCCGATTCCGCCTGTTGGGTCAAGGCATTTTCCGGGCTTGCCGCCTCCGGTGCGGCAGCGCCGGCCACGGCAATCGCAAGATTTTTTCCGGAAAAAGGCGACCATCCCGTCAGCAAGGATCTGGATCTAACTAACCCGTTTCCACCGGGGTACGCCGACGATTTGCTGGCGAACGATGAATAATTGCCAAACGTGGCGACCTCGGATTTCGTCCTTTCCATGCGACATCCCCCCTTGCTTTTCTTCCCGTTTCCAGTCATAAATCAGTGGCCTGCAGCAGCATTAGCCCGTGTTGGGTCTTGCTTGAGTTGCGGTTTATTTGAAGGAGGCCCGAAAGTGGCTAAGAAGTTGTACGTCGGCAATCTAACCTATGATACGTCCGACAGTGACCTGCAGAGGCTGTTTGAAGAGTTCGGGACAGTTGCGTCGGCACAGGTGATCGCCGACCGGGAGACGGGCCGCTCCAAGGGATTCGGTTTCGTCGAGATGGGTAGCGATCAGGAGGCGCAAGCCGCCATCAACGCCCTGAACGGCAAGGACGTCGGCGGGCGGGCGCTGACCGTCAACGAAGCGAAGCCGCGCGAAGACCGTGGCGGCGGTGGTGGCCGCGGCGGTTACGGCGGCGGTGGTGGACGATCCGGCGGCGGTGGTGGCGGCGGTCGTGACCGCGGCGGCTACGGCGGCGGACGAAAGTACTAGACGAATTCTTCGGAATGTCACACGCCCTTCCTGAGCTTCATGGCCAGGAAGGGCGGTTTATTTACCGCATGCAGTCGAGTGCGGCAGCCGTTTCGCCTCGTCGAATATGGCCTCGCTGACTGAGGCGTCGTGGACTGCGGACACAGACACCATTCTCACGGGCTGTCTGTCTTTTCGGCCCGCCGCCGGATGCGTTCCCGGCGCTGTTCGGCCGCCGTTCTGATATTTTCGGGCAATCCCGGCGACTTCAGGACAGTCCCCAGGTCGTCGGCCGCCTTGGCATCCTCGTGAATTGCGGAATACGCGAGGGCCCGATTGTAGATGGCCATCGCCCTCACGTCCGCAGGGATCTTGGGCAGCTCAATCGCGGCCGTGTAATCCGCGATCGCGCCTTCGTAGTCGCGTTGGTTCGCCTTCGCCATCCCGCCCTGATACAGCGAGAGAGCCTTGCCACGTTGTGAAAGGCAGCTTTTCACCCAGGTCATGAAGCTCATCGGTGCCCCTACGCGACTTAGGGTCCAGTGCGGAATCTCGGCCCCCCGAACCCCATCATCCTACCACGGGCGACACGGGGATACCAAGTGCCCGCGTGAATCGCGCCCTGATTTTTGCTGGGGCGTCCTTTCGCTGGTGCCGGCTGGAGGCGACGCCATCCGGAAACGCGACGACCCCAACGCCGTGGCGTTCTATGGGCTGCAGATGGCTGGCAATAATTCGCCGAGCCCAAGACCGGCGGGCTCAGGCGGCTTCGCGCAACGAACCGAGCATTTCCAAGGCGGCATCGGCGTTTTCATCGCCTTCGAGTTCCTCAATGAACTCGGTGAGGGCGACCAATTCGTCGGCGGTCAGGTTGACTCCGTCTTCCGCCAGCAGCCGGCCGATCTCGTCAGCAACCATGTCGTGAATCCGTATTGTGTTGGCCATCGGACTTCTCTCGGTTTGAGGCCTATCCGCCTTATCGGCCCGTTCGTCGCTGCAGTTCAGCCGTTATCGCGGTGAACGTTAAGCTGGAGAATATGCGCAAGAAATAGTTCCCGGTCGAAAGCTTTCTTATACCGCGCGCGGTTGAGGATGGTACATTCGTTTAACCGCGACCCAACGGGGAGCGCGTCGGCGGGCCGTCAGCCCAGCGCTCCCCGTTGGGTCGCGGTTAAACGTGTCAATGCCGACCTCGCGCAGTATATCCACACCACTCAACCGCCGTACTGGTCGCGATTGGGACCGCGTGTCCCGGCCTTCGGCTCGACGTCGTGAAGCAGCCCCAATCCGCGTTGCAGAGATGAGGGGCCGAACTTGTTCTTGATCTTGTCGGCGACCTCGTCCAAGCGGCTGTTACGCTCATGCAGTTCATCCGGGAACAAAGCCAACTGCTTCCGCTGCGGCTGGTCGAATCCGCTGACGCCCACGCCCAGCAAGCGAATTCGCAACGGGCGGGCCGGCAGCCGGTCGGCAAACATCCGGTCTGCGGTCTGCCAGATTTCCTGCGTGACGTTGGTCGGCTCGGGAAACGTCTGCGCCCGGGTGATCGTGTGGAAGTCCTCGAAGCGGACTTTCAGCTGCACGGTGCGTCCTTTCAGGCCATGCCGCCGCAAGCGGCAGCCCACCTGCTCGCTTAGCTCCAGCAGCCAGGCCCTCATGACTTCCGGATCTTCCAAGTCCTTGGCGAAGGTTGTTTCGTGGGAGATGGATTTCGCTTCCTGTTCCGGCACCACGGGACGTGGGTCGATACCGTGCGCAAGTTCCCACAAGTGATCGCCGCTGTTTCCAAAATGCTGCCGCAGCAATACCACGGTCAACTGCCGCAGTTGACCGATCCGGCGGATGCCCAGTCGGTCGAAGACTCGGCCCGTGACTTTGCCGACGCCCCAGAGGCGGCCCACGGGAAGCGGATCGAGGAATTCCTGCACGTGGTCCGGTTCAACCACCACGAATCCGTCCGGCTTGTTCAGGTCGCTGGCGATTTTGGCCAGGAACTTGTTCGGGGCGACGCCGACCGAAGCGACCAGCCGGAGTTGTTCCCGGATGTCCTGCTTGATCGCCCGGCCGATTTTGACTGCCGGCCCGAACAGAGTCTCGCTGCCGGTGACGTCCAGAAACGCTTCGTCCAGCGACAGCGGTTCAACCAGCGGCGTAAACTTCTCGAAGACCGCCCGGATCTGGTCCGAGACCTCGGCATAGTACTCCATGCGTGGCCGCAGGAAGATGCCGTGCGGACACAGCCGCCGCGCCGTCACGGCGGGCATGGCACTGTGGACGCCAAAGTTGCGGGCCACATAGTTGGCCGCCGCCACGACACCGCGTCCTTCCGGCGTGCCGCCGACAATCACCGGTTTGCCGGCCAGTTCGGGCCGCTCCCGTTCCTCGACGGAAGCGTAGAAAGCATCCATGTCCACGTGTAGAATCATGACGCCGCACACCTCGTGCTGTCCCCAATGGCAACCGCCCGTGCCTGTCGCCCAACGCGTTGACGTTCTTGATTGTATCTCAAACGCACGCGATTGGGTCGAGCGTTGCACCGTTGGTCAGTTCCACAGCGGCGGGTTGTGGTATAATGGGCCGTTCGTAACGATGGCCAGTCGTAGGCTCGATGTTTCTTCCGACGGTCCTGGCCGCCATCGGTGTGTCCTGCAACATTGAAGGGATGATCTCATGCGTCAGATGATTCTGCCCGTTTCCCGCCGCGATTGGCTCAAGACGACCGCCGCGGGGGCACTGCTGGTGGGCCTGCGTAACTCTAGCGGTTTGGCGAAGGACGCGCCCGGGAAAACGCCGGGCCTGTCGCTGCAGTTGTACTCGGTCCGCAATGACTGCGGCAAGGATTTGGACTCCGTCCTCGAGCAGGTTGCTCAAATGGGATTTGAAGCCGTCGAGTTCGCCGGGTACCACAAGTACGCCGGCGATGCGAAAGGCCTCCGCAAGCAACTGGACGCTTGCGGGCTGAAGGTGGCGGGCACCCATATTGGCGCCAACTCGCTGACGGGCGAAGCCTTGCCCAAGACGATCGAGTATCACACGACCATCGGCTGCAAGTACCTGTGCGTGCCCGGCGACGGCCGCTTTACCGATCCCGTCAAGAGCAAGGAATTTGCCGAGTTGATGAACCGGGCGGCCGAAGAGCTGAAAAAAGTCGACCTCGCATGCGGCTACCACAACCATACGCACGAATTCAAGAAAGACGGTGACACCAGCTACTGGGAGTTGTTCGCTCAGCGCACGTGCCAGGACGTCGTGCTGCAGCAGGACGTCGGCTGGACCGTGGCGGCCGGCCAGGACCCGGTCGCGCTGATTCGGAAGTATCCCGGACGCAGCCGGATCATCCACTGCAAACCCACGGTCATGGGCGGCCAAGGCCGGCCGATCATCGGCGAGGATTCGGTCCCGTGGGCCAAGATCTTCCAGGCTTGCGTCGAAGTCGGCGGCACCGAATGGTACACCGTCGAACAGGAAGCGTACCTGCCGGGCGTCTCGCCCATGGACTGCGTCAAGCTGTCTCTGGCGGGCCTCAAAAACATCTTGAAAGGGTAGCTGCCATGATTCGGCTCGATCGAACCCTGTACCCGTCGGCCCTTGCGGTCGTCGTCGCGTTCGGTTTGCTCGGCGATCATCCCGGCGTCGCAGCGGATCCGGTGCGGATCCGCGTCGAGCCGTTGACCGTTCCACCGGCGACGCAGCCGCTCGTTTCCGTGGTCGTCCGGAACCTGCGGGAAGATCCCTGCGCGGGTACGCTTTCGATCGCCGGTCCCAGCGGCTGGCGGATTATGCCGGACAGCCAGCCGCTGGAATTGGCCGCCTCGGCCGAAAAACGATTTGCGTTCAACATCGAAAAAGCCCGCAACGCCGAAGCCAACGTGTATCCGTTCGCGATCCAAGCTCGCGTCGGCGACCGGCTGGTGCGCTGCGAACAGTCCGTGTTCGTGGCCAGCGCACCGTATTCCAAGGCGACGGTGGATGGCCGGGCGGACGAGTGGCAGGACGCCATTCCTGTGTCTTTCGGGCAACAAGGCCAACGCACCACGATCAGCACGTTTTGGAGTCGAAAACGCTTCTACGTGCTGGTCGCGGTCCAGGAGCAGCAGCAGGTCGGCTATACGGGTGCAGCCGGACCGCCGGCCGATGCGGTCCAGTTGGCGATTTCATCACCGGAACCGCCGGATGCGGCCGGTGCGAAAACGGCAAGACGGTTTGAATTCGTCCTGACAGCGGCAGGGGGCAGCGTCAAGTGTTTTCAACTGGCCGGCTGGGACACGCCGCGCGAACGGGCCGGTGAAACGCAAACTTTGGAGCCGCTGGCGTGTAGCGACGCCGAGACGGCCATCGTGCGGGACGGCGATGTGACTTATTATGAATGCTCGTTGCCGTTTAGCCTGCTGCGCGAGGCGGTGGAACCGGCCGAGGGGCGGGAGTTCTTCCTGTCGGTGCTGGTCCACGATCCGGACGGCACGGGCCTCCGCGATTTGGGCCGCGCCGCCGGCTTGTGGACGCAGCCGGACGATGCCCAAGCGTGGAGCCGCTGGCGGGGAATGGCCGCTGGAAACGTGCCGCCGATGGGCAACCAGGTTCGTTGGGGATTGTGTACGTCCAAGTACTGAGGGTCGACGCAGAGATCATGAGTTTCGTTCTCGTAGGACGGATTGCCAATCCGTCCAACAGGGTCGGATGCGCAGGCTTAACCAACGATCTAGCCTGACGCGGACCACCGCCCGCAACCCAAGATGGTCTGAAGAATCCACCGGAAGAACCACGAATCACACGAATTACACGAATCGGGACATCCTTTCGACGCTTTTCATTCGTGGCATTCGTATGATTCGTGGTTGGATCAAGTGCATGCATGATACGGACTGACACTCTAATCCGTGAAGGAGAATATCCGATGACCTCTGATTCTTTTTGCCGACCGAAAATCTGCTGGTTGGCTGCCGTGTTCGCCACGGCGTATTTGCTGTGCCTTCCGACGCCGGAAACACGCGGTGCGGACGACGTATGGCAAAGTCCTCCGGCGACTGCCGGGGGCGGCCCGCTCGTGTTTCGGGCAGTAATGGTCGAGGACCAGGACGAGCAGCCGATGGCGGCCGGCAAGGCGGCGGCGGAGCAGCTCAAGGCGGCCATGGGCGAGGTACCGCTGAAAGCCGTCATTGTCTCCGAGTGCTTTGAGGACCAGGAGAACAAGCAAGCGTTGTTGGCCGGCGTCTGCTCGGTCCTGCCGCCCGACGCGGTCTTTGGCCAAGCCACCTACGGTTCGTTCACGCAAGCCGGTTGCGGCGGGTTCGATACCGTGTGCCTGCTGGGCATCGGCGGCGACGGGATCGGCGTGTCCGCGGCGCTGGTCAAGGATCTGGGCGTCGCCAAGCTGACTCTCGAAGAACATGAAGCGCAGATCAAGCAGCGTTTGCATGAAGCCGGCGCCGCGCTGGCCGGCAAGCTCGCGCGGGGCGAACGGGATCGTCTGGCTATTTTGATGGCCGACGCACATTCGCCCAAGAATCAGTTCCTGGTCGAAGGCGTGCAGCAGCGGTTGGGTGGCGGCTTTCCCATCACCGGCGGCAGCGCAAACAAGAACGCGGGTCAGACGTTCGTCTATTTCCGCGGGCAAACGCACAGCGACAGCGCGATCGCACTGATGCTGTCCGGTGATTTCCGCGTGAGCCTGGCCGGCCGCAAGGCGATGGACAACGACCAGGTGATCGCCACGGGGCGCGAGGCGGCCGCCCAATCGCTGGCTGCATCGGTTGTCCAGCCGCAAGCCGTGCTGGCCTTCAACTGCGCCGGGCGGCGCGGCAAATTGCAACGTCCGGCCGACGAGTTGGAAGCGATCCAAACTGCCTTGGGAAAAGAACTGCCCCTGTTCGGCTGCTACTGCGCCGGCGAAGTCGGGCCGCTGGACGTTGCGGAGAAAGACCCCAGCGTGCTCAGCGGCGGCAGCGGCTGGCACGTGATGTTCACGGTGATCGGAAGGTGAAAACTCGGCCCAAACGGCTTGCTCTGACCGTCCCATCACTCGCGGAAGGACGGTAGGGTGAGGGCGGCCTATTGAAGACTACCTCTCGGCTCGTATTTCCGTTGTTTGCGGTTCTGTTTGGCCCACGGATGGCAGAGCGGACCCACGGATGAAGAACGGCAACTCAACATCCGTGGGTCCGCTCTGCCATCCGTGGGACTTACACAAGAAAAAGCCTGGTGGGCGGGGGATGTCGGCTGATTATCAAACCACGTAGTCAACAGGTCTGAGAAAAGGCCCGTAAAATTGGAAAGCTATTTCGGCCCGCGTTGCGAAGGAGGAAAAATGTTCGCTTGTAACCGGCAACTGCCCCTGGCGGCTGCGCTGGCGTTGCTGAACGGCCTGGTCGCGATTTCGATGCCCGCCGTCGGCTCCGAGACCACGGAAATTCGAAACAAGACCTGTTGCGTCGCTTGGGATGCCCAGCGCGGCGTGTCGATCACTGTAACACCTGCCCCGCGTCCCTTTGTCGCGGGCGGGCAACTGCGCGAGGCCGGGCAGAAAGCGAGCGTCTCGCGGGTCACGGACCCGACGTTCGGCAGTAGTCAGGTTCTGCGGATCAGTTACGGGCAGGCGGGCGCGGACGAAATTCTGCTTGCGGATAATCTGCCCTTTGTCCTGATCCGGTCGGTCATCCGCAACACGGCCGCTGAATCCGCGACGGTGCGTCAGGTGCGCGCCTGCCAAATGCCGCTGGACTTGGGCGTTCCGGCCGACGCGATTCGGATCCTCGGCACGGGCGGTCTGGCGTCTCCGGGGGACAAGCCGGGCAGCTACATGTGGATGGCGGTGGCCGATCCGCAGACTCGCCGCGGCGTGGTGGCCGGCTGGCTCAGCACGGACCGCGGCAGCGGCGTGGTGTCGGTTGGTGTGGAGGGCGAAAAGGTACAGCTGGACGCTCAGCTCGATTTCGGGCGTCTGCGGCTGGCGCCGGGGCAGACGGAAACGCTGGAGACGTTCGCCATCGGTTGGTTCGACGACGTGCGTTTGGGGCTGGAAGCCTGGGCCAGCGCGGTGGCCAAGGTCCATCAAGTCCAACTGCCTCCGCAGCCGTCCGGCTATTGCACGTGGTACCACTCCGGCGCATCGAACGAGAAAGAACTGGCTCAGACCGCCGCGCTGGCCGCACAGAAACTGGCTCCCTTCGGCTTCTCGGTGATCCAGATCGACGATGGCTGGCAGCAAGGCGATGCCAAGGGCAACGGTCCACGGAAGAATTTCACTGCCTACCGGGCCGATGGGCCGTATCCGGCGGGAATGAAAGCGGCGGCGGATGACGTGCTGGCCAAGGGCCTGGTGCCCGGCATCTGGTTCATGCCGTTTGCAGGCACGTACAACGATCCCTGGTTTGAACCGCACCAGGACTGGTTCGTCAAACGCGCGGATGGGACGCCGTATGACACGGCGTGGGGCGGTACGTCCTTGGACATGACGCACCCCGGCGTGCAGGAGTATCTGCGCGGCATCGTGCGGCGGTTGACGGCCGAGTGGGGTTACCGCTATTTGAAAATGGACGGACTGTACACCGGCGCCGGCGTGCCGCAGATCTATGTCAACGACGCCTACAAGGAGGACGGGATCGGCGATGCGGTGTTCCACGATCCGGACAAGACGAACGTCCAGGCTTACCGCGACGGTCTGCGGCTGGTCCGTGAAACGGCTGGCCGCGAGGTGTTCCTGCTGGGCTGCTGCGCCAATCAGAACATGCGCAGCTATGGCGGCGCCTTCGGCCTGGTCGACGCCATGCGGATCGGTCCGGACAACGGCGCTTCGTGGAAGGGCGTGCTGACCGGTCCGACGTTTGGGACGCGGAACTACTTCCTGCACGGTCGCGTCTGGTACAATGATCCCGATCCCGTGTATGTGCGGACCTCGCTGTCGGTCGAGCAGGCACGCGTCAGTTGCTCGTGGGTGGGAATCACCGGCCAATTGACGCTCGGCAGCGACGACTTTGAGCAGTTGCCGCCCGAGCGGTTGGCCATTCTCCAGCGAATCCTGCCCGCCCACGGCCTGCAGGCTCGGCCGGTGGATCTGTTCGATGAACCGCTGCCACGAATTTGGCTGCTGACGGACGACCGCCGGTCGCCGCGCCGGGATGTGGTCGGACTGTTCAATTGGGGCGACCAGCCGCACGCATTCGATTGCCCGCTGCCACGGATCGGTTTGCCGGCTGATGTTAAGTACTTGGCTTTTGACTTCTGGGCCGATGCGATGCTGCCGCTGGTCGACGGCCATCTGCGGACTGTCTTGCCGCCGCAGTCGTGCGCCGTCCTGGCGGTGCGTGCCATTGCGGATCATCCGCAGCTACTCAGTACCTCGCGACACGTCAGCCAGGGTATGGTGGACGTGGTTGCCGAACATTGGGACGGCGATTCGCGCGTGCTGTCCGGCACCAGCCGCGTCGTGGGCGGCGACGATTACGAACTGCGCATCGCGACCTACACTCCCGCTGGGCTTTGGCAAGCCGCGACCGCGGAAGTCTGCGCGGAAGATCGCCAAGCGGGAGTCACGATCGAGCAGCGCGAGGAAGCGGGACTGGTGCGTGCAACGGTCCGGTCGCCGGCCAGCCGCGAAGTGCATTGGCAAGTGAGCTTTCGAGCCGATACCAGGCGGGAACCGGCCCCCGCCGCCGTCAGCGATTTGCAGGCGGAGGCGGCAGAACCCGGCGGGTCCGTCACGCTGACGTTGCGCGGCGGCGGCCCGTTCTACGAAGTTCGGCGTGGCGAAACGGTGCTTGCGCCGGGACAGGGCGGCACCGTATTTGCCGACGCGACAGCGGATTCGGGAAGAACTTACCAGTACTCGGTGACCGCGTTTGGATTCGACGGCCAGCGCGGTCCCGCGGCGGAGGTCACGGTCACGACGCCCGTCATCGATCCCGGTCCGGTGCCACCGTTGCCCGACGTGAGCTTGACGAAGTTGACGCCACGCACCGCCACGATCGGCTGGGGCCACGTCGGCGTCGGCCGTTCGGCGGCAGGGCTGCCGCTGACGTTGGGCAAGGACGTGTACGCGGACGGGATCGGCTTGCACGCCAACGCGGAGGTCGTCTACGATTGTCAGCCCGGCTGGAAACGTTTTGTGGCGGTGGCTGGCGTGGACGAGAGCCGCCGCGAGGATCCGCGGACCAGCGTGGTGTGCGAGGTGGCTGCGGAAGCGGTAGGACGCAAGAATGTGCTGGCCCGGTCGCCGGTTCTGAAGTTCGGCCGCATCGAACGTTGGCATTTTGACGTGGCCTTGCCGGACGGCTGCCAGCGTGTGTACCTGATCGTCGGGGACGCGGACGGATCGAACCATTCCGACCACGTGGATTGGGTGAATGCGGGATTTGTTGCCAAGTGATTCTTGTTTCTCCCAGCAGTCTCTCCAGTTCATTGGGCAGTCACACCATGACATCTATCAACCAGCCTCTGAACCGAAAACTCCGCATGGCCTTGGTCGGCGGTGGCAGCGGTGGTCTTATTGGGCGCGTGCATGTGGTGGCCGCCAGCCTGGACCAGCGTGCGGAACTCGTTGCGGGGGCTTTTTCGTCGGCCCCCGAGAGATCGCGACTCGCGGCGGAGGCGTTTGGCGTGGCGAGCCAGCGCGGCTATGGTTCGTATCGGGAGTTGATCGAGAACTCGGCTCGGATGCCGGTGGACCAGCGCCCGGATTTCATCACGATCGCGACGCCCAATCACACTCACTTCGAGATCGCGCAGGCGGCGTTGGAGGCGGGTTTTCACGTGGTTTGCGAAAAGCCCCTGACGAACGATTTGGGACAGGCGATCCAATTGGCCCGATTGGTCGAGCAATCGGGGGCCGTGTTCGTCGTGGCGCACGGCTACAGCGGATACCCGCTAGTGCGGCAAGCTCGCGAGATGATTGCTGCCGGCGAGTTGGGCCGGATCCACGCCGTGCGCGTTACCTATATTCAAGGCGGCCTGTGCGGGCTGCAACCGGGGCAGACCCCGGCACGCGGGGCCTGGAAGGCGGACCCGGCCAAGGCCGGTCCCAGCGGCACGATGGCCGATATCGGGACGCACGCGTTTCATTTGCTGCGGTTTACCAGCGGATTGACGCCGCAGGCCCTTTCGGCGACCTTGGCCAACTTTCACGGTGTGCGGCCGCTGGATGACTACGGACATGCAGTCCTGCGCTGCACGGGCGGCGAACTGGCCACGATCTCCGTCAGCCAAGTCACTCACGGGCGGTTGAACGACTTGACGCTCGAGGTAGATGGCAGCCGGGCTTCGCTCGTGTGGCGTCAAGAGAATCCCGATCATCTGGCTGTGCGACGTCACGGCCAACCGGTACAAATCTACGAACGAAACCGCCGGGCCGCCTACAATGATGTGGTGCAGGCCGCATGCCGCTTGCCTGGCGGCCATCCCGAGGGACTTTTCGAGGCGCTGGCGAACGTCTACGGCGACGGCTTCGACGCCATGATCCGCCGCGCGTCGGGGGGCGGCGCCGAGGGTAGGCAAACGATCTATCCAAACGTGTACGATGGTGTGGAGGGAATGTACTTTGTGCAGTTGTGCCTGACCAGCCATGGCGAGCAAGGAACCTGGAAACCGTGGCGGCCGAAGGAGGGCAGGAATCGCTAATAAACACTAAGGGACGCTAAAGGCGGCGACGGACTAATGACGAATGAGCATCGCCGAGAAACTGAACGGCCTGGGCATCGGCTGCATCGACTTTGAGCCCTGCGGCAATGTGCCGGGCCAAGGCGACTACCTGGACGCCATGCAACGGAACATTAGCAATTTGAAAGTCATTATGAGGAACTCATGAAAGCGAAAATCGGGAAACGCACGGTCGCCCACCGGCCGAGTGCCACGCTGGCGTGGAACGCGGGAAAGACAAAGTCGGCTTTCGCTCCGCGAAAGCACGTCCTTTCGCGGAGCGAAAGGCGACAATTTGCCGAAGTTGTCTTTGCCGCGTTTCCTATCGGCGTCTTGTGGATTCTTGTCTTCGGCGTTTCGTCGGCGGTCGCCGAAGACGGGCTCGTGGTGAGCCGCGTTACGGACGACATTCGTCTTTTATCGTCGGACGAGATGGAAGGCCGGGGGCCGGGGACGCGCGGTCTGGAAAAAGCCGGCGATTACATCCGCGACGAGTTTCGCCAGCTGGGGCTGAAGAGTGGCACGTCTGACGATTCCTACCGGCAGCCGTTTCAGGTGTCGCTGGGTTTCAACCCGGTCCCCGGCAAGACGTCGCTGATCCTGCGCGGGCCGGACGGTCAGGCGTGGCAACTGGACGCAGGACGCGATTTCCAGGCGTTGGCCGCCGGCGGCTCGGGCAAGATCCAAGCGCCGCTGGTGTTCGCCGGTTATGGCATCTCGGCGTCGTCGCTGGGCTACGATGATTTCGAGGGTCTGGACGTCGCAGGCAAGGTCCTGTTAGTCCTCCGCCAGGAGCCGCAACAAGGCGATCCCAACAGCAAGTTCGACGGCAAGAATATCACGAAGCACGCGTATATCAGCACCAAGCTGCAGCAGGCCAAGGAGCGTAAGGCGGCTGCCGTGCTGTTGGTCAACGCGCCCTTCAGCACATCGGCCGAGGGCCGGGATCAGCTTTCCACGCCGAACGCATTCGGTTCCAAGGCGGAAGGGGTTCCGTTCGCCCAAGTCAGCCAGGCGGTCGTCGACAAGCTGTTGGCTGCCGCGCCGCTCCAGGCGCCATCCGACGCCAAACTGACCAGCGTTCTCGACGCGGAAAAGCAGATTGACAGCCAATTGCGGCCGGTTTCGCAGCCCGTGACCGGCTGGTCGGTGGATTTGGAGGCGACCTTCGAGCGGTCGATGGCCGAAACGGCAAACATCGTCGGAGTGCTGGAGGGCGAGGGGCCGCGGGCTCAGGAGACGATCGTGCTCGGCGCGCACTACGACCATATCGGCCGAGGCGAGTTCGGCTCGCGCAAGCCCAACACTAGCGAAGTCCACAACGGGGCGGACGATAACGCCACCGGCACGGCGGCCATTTTGGAGTTGGCGCGGAGGCTGACGGGACGCGGCCAGAAGCCGGCTCGGCGGCTGGTCTTCATCGGTTTCAGCGGCGAGGAGAAAGGACTGGTCGGCAGCAAGTATTACGTCGAGCATCCGCTGTTCCCCGTGGCGGATACGGTCGCCATGCTGAACTTTGATATGATCGGCCGGCTCCGCAATGACGAGCTGACGGTCTTCGGCGCGCGATCGGCGGAAGAGTTCTACACGGTTCTGGATGGCGCCAACAGCGAAGCGGCGCTGAAGCTGAAGAAGGTCGACGGCAGCCCGGCGATGGGGGATCATTTCGCCTTTTACCAGCGCGGGATTCCGGCCTTGCACTTCTTCACCGGTGTCACCAACGAGTACCACACGCCCGAGGACGACTTCGAGACGATCAACATGCCCGGCGTCGTGCGGACGATCGACTTTGCCGAAGACGTGTTGGATCGGGTGTTGAGCCACCCCGGACGGCTGCAATTCGTCAAAAGCGGCAGCGAACGCCCGGCTGCAGGCGGCATGGCTTACCTAGGCGTTACACCTGACTACGCCGCCGGCGGTGAAGGGCTGCGGATCACGGCCGTGGCGGAAAAGTCACCGGCTGCGGCAGGAGGCATAAAACCGGGAGATGTGATCCTGCGATTCAATAATTCTGCGGTCGGCGACCTGCGCGGCCTGATGGACGGCTTGCGAAAACAGAAGGCAGGCGATATCGTCAACATCGAGGTTCGCCGCGATCAACAATCCGTCACTTGCACGGTGACCTTGGGCAGTCCTCAAGGGAGCTAAGCACCGTTCGAGAAACAAGTGGCGTAAGCTTCCAGCTTGCGATGCCATGGTGGCGTAAGCTGCCAGCTTGCGATGCCATGGTGGCGTAAGCTGCCAGCTTGCGATGCCATGATCTCACGCAAGCTGGAAGCTTACGCCACGGAGAAACCGGACAGTTGTTTCTGGAACGGTGCTAAGTGACGTAAGCCGAGCACATCCTAATCAAAGGGCAGACGCATGGAGCGGCGGGAGTTTCTGCGGGCCGGGGCCGTTACGTTGGCAAGCGCGTGTTGGTCGGGGCATCTGGCCGCCCAGCCATCGCAACCGGGGGCGACTGCGAAGCGGGCGGAACGCGGCCGGTTCCAACTCAAGTACGCCCCGCATTTCGGCATGTTCAAGCATTCGGCCGGCGACGACTTGTTGGACCAATTGAAGTTCGCGGCCGACCAAGGATTTGCCGCCTGGCAGGACAACGCCCTGGCCACGCGGCCGGTTGAGATTCAAGAAAAGATCGGCCGGACCCTGGCATCGTTGGGCATGGAGACGGGCGTCTTCCAAGCCTCCTCGACATTTCAGGAAGTTAGTTTTGCCCGGAACAATGATCCGGCCTGGCAGCAGGTGCTGCAGGAAATCCGCCACAGCGTGGAAGTCACCAAACGGGTGAGTGCCAAGTGGGTAACCGTTGTGCCCGGCCGCTACTACGATGGCTTGGCGCCCGATTGCCCGGCCGCGAATTGCGTCGAGCTGCTCAAGCGGTGCTGCGGCATCCTGGAACCGCACGGGCTGGTTCTGGTGTTGGAGCCACTGAACTGGGAAGCCAACGGTTCAGTCGCGTTCCCACCCAAGCCGGCCCTGCGGCCGGAAGGAATCTGCCGGGCCGTGGGCAGCCCGTCGTGCAAGATCATGTTCGATTTCTGCCGCCAGCAGAGCACCCCGGGCGGCTTGGTCCCGAAGATCGACGCCGCCTGGTCCGAGATCGGCTATTTCCAATGCGCCGACAACCCGGGGCGGAAGGAACCGGGGACGGGAAGCATCGATTACCACAGCGTATTCAGCCACCTGGCTGCCAAGGGTTATGCCGGGATCGTCGGTATGGAGCACGGTAACTCGAAACCCGGAGCGGCGGGCGAGCGGGCGGTCATTGAAGCCTACCGGGAAGGCAAATTCTAATCTCGAAAATCGAAATCCGAAACAAAATCAAAATCGAAAACCCAAATGTCCAAAGCGCCCTGCAACCGAGAGTCCTGTATTTCTGTCCTTTGAATTTCGAGTTTGTTTCGGATTTCGTAATTCGGATTTCGGGTTTTGTGATGATTGCCGTCCACAGCTTGACAAAACGGTTCTCCGGCGGTGGGCATGAGATCCTGGCCGTGGACCGGGTCTCGTTTGCGATCCCGCCCGGCGAGGTGTACGGCTTGCTGGGCCCCAACGGTGCCGGCAAGACGACCACGATCCGGATGGTCGTGGGCTTGCTGCGGCCCGATGATGGCTATGCCGAAGTCGGTGGTTTTCGCACCTCGGACATGCCCGACGAAGTCAAATCGCGGATCGGCCTGGTGTCGGCTTCAGCGGGGCTGTACCCGTCGTTGAGCGTCCGGGAGATGCTGCTGTTCTTTGCCGATTTGTACCGCATGGAATTGGCCGCTGCTCACGCCTCGCTGGCCCGGCTCAGTCGTTTGCTGCAACTGACCGATTTCCTGGATCGCCGCTGTGCGACGCTCAGCACCGGCCAGCGGCAGCGGGCGACGCTGGCGCGGGCCTTAATCCACGATCCACCCGTCATCCTGTTGGACGAACCGACGCGCGGCCTGGACGTGATCGGCACCCAGGTCGTTTTCGACTACATTCGGCACCTCCGCGAAGATGGCAAGGCGGTGATCGTCAGCACGCATCGGTTGGACGAAGCCCAGCGGCTGTGCGACCGGTTCGGTCTGCTGCACCAAGGCCAGCTGCGTTTGGAGGGCCCTCTCGCGCACTTGCAGGCCGAGACAGGCTGTCAGACCCTGGTGGAAATGTTCATGCGCTGGCACCGCGGGTAGGCTTGCCGAAGCCGTCTAGGCTTGCTGGAGTTCACGCTTTAGCGTGTCGTTCTCTTCGGGCGGAGTCCGACGAGGCACGCTGAAGCGTGAACTCCAACGCATGCCTCACTTCCCGGCAAACGTCGCCCTTCCAGGGGTAGGCTTGCCGAAGCCGCGCCGGCTCGCTACAGTTGATCCCTTTCGAGCCTTGTACGGCCAGCGACCAAACGCCGAGGGGTATTCGTCATGTCACGCATTCTGATCGAAAACGGCCGGGTGATTGACCCCAGCCAGAAGCTTGATCGTGTCACCAACGTGCTGGTTGAAAACGGCCGCATCGCGGCCTACGACGCCGTTGGTACCGGCAGCGAGCGGATCATTCCCGCCAGTGGCAAGATCGTCTCGCCGGGCCTGATCGATCTGCACGTGCAACTCCGGGAACCTGGCCGGGAGGAGGATGAAACGATCGAGACCGGCACGGCTGCCGCCGTGGCCGGCGGTTTCACCTCGATCGTGTGCCTGCCGAATACCGAGCCGCCTATCGACACGCAAGCCGGCGTCGAGTTCATCCGGCAAAAGGCGGCCCGCGCGGGAAACTGCAACGTGCTGGTGGCCGCCTGCGTCAGCAAGGACCGGGCCGGCAAGGAACTGGCCGAGATCGGCTCGCTGGTCGAAGCGGGCGCAGTGGCTTTCACCGACGCCCCGCGCAGTATTCAGAATGCCGAACTGATGCGGCGGGCGTTCGAGTACTGCCTGATGTTCGACAAGCCGATCTTGAGTCATCCCGAGGACTTGGAGCTGTCGCACGACGGGATCATGCACGAAGGCACAATCTCGATGCTGCTGGGCCTGGAAGGTCTTTCGGTCGAAGCCGAGGACGTGATGACCAGCCGCGACCTGCGGTTGGCCGAGGCCACTCACGGCCGATTGCACCTGCTGAACATTTCCAGTCACAGCAGTGTGGATTTGATCCGCCGTGTCAAATCGCGGGGCGTCGGCGTGACGGCAGGCGTCTGCATGTACAATCTGGTCCTGACCGACGACTCGCTGCGGACGTTCGATTCCAATTACAAGGTCGATCCCCCGCTGCGGTCGCAGGAGCACGTCGAAGCGTGTCTGCAGGGCCTGAAAGACGGCACCCTGGACTTGATCTCCAGCGCTCACGCTCCGCGGGCCTCTGAAAAGAAGATGCTGGAATTGGATCAAGCGCCGTTCGGCATGGTCGGACTGGAGACCTTGCTGGGCCTGGTCATCACCAAACTCATCAAGCCCGGCCATCTGGACTGGATGACCGCCTTGGAAAAGCTGACCGTCAACCCGGCCCGTGTGCTGGGTATCTCCAAAGGAACGCTGGCCATCGGGGCCGAGGCCGATGTGACCATCATCGATCCGGACGTCACCTGGACCGTCAATCCGAAGGAATTCCGTTCGAAGAGCACGAACACGCCCTTCGGCGGCTGGACCCTGCAAGGCCGAGCCGTCCAGGTGTTGGTCGGCGGCCAGCCGCGGCTGTAACGGGACTTCCCCGCTGGATTCCCAATAGTCTAAATTCGGAGACCCGGTTTACGTGGTGCAAACCGCCCCACCGGGCGTCACCGACAGCCACTTTCGCGCCGTTGGTTCTATTGCCAACGCAGACGCAGGTTGTGACGGTTTGCGCGGATTCGAGCCGCGTAGGGCGGCAGCTACTTTCCGTATGATCCGCAGCGCGCAGATGACGATACATGCAGCCAGTGGAGTTTGGGGTTGTGGGGTGCTGGCAGTTCGGCTCGTCGTCGCGCGGATGCCTGCTCGGATTCGACTTCGGTGAATGGACTGCGAGGCCGGCCGGGACTGCCAGCGATAGTTGTCATTTAGCGCCGGCGCGTGATTCAGTAGGGTGGCACGGCGGAGCGTGGGGCCAAGCCCCCGCCTGCCGGGTGACCGTGGTGGTTGGGGGAGCAGGGGTCGGGAGTCTGGTGCGGGCACATTCGCCCCGGGGTGAGTCGGAGGGCGAACCCGCAGAACCAGGCTCCCGGCCACTGGCGAAACCCCTCAATCTCCGGCGGCTGCCTTGCGCGCATCCGGCCAACAAGGAGAAGGGGATGGCCAAGCACACGTATCGTGTCGTGACGCGTGCCAGCGATGGGTCGCTGCGCATCCGCGACTTCGATTCTGAGGAACCGTTGCTCCGGATGCACGTCAAGATTGGCATCGATGATTGCAGTACCGACCTGGCGTTGCGCGGCAAGCCCGTCTTCCGTGGCCTGATCGGTCCGATTCCCGACGGCAAAGGCGTCGCGCGGTATGAATCGCCCGAAGTCTTCGAGACGCTGACGAAAGAGTGGAGCCGAGCACAGGCCAAGCGACGCCGGCGCCGGACCCCCGCCCAGATCGAAGCCGATGCCGCGGCCGCGCAATTCGAACTGCAATCGCAGTGATTCGCGGTGAACCAGACCGTGCGCGCAACAAACAAGGCGGCTGGGACTGGCGAGGAAATAAGTGTCGTCTTTCGCTCCGCGAAAGAACGCCGTTTCGCGGAGTTGCACAGGCGATAGTCCTTCCGTCTTTGCCTGCCCGACTCGCCCAGACGGCGGCGAGCGCGTGCCAGTGTTTTGGGTTAACGATCGAGACGGCGTGAATTTCCTTGTCGTCGAGAATTAACGAAAAGAGAGACGGAGCTATTTGACCGGCATCAGCTTGATCGACCGCAGGTTCAGCGGCTGCCAGCCGGCGACGACCGCCTTGACGCTGAGGGTCGTCTTGCCGGGCTTGGCCAACTCGATCACTCCGAGTTCCACGCTCTGGAACTTCCCGTAGTCGCCCGTATTGGGAGCCATCGCGTTGAGCGTCTGGTCGCCGACCGCAACCGTAAATGAGCCGGTGCCTTGGGCGGCGATGTCCGCCGTGGCCTGGAACTTGCCGGGCTGGGTGACTTCGAATTGCCACTCGACCCAGTCGCTTGGGTTGAGCCAGAAACCGATACAATCGCGGTTCGATCCGCCCTCGAACTTGATCTGCCCGCCGTGCGTGATCGCCTCCTCGGCGGGCAAGGTCAGCGAGCAGTCGGCCCCCTGGCGCAGTGCCGGCGCACTGGCCAGCACGTCCGCCGCCCCCTCCATCTCCACGACGACCACACTGGCATGGGCATCCGGTGCGGCGGCGGGCACGATCAGCGTCTGGCCGGCGTCCGATTTCTCCGACTTCAGCTCGACCGCCGGTTGGGCCAGGAGGTATGCCTTTTTCACTTGGTTGGCGACCGGCACCAGAAGCTTGCCGTCGGTAGGCCACTGGAAGACGTGCAGGTAGAGCTTGCCTGGTTTCTGCGTACACTTGCCGAAGGCCAACTTCTTGAACGGGCTGGCGGTGCTGCCGTAGATCGACTCGCCGTTGACCTTCATCCACCGGCCGATCTCAGCCAACCTCTCGACGCTGGGGCCGGGGATCAGCCCTTCGCTCGTCGGGCCGACGTTCAACAGATAGTTGCCCCCCTTGCTGGCGCAGTCGATCAGGTTGCGGATCAACATTTGCGCCGGCTTCCAGTTCTGGTCGGCCTTGTTGTAGCCCCAGTGGTTGTTCATGGTCATGCATGATTCCCAGTCGACGCCAGGCCCAAAGCCGGTGGCGGGGATTTCCTGCTCGGGCGTGCCATAGTCGCCGGCGCGGTCCCGGCCCTGATCCATGCCGTTCATCCCCGCCCGCCCCTTGCCGACCCGGTTGTTGACGATGATGCTCGGCTGCAGCGAGCGCACGTAATGATAGAGGTCCACGCCCCGGGCGTGAGTCCAGGGGGCTTCCCACTCGCCGTCGAACCAGAGGATGCCCAGCGGGCCGTAGCCGGTGATCAGTTCCTTGAGTTGGCCCTTCATGTACTCGGTATAGCGGTCCATGTTGGGGGGCGTGGACGGAACCTTATCGTTCCACTTCCGCCGTTGACCCCAGTCGGGATGATGCCAGTCCATGATCGAGTGATAAAGGCAGAACGTGATCCCGGCCTCCTTGCAAGCGGCGGCCAGTTCCTTGAGTGGGTCGCGTTGGAAGGGGGTCGCCTTGATGCACCAGTCGGTCAACTCGGAGCGGTACATGCCGAAACCGTCGTGATGCTTGCTGGTGATGACGATGTACTTCACGCCCGCGTCCTTGGCGATTTGGACCCATTGCTTGGCGTCGAACTTCGCCGGGTTGAACTGCTGAGCGAACTTCTCGTACTCGGAGACGGGCATTTTGGTCTCTTCAAGGAACCACTCGCCGTAGCCCCTGTTGCCCTTCCACTCGCCGGCAGGCACGGAATAAACACCCCAATGGATGAACATGCCGAACCGCGCGTCGCGGAACCACTTCAGGCGGGCTTCGCGCTCGGCCTGGGTCTCCTGGGCGGGCGCCGCTTCGGCTGCCAGGCATGCGGGAAATCCCGCCAGAAAGGCGGTCAACGCCAGGATCAATCCCATCGCTACTCTCAAAAGACGCATTGCAGTGCTCCTTGTGGTGTCCGGCCTGGCGGTGCCAGTCCGCCGCATCAAAAACAACTTGGACTATCATCGTTTGACCCGCTGGTGTCAACCCGCTGGGGCTGGCAAAGGCTTCCGCGTAGTCTCTTTTCATTCGCCGCCGAAAGCTGGGGCGACAGCAAATTGAAGGAGGCAGCGAATGTAACACGATACACACCCGGCAAAAAACGCCCCTTTTCTTACCGATATTCTGAACAACTACCCACGCGAACGTAGCACGGATGGCAAAGCCGGGGCACGGATAACGAAAGAAGCCAGCCTTTCATTCGTGCCCCGGCGCTGCCATCCGTGCTATCCGACGCTCTCCAAAGTCCGCTGGGTACATTATTTGCTTC
>CAZXYZ010000080.1:23861-52936 GCA_964645045.1 uncultured Pirellulaceae bacterium | reverse complement strand
GATTCGCGTCTCTTAAACATCCTGAAAGGAAGGACTTAAGATGCGGTTGCCCTGAGTTCAACCATCGTTGACGCGCCCTTCTATTCAGACCATCTTTTTGGTATCCGACGGCCCAGACTTGGTTTATCTGCTTTCGCAACCGGAACTGAAGATCGTCTATTGCGTCCGTGGCTGCTTTCCCCCGCATCAGACGGCTTTGATCGAGGTCATTTCCACCGATCATCTGCGTCTCGTCACGATAACACAACACTTCTGCCGTCGGGTTTTCTTCATCGACGTAGAAAACCGAAGTCTCCGTCGTGCTTGCGCCGATGTCAGCGATCATGTACATCCCACCCGCCATATAGGGATCTGCGCGCAACGAAACGATTGGGGCAATCGTCTCGGCAAGCACAAAAAAGCTCCGATCTTCCCGGCCAGGTACCGGAGCATTCAGCAAATCGCGGATGACTCGATGCAGTTCAGACATACAAACTCCATTGTTTACTCGCATTTTGGCCGGCCCGAAGCAAACCGACCACGCCGCATTGCATACCCTCAAGTACCGCTCGACCAGTCGCAACTCACCGAGATCCGTGGTGGGCGCGGAGATGTTAAGAATTACATTCGCGTCTCGCAATTCCTCGACGATGTCGAACAGCCTTTGAAAACACCATGCCATGAAGGAGGCAATCAAGAGTTCAGATTCGACATCACGGTCCTGGGGCCCGAGGGAGGCACCAATTAATCGAACCTTCAATGATCGGAGCACAGTACCCCCGTCAGCAACTAACGCGCCAGACCCAAAGTGTAGGCGATCATCTACAATGCGGACCAACGATGGCGTGACGAACGGGACGTAGCCCTCCGCTGGCGTATCGATTCCGACGATTCTGCCACTGGGCTGGTCACGCTCTCGAATAATCGTCTTGGTTGAATGGGTTCCAAAATCAAATCCGACAATAAATGTACGGCGGCGGGCTGGTGATACGCGCATTCGAGAATCCCCCTTGCAAAAGCGACCTAATCACTTAACGACCTTGATGACACAAACAGCAATTGGACTAGACAAAGGAGCGCTTACATCCTGCAGGGAATCAAGCTCCTGAGTTGCGTGACGAAAGCGGGCAATCTCCTTGTCGATCTGCCCCTGAATTGCCGGCAATATTCTGAAGGCACCACGCTGGCGGTTGGTCTCCAACCTTTGGTGCATGGTACGCAGATTGTAATCATGCTCCGCCCGCAGGGCATTGAGTCGGCGCAAATAGAGTGCTTGATTTTCCCGATTCTCCTCTTCGCGAAGGCGACGATTGCGGTGTCTCGCCTCGGTGGTTATTAGTCGCCAAATATCTCCAGGCATCTTGGGCGGTGGATCGCCATACCAGCTAACACCATGCTGGACAGTAAGAAAAAGTAAACGTTCACCAGCCTCCGGCTCCAACAAGTTTCCTTCCTCCTGATCCCAAACGACCATTTCCAGGACACGACGTTGTCGAATGCTCTTGATATCCTGGGCAAACACAACGACAAAATACATGCCTTGGGCAATTCGCTGGTCTCCACAATCGCTATGCCTTAACACAGCCGCTCCGGCTCTAGCTCGTGCGGCTTCCATTTGAGGCCGGAGCTTGTTTACCGCCGCTTGCAGTAACGGATGGTGGGTATTGACCAATTCCAGTTCTGGTGACTCGAACGCGAGTTCGCCCTTTGTTGTGAATCTAAAAACTCCATCGTCGGTGCGGGCGACCCAAGGAGAGCCTCCTCGGGTGGTCTGCTGTATATCCATTCTAAGGTCTTCGTTGAGTCGTAGCCCAAAGACGCCCTCAGAATCCGGTTTCAACTTAATGTTTGTGTGGAACGTCGCAAGGTACGTTTCCAGAATCGCCAGAATAGATTGTTCACTGACGTACCTGCCCAAGCGTCGCACGCGATTCATTTCTTCTCGCACGTACTCTTCAAGACCAAAAAAATCGGCGGCTTGCCTGTCGAGAACTGCCAGTTCATTCTTCCGATTCTCAATGACATTAGCCGCTTGCTCAACTCGCGCGTCCGCCTGCTCCGGTGTGAGTTCCCCACTAACGAACTCGCGCTGAAGTTCTTGGACCGTGTCACCGAGAATCGCATCTAATGCTCCGATGCTAGACTGGAAGATTCCGATCCGACGATAGAGTCGGTCGAGAATCCGGTCTTCAACGGTTCCCCTGATGACCAAATTGTGGATAAAAACCTTATTGCTCCTCTGCCCAAATCGGTCAATGCGACCAATGCGCTGCTCGACGACCATTGGATTCCACGGAAGGTCGTAATTCACTAGATGATGGCAGAATTGGAAGTCCAGACCTTCGCTTCCAACTTCTGTGGAGACCATTACTTTGTACTTTGGTTCGGTCCGGAAATTCGAAATGCGTTGGCCTCGTTCGTCATTTTCCGGATGGCGAGGATCGGACTTCACATCGCCATCGATCCTGAGCGTCTCGACTCCGCTGGAGGTCAATCGGTCTTCTAAATACCGGGCAGTGCCCTTGAAGAAGGTAAAAACCAGAACTTTAGCGTCTGGTTCATTCTCCCATATGTGATTGAGAATCGTTTGGAAAGCTGTGAATTTCGAATCCGGCCCCGTCCATTTGCCTGGGGTAAAAGTGTCAGGGGTCGAGTTAGCATCGCAATTCACTTCACTCGGCAGAATGTCGGACAATTCAACCGCTCCATCGTCTGACGCGCCAAGGATTTGGCTTTCGAAAGCAGCGGGCAAACAACTTGCGGCTTGTCGGGCCTTTTGAACTTGTCCAAACGTCAGTGTGCTCCGCGGCCAACCGCGCGAATTTGCAGATGACGTCAGACGTTCATAAATGTACTCTTCCTCTGGCGTAACGTCGCACTGAATCGTTCGGGCTTCTCGAGCCGGCGCGTTTTCCAAAACGTCCTTCTTACGGGTTCTTGTGACAATCGTCGCCAGAGGATGAAGATCCTGAATTTGCCGTTCAAGATCGACCCAGCCACGTCGGTCGTGCGGGGGGTTCACCTCGATTTCGTTGATTACCTGAAGAGCTTTGGGATCCTGATTGTCCGCGACGCGACCATTAATGAAGACGGCTTTCAAGACGTTCGCAATCTCAGGGAGGAACTCGGCGGATTGTCGTCGCGCCAATGCGCCAGCGCGATGTATCGGAGCGTGCCGATTCAACAAGTTGTCAAAGCTATGGAAGTCACGAAATTCTGTGGGACGAAGGGCGTTCAAAAGCGTGAACAGATCTTCGTTGCTGAGTTGCACTGGTGTCGCAGTCAGAAGCAATACACATTGGGAAACTCGACAAAGCTCTCGTAGTAACTCAGATGTCGCGGTGGCTCTGTTGCGTGCATGGTGTGCCTCATCAATGATCACCAAGTCTACGTTGCCTAGCTCATCAAGTAAGACTGAGCGAAGCTCCTTCCCTCTCATAGTTTGACTTGATACGATGGCTCGAATGCGAACGCGTCCGGGTTTATCCACAGCCAACCTAAATACCTGAAGCAATGACTCTTTGTCGTAAATCTCGAAGTCGGCGTCAAACTTGCGATTAAGTTCGTTGCGCCATTTCTCCCTCAAACGCGATGGGCATACGATCAAGATGCTGGCTAGAGGCCGCCTTGCTTCTAGCTCCGTCTTGACCAAAGCGGCTTCAATTGTCTTCCCCAAGCCAACTTCATCTGCAACCAGTAGGCGGCGATCCGGCGAGTCGAGAATCTTTAGAAGTGGCTTATATTGATATGGATGGAAAAGGATTCGTTGCGATTGAAACGCATAAACCGTCGAGCGGTTCTTGTTGAGAATTCGTTCTATTCCCAACGCGCAGCGGACGGCCCGCATATCCCCCCAGCTTCCACCCAGGGCGAGCGATTCAACTGTCTCCTCGTCGGTGGCAACAAAGTCTAAGGACTCTTCGACCAACTGCTCGGTGCGATTGTTGAATCGTATTCGATACCAATACTCACCCGCTTCGCGTTCGGGTTCCTCCTCCACTCGCCCTAATTCGTTCGTGGCGCGGCGAACAACAGTCTCGCCTTTGTTAAACAACGGGTTGGGCATCGAACCAGCTACCCCCAGGAACTGTCAAACGACCGGTAAAGGAGTGGAGCCAGGATCCTAAATCGCCAAGAACACGGCCTTTCGCACTCTTTTTCCCCCAGTTTACCCCAGTTTCTTCGCATTTTCCTGCCCTGCTTTGCAGCCGCTTGTGGGCAAGAGAAGGTGGATTTAGTATTCCGCAGGATGAAGGATGGGAAATTGCTTTTCCGCCACAGGGCTGAGGCTAAGCAGGGAAATGTGGTGAGTCAAGGGGGGATGGCGGGTTCAGGGCGGCGCCGCCGCCCTGAACCCGCCATCCCCCTCGGCCGTTTGTAGGAGCTTCTTCGAGCGGGTTGGGGCAGCTTGACGGCGTTTCGGCGGCAAATCAGGGGTAAATTCCGTGCTCCGCGCGCGTCGTCCACGGGCCGATCGGCGTCGGGAAAAAGAAATCAGCAGGTGGACCAGAACGTGGCTTCGTCCACGAAGGTCAGTTCTCGGGGCTCGTGGGAGGTCGAGTCACTGTCCGAGTCGCTGTCCGACCCGGAAAAGGTTCCGACCCGGAAAAGGTTCCAGACCCGGAAAAGGTCCCAGGAACCGTTGTTGTTGTCTCGATGCTTTCGTCAATTCGTCAATGACGGAGTGAGGGCTTCAATCCCCAAATTTCGACGGTTCGTTGGGTCTGGTCGTCGTCGCGAAACGGACTCGGAAATGTCGGCCCGGCTTCGGGGCGATGCGATCAGGTCCCGTGCCAGGCGGTCGGCAAGGTCGCGTAATTGGACTCGGAAAAGGTTCCAGACTCGGAAAAGGTTCCAGAACTCGGAAAAGGTTCCAACTCGGAAAAGGTTCCAGGAACCGTAGTTTGTGTCACCTTGTCACCCGGCGTCAACGAGTGGAGCAGTTCCGGTAACGTCAGCTTGATGTCTTCCACCGTCATTGCCGGTGACATTGTCGTGTTCCGCGTCGGACTCGAATAATTACCCCAAACGCCCGCCATTCTACCATGCTTCCCGTCAAGCAGGAGACAGGACTGGCTCCGGGTGGTTATTCGCCGATCGCTGGCGGGCATTCGCTGGTCGCGGTAACCGCAACCACTTCCACCTGGACTTGCGGACGCCCCAGCCGAATCGATCGGCTGGCAGGCACGATTTGAACTCCGGTTAGGCCAAGGGGCCAGCGGATTCAACCGCCGAGATCGTCGGTCAGGCGCGCTGTTCCAAGGGCGGTTCAAGGCGATGACCGGGCCGCTCGACGGCACCGCAATTCATCCTCGCGAGGGCTAGGCCGACGTGATCGCCGACCGTGCCGTCGCCGTCATCTTTGCTTTTGCCCACAACCACCCCTCCGGTGAACTCGAACCGAGTGAAGCCGACCTGAGGATCCACGACCAGTTGACCGAAGCCGGCAAGATCCTCGGCCTGCGCGTGCTGGACCACGTGATCGTCAGCTGCCGCGGCTACGACACCTTTCACGAGGCGGGCCGAATTCGAGGGTGATCGGTGTCCCAGATGCGTGACGAGAATGCTCCTCCCGCGTCGGCCCGTCTACGCGGGTGGCCGCGGAGAGAACCAACCTTCCTCCACCGATGCGGGGAGGTGCGGCAACCGGCGGACATCCGCGTCGCCACGGGCCAGCGAGTGAAACAGATAACCGGCCAAGACCACCGGCCAGGGGCCATCGCCTTCCAAGCCACAGCGCTTGAGTTGCCAATTCGGCAATTGGCGGCCATAGCTCTGCTCCAGCAATGTCCGATCCACCAACGGCAGTCGTTCGCCTTCCCAATCCACCAGCGTGATCCCGATTTGGTGATAACAGAATAGCACGAAGCCGACACAACTGAAGCGGCGGCTGCGCTCACGGCCCGTGACGGCGTCGGGCGGTGGGTCGATGGGCGGCTTGATCACATACTCGCGAAACCGGTCGCGCAGACCGGCCCCGGGCGTCGCTTCAATCTCCAGACGCCGCCGCCACTGTTCCAGTTTTCGCACTTCGCCGACCGTCAAATCGTTCAGCATTCCGACGACATGCGCTTCGCAGAATCCTTGTCCCAAGGGCGGCGCCATGTGATGTACTGTGGCCGCGTCGCCGAAACGTAGCGGCCTTTCCTCCCCCAAGACGGCGGCGTGATTCACAAAATTGCGGAGTTCCGGCGAGTAGACACCGACCACCGAGAATACCGGGCACCGTTCTGGAACAGCGGTCAATCTGCGGGCGGACATTGCGACACCTCGTCAGCCCCCGACGGACGCGATAATTGCGGAGTCCTGCGAATCCAAAGCCGCCAAGGCCTGTTGCAGCGTCTCGACAGCACCAGTCAACTCGCCATCCCGGCGGCACTGCCACTTTTCAATTGTCTCTTGCAGACGCTGCTGGCAGAGATCACGGAACCAGTCGCAATCGGTATCGGCGATGCGTTCCGCCAGAGTGACGACTCGCGGGTCGGCCAGCGAGGCGAGCGCGTGAAACGCTTCCAAGGCCATCGCCGCCGCGTCGTCCAATCGCAGGAGCCGCAGCCGGATGAAAAAGTCCGCCGACTCGAAGACGCGATCTGCCAGCCCGATGTGGATCTGGGGCTGGCTGGGCGGCTGAGCGGAGAATAGACGCCGTACGCCGAGCATCGCGACCCGTTGCGTGTCCGGCTCGTCTTCGTCGCGCAGGAATTCCAACAGGCGGACGGATTCCTTTTCAGGGGCAAACGTCGCGAACGAGCGAATCGCCGACCAGAGCGCCTGACGGGACCGAGCCTCCTCCGAGTCACGCAGTTGGCACGCCAACTTGAACAAGCGTTCCTTCAGCGTCGCCCGCTGTGTGTCGTCGCGAAAATCCAGCTCCTCGACTGCGAACAGCAATTGATCGCGCCACTCGGAATCCAGGTTGAGGCTGGCGATCTGCTCGACGACCAGGGCCTCAGCGGCACTTGGGGCCTCGGCCACCAATCGGGCCAGGGCATCCGCGCGTGTCGTGAACTCGATTGGGGAAGTCTGCGCAGTCTGATCTACATCAGCGGTCGGGGTCTTGGTCGCCTCCGGCGATGTCCTAGGTGAGCCGTCAGCGTCCCGGCGTTCGACGAGCAGCGGTGAATCGGCGTCCGCCTTCAGTTCGGCAGCGATGGCCTCAACGATTTCGCGCACCTTCGACATGTCGGCGTCGCGCAGCTCTACTCGTTCACCGTCCACAAATAGGAGCACCCGCGGTACGTGCGCCTCGTCCAGCGGGGCGAGGGTCAGTTGCGATCTGGTCCGCGATGCGAGCGCCTGGGATGCGTCGGCCTCGTCCAGCAGCACGCGTACGGAAATGGGCAGCTTGGAGAATGCGAGCACCTGCGACATGTCGGCCTCTCGCAGCCGACGGGACGCCAATGTCTTTGGTATCAAAGCATTACGCACCATCGCAACGATTCTTTCTCGGATCGAAGGCGCGATTCTGGAAGGATGCAAACGTGTTTCGACGGGAAAACCAATCTGACTGCGCTGCCGCTCAGAAAGGATCGTTACGAGCAGGACGCGATCTTCGCGATCAAGGGACCGCAGGCAATCGACGAAGGAGTTCCAGGTTTCGGCTGCATCCCTCTGCAATTCCAAGATCTCCGCTTCTTCCGCTTTGCTCAACAGGTTCTGAGGCATGGCACACCATCATTCGCGGGCAGACGACGCCAGCTTCCTATGTCCAGACCGGGACGGCGAAGCCTTCGACTTCGTTTGATTATAGGACTGAAGCGAGTTTCTTCCTAGTCCCGCGGTTCCTTCGGAATAACAGATTCATGCTTGGCTGCAAACGACAAGCGGTGCCGCATAACCGCGCGATTCTGCAAGGCATGAACCAAGAACATCCACGAGACTGGGAGAAGCCAGGCGCGCGGTCGTAGCTGAACTCGCCAGCCTTCGGGCGGAACTCGACCGGACAAGGTCCCAGGAACCGTTGTTCTTGTCACCTCGTCACCCGGCGCCAACGAGTCGAGCAGTTCCGGTAACGTCAGCTTGATGTCTTCCACCGCCATGGTCGTTGAAATTTGTCGTGCTCCTCGTCTGACTCAAATAGCCACCCCGAACGCCAGCGATTCTACCATGCTTCGCGTCAAGCAGGAAACAGGACTGGCTCCGGGTGGTTATTCGCTGATCGCTGGCGGGCATTCGCTGGTCGCGGTAACCGCAACCACTTCCACCTGTACTTGCGGAAGCCCCAGCCGAATCGATCGGCTGGCAGGCGCGATTTGAACTCCGGCTAGGCCAGCGGATTCAACCGCCGAGATCGTCTGTCAGGGTCGCTGTTCCAAGGGCGGTTCAAGGCGATCCTGGTGGAGGGTGAGTCGCAGGCGTTGCCCGATGAAGTGGTCGGCGCGATAGGCAGGTGTTCTGCGTTGCCCACACGAGACGTGTTGAATCACCTGTCGATTCGCCTGGACGGTCCCGGCTTGGTTTGGTCAGCGTCGAACCGCTGACCGGCAGGGAAAATATCCGCCAGCCCGCCAACGTCATCGAACACGCAACGATTCCGGCCAACGGACACACGCGGCAAGTGGAACCACGCGCCGTGGGCGGAAGGGCGCGACGGAAGATTCGGGATTTTTGCTGTTACTCATTCGCGCCGACCAGCGTGAGTTGGGCGTACAGCCGGGCTCGGCGACTGCGGAGGGTTTTTGCGAAATCCTCGATATCTCGCCGGAAACGTTGCGGCAGTTCGCGTGCGAGCAACTCGTCGCAGATCGTGATCGCTTGGTAGAAGTTTCCGGCGTGAGCCCAGCAACTGGCCGCACTGAACCGGTGAATTAACGACTTCTGCACAAGTCCATGTTCCTCGCATTGATCGCTGAGGCTGGCCTCGATTTCCCCCGCTTCCGCGAAGTGTTGCGCTGCCTGTTCGTCGTCTTGCTGGTCGCATATCGGGTGCTCGAGGAAGTGCTCGTCGGCAAGCTGCCTTGTCCTTGGTAAGTCGCGTGTTTCTTCGGGATCGGGAGCGAATAATAAACCCGTTGACGCATGCAGGGCCACCGGGCACAGCTGTAGCAGTCGTCGGCAAACCAGCGGCCGGCCACGATGTCCTTGGCCGCATCCGTGGGACAGGCGGCCCCGCACGCGCCGCACCCGTTGCAGCGTGTCGGCGACACGCGGATCCGATACAGGCTGATCCGCTCGGCAAGCCACGAGACGAAGCCAAAGGGGCAGATGAACTGACAGAATGGGCGATCCACCACCGCGCCTAGCACGAGCGAGCCCACGATTGCAAGCATGATCCGTCTTCCCAGGGCAAAGCCCGCCAACTGGACGACGGCCGCTACGTCCCCGTGCAAACGTCCGTGGATTTCGATTCTTGTAACCGATCGGCTCACATTGGCATCTATTCTGCCATGCCCGATGCCTGCCGTGGTCGACTGTTTCTCGCGGGCACATTTGGTAGAATCAAAGATCAAGACTTGGTAGTCGGGAACGTGTTTGTCCGGCCCACCGCTGGGGCCGCCGGGAGGTGAAGCGATGAAACGCCTGCGTTTTTTGTGGTTGTCGATGTTTGTCGTGCTAGGGACGCTGTCCAACGTGCCAACTCGCGGAGCCGACAAGGTCAAAGACGCCGAATCGGCCACGCACGGTTTCGAAGCGGCGGCGTATCAGGTCGTCGACACGTACCAGTTCCCTGATGTCAAAGTGGTCCAGTTCGAACTGGGAGTCCTCTCGCACTACTCCTACCTGCTTGTCAGTGGCAAAGAAGCATGGGTCGTCGATCCGGGGCGGGACACGAACGCGTACCTGGAAGCGGCCCAGAAGGAAGGCGTCGCGATTACGGGCGTATGGCTGTCACATTCGCACGCGGATTTCGTGGCCGGGCACGTGGAGCTGGCGTCTCGGCTGAAGATTCCCATTTACGCGAGCGAGAAGACGGCCCCCCTCTATCCGGCGAAACTGCTCAAAGAGGGTGACCGGCAGCCGGTGGGCGATGCGGTCCTGGAATTCCTGGAAACACCGGGACACACGCCGGACAGCATGTGTGCCTTGCTCTACAGCCGGCAGAATCCCCAGCAACCGCTGGCGGTCCTCAGCGGCGACACCCTGTTCATTGGCAGCGTGGGCCGGCCCGATCTCTTGGGCGAAGGCATGTCCGCGGCCACGCTGGCCTCGATGATGTTCGACACCTGGACTCAGAAGCTCTCCAAACTGCCCGACAGCGTGATGGTCTTTCCGGCCCACGGTGCGGGCTCGTTGTGCGGGGCCCATCTGAGCGACGAGCCGACGTCGACGCTGGGCGAACAGCGCGTGTCCAATCCCTATTTGGCGCACAAGAACCGCGGCGAGTTCATTGCGGCCGTGCTGGATGGACTGCCTGAGGCGCCGCAATACTTCAAACACAACGCGAAGCTGAATCACGACGGCCCGGAAGTCGTCGACTGGGAACCGAAACAACTTCCCTGGGTCGAGCCCAGCCAGGACTTGACGGATCCGGCGAAACACTACGTGGTTGACATCCGCGATGCCTTGGCCTATTCCGCCGGGCATATTCCCAACTCGGTTGCCATCGGTCTCCGCGGCCGGCTGGAAACGTGGGTGGGCATCATGGTGCCGTGGGAGGCCAAGTTGGTCCTTGCGGGCGAAGAAAAGGAACTCCGCGAGGCCCTGTTCCGGCTGCACCGTGTCGGCTACCGTCCGCAACTGCTGGACATCACCAAGTGGAAGGCGGCGAATCTGCCGTTGGTCGCCTCCGAGTTGATTCCGCCTCAGAAGCTGTATGCCCAAATGCAGACCGCCGAGTCGCCGCAAGTGCTCGACGTCCGTCTGCCGTCGGAATGGATGGGGCTGCGGATCGGCACCGTGATCAACATCCCGCTGAGCGAATTGTCCCAGCGGGCCGGCAAACTGGACCGGGCGCTGCCGGTGGTGGCCGTGTGCAACAGCGCGTTCCGCTCGACCATGGCGGTCGGCATTTTGGAACGCGCGGGGATGACGAAGATCGCCAGCTTGGCCGGCGGCAGCGAGGCCTGGATCGAAGCGGAATTGCCCGTGTTCCAGGCCCAGACGCAGGGCAGTGCCAGCAGCACGCCCCAGCGGCAGATCAAGCTGGCCGACCGCATGTCTGCGGCGGAATTGAAAAGGCTGCAACAGGATCTGCCGGGCACTTTTCAATTGGTCGACGTCCGGACCAAGGAGCAGTTTGCGGACTACAGCTTGCCGGGGGCGGAGAACGTCGATCTCGCGGAATTGCTGAACAACCCGGCGTACCTGACCGGGGCCGGCCCGCTGATCGTTGTCGACCGGGACGGCTCGCTGGCGATGATGGTCGCCGGCATCCTTTCGCAAAAGACCGAGCGGCCCATCAAGGCCCTGCACGGCGGATTGTCGGCCTACTGGTCGGAAACGGCGTTCGGTGGCCGGATGTCGGTGGCGGCTCCGAAAGTCGCGCCGCAGGTCACCGCTCCTCGGGCGCCCGCGGCGGCTCCGGCTGGGCCGAAAGCAGGCGCCGTTCCGGGGGCGACGCCCCCTAAGCCGAAAAAGAAGAGCGCGGGATGCTGAGAGGCTGTTTAGAAGGCAAGAGGGAGACCTGCGGTCGGCGGTTTCGGCGGGGGCGGAGACTCGCGCCGAGTGCTTGTTCAATTTTCGTAGGACGGATTGCCAATCCGTCCACAGATAGACGGATTGGCAATCCGTCCTACATTCCGAAATCGTGCAGGTTATTTCTGCGCGGACACTAACGTCGAGAGGAGACGTTTTGCTCTATGAATCACGAACGAAAACTGGATGCGATAGAAACGGGGGTTCCAGCCAACGGCTATTGGAATCCGTACCTCGCCGGGCTATTGCTCGGCGCAACCTTGTTGGCGTCGCTGTTGATCCTGGGCGCCGGGTTGGGCGCGTCGGCCGCACCGGCGCGATTCGGGGCGGTGCTCGAACGGGCCGTTGCGCCGGACCACACGCTGCGGAGCGCCTACTTTGGTCCCTGGTGTGCGGACGGGCAGAACCCGCTGAGCTACTATCTGGTGTTCATGTTTGCGGGCACGTTTTTGGGCGGGCTGTTCTCCGCGATTTTGGCCCGCCGCGTTCAGTTTGACACCGAACGCGGACGCGCGTTCGGCACCGTCCCTCGGCTGCTGCTGGCGTTAGCCGGCGGATGCCTGGTGGGCTTCGCCAGCCGGCTCGCCAGCGGCTGCACCTCCGGGCAAGCGTTGACCGGCGGCGCGCTGCTGCTCAATGGGAGTCTTGCGTTCATGGTTTGTGTATTCGTCGGCGGTTATGCGGCAGCCTGGTTCGTACGGAGGCAATGGCATGATTGAGACATTCTTTGGTCGCGATGCGTTGGGAACTCCGGCCGCGTTTGTGGCTTCGCTGGTGATCGGTCTGGCGTTTGGATTCGCGCTGGAGCGGGCCGGCTTTGGCAGCGCGAGGAAACTGGCGGGGATCTTCTACCTGCGCGACATGACCGTGCTGAAGGTGATGTTTACCGCCGTGATCACGGCCATGCTCGGGCTGGGATTCTTGGCCGGGTTGGGTTGGATCGATCTACCGTCGCAGATCAACTTGCTGGAAACCCAATATGCCGCCCAGATCCTGGGCGGACTGATCTTCGGGGTCGGATTCGTGCTGGGCGGGTGGTGCCCCGGCACGGCCGCCGTGGGCATTGCCAGCGGCAAACTGGATGCCCTGGTGTTCCTGGGCGGGGCAGTGCTGGGTTCCATCGGCTTCAACGAGACGTATGGGCTGTGGCAGACCGTGATCGCGTGGGGTGCCTACGACGAGCCGCAATTCGCCTTTGGGCTTTCCAAAACGACGTTCGGACTACTGTTCACGCTTGTCGCCGTCGGCGCGTTCCATTTCGCCGAGTGGGTGGAACGGCCTGCGGGCGGAGGCAAGTACTTGGGCACGCCGTTTCTCAAGGCTTTCAGCCTCGCGCTGGTGGTGTTTGCCGTCGCGCTGTTCATCCTGCCCGGTCAGACGCCGCCCAGCCAGCGACCGACGGTGGCCGACCAGCAGGCGGATCCTGCCGGGGCCGAGCAGACTCTCTTGGCCGACATTGACGCCGCGGCGGATCACGTCGAGCCGGAGGATCTGGCAGACCGGCTGCTGCGGGGCGAGCCGGACTTGATCGTGGTCGACGTGCGGTCGCCGGCCGAATATGCCGCGTTTCACATCCCCGGAGCAACGCACGTTCCCTTGGCCGATCTGCCGGCCGCGCTTGAGCCGCACAAGAACGCCGGTTCGATCGTCCTGTACTCGAACGGCATGACGCATCCGGCCCAGGCCCGCGACGCGCTGGCCCGGCTGGGATTTCAGAACGTCTATCTTCTGACGGACGGTTTGCAGGGCTTCGTCGACCGTTGCTTGAAGCCGGTCTCGTTGCGTGACGCGCCGTTGTCGGCGGAGGACACCACACGGGTGAACGCGTGGCGAACGTTTTTCCTCGCTGGGGCGAAACCTCAGCCTGCGGCGGTGGCTGCAAACCCGCCTGCGGCTCGGCCCGCGATTTCGGCGACCGATCGGATTCCGGGGCTGGTCGAGACCGCTTGGCTCGCCGAGCGGCTCGGCAGGCCCGACGTGCGGATCATCGATGTCCGGCCGCAACCGGAGTACAACACGAGCCACCTTCCGGGCTCGGTGTGCTTGAACGCGGAGAGTTTCCGCGGCGTCGTGGGCGGCGTGTCTTCGATGCTCTTGCCGTCCGATGTGCTGGCTCGCCACCTGTCTTTGATGGGGATCAAGCCAACCGATACGATCGTGGTGATTCCCGGCAGCGCGGTACGGGATGCGACCCTGGTGGGCCTGGGGCTCGAGCGGCTGGGGCATGCGAGTTGGGCGATCCTCCAAGGCGGGTTCGCCAAGTGGTCGGCCGAGACGCGACCCCTGGACGCGGCCCTGCCTGCCATCGAGCCCTCCGAATACCCTGTGCCGGCCGCGGACGCCTTCACGCTGGACTACCAAGCGGTGCTGGGCCGCGTCGGCGATCAACGCACCGTGATCGTGGATACACGCCCCGCCGTCAATTTTCGCGGCGAAGAGTCGGACGAAGTCCGCGCGGGACACATACCGGGAGCGGTGAACCGGCCGTTCAAGGAAGATCTCGATGAGAGTGGGCAGATCAAACCGGCGGCAGACTTGGCCGCAGCCTACGCGGCCCTGATTCCCGCCAAGGAAACCCCGGTCGTGGTGCATTGCCGCACGGGCCATCAGGCCAGCCAGACGTTCTTCATCCTGACCCGGCTGCTCGGGTACAAGGACGTCAAGTGGTACGACGGCAGTTGGACAGAATGGTCGGCCCGGCAGGAACTTCCGGTGGAGAAGTAGCGGGAGCCCAAACACCCTGGTTACGAGGCTCTGCCTCGTAACCCGCTGACCGGAGGCTCCGCCTCCGCACAGGCCGGCGGAGCCGGCAAGACAGTTCGTTCCCAGGCAGAGCCCGGGAACGAGGAGACCATTTTTTTGAGGAGAGTTGGATAAAGAAGCGGATTGGAATCGGTGTATTGGGTACCCTGCTGGTGGCCCTTGGGACTTGGGAGGCAAACGCCCAGCGACGTGGCGGGCAGACCGCCCAACCGGCCTCGCTGACGCCGACGGAACGTGAGTGGATCCTGCAACTCCGGAAAGAAGAGAAGCTTGCCCGCGCCAGATGATCCAGGACGTGGCGCGCGTCGATTCCACGGTGCTGATCGAAGGCGAGACGGGCACGGGCAAGGAGTTGGCGGCGCGGGCGATCCACCGCCTGAACCACCGCCGCGACAAGCCGTTCGTGGCGATCAACTGCGCCGGTCTCAGCGAGGAGCTGGCGGCCAGCCTCTTGTTCGGTCATCGCCGCGGTTCTTTTACGGGCGCCGTCAACGACCAACAGGGGCCGTTCGAAGCCGCGCATGGCGGGACCCTGTTCCTGGATGAAATCGGCGACTTGCCGATGCGCGTCCAAACCACGCTGCTCCGCGTGCTGGAGGAGCACGCCGTGCTGCGGCTGGGCGAGTCGCAACTTTCCCTGCTTCGCTGCCGTCTCGCACCTTGCGGCTTCGCCGCCAGCCTACGGTTCTACCGCGCCGAAACCTGGGCAAGAACACGGATTCAGTCCCTGTCTTTCGTGGCCGTTTCCGTTCCCGGCCGGCACGGCGCACGATTTGCTTCCTACAGACCGTCATTAGTTCTCTCGTAGGACGGTTGCCGAACCGTCCCAGAAGAATTGGTTGTCTCGGTATCTGCCGGCCGTGCTCTCGCAGAGATTGGAAATAACAGGCGAATCGGTTCGTCTGAAGTGCCCTAAGGAATGTTTTTGGAGGAATCTGTCATGAGAACCATCGTTGCATCCATCGCCAGCGTCCTCGCCACTGTGGTCCTGGCCGCCGCCGTGCGGGGAGAGGAAGTGACTGTCCCCATCGTCATTCCGCCCAGCACGATCAACCTCCAGTCGCAGGGCACGTGGGTGACCGTCCATGCGGAAATCGATTATTCCGACGTGGTCGGGGCCACTGTCACCCTGGATGGTATCCCTGTCAAAGCGACGTTCGCCGACAACCAGGGAGATCTCGTCGCGAAATTCGCCGTTGAGGATGTGCGAGGTATTGTACAACCCGGCCCGGCGGAACTGACGCTTTCTGGCACGACCCGCGACGGCGGCACGTTTTCAGGAACGGACATGGTCAAGGTGATCAGCGTCCAAGCAAAAAAGTGAACTGGCGCGGTGGGGCGCGGCAGACTTCGATGACGCACAGGCGGCCTTGATTGGACGGTGCGCGAAACGCCAGCAGCGGACCACGCGTCTGCGCACCAGTCCGACCAAGGCTCGCGCGCAACATCCGGTAAGCAACGCTCGGGCTGGTTCACGCACTTCTCCTCCAGCCTTGCCGCTTTTCATGTATACCGCACGCGGTTGAGGATGGCACATTGGCGAATCTTCGTTTAACCGCGACCCAGCGGGGAGCACGTCGGCCGCGCGCTCCCCGTTGGGTCGCGGTTAAACGAACCAAAGTCAATCGCCTGCGGCATAACCCACCGCTGGACGGCATTTGCGATCATCAGACGATCGACTGGCACGCGTCGTGCATCTCTCCTCATTCCGATGTGCAAATTCGCCCTGGGGCGAATCGAAGTGAGCAAGAATGTCTCGACCGCACAGGCAGCGGGTGTGCAGCTCTTGCATGGCTCTAAACGTCGCGACGGTCCGCGACGGCAACCATCTGGCTCGTGGGCGTTCTTTTGGCAACTGAAATTTAACGTGACACATTGACGTGCCATCGTCCTTGCGGCAAGGAAGCTGGTTCAATTTCCGTAACAGAGTAAGAGGGGTGGTTTGATGAATCGACTGATTGGAATCGCTGTCGTGGTGCTGGCAATGGCGGTTACCGGCACGGAAGGCTTCGCTCGTGGTGGTCGAGGGGCTGGTTCCGGAGGTGGCGGCCAACAACGGATGGGGAACGCCTCCGGGGCCAGCCAGTACGGGTACGGCGGTCAAATGGGAGCGATGCAGCAGCAGATGATGATCCAGAACCGTTATCGCGCGATGCAAGCCCAGTCTGGCCTCGGGAACGGCAACATGCAGCAGGAACGCCTTCGGGATGGTTCCTGTGGTGGACAGGGCAGTTCCGGACGAACAACGGGGGCCGGGCAGATGATGGAGAATCGGCAACGCAATGGCCAATCCGGCAACGGCACTTGAATCGCAGGCGTTGCCCGATGAAGCGGTCGGCGCGATCGGCAGGTATTCTGCGTTGCCCACACGAGACGTGTTGAATCACCTATCGATTCGCCTGGACGGTCCCGGCTTGATTTGGTCAGCGTCGAACCGCTGACCGGTAAGAAAAATATCCGCCAGCCCGGCCACGTCATCGAACACGCAACGATTCCGGCCAACGGACACACGCTGCAAGTGGAACCACGCGCCGTGGGCGGAAGGACGCGACGGAAGATTCGGGACTTTGCTGTTACTCGTTCGCGCCGACCAGCGTGAGTTGGGCGTACAGCCGGGCTCGGCGACTGCGGAGGGTTTTTGCGAAATCCTCGATATCTCGCCGGAAACGTTGCGGCAGTTCGCGTGCGAGCAACTCGTCGCAGATCGTGATCGCTTGGTAGAAGTTTCCGGCGTGAGCCCAGCAACTGGCCGCACTGAACCGGTGAATTAGCGATTTCTGCACAAGTCCACGTTCCTCGCACCGGTCGCTGAGGCTGGCCTCGATTTCCGCCGCTTCGGCGAAGTGTTGCGATGCCTGTTCGTCGTCTTGCTGGTCGCGTAGCATGCGCGCTCGCAAGATCAAGTTCGACTTCCGCACCTCTTCGGCCACGAACGCGGCGTCCAACCCCGAACGACCGATCCCGCGTGGTGATACTTGGCTCATGCGGATGGTTCCTGGAATGGGTGAAAGAAAAGACCGCCGTTCTCGCCCCGAACGAGACAACGGCCACGTAACCGTCAATGGCATACGGATTCGCGAGTAACTGGTTGACTTTGACTCGATGACGCGATTCCAACTCGCCGGCTACAGTTCCGCTTATCTCCAAACCGTAGTCTGTCTGGCCATCGTTCAGCCAGTAATCAAATCGGTCTCCGTATGCCGCGACACTTAGAATGCGAAGTTGTGTATAAGCTGCCACGAGCACGCACGCGACGCCACATGCGGCCCATTCGGTGATCGCACGATCTGGCACCGCGAGCGGATCGATCGGAACACTGTCACCCGACCAGATGATCCGAACCGTGCGGACTTGATCGTCAAAATCGAACAGGTCGCGGAGTTCCACTCGTAACACCGCCTCCGACGAATCGACATGCCCCCGCAGGCGAACGATTGCAAAAGGCACAAATACCGACGCATCAATGAGGTGCTCGCTGCCAATGTCTTCCAAGTGGCAGACATCCTGCGCTGCGGCCATTTACCTTGTCCTTTCCAGCCGTACGTTCGTGCAATCGCGGACTGTTTCATCTTACCATGTGGTCCGTCCCGGGGCGAGTCCGGCTCGCGGCTTCGCTGGGGGCAGACAATCGATCGGCTGGCAGGCACGACCTGAACTTCGGGTAGGGCAGCGGCTGCGCCGAGATCGGCGGTCAGGCTCGCTGTTTCAAGGGCGGTCCAAGGCGATGACCGGGTTGCTCGAACGCACCGCAATGCATCCTCGCGAGGGCTAGGCCGACGTGATCGCCGAGCGTGATCATGCTCAATCGGATTGCCACGGCGCTGATAAAGAAGCTGACGGTCTCCGTAACGGGTGGATTCCGAGGGTCGGTGCGGCGCAATGTGAAAACCGGCTGGCGGGCCGGGCGTGACCCGCTATGGCTGACTGGCCGCGTCGCTCACCACAGCCTGGTGACACGATAGGCGTCGAGGGCGGCATCGGCACTCACTAAGGGAATCTGTTCGGCAATCGCCTGCGAGATCAACATCCTGTCGAACGGGTCCCTGTGGTGCATCGGCAGCGAGGCCAGAACCGCGGCGTGCCGAATTTCCACAGGCAGAATCGAAAAATCGTTGCCCTCGATTCCCTTGGCAAAGAACTGCTCGAACGGAATGGCTAGGGGGGTACTTTCCGAGGCTCACTTTGACGAGCGACTTCCCAATAGCTCGCCGGACTGACGGCAATCTCGTTCGCTGAATCATTGATGAGCGCGCGAGCGGTAACGCTCAACGCTCAACGACGGGTCGTTAGTGACTAGTGACGAACCACAAGAAGGCATGCGTATCGAGCAATAGCTTCACGGCATATACTCCGCAAAGCCTTCGAGATGCTCGTCGTCTTCGACCAGTAGGGTAATCAGGCCCTGGCAGTTCCCCGCCTTACGGGGTTGCCGTTTCCTGGCTGGCTCACTAACCAACTTCGCCACCGGCTGCTGGTTCCTGGTTAGGGTCACCTCGTCACCCGGCGCCAACGAGTCGAGCAGTTCCGGTAACGTCAGCTTGATGTTTTCCACTGCCGTGGTCGTTGACATTGTCGTACTCCACGTCTGACTCAAGAAACCACCCACCCCCAACGCCAGCGATTCTACCATGCTTCCCGTCAACCAGGAAACAGGACTGGCTCCGAGTGGTTATTCGCCGATCGTTGGCGGGCATTTGCTGGTCGTGGTAACCGCAACCACTTTCACCTGTACTTGCGGACGCCCCAGCCGGATCGATCGGCTGGCAGGCGCGATTTGAACTCCGGCTAGGCCAGCGGCTGCCGCCGAGATCGTCGGTCATGCTCGCTGTTCCAAGGGCGGTTCAAGGCGATCCTCGCGGAAGATGAATCGCCGGCGTAGACCGCAGAAGCGGTCGGTGCGATCGGCGGGTGCTTTTTTGATGGCGGGGGCGTCAGCACCCCCGCGATTTCCAAGACCGTACAGCGCGTGGAAGCTCAGCGGGAGGCGGACCCGAGCTGGAAAGGCCAGTTGGCTGAACTGACAGCAGAACTTGCGAATCCGCGCCTTCCAGTTGGTTCGCGGCCGACCAAATTGCTGGTCAAGACGTGACCCGCGTCCGCGCGCAGCCGCTCGGTCCCTGAATGGCCACCGCTTCCCTGGCTTCGACCGTCAAGGAAACCCCGTCGATCGCTTGCACCTCCCGCTGCTTGCCGGAATCGGTTTTGGCGACGTCCTGACGCAGGACTCAAGCGTCACGCCACTTTTGCCAGCGCGGCGCTGTGAGCCTGAATTCTCCGGATGGCCGCGAGGATGTGATCCATGTCACTGCGGCCGGCCAGCAGCAGATTCTGGGACATTCCGACGACCGTCTCGACCACCTGCCGGTTGCCTTTCAGTTCCTGGAAGCTGTCGCGATAGGCTTTCAGCCGTTCGGCGGGGAACAGACGCTGGAACCCGCGCGAAGCGATCGCCTCGTCCAGCAATCCGTCGTTGTACTGCTCGTGGTAGCCTCCGCCGCAAGGGATGCCTTCTGCGCCCATGGCTCGGAAGAACCTGTCGCGGGGCAAACCATGGAATTGCGCCGCGTCGTAGCGGAACGCAAACAGATGCCAGACCGGGCGGCTGTTATCCGGTAATCGCAGCGGTTGGATGCCGGGAATCTCTTTCAAGCCGGCATTCAGGTAGTCGGCGTTCCCGCGGCGACGTTCGGTCTCCTGCACCAATTTGTCGATCTGCTGCAGCAGCATGGCGGCCTGAAAGTGCTGCATGCGGAAGTTGCTGCCGCGGGTGAAACAGCCGCTGCCCTTGAACGTGCCGGTCGCCCGGCCACAGTTGTGGAAGGCCTGGCAGCGGTCCACAAGTTCCTCGCGGTCGCCGGTGATGGCGCCGCCTTCGCCGGAGGGAATGTGCTTGGAGTTCTGGAAGCTGAAGCAGCCCAGGTCGCCGAGCGTCCCGCACTTGCGGCCCTTGTATTCGGCCAGCCACGCCTGGCAGGCATCCTCCACGACCGCCAGGTTGTGCTTCTTGGCGATTGCCTGGATGGGGTCCATGTCGCAGGGCAGGCCGTAGATGTGAACCGGCACGATGGCGCGGGTCCGCTCCGTGATCCGGCTTTCGATCGACGCCGGGTCCATCGTCAGTGTGGACGGATCCGTGTCGGCGAATACGGGCAGGGCCTTGTGAATCAGGATCGTATTGTAGGTGGCGATGAACGTATAGGGCGAGACGATGACCTCGTCGCCCGCATCCACGCCCATGACGTGCAGGGCCGTAATCAACGCGGTGGTCCCGCTGGCCGTGGCCAGGCAGCGTTTGGCGCCGAGCAGTTGTGCGTAGGCCGCCTCAAAGTCCGGCACCTGCCGGCCTCCGCCCGATCGAGACCATTGTCCACTGCGTAAGACCTTGAGAATCTCCGGTTCCCAGGATTCTCGCCACTCGGGCCATTTGGGCCAGCCACCCCGGTGTACGGGGGTACCTCCGAGCAGGGCCGGTTTGTCTGCTTCGGCAGCGAACACGGTCGGCGCTCGGTGGACGCCCAACCAAGCCAGTGCGGCCGAACCTGCCGCTGCGGTTTGTACAAAAGCACGTCGGGTCAGATTGTTCTTCATCGCTTCGGTTCCTCTTGGATTAGTAGGAAGGCATCGTCTTCAGTAGACTCCAGTTCGAGCCGATTGGCAATCATACGCGGAGTTGCGGAGGTGAGGTGTTGAGGAAACACGCCGGGAAGAACACATGCCCGAGGCAGCGCCCTGTCGTGCAGATTGCCATGCTCGCAGGCAGGTTCCTGCCGCAGAATGCCACAGCGAGCCACGATCCGGCGTTTCCCACCGTGTCCAATTCCCCTTCAACGCCGCCCGGGCTGCGCCGACCCGGCAAAGGGCGGGAGCGGCGCGGTTCCGATTGAAGGCTTTGGCGCGATGATAACGCTCGCCGGCACTTTACAAGCCGTGACAACACCTCCGCGTAGCGTTTTTTCCTCAGTTCTGGAACACCGTTCGCTGAGGATTTTATCCTTTCCAAGAGCTTTCGATCGAAACGTCTGCCGAAGTCCCCGGGGAGAATCAGGATGCGTACCAAGCATGTCGTATGTTGTTTTTTGCTGGTAGCGACGGCCTTTGTCAGCGGTTGTGACGAGAAACGCGGTCTGGTTGGACGCTGGGACATGGGCAAGTCGAACTTCTACTTTCGTGGGGACGGTGTGGTGTTTTACCTCTCTTCCGCCAAGGTGAGGTATCAAGGCCGGTATTACTACGACGATTCCAAGGATCCGGGGATTCTCCGGGCCGATCTGGCGGCCATCGGCGGCAATGAGAACCCGTTCACGCTGGAGTTTCAGGTGACGTTTCTGGGCCAGGACTGTCTGAGGCTGGTCAACACGAATGGCGGGCCAAAGCGTACGATGCTGGCGTCTCGCCGGGCAGAAAATCCCGGCGATTAGTTCGTTTTCGCAACTGTGGCCGATAGAACTCCCGGTCTTCCTGGCCTTGCCCTACCCTTTCCCAGAGGGCGAGGCGACAATGTCCGTCTCAAGGCGATTCCCCCATGTGCCGCAATTCGCCCGGCTCGTTGACCTGCCACAACCTCCCGCTATCCACATCCAACGCTGTCAGCCAACCGCCGAAACAGGATCCGGTGTCGAGGCACTTCAGGTAGCCCAAGTCTAGGACTTCGCATTGCGGGGTGTGGCCGACGATGGCGATTCTGCCTGAACAGTGCGGCAGCGGCGGAATGTAGTCCCGTAGCGACAGCCAGCGGAGCACGTGAGGCGTCTGGCGATCCAGCGGAACCGCCGGCTCGTAGTTGGCGTGGACGAAGAAGTGCCGTTCGGTCTCGACGTACGTGCGGCACGACCGCAGGAACGCCAAGTGCTCGGCCGGAATCAGGTCCATGCGCCTGGTCGAGCCGTACGAGTCCAGGCAGACGCTGCCCCCGCAGTTCATCCAGAATTCAAAATCGGACCGTCCTTCCCTGGCCCCCAGCAGCATCTCTTCGTGGTTGCCCAGGATCGGAACGAGCCGGCAACGGTCGGCCAGGGAAATCAGCTGGTCGATCACGCCGCGGCTGTCGGATCCCCGGTCCACGTAGTCGCCGAGCGGAATAACGGTATCGTCGGCCTGCGGCGCGACGGCCTCGATCAGTTTCGCCAGTGCCGTGGAACAGCCGTGGATGTCTCCGATGGCGATGGTGCGGGGCATTTGGTCTCCCGTGCCGCAGCGTCTTGAAGTCCAGTGAATCGCTCCCGACCGGTCATCCGCTCGGTACGCGCCTGGATTGTACCAGCGGACGGGCGTTGTCAAAGGTCCATCCGGAGGAAACAATGGACCGCACAGTCGAAGCCGTCCGGTCCGTGTTCAAGTGCGCAGTATCGGATCTTGTTGGAGTTCACGCTTTAGCGTGCCAGGCGGGCTGTGCCCGCTGCAAACGACACGCTAAAGCGTGAACTCCAGCGAGATTAACACCTTTACAAGGACGGGCTCAAGAACCAAGGATTTGTCGGAAAGAACGATGAGTAAGAAGTGGGTGAGTTGGCTGGTCGTTTTCGGCGTGTTGGCGGTCAGCGACGTCGCCGTGTCGCAGGAGGCAAGTCCGGCGGAGCGCGCGAAGTCGGTGACCTTGGAGAACCCCGCCTTGCGTCTGGAGATTCAGACGTCGTCCGCGCCGTTTCTGCAGCGGATCGTCCACAAGGCCAGCGGCCGAGCCGTCGTGTCGGAACCGGCCTTCAAGAGCCTGTTCACGATCATGCTTGCCGATCAGGATGGCAAGCAAGTGAGCGTCGATAGCGTGCGAGCGGGCGAGTCGAGCGTCGCGGTAACTCCAGCGGACGGCGGCAGCCGAGTCGCGATCCAGTACGGAAAGTTTCCGGATCTCGAACTGACCGCCGAAGTCACGGTGGTCTGTGCTGCTGCGGACCCCCTGACGATCTGGTCGCTACGGATCGAAAATCATACCGGGCGGCGGATTCGGGCGGTCCGGTTCCCCCAGTTCCTGGCCGTATCGGCGATCGGCGACAGCCAAGACGACTGCTTGGTGTTGCCTGCGCTGGCTGGCACGTTGATCGAGAATCCGGCGGAGAGCTGGCGGAACGGCCAGAGCGTAACGCTCAGCTACCCCGGCAACATGTCCGCCCAGTTTCTCGCCTACCAAGACCGTTCGGCAGGCGTGTACCTGGCCGGGATGGATCCGGCCGGATATCCGATGTCTTTGGCCGTCTACAAGCAAGCCGAAGGATTCCGGTGCTGGCACGAGTTCACGCCTGTGCCCGACGGGAAAGGCGGCGCAGCGGGCACCGTTGATCAGGGTACACATTGGGAGAGTCCGTATCCGGTCGCCTTGGGCGTGACCCAGGGAACCTGGTGCGACACGGCCGACCAGTACAAGCAATGGGCCGTGCGGCAAACCTGGTGCGCGCGGAGGCTGGTCGAACGAGACGACATTCCGGCGTGGTGGAAGGATGGCCCGGACGTACACGTGCTCGAAGTCCGCACGTACGACAGCACGCGGACCTGCACCGGATCGTATTATCCGCGGCTGTTGGAACACCTCCGGACGTTCCGCGACAAGATCGACGGGCCGGTCGTCCCCATGCTGGCGGGTTGGGAAAACCACCGCCGCTGGACCGGCGGCGATTACTTTCCGGTTTTCGACGCCGATAATGCCCTACGCGTCATCTCGGAGTTGAAGCAGGATGGCTTCCGGCCGTTCTTCTTTCTGTCCGGTTTGTTCTCCACGTACCGAAACGAAGGACGCAACGGTGGGGATATTCCGGCCGCTCAGGACCACCTGGCATCCTACGTGGACGACGAAAAAAGTGGCCAGCCCAAGGAATATGTGTTGAACGAATCGAATCCGGCAGGCGACTGGAAGCGGCATTCGTACCAATTCTGTGCGGGCGCGCCGGCAACGCGGGACTTCTTCTGCCGCGTGATCGACCAGGCCCATGCCCTGGGCGTCGATGTATTGCAGATGGACCAGACGACTTCTGGGGCCGCGGACGCGTGCTACGCCCCAGCCCACGGGCACGCATCGGGCCAGGGGCTGTACCAAAGTCAGGTGTTTTGGAAGCTGCTCGACGCGATGCGTCGGCACGGCAAGAGCCGTTCGGGCGACTTCGTCTTGTTCCACGAAGAACCGCACGAGCAGTTGATTCCGCATGTGGACGGATTCCACGTCCGCGAGTACTACGAGAAACGCTGGTATCGAGGCGATCCCGGCGCGGCCGGAATTCCGTTGTTCTCGTACCTCTACCATGAGTACGCCAACGGGTATGGCGGCGACAGCGCCGGATTGAGCAAGCACAACGACCGCTGGAACGTCCGCTGTCACGCCATGAACCTGATCGCCGGCCGCACGCCGGGCGGCTCGATCTGGTCGTCGCACCAGAACATGTTCGAGGCTCATCCGGATCAGATTGCCATGATCCGCAATCACAGCCGCCTGCTGAAGACGCGGGCCAAGGAATTCCTGATGCTGGGCAAGATGCTTCATCCGTGCGAGTTGGCGGTGCCCAAGTTGTCCATCGGCGTGGTGGTGCAAAAGGGCAGCACCTGGGAACGAGAAAATCTGCCGACGCCCGCGGTCCTGACCAGTTCCTGGGAATCGCCCTCGGGCAACATCGGCCATTTGTTTGTGAACATTGCCGAGACCCGCCAGCGGCTGACGGTGGCCCTCGATACGCGCAACTCGCCCACCAAGCCGGTGTACGATGTGGAAATCTACCGCTCGGCGCAGGGCGACGCGTTTCAGCCGCTGTGGCAGCGTGTGCCGCTGCCCAGGGAGTTCGCCGCCGAGTTGGAACCGTTGGAAGTGGTGTTCGTCGAGCTTGCGGGTGGTGCGTGAGTGCCGGTCCCCCGCCGTTTCCCACCGCTTGCCCAGGCCCGCGTGAATCTTGTACAACAATCGCCGAGTATCGCTCCATTCCCGTTTTATTGAGGAGATCCGCGAATGCGTAAGTTCTTTGTGCTTGGCGTTGGGATGCTGCTCGCATCTGCTGTGGCATGTACTAACGTTTCAGCCGCCGGGGTTGGCGAAGGCAAGAGTTATCGTGGTCCGACCGGGCTGCAACTGTACAGCCTGCGCGACCAGTTTAAGCAGCAAGGCGTTGCGCCCGTGCTCGACCAAGTCCGGAATTGGGGTTTCAAGTACGTCGAGGTTGCCGGCACCTACGGCATGACTCCGGTCGCCTTCAAGGCCGAACTCGACAAACGCGGATTGGTGCCGATCGGTAGTCACTTTGCCTACGACCGTTTGCGCGACGACATCGGCGGCGTGATCCGCGAGGCCAAGGAACTGGGGTTGATTTACGTCGGCTGCGCGTGGATCGGCCACACGGCGCCGTTCGACGAAAAACAATGCCGCGCGGCCGCCGGGGTGTTCAACCGCGCTGGCCAGACGCTGGCCGAACAGGGCATGAAGTTCTACTACCACAATCACGGTTACGAATTCTATCCGCACGGCCAAGGCACGCTGTTCGACCTGTTGATGGCCGAGACGGATCCGCAGTTTGTGTACTTCCAAATGGACGTTCTCTGGACCGTATTTCCAGGCCAGGATCCGGCCAAGCTGCTGGAGAAATACCCCAACCGCTGGCTGCTGCTGCACTTGAAAGACCTCAAGAAGGGCGTCTCCACAGGCAGTCTGGCAGGACACACCGAGCTGACCAACGACGTGGCTCTAGGGACCGGTCAAGTCGCTTGGCCTGACTTGTTTCGCGCATCCCAGAAGGCCGGCGTGAAGTACTATTTCATTGAGGACGAATCGCCCTCGGTGGTGGGGCAGATCCCGCAGAGTCTACGGTTCCTTGAGCAGCTCGAGTTCTGACGGGTAGCCCGCCGTTTCGGCAAGACGAAGGCGGAATAGGACGGCCCGCGATCGAGATTACCTTGCTTTCGCTCGGCGCCCCCTGTCCAGCTTGTCTGGACGTGAACAAGCCTTGTGAGCGAGACCGAGCACCCGTTTTTCCACATTCGTCTCTTCCCCAGCCTGCCGCCTCCGGCGGCAGGCTGGGGGAGAGAGCGGGTATCGGTGCCGTCGTGATCTCGCTCACAAGACTCGTTCACCAGCCGCGCGAGGCGGTTGGGGTCGAAGTCAGACAGACGAGTTGGGCAACCTACCATTCAGCCAAGCCGGCCAATTCGTGCTTGGCGCGATCGCCGGGTTCGACCAGCCGTACGGGCCGCGGGGCTGCCAGCGCGGCCAGTTGCCGGATGTCACAGCATTCGAGCAAGCCGAAGCAGAACAGTTCCGGTGCTTCGGTGACGGACCAATTGCGTTCAAGCACTTCCTTGAGGCTGCCCAGGGTCTGATGGAGTTCGAGGGCGGCAATCGCATTTGTCTCCAGTGCGGCCGCAACAGCTGCAAAGACACTTGCGCGAGGACCGAACGCCACCAACCGCGCCGGAACGCCGTCGTGGCGTTCGGCCGCCCAGCGGGCCGTAGCCGAGATCTGGCTGGCTTGGATTCCCAACGCCCGGTCACCGACCGTGGCGACCAACAGCGCAAACAGCCAGTCGCTTTGCCGGCTCCGCGCTTCGCCGACGTAGAAGGGGTCGAGAGCGATCACCCGGTAACCTTCCCTCAGCAATTGCGACGCAATGGCGGCGGTTGTCGCGCGGCCGCCGTCAGCGACCAGGATTGCCGTCTTCTTCGCCCGGGGCCCCGCCAGTTCGACCAGCGGCACCGTCCAGTCGCCATCCATGAGCAGCCGCCAATAGACGGCCTTCACATCGCCCTGCGTTTCGCGGCCGGCCTCGGTCGCAATCACCCGGTAGTCTTTGGCCCGTACCACCCCGCGCAATTGTTTCCGGAGGTCGTTCTGCCAAATTTCCTTTGCGATCGGATCTTGCGGCCAGACCGCGGCCTGCGGCAAGCGTTGGCTCAGCGTCAGGGCCAAACTGTGAAAGTCTTCGTTCTGCGCCGGCAGTTCGACCATCAATTGTTCGGCCGTCTTGATTTCACCATCGGACGGAATCTCCCGCGCGTCAAAGCCGGCATCTCCCGCAAAGAAGAAATCGCCCAGCATCCGGTACAGAGCCTGGCGGTTGTCGACTTCATAATTATGCGTGCCGGGCTCCTGATTGACATGCGAGCGCAGCGAATCTCCTTTGCCGAACAGCCGGAAAACCGGCTGGGCCGCGTCCAACAAAGGCTGCAGAGCGTAGCCCGATTCAAAACAGCAGTCGTCCTTGGCATTATAAGTCAACAGGGTGGGTCGCGGCGCCATCATCGCCGTCAAGTGCGTATAATCGACCACGGTCGCCAGATCGTTGGGTGTCTGTTCGGAATCCCCCAGGTCCTTAAAGTGCCGCGTGCGCGTCAGGAAACTCGAGTAGCCCGCCACAGGGTTGGTCAGCGTGACGCGAGTGTCCAGGGCGCTGAGCACGATCGTCTGCCAACCGCCGCCGGATAGGCCGGTGACTGCCACCCGCTGCGGATCCGTGTTTTCCAGACTCAGCAGCACATCGAGACCGCGCTTCATGCACAGGAAGAAAGGCGCCAGGCCGCTGGTACCGCACAAGTCCAGTTGGTTCATCCGAGCGTGCGAGAAGCCGCCCGTGTTCAACTGCCCCATGCCCAGCCATTCGATGTTCAACGCCAACAGGCCGCGTTTGGCCTGGTTGATGCAGCGTAACTGCTTGGACGGATACTGTTTGCCCAGCGGCGTGTGCCCGTTGACGTTCAGCACGGCTGGAACCCGGCCCGCGAGGTGGTCCGGTTCGTACAGCAGGGCCGGAATCCACATGCCCGGCAGAGCCTCATAACGGAGCTTCTTGATGCGGTACCCCGGCCCGCCTTCGATCACCTCCAGCCACTGGACCTTCGTCGGAGCGCCTCGCCAACGGGCCGCTTCGCCACGAAAGACCACGCGGTCCAAGACGGCCTGCCGCAGCTGGTCGGCCTTGGCTTGCCATTCCGACTCCGAGGCACAGACCGGAATCTTGGGCACTCGGCCCTCGACATAACGCTGGACTTCGGCCAACGGCAACTCGCTGCCGATGACCTCGTGCTTCAACAAGGCAGTGATTTCAGTGGTGATTTCATCTTGAGCCGGCAGTGAATACGCCGCGATGCTGACGGCGATCGTCAGCGCGGCCCGCAGCCGTCGATTGGTTCGCATGGAAAAATCCTCCTGGATGGATGTAATACGTTACCTGAAACCGGTCGCTGAGGGAACAGTCGGCAAGGGCAACTCATCCGAGACGTCCGTTATTGGAAACGTTCCGCTATTATCCGTCAGCACCAACACCGAACTGAGGCCAGCCACGGTTCTACGCCCTCTTCGAACCAAAGTATCTTCTTGGGCCAGCCGACTTTTAGCAGGTGTGGAGGTTACCTTGCCGCAATAGTCCAGGGGCGTGTCTCTCGGAGGCGGGACACGGGGACGACGAATACCGGCACGGCCAAGACGCGGAAGATCGTGGCGTTGTCAAACATCTGCGACGGTTTTCCACCGACGGTTTCTGTGCAGGCAGCCCCGTCCCCTACAACATGAACTTGGGCAAAAAAAATGCTCAAATCTTATGTGCCACGACTGGCTTAACCACAACATGCTGGGTAAGCTAGTAAAAGACTGGCGGTTGAGGAGATTGTACAGCTCCGTAAACTTCGTTAACCTTTTTCCCCGGGGGAGTGTGCTCATGAAACACACGTTGATTGTCGCGATTTGTGGTTTGTTGTGCCTTGGAACCATGGCTTATGCCGGTGACGGGGCTCAGAAGGACGGCGCGGCCCAGAAGGACGGCGCGGCCCAGAAGGACGGCGCGGCCCAGAAGGACGGCGCGGC
>CAZXYZ010000080.1:0-23761 GCA_964645045.1 uncultured Pirellulaceae bacterium | reverse complement strand
CCCAGAAGGACGGCGCGGCCCAGAAGGACGGCGCGGCTCAGAAGGACGGCGCGGCCCAGAAGGACGGCGCGGCCCAGAAGGACGGCGCGGCCCAGAAGAATGGCCACATCCAGAAGCACGTGCAGAAGTAATCCAAATCTGCAGAAGCACTGGTCCGATCGAGGGCCCAACATGGTGGCCCTCGGCGATTTTCGGACAACAAGAAAACGCCCTCGCATTGTTGTGCGAGGGCGTTTTTTGTTTAATAGGCCGTTTCGGGGATCCCCTTAGTATCCAGGATGGAGTTCTGGTATGACCGCGCTGTCGATTGCATTTGGACTATCGTTGACGCTCACCAGCCTAACGCAGTCTTCCGAGGCAATTACGAGTGAGGAGTCGTCGTATCAAGGCGAGGTGTATCAGAAATGGTGGGGGCAGGAACTTGTTTGGCGATTTGACGAACTGCCGACCACTGGAGGCGTGCCGGAATCTCGCATTCCTTATTCCGGCCACGACTATCCCGACCGCGCCGGTGGCACGATCGCGGCATTGAAGAAGTACGACATCGCTTTCCATCAAGGTCGCGACTTGGCGACGGCGTTCGAGCAGCACGACACGACGGCGTTCACGGAGCCTACCATGGAACGGCGCGGGCTGCTGCGGTTGCGGCGAGTTCAGGTCGAGCGGACTCCGGGTTGGCATGGCCACTGCAATGGCTGGACGTCAGCATCGATCCGGCACGCCGAGCCGCAGACCAGTGTGCGCCGCGGCGGAGTCACGTTCACGCCCGCTGACATCAAGGCACTGCTCGCGGAAATCTACATGTATTGCGATGCCGAGCCGCTGGGTGGAGACGCCGAGGACGCGGCCATCAATCCCGGCACGTTGCACGTGGTCTTGACGAACTGGGTGGGGCGTTGCCAGCACCCGGTCGCCATGGACTCGACACTGGGCAAGGAAGTCTGGAACTATCCGATCTACGCATTTTCGTCGACCTCCGCCACGCGAATGGGAGGCAAGCAGGTCGAAGTCAGAATGAACGTCGCCTACGCGTCCAGCACCAACCGCGAATACGAGAGATCACCACGCTTGAAGCAGGTCAAATCCTTTCATTACCTGCTGGACTTGAATGACGAGGGCAAGGTCGTGGGAGGACGATATTTTTCCGACAGTTCGCAGCTGGACATGCTGTGGGCACCGCTCAAACCCGCTCCGGGCGGCCAAATGGGCAACGAACGAGGCAATCCTCACGTGGACGTCAAGGAAGTTCTCGCCATTTGGCGGGAGTCCGTACCCGAGGATCTTCGCCAGAAATGGGTTAATATCGACCCGACAGAAGAAGACCGGCAGTCCGTCGACTCGCAGGGGGCGACCGCCCGAGAAGCCGCCGTTCCCGCCGCTGGTGAGTAGGCGGTTGAGAGCGTAACCCGACGAAAGGGCCCCCCCCATGAAGAACACGTTTCCGTTCATTGCATCGCTATGTTTCCTGTTTCCTCGGCGGAGGCCGTCTACCTACATCGCCGCCAAACTGCCACCGTTGCCATGACTGATCGGCGTTTGTTTGTCATCGATTCCGGCCAGAAGCATAATAGGCACGACTCCCGCGATACAGCCTTGCGACACGAGACTCGCACCGTAAGCGGCGTCAAGCTCTTGTGTCGCGGCTGACCGCCGGGCGGGCATAGTTTAGCCCTTCTGGGCAGGGAATCCGCGTAGTTGCGCAACCGTCAGCCGATAAGACAACGATTTTGAGGTAACTCCAGTCAAAGGACGGCGATCCGATGGACGAAATCGCAGGCGTACTGTGCGTTTTGCTGATCGTTTTGACCGTCGTCACGATCCTGGGCCATTTGATCTGGATTGCGCTGGCCGCCATGATCCGCTGGTTGTCGGGGGCGAGTGTCGCGGCCCAGCTTTCCGCCGTCGCTTGCCCATCTTGCCGCACCGCGATCCGCGCCGATGCCGTCCAGTGTTATCGCTGCGGGCACCGGCTGCAAACGGCGCCGGCGACAAGCCACTGGGATGATCAGGCCGCGACCGTGCGGCATCTGAAGCGTTTGCACGATCGGGGATGGATCGGCGCCGACGAATTCGAGGGGCTTGTCGCCTTGGTGCGCGAGGCCGGCCCGGACGTTCGACCGTTGCCCGCCGACGCGACATCCGGACCAGGCACGTTGGAGCGGCCCGAGGCCGCGATCACGGCGTCCGCTGGTCCTGCAGCTCCCATACCGAGCGTCGTCGAACCGCCACCCCGGCCCTCGACGGCGGCGGCAGTCGCACCGCTGTTTGCCGCGGCGGCCGAGGCGGAAGAGATCATTGATGCCGTGGTGCTGGTAGATTCACGCCCCGCAATTTCGGCTGGGCCGGTTCGCCCGCCCGTCGCCCCGCCATCCCCTGAGCCGGCGGTGCATGCCTTGGACCGCGATTACACGCAGCGCCCCGCGGCCGAGAATGCCGCCCGCCGCCAATTGGCCGAGGTCATGCAGGCGTTCATGGCGGAAAAGAATATCCGCTGGGGCGAGTTGATCGCGGGACTGCTGATCGTCGGCAGTGCGGTTGGTTTGGTGATTAGTCTGCGGGCGACGCTCAGCCAGGCGATCCCTTACTTCCCGGCCTTGATCTTCATGCTGATCACGCTGGCGATCTACGGGGCGGGGATGTATACCCTGCACCGCTGGAACCTGCGGACGACCAGCCGCGGAGTGCTGACCATTTCGTTACTGCTGTTGCCGCTGAACTTTCTCGCCGCGATCATCATGTCGGGACCGGACGATCGTCCCGTGACGCATCCCGTGTACCTGTTGGCGGTCATGGTGGGGTTGGCGGCTGGCGGTTGGATCACCTATTCCGCGGGCCGCGCACTGTTGCCGTTCGGTTGGTGGCGGTTGACGTCGGTGGTGTTGGCCACGTCGGTCGGCCAACTGTTCATCGATCGGCTGGCGCGCCCGGGCGCTTCGCTGTTGGAGACGTCGCTGCTGGCCGGTTTGCCGTTGGGCGGATTCCTGGTGGCCACCGTCTCGCAAATTCGCCGGGCGCTCCCGTGGTGGCATTTGTCCGGCCGGCGGGCTCGGCAGTTGTTCCTCGTGTTGGGCAGCTCCCTGTTTGCCTTGGCGGCGCCGTTGGGGCTGCTGATCTCCAAGAGCGGGCCGCTACGGGACGCGATCGCCCAATTGGGACCGGCATTCAGCCTGGTGGCCGCCGTGATCTTGGCGACGGGCTTGCTGGTGCATCGGCGAATCGTGGAACCGCGGCTGGCGGCGATGCGGACGACGGGGACCGCCCTGGCCATAGGCGGTGCGATGCTGATGGCGGCGGCCGTCGTGTTCGCGTGGCCGAGCCCCGACTTGTTGATGGCGGTGGGGCTGACGAATGGCGTGATTCTGGTTCTGCTGGCGCTGCGCGGCGGATTGCCGATCTTGCACGTGGCGGCGGTTGGCTGCCTGGCACTGGCGTCGTTGGTTGCTTTCCATGCGGCGCAGGGGAATCTGTCCATCACCGGCGACGGGCCAGGTTCGCAGCTATTGAAGACTTTGATGCTGGGCCGCAGCAGCGTGGTTTTGACCGTGCTGGCCTTGATCAGCGGCGGGGTCGCGTTGGGCTGGGGCCGTGCGAATCGCCGACAGGACGCCGTCGCCTATCTGGCCAGTGCTGCCGGTTTGGCAACGGCCAGCCTGGGCGTTGCCCTCTGGGCCGGATTCGCCTCGGGCGGTGACCGCAACCTGACGACATCCGTCTTTGCGTTCTACACCGCCGCCACGATTCTTGCAGCCGTATTCCTGCCGCTGCCGTTGGGCCGCCGAGAACTGGTCACGCGACAGACGCTGGCCTGGGCGGGATCGGGGCTGTTGCTTGTGACGCTTATCCACGGGCTGTGGCAGAACTCAGTTATCACTGAATGGCTGGCCGACCTGTTGTGGCTGCCCAAGCGGCCGCTGCTGACGGCGGTGCTGACGCATGCCGACGTGTGTGCGATGCTGGCCCTACTGTTTGCCAGGCGGCAGATCAAGGCGGGCGATGATCGACGACGAGACGCTCGGTGGCTGGCCGTGGTCGATCCGTTGGCTTGGTCGGCGATGACCGCAGCCTCGCTTGCAGTCCCTTCGTCGCTGTGGGTCCGCAATCAAGCGTTCGGCCTGAACGCCGGTTATCTGTTCGCGGCGGCCGGTGCGTGGCTGGCCGCTGCCGTGCTGTATCGCCGCGACGAGATGGCGGCGGTGTTCCACGCGCTGGCGACGGTCGCCGTCGGCTTCCTAGTGGCCGCGTACTGTCGCGCCCAATCCTGGGGCGGAGATTGGTGGGCGGACCTTAGGCACTTGCAGTGTCAATTGACGGTACTGGCCGCGTGGTGTGCGGCGTGGAGTGTCGGGCGGCGGCTGACCGCAGCGCGGGAATGGCCGCGTCAGGTGTTGGGCCCGCAGTGGCTGACGATCAACGAAGCGGCTCTGGGGCTGGCTTTGTTGGGCATGCTGGTCTTGGCTTTGACGGCCTCGGCGCCGGGCGTCGCAGTCGAACTGGGATTCAACGACACGCTGACGGTGGACGCGACGCACGCCTTCAGCTACGCCGGCGGTTCGTGGCTCTGCCTGACGCTGCTCTTGGCCGCTCTGCTGGCCCAGCTGTGGAACCGTCCTTCGACGGAGGGCGTCCTCGAGCTTCTCGTGGCGTTGGCTGCCGTCCCGCTGCTGCTTGCGCCTCATTGGGAAGCGGCCAATGCGACGGCCTCAGCGCTCCGCTGGGCTTTCGCCGGGTACGCCCTAGTCACGGCCATGAGTGTCTGGGGGCGGGCATCGCTGGCCTCCGGCGCCCGGCAAGCTCGCTGGCTAGGCTTGGACCGCCTTCCGCCGCACTTGGGCGGCATTGCCCGAGAGGCAGCGCTGCTTATCGGCGGCGTTCCCATCGTGCTGTTGACGACCATTGTGGCCAGTCGCCGGCTAGCCGGCCTGACCGTCGGCGTACCTAACGCGGACGGGGTGTTCGGCCAGATGGGGACGACGATTTCGTATGCCGTGCCGCTGCTGGTGTTGGTCGCGGTCCTGGTGGGACATGCCATCCACGAGAAGAACACTATTTATACGCTGGCTGGCTCGGTCCTGCTGCAGTATGTCGCATGTCTCGCCTATGCCTTGCAAGCCTCTCCGACTTCGCCGGGATTCCTCGCCGGACTGCTCCAGTGGAACGTCGTGGCGCTGGGCGGCTATGCGTGGGTATGGCTGGGCTTGCAGCCCTGGATGAACCCGGCACAAGCGGGCAACGCGCCGTTTGGCGACGCATCCCGGACAGAGAAGTGGCCTTTCGCCGTACAAGTGGCGGCGACGAATGTGGTGATGATTGCCCTGGCGGTCTGGGCGGCGGTCAGCGTATTCCTTAGCCCCGGCAGGCTCCCGGCCCATTGCGTGCCGCTGGGTGGCATGTTGAGTTACGTGGCCTGGGTCTTGGCGTTCGGCGCCGGTTTGCTGGCGGCGATGAAGCAGGGACCGGAGCAACGCGGGCGGGTGATCGGAGCTTTTGCGCTGGCGCTGGTAGCCTTTCTCGCGGTGACGGTCGACGCGCACGATGTGGCTCGGATGTGGGATGCTTATCATGTGCTGACCTATGGCACGCTGGCGGTTGCCGCTGGTTGGACTGCCGCCGCTTGGCGCTGGCCGCAGTTGGGGCGCGAAGTGGCCGTGCTGTGCGGATTGATCGCGCTGCTGGCAGCTTGCGGCACCACGGCGGACCCGAGTCCTTGGGCGCCGTGGTGGTCAGTTGGCGCGGCGGCGGGAGCGGCGGCGTTGGGCACGATACTCGCGTTAGCCCGCCGCAGCCAGACTTTGGCCTACGGCTCGGTCCTGCTGTCGGCCCTGGCGACCAGCATCGGAGTGATCGGTGTTTATGGTAGCGGGCCTTTTCGCGGCGCCGAGCGTGTCGTGGCCGATTTCGTCCAAGCGAACCTCATTGCCTGGGCGGTCGGCGGGGTGTTCTGGCTGGTGGTCGATCTTTGGTACCAGCGCCGGCACAGCAGCGGAAGATTTGATCCGAGCTTTCGCTTGCCTCCGGTCCATGTCGTGAACGGGATCCTTAGCCTTGCGGTCGCCACACTGTTCTTCCCCGGCTCGCTGGTCATCAACAGCCTGGCGCGCACGTCGGGTGTTACGGCCCTGCAGGCGGCGGACCTGGGCGGCATGTTGGCGCTGGGCATCCTGGGAACGCTGTTGGTCGGCTCGTTGTGGGAGCAGCGGCGAGGCTACGGCGCCCCCTGCCTGTACGTTTGGGGAACGCTGGTGATCGCTGTGGTGCTCGACCGCCTTGGAATCAAAGGCCGCGTCGCGTTCTGGGCCATCGGCATGGCTGCCGGCCTGTACGCGACGCTGACCAGTTTGATCTGGCGGCAAGGGGCCCGTCTGGCATCTGTCGGCAACCGCTGGGGCATCTGCGATCCGATTACCGGTTTGCGGCGGACCGCGATCTGGCTGCCGACGGTGAACTTGTTGGTCGCGGCGGCGGCTACCTTTGCCACGCTGATCGTCGTCTCGTTCTTTCCCGAGCGGTGGATGCGGGTCAGCAGCGGCATGCTGCCCGCGGTGCTGGCCATCGGCCTGGCCGCGTTGGCGCAACAGGAACGCCGCACGCTGCTGCAGTTCGTGCCGCTGCTGATGACGGGCATCGCAGCCGTGTGCCTGAGCTGGGCCGACTTGCAGCCCGATTGGAGCGAGCGTCTGCTCTTGCTGCGTTTGATTCGGGTGGTCATTGTGCTGGCCGGATTGACGTTCGTGTATGGGCTGATCGTGGTCCGGCGAGTCCCGGCGACAAGTGCCTGGCTGGTGCCTGTCCAGCGGATCGCCATGACGTTTGGGGGCGGAGCGGGGATCGTGCTGGTGGCGGTTTTGATGCTGGAACGCTTCTACTATGTTCCAGGCGTCGGAGCGCCGGTGGACACCGCACCCATGCTGGCGGTGGCCGTGGTGCTGGTGGCGTTGGTGATCGGGCTGATTTCACTGGCCCTGCTGCCGAATCGAGGCGCGGCGTCCCTGACCGAGCGGCAGCGGAGGATCTGCGTGTACGGTGCCGAGGTGATCGCCACGCTGATTTTTGCCCACTTGTTCATGTGCCGGCCAGGCTGGTTTGCGGGCGTGTTCCGGCCCTATTGGCCCTATATCGTGATGGCGATCGCGTTCGCCGGCGTGGGGGTCGGCGAGTTGTTCCAGCGGAGCGGCATTCGTGTGCTGTCGGATCCGCTGCAGCGAACGGGGGCCTTCTTGCCGTTGATTCCGGCCCTGGGATTCTGGGTGGTCGCCGCCGAAAAGTCCGACTATTCGGTCGTCCTGTTTGCGGCGGGCATTGTCTACCTGGTGTTGAGCATGCTCCGCCGCTCGATGGCCAGCGGTCTGGCGGCGCTGGTTGCCGGCAATGCGGCCCTCTGGTCGTTGCTGGTCGATACCGGATTCGCGTTCTGGCGGCATCCGCAGTTCTGGCTGATCCCGCCCGCGGCTTCAGCCCTGATCGCAGGACACCTCAATCGCCGCCATCTCAAGCCGGCTCAACTGGCCGCGCTGCGTTACGCGAGCGTATTGGTCATCTACCTCAGTTCCACCAGCGAGATCTTCCTGCGAGGCGTTGGCGAGAGCCTGTGGCCGCCGGTGATCCTGGCCAGCCTGTCCGTCGCCGGTGTCTTTCTGGGCATTATCTTCCGGGTCCGCGCGTTCTTGTACCTGGGAACCAGTTTTGTGCTGTTGTCGGTCGTCACGATGGTCTGGCACGCAGCGCGGGCCATCCAGCACGTGTGGCCGTGGTGGGCCTTTGGGATCGGCCTGGGGATCTGCATCTTGGTACTCTTCGGTTTGTTCGAGAAGAAGCGGCCCGAGATTACCGCCTGGGCGCGGCAGCTGCAGCAGTGGGAGAAGTGAGGACGCAGGGGCGTCGCCCGACCGTGTCGGCCGGCATGCCCGCTTGCATCGTCGGGCGAGTGGGCGGACAATTCTGCAAATTGGAATAGCCACGCCTGTAACGGTCCAATTCTCTGGGGAACCCGGAGGGGCGGGCTTTGTTGGAGTTCAGGCTATCGCGGACGTGCGGACGCCAACATCATCCTCGCGCAACTGCACGCGGACGACGATCTCGATGTGCTTATCCAGTGCGTCCCTATCCATGATTTCATCGATATCTTGTTCGTAGCGGTTTCGTTCGTAGTAGTGGGAACCAGTTCCAATTGTCCCAAGATCTCCGGCACGTTGGGTTCGGCCGGCAGAGCGACGATCTTGGGGCCGCCGGGAGTCTTGACCTCGTACAGGTTCCGGGGAATGATCAATTCGCTGAGCCCCAGTGGATCGACGCTGCCGACCGGATCGTTGTGGGCGAAGCGGTAGAAGCTCCCGTTGCCGCCGCCCAATTGCACCGATCCTGGGACAGCCTTCACCATGCTTCCTCAGAGATAGCTGAATCGGTCTCCGTCGCTGATCGTGCTGCCGTTGTAGAACTTTCCGATCACGCCGAATTCGAGTACAGAACCGTCAATGCCCTATCCGAACGGCTTCTCCGCGGACAGAAGTTGGGCGGGTTAACCCGATATTCAACCAGCGTCTTAAAGCGTCCTGCGTCGCCATCTCTGTGTGGGTGAAAACCACGTGCTGCCCCGGTCGCATCCGCCCCGCAAATCCCCCGTGGAACCGTTGCGATCGCGTGGTGGTCACGGCTGTCCGAGAAAGGTCGTCACAACGGGCCTACTCCCCAACAGGCCCAGATTGCCGGCCAAGTGGAGTTCGCGGTCGGATTAATTGCACGTCCCGCGGTCGGCGCCGTCATTGGTTATGTGAGCCTCGGCTTGGACGTGTTGTGGCCTCTTTCGACATCTCGGCGAGGAGCCGCTGCACGATCTTCTCGTTCAGTGTTTCTGAGGAATCAATCTGATCAAGCGGGTAGGCAAAGGCCGTCGCCTTCACGACACCTGCCGGAGGCGGGTCGTCCTTCCATGTCTGCCGCGGATCTTCAGAGCACAACTTGCCGCTATCGTCGCGATCCGGCATCACGAGGTGCCAGTTGCAGAAGTGAAATTCCCAGTCCGCGATCTCATTCCCCACGTCTTAGTCGACCCACTCGGCAGAAAGCCACTGCTGATATGCCCTCAAAGAAGACGAGTTCCATTCTCCTTGCCATCCGCCCAACCGCTGCCAAGATCTGACTGCCAGTATCGGGACCTTCAAACAGACGCGTCAGTTGGCGTCAGGACAGCCAGCAGATCAGGGGCTCCCGTGCGCCACAGATGGATTTGCGGCGGATTTCTTCAAGCGCCGCCTCGATTTCCGGCTTAGGACAGCTTACATCCGCGGTCAGATACACCAGGACTGGCTGGGCGCCGCGACTTTCGGCTCGACCATTAAGATCAATCCATTCACGGGCGAACTGGTCATTGGGTCGCTCGTCGACCTCGTCGGCTTCCGAGGACTTTCCCGACCGGAACTTCGCTTCGATGCCAATCAGGTGCGGGGAACGAACGTCGCATTGGATGTCAATCGCGACGTCCGGCTCAGACTGCGGCCACTGGGGCCAAAAGTCGTACTCGAAACGAGCCTGCCCCAGGTCGCAGACGTCTTTGAGAAATCCAAGCGGGCGGTCACCCGCAATGGTCGTCGCTTGGGCCAGAAATGGGAAGAGCCCCAACTTCGGCGCAACGTACTGGAGCATGCCGAAGACACTGGAGGTCAGAATGTCCTCCATATTCTCCTGTTCTCGCGACAGCTTGCCACGCAGCAGGGCCTCGATCATCGTTCGTTTCCTCCCCTCGACGGATTGCTCAATCCGTCAGCGTCTTCCGTACGTCCTTCAACAGCAGCATCAAGTGAAGTCCGTCCAGCGGCGAGGGCTGGAAGCCGAACTCTTCGTAGAGCGCCTCAGCCGCTACGTCCTTCGCATGCACGATCACGGCGCGCAAACCGGCGATGTCGGCAGCCTGAAGCGTACGCAGCAAGGCGTCTTTCACGAGCCCTTTGCCCAACCCGTGGCCCTGCTCCCCACGCTCCACGGCCAGCCGCGCCAGGAGCATCACGGGGATCGGGTGCTGGGCCAATCCTTGGCGAATGCGCGGAGCGGCGGCTTGATGTTCGATGCTGGCATACGCCAGCGTGTAGTAGCCGACGACGCGTTCCCCACGCGTCGCGACGTAGGTCCGGGCTGCGCCCGCCTGTTGATTCGTCCAGGCGAATCGCCGCAGATAGTCGTTCAGGGGCTCGCTGCCGCAGTCAAAGTCCTCACAGCGATCGTCGCGTTGCAGCGCCCGGGGGCGGCCCAACGTCGCATCACTCATCGAACACTCCCCGTTGGGTCAGCAGTTTCCGCAAGGCCGGGATGGCCTTGGGAGGAGCGTCGAGGGCCCTGTTGAATTCGCGCCATTTCTCGTCCGGCAAGCGGAACTGGTTCTGCTCAGCGAGAATCACCTGTGCCTCGGCGTACGCCCGCTGAACCACGAAGCTGCTGACGCTGGTATTCAGTGCGCTGGCCGCGCGCATGAGCACGTCCTTCTCGTGTTCGCTGACGCGAATGTTCAACCGACTCGGCTTGCTGGTGGACGTACGTGGCATGGCGAATCCTCCGAACATGGAACGGCTGGCCAAAATTGTGTGATGGCATTGTACTCACGCCGGCCAAACGCGGCAATCTGATACGCATGTAATCCGGCGAAGACGCTGATTCGCACCTCGGCGTTGTCGCCCAGCACTGGATGTCCAGCAAGCAAGCAGAGGTTGCCGCGACGCGTGTCGAGCGTAAAATAGCCCTGCCGGATGTCGCGGTCGATCGCGCCGGGATGCCAATTCGCCTGCTCCTCCACTGGCGGTCATCGCGCCGTCTGCATCAGGGGACGATAGTAGCGCGCACGGAACGAGGGCTCGCGAAGGAGCACGGCCTGGAGAAATCGGTAGCTGTCGGCGAGGTAGCCTTCATAACCCGTGGCATTTCCGTTCCAGTCTGTCCAGTCGATGCCTTGCCCGCCAGCATCCCGCACACCGTTCTGGAATTTGCCCCGGGTCTGACGCTCCAGCATCGCCCGCAGGACGCGGTCTGCTTGCTCGGGCTGACCGACGACGTAGTGGGCGGCCAGGAAGTGCAGGACTTGGCCAGCCGTGATGCCGCCATTCTGATAGTGCCCCAGGGTGTCCGTACCATCTTCCCGCTGCGGGATGCCCAAGCCATCGGGCAGCAAGTAGTCGCTACGCCGGACCGGGACCAGCATCGGGGGAACCCCCAGGTCCACGCGCGTAAAACCCACCTGGTCCATCTTTGCCCACAGCCGGGCGAGAATCTCGCGTCCCCGGGCTGGTTCTACCAAGCCGTACTCGATGGCTAAGCCGTTAACCACGGGCGTGGCATAATCGTGCAGTTTCCCGTCCTCGCTTTTCCACCAAGCCAGCCAGCCGGTGGCCGGATTGTAGAGCGTCTTCGCGTAACTCGACTTTAGCCGATCGGCCAAGCTGCCGTAGCGTGTCTGCTTGTCACCGCGTCCCAACTGAGCCTCCAAGTCGGCCAAACAACGCCACGCCCGGTAGATGAGGGCGTTGGTGTAGCCGTCTTTGTGGCCGCAGTTGAGCGCGTCAAACCAGGCGCACGATCGAGCCGGCTGTTTCAGCGTGCCTCGGTTGCCGCTCTGAACCGCCTCCACGATGCCGTCGTTGTCGACGTCCCGCCGAGCCAGGAACTCGGCGATGAATTCTAAACGTTCGATACGGCGTTCCAGCCAGGCTTTGTCGCCCGTGGCCTCAACGTAGTCCCAGGCCGCGATGAGCGGTCCTGCGTTGGCATCCAGGAAATTGCCGTAGTCCCAGTAGCAGACGACTTCGCCCGTCGCGCGCGTCCGCTGATCCAACCACCAATCCACCGATCGTCGGACGAGAGCCGCCACGGAGATTTCCGGCGTCAGCTGCGGCGTCCACAGGGCCTGATCGGCGTAGAACCACAGGGAACAACTGGCCGGATCGCTGATGACGTTGTTGGCTAAAAGACCGGCCGGCGCGCTGAACGGCCGTGTCTGATCGCCCCACCGAGCGCTCGGCTGAAAGGCGCCGAACCAACCCCGTCGAGCCTTTTCCCACAGAGCCTGATCGGCAAGGCCCTGAGGCGCTGGCAGACGGATCGGCGCGAGATTCAGGGTGCAACTCTCGCCCGACTTCAGCAACGGCAGTTCCACGACCAAATCCACGGTCTTCTCGGCTCGGCTGCCTTCCAAACGCGTCTTGAGCGGCTCGCCGCCGGACTCCGAGAGCAGCATTTGGCCAAAATCGGGAGCATTGATCACCGCCGGCAGACGCAAGTTGCCGTCTTCCTCCCACTGGCTGGGCAGCACCGTGGTCGGCGTGACGCGCGGGTCAAAGGGAATCAAGAGTTCCACCCCGGCGCTGGGCTCGCTGCTGGTTCCCTGCCGAGACAGAGTCGTGGAAATCGAGGCCGAGGTCGCGTTCAGACTCCAAAGCAGTTCGATCGCCGGTGCCGGTGTCAAGCGATACGTGGTGGTTTCCGGCTTCGAGTCGACCGAGCCGAGCGTCAGGTCATCCCCCGGCTTCCCTTGTCCCTCGGAACGTAATTGGAGACGCATCGCTGTGCCAGTTCGTAACAAGTTGGTTGCGGCGCGCGAGCCGTCTTCGGTGTCCCAGCTCAGAAAAACGACATGCGGTCGCTGCTTATCCATTTCGATACGCAACACCGCTTCGCCGGCCCCGAACGTCGAGCCCGCCGCGAGCCCCATCAAAGCCAGACCCGCCAGCAGGACCGTTGCACCCGGATTGTTCTTCGCGACAGCTTGCACTTGGTCATCCATCACAAGTGTGGCCGCGCTGCCGCACCGCGCCAGACCCGTCAAGCGAATTGCCATGTTAAACCTCCTCGTAATCTGCTGCTGGAATACCAACAGTATACGGGACGTCAGCCCAAGTCTCCACACGCCAAGCCCCGACTCAGTTGGTCGGCATCTCCCGGCTGAGTGGCGCATCACGGGCTAGTGGCGGCCTTCCCCAGCCAAGACCATTTCACCAAGTCGTCGCTCCAGGCCATGCCAAGGCTGACGTGGTTCGCCCAGCCGCCCCGTGGATCGCCTTCCGGCCAGCGGGAGCCGTAAAAGAACATCCTCCCCAGGTCCACCGTGGCAGCAGGGGAATCGCCAGCCGCGGCTTCGGTCTTCAACACGGACCTGGACGGCCTCAACTTGGGCTCGAATATCGGCTCGCCCACTTTCGGCCAGCCGTCAGGCGTCCACGACAACGGGCGGATCTGAAGAACCCGTTGCGCACGGAGGTTTTGAACATCGTAGGTGTGATGGACGAGCCATTGGCCCTCCTCGGTCGTCAGAACGCTATTGTGCCCTGGTCCACGCCAACGCTCGTTACCAGCCAGCACAGGAGTGCCGCCCCCGTCCAGCAGGGCGTGGCCCTCTCCATCGACGTACGGACCGGTGATCTTCCGAGACCGGCCGACCATGACTTTGTAATCGCTGGCGGCGCCATCACAGCAGCGATCCCAGGAAACGAACAGGTAATAGTAGCCTTCGTGAAAAATGGCATAGGCCGCTTCCACGGCGTGCGTTGGATGGCGGGAACGAGCCGCCACCGGCGTGATTGTCGCATCTTCGTGCGGCTTCCCCGTTGCAGCGTCCAGTTGAATCAGCTTGATGCCTGACCAGAACGATCCAAAGAACAGATACCACGTGCCGTCGCGGTCCACGAACAGGGCTGGATCAATGGCATTGAAATCGCACTTGCCAGGCCAGGATTCGATGACCTTACCTCGGTCCACCCAGCGGTAATCGGGGCTCGTCGGGGCCAGCGTCTTGTTGACGGCCAAACCGATGACCGAGCGCTGGCTGCCGAAGCTGGAGACGGAGTAGTACAGGTAATAGAGCCCCTTGTGGAAACTGAGATCGGGCGCCCAAATGCCGTTGGCCTTGGGCACTTCGTCCCGGGCCCACCGGGGCACGTCCTCGGCAAAGACCCGCCCGATCCGCCGCCATTCCCTCAAGTCGCGTGAGTACGAAATGGAGATTCCTCGCCCCGTCGAGACGACGTAATACCCGTATCGCCCGTCGGCCTCTTGGACGGCGACGATGCTCGGATCAGCACCGCCCGCCAAAATCCCGTCGGTGGATGCCAAGGGAGGGAGTTGACCAAGCAGCAGAACTACGGGCAGAGCGGCCAGCGTGGCAATCGACACGTTCTTTCTTGCCTTTCATGGTTCAAGGTCTTGAGGCGGGAGCAGATCGGCAAATTGCTGCGGCGGTGGAAACCCCTCGCGAATCCACTGCCAGGTCCGGCCCTGGCCCGCGCTGCGGTGGATGCCGCTCTTCGTGCCCGCCAGGATGATTCGAGGATCGCGGGGATGGACTGCCAATGCCTCGAAGAAAAAGTCCACCAGACCCGCGTTGCGAATCTCGTAGTGCTGCCCGGCATCCGCAGAAAAGTAGTACCCGCCCACATCACAGCCGACATGGAGCGTTTCAGCGTCGATCGGGTCCCAGGTAATCGACTGAATCCAGCCGCCGCCTCCGGGGCCCACTGATCGCCAAGTGATGGTCTTCCCATCGGGAGCAGATTCCGCATTCGGTATCGCGGACGTCTGTCCGATCGTGATCAGCAGAACGACGGTAGGCCATGTCATGGGATACCCTTGTGGCAGCTGGTCGGGACGGACGGCGATTTGGACGGTCAACGTGTTTCCTTTGGAAGCAGCGATCCGCCAGTGCGAATGTGTTCGTCGAACTTCCGAATCTCGGCGGCCAGCTCGGCGCTGCGTTTCAACGTGAAGCTAGGCGCGTAAACCTCGCAGTAGGTGGCCCGGTTTTCGTAGATCTTCCGAAACAACTCAGGCCACGCATAATCGCTGGGCTGGATGGCTTGTTGGCCTCGGCAGATCGGCTTCTGCCAGACTCGATCAAAGGCTGCCTCGACTTCCGGGGTCGGCGCGCCCCAATCGCCGTTCCGTCCCCAGCCATTGGCCTGGCAGAAGAACAGCGGGTTGCGCTGGCCGATCTTCCCGACAACATGATCGGCCAGCGAGACAGACGCGTCGGTCAACGGTCCGTAACCCGAAAACGGAAACTCGATCGCCAAGTCTTTCCCGGCGTGCTTCAGGCCGATATCCAGGAGACGTTCATGCGCCCGCAGCCAGTTGGCGTAGCTGTACCCTGCCTGGGAACGAACCTCCTTGCCGTGGTTCAACTCGGCCCAGTCCTGACCGTACCAAGCCAGATGCAGCAGTTTGACCTCCCGACTGCGGCACCAGGCAGCCAAGCGGGCGACGTAGACCTCGTACTCGGTTTCAAACACGGAGTTGGGCGAACCGTCCGCCAAGAACGGCACGGGGACTTTGTCGTTCCCGTCGCGGCCCCCAAGGTAGGATCGACACCCTTTGCCAAACACTCGATCAGGCGTATGCCGCCCAGCCATGAACCGGATGGAGTACGCCACGTTATGATCGCGGGCGATCGTGAGTCCGGCTTCGAGCAGCGAAAAGTCCTTGTCGGCCGCCTTCCAGGGGAACCGCAGGCAGAAACCACGGATCTTTGGAGTTTCCAACGTCTTGGCAAGGCTCCTTGGTAGTTCACGACGCAGTTCATCCGGACTGGCAGCCTGCTGAAGAACCCACGTCCCGGCGATGGATTCCGGAAGGCTCGTGTCTGCCCCCATGAGTGATTCACGGAAGAGGCATACCGCGGCGACCGCCAGAAACACCCGCAATCGGCATTCTTTCCGCATAACGCACTCAGTTCTGTCAAGCACGAACCAGGAAGCAGCATCCGCCAAGGCTCCGCAGCCTTCCCTACCTCTCGCTCGGCGGCCACTCGGTGCGTCGGCAGCCGACCTGGGAAACAGCCGGGAGCACGGCTCGGACGTCGTCCGGTAGCGGCGCAAGGCTGTTCAGTCCTTGGCCGTTCGTGAGCGCGAATCTCGTCCCGGTCAACTCAAACGCGACGGGCAGGAGCGTGGAGTGCAGGTCCTCCTGGAACCGCTGCTGCCACTGGGCCAAGGTGCTGTCCGGGTTCCAACTGTGCCGCAACGTCGGAGTCCAGCCGGTGTTCGCGTAGACGTTGTAGTCAGCATGGTTCGAGGTCACCGTTCGCTGGTAGGGACCGTATTCTGGACAGCCCATGTAGATCGTCAAGTCACAACCGCGCGTGGTCGTGTCGGCCGCGACATAGTTCCGAATCAGCAGGTTGTTCAAGACGCGAACGTTTTCCAGGGGCCAATCGTCGCCCCGCGGCATGCAGACGATGCCGCAATCGTTCCCGGCTACCGTATTGTGGACGATCCAGGTGTTCTGCGAACCCGAGATGTAGATCCCCCGACTACGGTTCGCATACACTAGGTTGTCGGCGATGATACCGCCGCCCTTGTTGATCTCGTAGAAGATTCCGGCGCCGTCGTTGTGGTGGCTGATGTTGCCCAGGATGCGGATATCGGCATTGTCGCAGTCGAACCAGATGCCATCCGAGGCGATGTTGTAGGCCGCTTCGCAACTGCGGATCGTGCAGCGTACGTTGCCCGGAATGCACTTCATGCCGCCCGCATGCCAGCCGGAATGAAACCGGCGAGAGTTGTTGAACATCAGCGTACAGTCCTCGATCGTGCAGTCCCGGCACTCGCCCATGCCCAGCCCCGTATTGCCGTTGTAGGACAGGTCACAACGGCGGACGATGCACTCCCGCGAGCGCCCTAATCCCAGGCCGCAGAAATCGCTGCCGTAGATGCGGCAGTCCTCGACGACCACGCGTTCACATGGACCCACGGACACCATTGGCCATTGGCCACCCGGCTGACGGTTGTGGCGAAGCTCCAGACCGCGGATCACGACGTCGTGGACGCTTTCTGCAGTGAGCACGAAACCTCGCACGCCCACTTCGATCGAAAACCAAGCCGGCTCGCCCGCGATCTTGATGGTCAGGCTCTGCTCCGACGGATCGAAGAAGAACGAGTCCTCGACCATGTCGTCCAGCCCGCGGCCGACAGTGGCCAACTTCAGGTATTCGTCGTTCTTGTAGATCGGATCAGGGCCGATCCGCTGCAGCGGCTTGTTGTCGTTGAGGAACACCTGCGAGACCCAGCGTCGGGTCTTGGCCTGGTAGCCGCCTTGGAACCTCGCATCCGTGAAGAATTCGTCGCCAAGCACGATCCGCCACACGCCGGTAAAGGCGTTGGGGTAAGGTTCCTTGCGATCGGCCTGCTCCGCCAACTTCTCCCACCGCCCGCGCACCAACTCCGAGCCCTTCAGGACGACACGGGCACCCGGTGCGGCAGTGAATGTGATTGGCCGCTCCGGCTGGCCTGACACTTTGATTTCCACGTGCTCGCGATACACGCCCGGGTGGATCACGACCGTATCGCCGGGCTGCAGTTCCTGAGCCGACGCCGCACGGGAGACGGTCTTCCACGGGGCCGTTTCGGTCCCGGGATTGGCATCGGCGGCGGACTCGACGGCCGGGTTGACGTGGTAGGTAGCTGCAACGAGCATCCGCGGTGACATCGCGGCGGAAGTCACGATCGCAAGGACACTGAGTAAGTTGGCCGGGTGGCGGCACCTGCGATGGAAAAACATGATCTACTTCTCCTCGTCCTCAATCCAACAGACCGGAAACTGGGCCACCGTCAGGTACTGCGTGTGAAACATCTGCGATTTCACGCCACCGCGTTCGTAGAAGCAGTAGACCGTCCCGTCCGGCGCCGCGGCCAAGTCCGAGTAGCCGCTGATTCCTGGCTCCAACACCCGCGACGCCACCCAAGTGCGTCCTTCGTCCTCGCTGGCCTTGATCGAGAGGTTCTCGCGGGCCCGACACCATCCGTGCTCCGCGGGATTGTTGCGGCTGTCCGGATTGGCAAACAAGATGCGGCTGACTGTCTCTCCCGACTTCGGCACCACCCGTACCAGACTGGCCATGCAGACCGGCTCAAACAGGTTCTCGTCGAATACGGGCTCAGTCCAGCGGGTCGCACCATCGGCGCTGAACGCCACCAGTCGCCGATATCGTCGCGACTCATTGCGGATGTTCAGCATCACGCGGCCATCGCGCAACTGCACTGCCACGGTTTCGCCGGGGTTGGGAATCGTTTCTGAGTGCTTGGCCACCACTTCCCCGCGATGCCACGTGGCGCCGTGGTCGTCGCTGTAGATTACGGACACGCACGACGGCCGGTGACTGCGGCCACCGGTCGAAAGCCAAGCAGGCACCAGCAGCCTGCCGTTTTCCAGTTGGATGCCGTGCCCTGGCCCCGGAGCGATCACGTTCCAGTCGTACTCAGGCCGAAACTGCTCGAAGACAGAAGTAATGTCGACCGCGGGAGTGAAGGTCTGCCCGTCGTCATCGCTCCGCATGTAGAAGCAGCGGGCGTAGTTGACCTGGTACAGAAAGTGGACGGCCCCGCTCTTTCGATCAACGATCGCCGTCGGGTTGTCGGCGGTGGCCTTTCCGGCGTCAACCAGGATCTGACGCGGCAGCCAGGAACGGCCACCATCTAAGCTCCGGCGCAAGGCGATGTCGATGTCGGCCCAGTCCCCGATCCCATCCTTGCGAGCGGCGCAATAGGCCAAGATCGTGCCGCGTTGGGTCACGACGATTCCAGGGATGCGGTACGTCGCGTAGCCGTCCTCACTGGCTAAGAAGAGATCCGTCTTGGCTGGCGTCTCGACAGCGGCAGGCGGTTTCGTACCCGGTTCCCGGACCGAGTCCTGTGCCTCCGCGACCCAAGTTGTCGTCACGCAACCCATCAGCCCGACCATAAGGAACAGCATTGCTCTGCGCATAAGACCTCCGTCGCCATGTTGATCCACTTGGGAAAGCCACATGCTACCGCGACCGCATACGAGCTGCAAATCGACCGGGCACAGTTGAGGCCCGCAGATCTCCATCGACGTTCGCGGTCCTGGCAGGCACTGGTTCTCGTGATTTCAACACTCCGGACCTCGCGCCCTGCGGCGCCAGGGTCCCGGTAGTCTTCCGGTTTCCGTCACGCCCCGTAGCGGCGGACCAACTCGGCATTTTCGGCGGGTTCGTCGCTGAACTCGTTGTAGATGCCGACGATGACGGCGTCGGTGGGCTTGATCGACTGGAATGTCTGGCGGAAGGCCCGCTCCACCCATTCGCGATGCCAGGAGAACCTTCCCGCCGCGAGAATCTTGAACGCCAAGCAAGGGCGTTTGGTGTTGCGGATCGCCTGAAACATGCGTGGTGGATCTTCGGTCAAGTACACCTCGCTCACGGGGATGGGCACATGGTCGAGCAGCTTCTTGAGTTCCTCGGCGCTGCGGTTCCGCTCGTAGACGCAAGTCATGTAATAGTCGACGTCCCAGCCCTTGGATTCGATCGCGTCGACCACCGCGGGCATGTGGGTGGAGACACCGACGAGCATTCCCGCCTGGCGAACCTGCTTCAGGAACTCATTCACCTTGTCGAGCTGGCCCGACTTGAACAGGTGATCGGTGGCTTCGCCTTGATGGGCCACGCCGATCGCCCCGGCGTGCTTGGCCTTGGCGATGATGTCCGTACCCGCTTCGATCACAATTAGTTGCATCTGTCCGCCTTCGGCGATGTAGCGGCAGTGCAGGTCCAGCTCACCGGCGAAGCTGGCTTGCCAGCAGTTGATTCCCACCTGTTCGCAACGCCGCAACGTCTTGACGATTTGGTCGGGCGTGTAATAGCGCCGCATGTGCTGGTTGAGCGATACCGACAGATGGGAATTCGCCTTGAACGGATTGTCGCCACAGATGAGCCGCGAGACCGAGTGCTCGCCCAGCCGGATCTGCGGCAAGGCGTGCGTCTCCGCGACAGCCGAGGCACCGTAGGCCGCACTGGCTGCGGCGATCGCGACAGGGGCCGTACCGACTTGCTTGAGGAATTCGCGGCGCCCACTGACAACCGGGACTTCCTGGCGTTCCCTCTCCTGTTTGTTCGAGGTTTCGAGCGGATACATGAGCTTTCCTTTCCCTTACGATCTGGTTCCCAACCTGAACCGTGTCACCCCGGTCTCGGCCGCCTCCACTACCCAGCACAGCGTCGCGCAATTGGCAGTCCGTCCCTTGGATCTTCACGTAGATGGTCGTCACTGTCTACCAGCCCTGACCATCGCCAGTTTTGCCGCCGTGTCAGCTTCTTGATGGCGGCCTCCCGCTTCAGCGCCAGGCTCTGGTTGCGCTGCGGCTCCTGGTACACCAGCTTGACCGGGCGGCGGCTGCGGGTGTACCGGGAAGCAGTCCCGTTGTTGTGCTGTTGGCAGCGACGGGCCAAGTCCTTCGTGATGCCGGTGTACAGCGTCCCATCGGCGCACCGAAACATGTAGACAAGCCAGGTGCTGCGGGATGGTTTAGCCATGTCGTTTCCTCGCCGCCTGCGACAGTTCCCCGTGCCGGACACAATCGCCCGGCTGCCGATCCACTCAGTTCCCGGTTTCGACGTAGCCTTTGCCCGTCTTCTCCGCAATGAGCTTGTCGGCATCTCGTTGGGCTGCCTCGGCATCGGCGAAGGTCTTGACCTTGCTCGTTCCGGTAGTGCCGATCCGACCATAGCGAACCGTCGCCTCGCAGCCGTCCACGGAGATCTCCCAGAACTTGCTGGATTTGCCCGCGACGAACTCGAAATGCCGCACGGTGGAACTGCCAATCGCCATCACGGTATCCTTTTCAGCTGAGACGTGAGCTTGGGTCTTCTTCGTCGGCAACTTCTTCGGGGCCGGCTCGGTCTCGGCCTTCTTGCAGATGCGGACGAAAGAAGGAAAACGGGGCACGCCGCCATCGGAGAGTTCCTGGTAGCGGAACGTGATCAGACTGCCGATAGGCGGCGGCGTGGCTCGTTCGGCGTCGGATAGACCGGTGCCCACGGAAAACTCCGTGCCGTCGGGGAGCTGAACCGCCAGGGCGCCCAGCAGCCCCTTGAACTTTCCCTTCCCCGGCAGGTGCCCCAGCACGACCGCCTCCGCATCGTGGAAGGTCTTGATCTTCAGGAGCGTGAACGATCGGCCGACCTCGTACGCGGACCCCGGTTGCCGCAACATCAGCCCCTCGCCCCCCAACGCTTCCACACGCGCCAGTTCCTCACGAAGTTGCGGCAGTCCCTGGCAGCGTAGATGCTCGTGCAGCCGGGCGTAGGGTTGCCGCTCCGTCCGGAGAGACTCGGCCAGAAACTCCAACCGGGTCTCGAAACCACCATCGCAGCGAGGTGCGTCAAAGACGAGAAAGCGGACCTCTTTCCAAAGGTCAGTCTGGTCCTGACGCCGGACAATGCTCACCGTGCGTTGAAACTGCTTGCGGCCGATCCACAGTTCGCCGTCCAGCGGCTCGTCGGGTAACCCCGCCACGAACCAGCCTGGGGCATGGAACAGATTGCCCTGCCGCGACAGAAACTGCTTCCCGTCCCAGAAAGCCCGCACGCCGTCGAGCTTTTCGCTGATCCACCAATCGGTCAGGTCCGTGGCATTGTCCCAGGTCTGCGCCAGCAGGAGCGGCGGTCCGTCTTTCGCGTCCGCGGTCGCAACTGGCCGGGCTGGTAGTTCCGCCCCCAGACGCTGACGTTCCGCCTCCTCGCCCCGCAGCTTGCGGAGGTGCTTGCAGGTGCGCCGCTCGATCGCAGTGGATTGATTCCGCCAGGCCGGGCACGTGCAGGAGTACACCCCGCCGACGTTCTTCAGCACGTAGGGCTTGGCGCCGGAGCCCTGCATTTCGATGGATTCGCCGTCTCGGAGATCAGCCACGGAGGTCCTCTCTTTCTGTGCTCGGCTGCAGGCATGCAACCCGATCTTCCCAGCGTACTCCTCCCCCACGTGCCGGAAAAGCACACATGGTGAACCACAATCGCTCGTCAGGGCCCTTCGCTTTCAAGTGTCACGTCGTCTATCCCCGCTCTGCCACGTCGGCAACCACGGATACGTGCTCATCGGGCATCCGAAACAAGTTACCCTGACATGGGCGAGGTACGACTGTCCCGCCCGATTCGCGAAGCAGCCGCGCGGCTGCGGTGGTTTACCATTGGCCTGCGAGCCACGCTGGTCCGGAAGCTAAATTTACCCCCTTTTCCGCGTCACAATAACATGAAGGCCAGGCTTAGATTCCCTCGGCCGGCCGTTTCAGGTTGATGGCCTCGTTTTCTGTCAGTGGCGCTACGGCACCATGTCGAAGGTGTCACCAGCGCCTCCCACCTTTGGTGTTTTGAATGTGTTTTCAAACCAAACACCGATTCAGCGTCTCTGACGATTCAGGCCTTTCTGCGAACGTCTTAACTTTCCGATCTCGCGAACCTCAGCGCAAGCCTGCTGTGGCCCCCGCCCCCACGACTCGCCGCGGGTAGCGGGCTTCAAAGCATCTGTCTCCCGCCCTTGGCACGGTGCTGGGGTGACGGTCTTCCCACACACGGTCCCTGCCCGTTCGGAGAGCAGGACGTGATGCCATCTTTTGGGCAAGAATTGGTTCGTCGGATCGGGCAGTTGAGCGGTCAGGCGACTGCATAACGCTTCGAGAAACGGACGCCGAACGAGCCGTCAAGAGACTCTGATTGCGTCTGGCAGTAGACCCGGCTCTGCTGCCTCGGCACCGAGGACGGAACCCTAAATCCAGCCCCTTTTTGCGTCAAGATTCATAGACGCAGATGCGTTAGCCGCTCGCGATGTCTCGTCAGCGGTTTGGAGGGCCTGAAGTCGCCTCTTGGTAGGCTTCTCCCGTGCTCTCCTCCCAGATTCTTCGTAGTGCCCTGATCGGTTCGGGGCGACTGTGTTTCACCACATGGTCGCCCGACCGTGGGCGACCTTAGCCCTTGGAGGTTGCCCAGATGATTGCATCCGCACGCACGATCCCCACCCGCGAAGATCGCTTCCTGGAAATGCTCCCCCAGATTCGCGGACAGGCCCGTTTCGCGTTTCGCAAGGAATTGCCCGCCCGTCGCCAGGACCTGATCGCCGAGACCATTGCCAACTGCTGGGTTGCTTTCGTCCGCCTTCTGGATCGCGGTCTGGATGATGTGATTTACCCCACGCCCCTGGTTCAGTACGCCATCCGGCAGACCCGCGACGGTCGCAAGGTTGGCGGCCGGCTGAATGTTCGCGATGTCAGCTCCGAGTACGCCCAACGCCGCAAGGGCTTTCACCTGGAGCGGCTGGATCACTACAACGAACGCACGGATGAATGGAAAGAGGTGCTCGTCGAAGACAAGACCGCCGGGCCCGCGGAGACCGCTGCCAGCCGCCTCGACTTTGGCACCTGGCTGCATTCGCTGCCTGCTGCCAGACGCCAAGTCGCCCAGACGTTGGCGACGGGGGAGACAACCCAACGGACAGCTCAGCAGCTTCGCGTCAGTCCGGGACGTGTCAGCCAGATGCGTCGCGAGTTGGAAGCGTCTTGGGAATCGTTCCAGGGTGAGCCGGCGTTTGCTTAGGTCCGGCCATACGTGGGCGCTGGATTACCGCGTGGTACAATTCCGTTGAAAGGGAAGACACATGGTTGATCTGGTCAGACCAAGGTTCAGATTGGGGCGAACCATCGCGACTCCTGCCGCTCTCAAGGCCATCCAGCAGGCTGGCCAGTCGCCGGCAGAGTTCCTGGATCGCCATGTCCGTGGCGACTGGGGCGACTTGTGCAGCGAAGATGAACAGGCCAATGAAGACGCCCTGCACGACGGGTCCCGGATCTTGTCCGCATACCACACCAGCACCGGCCAGAAGATCTGGATCATCACCGAGGCCGCTGACGAAGACGATCGGCGGGAGGTGACGACGATTCTGCTGCCGGACGAGTACTGACCGGCCATCGCTAGCCTGGATTCCCACGGTCCGGAGTCCGCCTAAGTGTTTTGCTTCGGAAA
>CAZXYZ010000079.1:0-53183 GCA_964645045.1 uncultured Pirellulaceae bacterium | reverse complement strand
CCCCCCCCCCCCCCCCCCCCCCCCCCCCCCCCCCCCCCCCCCCCGCGGGGGGGGGCCGCCCGACGGCGGAGGGCGGGAAAAAAGGGAGATGCTGCGATGTAGCCGCCAGGCAGGCTTCCGCCGAGGCGAGCTCGGCGGTGGCTGCCGTGCGGGATAGTGCTTCTCCGCGATTCGCCAAGATGTTTACAGCAGTTGTCTCCTGACCCCGCCGAAACGGCCGACCGCAGGTCTCCCGAGGCTCGGGAGACCGGCCACATCGCCGCAGTCAACCGGCTCGGTCGGGAGATCGGCCATAGCGCCGCGGTCAAGGCGGCGTCACAACCTCGAAAGCCGCCCCCTTCACGCGCCGCAACTCTTCGTGCAGCACGGGAATTCGCGGATCCGGTGCAACGGAAATCGCCCAGTCGATGCCGTTGTCGGCTACGAACATGCCGTACTTCTTCAGCCCCTTGAGGATGGCTTGGACTTCCGGCGAAAAACCGGAGATGTCGTAGTCGTGGCGCAGCCGGATTCGTTCGCCCATCCGAGGGTAATCCTCGTTCGTGTGCCGGCTGGCGTAGTGCGTGGCCGGGGCTACATAAGCGCGACGCGTCTTGACGACGGTCACGCGCAGGGCGTGTTCCACCAAACCGCGTTTCAGTTCGTCGTAACGCACGACAGCCGGGAAAATCGGCAAGCCGGCGGCGTCGGCCGATGTCCAGCCGTCCGGGCGGAGTCGGTTGGTCTTCAGGTCGAACGCCGACGCTTGCATCGCCGTCCAACCATGATCCGTCTTCTTCGCCACATAGAACTCGTACAACGTGCGGTTGACCGGATCCACGACGATTCCATGCCGGTCGCCTCCGCGATTCTCCCGGTCGCGCTGAATATCGTCCAACGTCCAGCCTCGATAACTGGGATCGCGTAACGCGCAAACCGGCCAGCCTTCGATCGGCAGGTTCTCCGGCACGGGAAACGGACCGCGATCCGATTCGTCGGGATAGCCGACGATCTCGACGGACACCCGCTTTTGACCGGGCGGCACCAGGACGAAGCCCATATCCGGGTTGTAGCGCAGCGGCTTGTCCGCGCCAATCGACGCGATGATGTTCCGCGAGTTCGGGTGAACCGGCCAATCGGCGACGACCTGGTTCCACGGATTGTCGGGCGGGAACACTTCGAGAGCGCTCAGGACGGCATCGGCTTCCGGCGTGTTGAACATCACCGGCTTGGTGATCGGCGGCATCTTGGCGGCGCGGATGCGAGCCAGTCGCGCGGGATCGGTCGCCCCGTCGATGCCTGTGTCCGTCGGATCCTGCCCCGCCGCGACGGCCGGCAAAGCCTCCTGTTGGGCGCCGGACGACGGCGTCCACACCGCCGCCCCGCAGATCGCCACCAGGATTACAGCCAATCGGTTCATCCGAGGTGCCTCTTGCCTGTTCATCGGTCGCTCCAGAATTCCGCTTCGTCATGCATGTCGTACTTGCCGGCCACCGCTGGATCCGAGGTCACCAGACGCACGTATTCCCGGCCGTCGGTGGTTTCGCGATCAAGCGTCACCCCGTCGTCTTGCATCGCTCGCAGGATCTCCGCATCCTCCGGAAACTCGGCGATCAACCCCGCAAACGAAAACGTCATCGCCGGAGGGCCTTTGGCCGGCCAGAGCCGCAGATACCGTTTGCCGGCGGGCCGCGAAGCCGTCCACAACTCGCGGTACTTGTCCCGCACGTAAGGATGGAGTTCATCGGCGAAGTCGGCGGTTAACGCTCTGGTCTTGATCAACTCCTGGACGTCTGAAAGGTCCTTTAATCGCTGCGCGCAGGTCATGCCCGACGCGATTTTCAATTCGATTAACGTTGCCAGGTTCAGATACTTGATGCCCTCATCCTCGACGAGCACGGCCGCAGGGTCGGGGAAGGAAACGGGTTTGGGACGACCATCGCCGGGGAATCCTCCGGTGACAAGGAATTCGATCTTGACGCCCAATTCGGCATCTCGGAGGTTCTTGCTCCCGGAAAAAGGCGGCACGTAGCCGCGGCCCTCCAGCTGTTCGTGGATTAACCGGAGGCTTTCGCGAGTGACCAAGATGTCAATATCTTCGGTGAACCGTCGGAAACCATGCAGGAAGACCGCCATGCCACCACCTACGGCATACGGGATGCTCAATTCGTCCAGACGTTGCGCAATCCTACGCATCGCATCCTGAACCGCGCTCTTCTCCTCGAAGAACCGGCTTCCTTCCGACAGCGCCCACCGTGCGTCGCGATCAAGCCGCTGCTCGTACCGCAACCCGGCGGGGGGCAGCGGAGCCTCGACGCCGCTTCGGCAGTTCACGTTTCGCCCAGGCTCGTGGATGGGAGGAGTCATCGGGGCCGTCCCGGAAGAAAATGCCGTTCAATCAAAAGGTGGCAGCTCTGACCAACTGAGTCTAACAAGAACCGCGGCGGGAAACAACGCGGCAGGTCTGAGCTGACGCGAGATCAAATGCGGCCAACGGCAACTCGCCCTGAGGACTCGCTCAGAGAGGCATCTTGACCGCGCGGGCGCCGTGGCCTATCGTCGGATCGTAGGAGGCGCAGACCACCGGCCTGCGCTATACCAGCACACGGAGTTTCGATCCCTGACCGCTGCGGGAGAATATCATGTCCGAACCAACGAGCAACCAGAACTGCGGCTGTTCCTCATCCTCTTGCGGCTCCAACGCCACGCGGCGGCAATTCTTGGGATTAGTCGGGGCGTCGGCTGCAGCCGCGTGGCTGACAACCTCGACGGCGGTCGCGGGGCCGTTCGAGGCGCAGGATTTTGAACGGCTGGTGCCGGCCGACAAACGGTTGTCGCCGGACTGGGTCACGTCGCTCACGGCACGGGGCGAGCCGACGGTGTACCGCGGACCGGAACTCGACAAAATCGGGATGCCCGTCGGCGGCCTTTGTGCCGGACAACTGTACCTGGGCGGCGACGGCAAGCTGTGGCATTGGGACATCTTCAACCGGCACGTGGGCACCGGGGCGGAGCATTACGCCCGTCCGCTGACGCCGGCCTCGCCGCTGGATCAGGGTTTTGCCCTGCTGGTCGCGGCGGGCGATCAGATTCAAGTCCGCGCCCTCGACCGTTCCGGTTGGAGCGAGATCTCGTTCTGCGGCCAGTACCCGATCGGCCGCGTCGAGTACCGGGATCCGCAATGCCCGCTGAGCGTGTCGCTGGAAGCGTTTTCGCCGTTCGTTCCGCTAAACACCGAGGAATCCTCGCTGCCAGCGACCGTACTGCAGTTCACGGTCAAGAACGGTGGACAAGCCAAGGTCGAAGCCGAATTGGCCGGTTGGCTGGAGAACGCCGTGTGCCTGCACAGCGCGCCGGTCCAAAATGGCTCACGCCGCAACCGTGTCGTCCGCAGCCCGCAAGTGACCTTTCTGGAGTGCAGTGCCGCGCCGCCGCCGCCCGCCAAGGAACCGGAGCCTCGGCCGGACATTGCGTTCGAAGACTTTGAAAAGGAAACCTACGAAGGCTGGCAGGCGACCGGTACGGCGTTCGGCAGCGGGCCCATCGAAAAGGCCAAGATACCCAACTACCAAGGCGACGTCGGATCGCAAGGCAAACGGCTGGTGAACTCGCACAACGTGCGTCAAGGCGAAGATGTCTCCGGCGGCGACGCCCATGTCGGGACGCTGACCAGCCGGGCGTTTGTCGTCGAACGGAATTACATCAATTTCCTGATCGGCGGCGGAGCCCACGCGGGCCGCACGTGCCTGAATCTGATCGTCGAAGACAAGGCCGTCGCCTCGGCCACCGGAGCGAGCGACAACCGCATGCAAGCCATGAGTTGGGACGTGCGGCGCTGGATCGGCAAGACGGCCCGCCTGCAAATCGTGGACGACGAGCGCGGGGCCTGGGGCAACGTCGGGGTGGACGACATCGTGTTCAGCGACAAGTCCCGTGTGGGCACCGGACCGCTGCAGGACGAAGCGGACTTCGGCACCATGGGCCTGGCGCTGTTGGCTCCTCAGCCCGCTGACGTGGCCACCACATCGCTGGCCGATGCGCAGTTGCCGCAGGGCATCTTCACGCGCAGTCCCGCCGGCTCGGACGCTCCCGCCGTCAAGCCGTTCGGGCAGAAACTGGCCGGATCCTTGACTCGGAAGCTGACGCTCGAGCCCGGCCAGTCGGCGACGGTGACATTCCTCGTGACCTGGCACTTCCCGAACCTCAAGCTGAACGAGAAGTTCGAGTTGACAGGCCGCTACTACGCCCAGCGTTTCCCGTCGGCGTTGGCCGTGGCCGAGCACCTGGCAGCCAGCTTCGACACATTGTGCCAGCAGACGCGGCTGTGGCGCGACACCTGGTACGACTCGACGCTGCCCTACTGGTTCCTGGACCGCACGTTTGCCAACACGTCGATCCTGGCGACTTCGACGTGCTTCCGGTTCGGCAACGGCCGTTTCTGGGGTTGGGAGGGCGTCGGCTGTTGTGCGGGAACCTGCGGGCACGTCTGGCACTATGCCCAGGCGGTAGGACGCCTGTTTCCGGAACTGGAGCGGATTCTCCGCGAGCGGGTGGACTTCGGCTTGGCCCGGCGGGACGACGGGGCCATCTTGTTCCGCGGCGAGTTCAACAACTTTCCGGCCGTCGATGGCCAGGCGGGCGCGATCCTGCGGGCTTACCGCGAGCACCAGATGTCGGCGGACGATGCGTTCCTGCGGCGCGTCTGGCCAGGCGTGAAAAAGGCGTTGGAATACCTGATCCGCGAAGACGCCAACGGCGACGGATTGATCGAAGGCAAGCAGCACAACACGCTGGACGCCGACTGGTACGGGCCGGTGGCGTGGCTCAGTTCGCTGTACCTGGCCGCACTCTGCGCCGGCGAACAGATGGCCCGCGAAACGGGCGAGGAAGCGTTCGCCGGACAATGCCGCCAGATCTTCGACAAGGGCCGCACGGCAATCGTCGAGCGGCTGTTTGACGGCGACTATTTCGTCAACCGCGCCGATCCCCAGCATCCCGAAGCGATCAACTCCGGCACCGGCTGCCACATCGACCAGGTGTTTGGGCAGAGTTGGGCGTATCAATTGGGTCTGGGCCGCGTGCTGCCGGAAAAGGAAACGCAGGCCGCCCTGCAATCGCTGTGGCGTTACAACTTTACGCCCGACGTGGGGCCGTACCGCGAGGCGAACAAGCCCGGCCGCTGGTACGCGATGCCCGGCGAAGGCGGCTTGTTGATGTGTACTTTTCCACGCACGGATTGGAGCTACGACAAGGCCAAGGGCAAAGGCGCCGACTGGGCGGCCGGCTATTTCAACGAGTGCATGAACGGCTTCGAATACCAGGTGGCCGGACACATGATCTGGGAGGGCCTGTTGACCGAGGGTTTGGCGATCACTCGCATGGTCCACGACCGCTACCACGCGGCCCGGCGGAACCCGTGGAACGAGGTCGAGTGCGGCGACCACTACGCCCGCTCGATGGCCAGCTATGGCGTGTATCTGGCCGCCTGCGGCTACGAGTACCATGGACCGCAAGGCCGGCTGAGTTTCGCCCCACGATTGACGCCGGAGAATTTCCGCGCGGCCTTCACGACCGCCGAGGGTTGGGGCACGTTTTCGCAGAAACGCGAAGGCGGCAAGCAAACGGACACGATCGAGCTGAAATCGGGCCGGCTGGAATTGAAATCGCTGGAGTTCGCGGTGCCGGAGAACACGAATCCGACTCAAGCGACCGTGACCGCCGCCGGGGAATCGTTGACGGTCACGGTGGAAGCCAAGGCCGGCGGCGTGCGGATCGCCTTCGCCGCGCTCGTGACGCTCGCTACCGGGCAGTCGATCCAGGTTAGTATCTCGTGACGTGCGGCATTTTCGTTCCTTTCGCCACCGAGCCTGCTTCCATGGCACTTATCTCGCTGGAGTTCACGCTTTAGCGTGTCTTTTGTGGCGGGCATGGCCCGCCTCGCACGCTGAAGCGTGAACTCCAACAAGGCCCGACACGCGGATTTTCCAGAGAACCACACCTTTACAGGGGTGGCCTGATTGTCCCCACCGTTGCACGTTGCCCGCTCCAGCCGCTAAGTTGGATGCCATGCCGGACGACATCCTGATCACCCCGAAGGTTGAATCCCCGCGGCGCGAGCTGATCGAGCGGCTCGCGCACCAACTGGAACTCGCACTGGACAGCCCCCTGGGCCAGCCCAAGCCGATTGGCCTGACCGGGCTGCCGGAGCAACTGGGCAGCCAGCTCTGGGACGCCGCCGGACTGGACCCCGCGGCGCTGGCCGACGCCTTGGACGCGGCCCGCGACGCTCAGCAACCGGTGCGGCTGGTCGTCACCGACAGCCAGACACTCGCCTGGCCCTGGGAGATGCTGTACCACGGTGACGAACGGCTGGGCTTTCTGGCTCAGCATCCCTGGTGCGTCGTGCTGCGCCGTCTGGCGGGCCGCGGGACGCATCAGCCGCAGTCCCTGCCGCGCCCCTTCCGGCTGCTGTTGCTGGTCGCCTCGCCCGAAGACCTGGACGCGGAACGTTCGCGGCTGGACTACGAACGCGAGGAAGAGCTGCTGTTTACGGCCCTGGACCGGCCGCTGGCCCGGGGCGAAGTGCTGATCGACGTGGCCGAGGACGGCTGTTTGGAGACGCTGTGGGACCGGCTGCGGCGGAACCAGTATCACGCGGTCATCTTGAGCATGCACGGCGCCGCGGCGCGGAACCGGCAGGGCCAGCAGGAGTGGGGGCTGTTGTTCGAGGACGCCCGCACGGGACTCGGCCGGCCCGTGGCCGGCAGCGACTTGGCCGGCGGCTTCGACGAGTTGCCGGGCACGCGGCCGGGGCTGGTCGTGCTGAGCGCCTGCCGCACCGCTCGGCTGGAAGAGAATCAAGGCGTGATCACCAGCGTCGCTCAGCGGTTGCACACCCGGGGCGTCGAACGCGTGCTGGGGATGCGATTGTCCGTGCTGGACGCCGCCGCGGCGGCTTTTACGGCCGAGTTGTTCGAACGGCTCATCGCGGGCTTGCCCGTGGGCCGCGCGCTCAGCCTGGCCCGGCGGGCGTTGGCCTCCGGCGCCTGGCTGACCAACCACGGGGCCGTTGACAACCCGCGCCGAGACGCTCAAGACGCCGACCAACGGACCATCGATCCCTTCGCCCAGTGGACCTTGCCTGTGTTGCTGGACCGCACGGCCGACGGGCCGCTGGTGGACGTGCAGCACCAAACACCGCTCCGCCCGCCGCCGCCGATTCCGGAACGGATTCCCGGAGACGGCACGCTGGCCATGCCCCAGCGGGCCGCGTTCATCGGGCGGCGCGCGCAGCGGCGTCAGCACTTGCGGCGGTTCCTCGAAGGCCGGACGCCGCGGCTGATGTTCATCGGTCCCGGCGGCGTGGGCAAATCGTCCTTGGGCGGCTGGTTTACCCGCGAGGTCTGCGAACGGAACCCGAGTGTGCGGGCGTTGGGGTTCCGCGCCCCATTTGATTTAGACGACTTGTACAGCCTGGCCGATGCGGCCTTCGACCCGCAGGATCGCCCGCAACTGCCGGCCAAGCTTCAAGCCCGTGGGGACATCCGCGAGCGGTTAGGTTTTCTGCTGCAGGTCTGGGCTGCACGCGACGACCGGCCGGCGGTGTTCCTGTTGGACAACCTGGAAACGCTCCAGTCCCTGGACACGCTGGCCGTGCAGCAAGAGCACCAGGACAGCTTGTGGTTCGTGCAAACCATCTGTGCGTTGCCGGCGCCGACGCGGGTCCTGTTGACCGGACGGTACGTGCTGCCTGAGTTGGCCGGGCGAATCGAAGTCTGTGCCGTGCCCGACGCCCCGTACGGCGACGTCTTAAGGCGGATGAGCCGCTTGGATTGGCCGGCCGATTGGGACCCGAAACGCAAACGGTGGCTGTACGGCGTGCTGGGCGGCAACCATCGCGCCCTCGAGTGGCTGGCGGCCCTGCTGCTGCACCGGCCGGCGCAAGCGGACGAATCGCAAGTTCGCGCCGCCGCAGCCGCCTTGGTGGACCGCAGTCTGCTGGAAACATCCGAGGACCTCGAGTTGGACCTGCAGTTCTACGAACTCCCGCCCGTCGTCCGGCAATTGCTGGGCGTGGAGCCGGCTTCCAGCCGGTTACCTGCGGAGCAGGTTGCCCGCACGCCATCCCAACCGGCCACAACCAACGCCGCCACTGAATGTGTATATGGCGACCTTGATACCCTGTTTTGGTCCTCGCTTTCCTGCCCGCGAACCTCATCCCCGGGTTCCATGCCCGTCTCGCCCGCTATCACGAATTCCAGGGCCGCCACGTCACGCGCCGCTGGCAGGACAACATCGAGGCGGTTTATCACTTCCGCCAAGCCGGACTGCATGCCGACGCCGACCGTTTGGCCGAAGGTTTGGCCCGCTTTTACTATCGCATCAGCGACTTTGCCCAGGCTCGATCCATCACGGAACCAATCGTCCAGCGAATCGCCCCACCGGCACCGTGGTGGGCGCTGAACCAATGCGGAATGTGCGAGCACCGCCTCGGCCAAATCGACACCGCCTTGACCCTTTACCAGCGCTGCCTCGCGCTTGTGCCCGACGAGCGTTCCCGCGGCACCACGCTCAATAACATCAGCCAGATCTACGACGCCCGCGGCGACTATGAGCAGGCGCTCCAATTCCTGGAGCAAAGCCTGCTCATCCAGCGGCAGATCGGTGACAAAGCCGGGATGATTGCGACGTTGCACAATATGACATCGATCGCATTGGGACAGCGGCGGGATTTGGACGGTGCGTTGGCGTACTGGGGCGAAGCGTTTCAGTTGGCGATGGAGACTCGAAACGCATTGGGCATTTTCCACGTCGCGGGGACGCTCGGCGGCATCTTTGCCCAGATGGGCCAGAAGGACCAAGCCCGGCAGTTGCTGCAAATGGCCGTCGAGGTGGGGCGACAAGCGGGACTTCCGGGAGTGGAGGAATTGGCAGGCCAGTTGCGAGGATTGGAAGCTCGGGAGTGCCCAATGATCAATGACTACGGTCACCAGGGGCTGGCGCCCAATGCCACTTACTTTGTAGCGGCACGGCGCGAGCCGTCCGGTATTGCAGCCGGAAAACCGGGCGGCTTGCGCCGCTCCGCTAACAAGAGCACTCCCAATGGTTCCAAAGTAAGCGGCAGTGGGCTAACGCCTCTGGCTACATCCTGTCGCCGCTACGCGGCTGAAGAGGACAGCAGGCACGGACCCCGGCCGCCATTCGTCCTGCGGGTTCCGTCATCCAAGAATGCATTTCTTCCGCCAGGGGAGACACCATTGCCATGTCGCGTGACAAAAATCCAACGCCCGAGATCGCTGCCACGCCGCTGACGGACGAGCAGCGGTATTTCTACGAGCTGTCGTACAAGGAACCGGCCGACAGCATCGGACGGATCGAGGAGATGGCCAAGTTCCTGGTGGGGGCCGTGTCGGCCACATCGGGCCTGGTGCTGGCGGCCCTGGGGCTGGCGTTGGGCGACACCCGCGCCGGCGGCGGGTGGTTCTACGCGCCGGTGCTGTTGTGGAGCGCCAGCGTGCTGTTGCTGGTGTTGGTCCTGCTGCCCCGCCGCTATACGGCTGGCCAGCGCGAGCCCGAAGCCTGGAAGCAGGCGCTGCTGAGTTCCCGAGCGTACAAGTACAAGTGCCTGCTGGCTGGTGCCGCCCTGTTCGTCCTGGGCCTGCTGGCCGCCACCGCGCTGTTGGTACAAGGCGGAACGAACGCAGGCGGCTAACTCGAGCCGATAGGAATTTGTAATAGGGGCGACTCAGGGATATTTGCGATGAATCGCCCCTAATCTTTCACTTCATCTTTCACTTAATCGCCCTACTGCCTTGGAGCCGAGCAAGATTAGGGTTTCAGGTCCCAGCGCGGCCGGTTAAGTTCTTGGACCGCATCCGATTGAAAATGAATGTAGCCCGAAGCGCCAGCGAGGAGAAAAGCGATGTCGCCCAAACGCAAGACCTTCCGCGTCCGCTGCCCGCATTGCGAACGCTCATTCGTGGTGCGCTATGGCCAGCAGGATGCCAAATCCGAGGCCGGTAAGGCCGTAGTGGTGGTGGATTGCCTGCACTGCGGGAAACCGTCTGCCATCGAGATCCCAGGGGAGTTCGTCCAGGACGACGTGATGATCCGAGGCGTGCCCACCGACCAGCGGCCCGTCGAGCGGGGGCTCGCGGACGACGGGGGCGGCGGATAGCTTGGCAAACGAATTCAAAAATCATTCGGATTAGCCTGTCATACGCGGGTTTTCAACCCGCGTTGCAGCCTAAAGGCTGGACTCCAACACAGAAATCACGGCCTGGAAGCGTATCGACATCCGGTAATCGATTTGCCATGATGTCGCGGTGCATGAGAGCGAAAATCGTAACGGGCTGGAGGATTGAATGAAACTGCATGACAAACGAGCGGTCGTCGTCGGGGGTGGCACGGGGATTGGGTTGGGGATTGCCCGGGCGTTTGCGGCCGAGGGCTGCCGGGTGGTCATCGCCGGGCGGCGGGAGGACAAGTTGCGCGAGGCGGCCGCGGCGTGGCCGGGGGAACCGCCGCTGCTGGTTCACGCGGTGGACGTCAGCGACCGGCAAAGCGTAGCCAGCCTGTTTGCTTGGGCCAACGGACAATTGGGGCAGATCGACATCCTGGTCAATTCGGCCGGGGTGAATATCCGGACGCGGTCGATGGCCCAAATGACGCCGGAGCAGTGGGACCAGGTCCTGGCGATCAACGCCACGGGCGCCTACAACTGCATGTATGCGGTGCTGCCCCAAATGCGGGCCCGCCGGGACGGTTTGATCCTCAATATCTCGTCGGTCGCCGGCAAGCGGGCGTTGACGCTGGGCGGCATCGCCTATTGTGCCTCGAAATTCGCCATGACCGCCCTGGGCACCGCTGTCGCGAACGAAGACGCCCCAAACGGGATCCGGGTCACGAATATCTACCCGGGCGAAGTCAACACGCCGATCCTGGAGAATCGCCCGGAACCGGTCAGCGACGAGCGCAAAGCCGCCATGCTGCAACCGGAGGATTTGGGGGCTTTGGCGGTCACGATCGCCTGTTTGCCGCCCCGCGCTCATGTCCCGGAGCTGATTATCAAGCCAACTTTACAGCAATACGTATGACGGCTGGCGTAATTCACGCCCACTTGCTACCATATCCATCGGCTTTACAATCATCACCCTGGAAAGTGCCTGCCGATTGTTAGGCGGAGCAATTCAAAAACACGTGAATCGGGTCAGTCTGGAGTTTGCTTGTGGGAACGAAGAAAACGGGAAAAGGGCGGCGTAAGATCGGTCGCAAGAAGCGGCGCATGCGGGCCCGGATTCGCCATCGCAAGAAATAGGCCCGCGCGGGCTGACAGAGGACGCAACAACCACCGATCCGACCGGGCCGGATTCCCTTGCGCGGCGGTCGTGGCTGGTCTACATGGCCGTGGGCCGATGCGCTGATCCGGTGCCTGTAGCTCGGCGGAGCGGATCGGCGACGGATTCGAGCATGTCGTCAAAGGCCGTTTTGGTGACCTCCTGAACGATCACGTGATCGCCGGGGAACAGCGCGTAATCGTACAACGGATTGACGTGCGCCCGGGTGTGGTCGTACTTGACGTCCAGCTTGGCTCGCTGGTCGCCGGTTACGCGCAGGACTTCGATGTCCATGCGGCGGAATTTCTTGACCAGCTTGGTTTTCTCCAGCATTTGCTGCACCGTGCTGCCGTTGTCCAATTGAACCTGTTCGATTTCCGGTTTCTCGCCGGATGCTCGGATCTCCATCGTGATCGTCGGAGCGGGCGCGGTGGAGGCATCGGCGCCGGTCGGCAACGGCAGGGACTTGTCTCCCGTATCGATCATGGCGCACCCGGACAGCATCAGCATGGCTGCCGACGCGATGGCAATCGGGAAACGGTGACGCGATTCGAACGGTGTCATGTGGTTTCCTTCCAGCTCCTGCTCGGATCGACGGTCTGCCTGCGTTGTATGCCTTGGCGAACGGCGTGGCGTCAGCCCGCCGGTCTGTTCGGATCGGCGGTGCGTCTGCGTTGCCTGCAACCGCCTGCGAATTACCTGTCCTGCCTGACCGTTACGGTCGTAAACAATCGTCAGATTCGGCTTCCCGCTTGCGTCGAATCTGAGATTTTCTGCAGAAAAGTTGAAGTTGCCCACGGATTCGGGCACAGTACGCCGACGACTTGCACCATCCCGGTCTTCATCCGTGCCCCGGCTTTGCCATCCGTGCTATTCCCTGCACAGGTCCAGTAGCACGGATAGCAAAGCCGGGGCACGGATGTGAATCGAGGTGATACTTGGCCCGCTTGACTTCCGATGATGGCCCAAGTCGTTTGCTCGCTCACGCTTCGGGTTGCCAAGAAGTGCCGTTCTCAACCACACGCGCCGTCGAGCCGTCGGCGGAGACGATCCGGTTGCGGCCGCTGAGTTTCGCGACCCGCAGCGCGATATCGGCGGATTCGAACAGGGCGTTCAGGCCGTCCCGCGGGAGCGTTGGGGAACACGCAAATCCCATGCAGGCAGTGACTTGCGTATGGGGCGTGTCTTGGCATGCCGCCGCTCGCAAGGATTCGACATCGGCTGCGGCGACAGCCGGATTGCGTCCGTCCAACAACAGGGCGAATTCATCGCCGCCCAGGCGGGCAATAAAGTCGGATCCTTGCCGGGCCCGCGCCAGCCCGCGGCCAACGTGGCACAGGATCTCGTCGCCGGCGATGTGCCCGAAACGATCGTTGATCGACTTGAAGTGATCCACGTCGAACAACGCCAGGCAGATGGGTCCGCTGGCTGATTCGCCCCGCGCGGAACGTTCCCGGATTTCTTCTTCCCAGGCCCGCCGGTTGGGCAACCCGGTCAGCGCGTCCGTTAATGCCAGCTGGCTGTAGGTCCGTTGCAGCTGTCGAGCCCAATGGCACTCACGCCGCCACCGGACCGCCTCAGCCAGCAATCCGCAGGCCAACTGCAACTCGCGAACACTGAAATCCGGCGGCAAGCGGACATCGGCCCGCTGGTTCTCGCCGATCGCCACCACACCCATATCGGCGGCCAGCCACCGCTGCAGAGTCGCCTCGTGCTGCAGGTCGTCGTTATTCGCACCGGCAGCATCCACGACGACCACGTCCGGTACGATGTCAGGAGGCACGTCAGCCGCAGCGTGCCAGACCCGTGAACCGTCGGCGAGAGCGTCCGTCCACCGACGGACCAGAGTGGCATCGTCACTCAGGATCAGAATGTACGCTGGGCGATTCATGCCGTCATTATACTTCGGCTGCCCCGTAGTAGAGGTGGCCGAAACCGCTTCCCGATTTTCCCGCCTTCACCCGCCCCTTTCCCGGGAGGTTGCTGAAAAGTCGTGGGATAGGCTTCCAGCCTGTCAAGTTCTGGGCATTTCGATCTGCCACGTTGGCTTGAACTAAGTATCTGACAGGCTGGAAGCCTCTCCCACGAAGTCATTTCGGCCACCGTTGCCAGGATTGCTACGCTTGCTTGCCACGGAAACGCCGCTTGCTATACTCCAGGCAATTCTTGGTTGGTCGCGAAAAGGGTCCTGTCCTTTTCGCGAAAGTCCGTTGGGGAGGGAAGATCTGTGACTGCCACGACTGCTGCCTTGGAATTCGGACCCGTGCCGCACTATCCCGACAACTGGCGTCGCCGGCATCTGCTGGGCTTGGAGGATTTGACGGCGGACGAGATCCTCACCATCCTGGACACCGCGGCCGCGTTCAAGTCCGCGACGGGCGGCTTTCGCCTCAAGCTGGCCGAGTTGCAGGGCAAGACCTCGGCGAACTTGTTCTTCGAGAACTCCACGAGGACCCGGAACAGTTTCTCGCTGGCCGCCCGAAGACTGGGGGCAGACACGGTGGAGTTTGTAGCTTCGGGCAGCAGCTTGTCCAAAGGCGAGACCTACATCGACACGGCCAAGAACATCGAATCGATGAACGTGGACGTGATGGTGGTGCGGCATCATACGCCCGGCGCGCCCCTGCTGTTGTCGCAGAACGTGCGCTGCGGTGTGATCAACGCCGGCGACGGGGCGCACGAACACCCCACGCAAGGCTTGCTGGACATCATGACCATCCGCGAGCACGGGCGGAAGTTCGAGGGGCTGACGGTGGCGATGGTCGGCGACATTGCTTACAGCCGCACCGCGCGGTCGAACATTTGGGGGCTCAAGAAGCTGGGGGCGCACGTGATTGTCTGCGGCCCTTCCACCCTGGTCTCGCGGCGTTGGGAACAATTCGGCGTCGAAGTGGCCCACAACCTGGATGCGATCCTGCCGCGCTGCGACGTCCTGAACTTGCTGCGGATCCAATTCGAGCGCCAGCACACCCGGCCGTTTCCGTCGGTCCGCGAGTATGCCTTGTTGTTTGCCATGAACCGCGAACGAATGGCCCGGGCGAAACCCGACATTTTGATCATGGCCCCCGGCCCGATCAATCGCGGTGTGGAAATTACGCCCGACGTCGCGGACGGTCCCCAGTCCGTCATCTTGGACCAGGTGACCAACGGCGTGGCCGTCCGGATGGCCGTCTTGTGGCTGGTGGTCGGAGCGGCAAACCGGGCATGAGGTGTCCGCCTGGCATGGCAACGTTACTTGACTATCTCCGTCTGCTGCGTGCCGCCAACGTGTTCACGGCGATGGCCGACGTTATGATGGGGTACGCCTGCGTCCAGCGGGGATTGGTCCCGCTGCCGCCGCTGATTGGTTTGCTGGCTGCCTCCGTCCTGTTGTACCTGGCGGGGATGGTGCTCAACGACGTCTTCGACATCGAAGTCGACCGGCGGGAGCGGCCGCAGCGTCCGTTGCCGGCAGGACGAATCTCGTTGCGTGCCGCGCGAATTCTAGGGTTCACGCTGCTGCTGGCCGGCGTGACCGCCGGCTGGGGGACGACACTGGCACTGGCCACGACAGGAGGATCCAGCGGAGTCGTGGCGACGCTGTTGGCGGGTTGCATCCTGTTGTACGATGGCGGGATCAAGGCCACTCCGCTGGGGCCGCTGCTGATGGGAGCTTGCCGCAGCTTAAACGTGCTGTTGGGGGCCGGTCTGGGCGGAACGGACTACGCCGGGGACGTGGTCCTAACGTTTCCCAGTTACGTCCTAGTCGCGGCGATCGGTATGGGCGTCTACGTCGCCGGTGTGACGTGGTACGCGCGGCGCGAAGCCGAGTCCAGCGAGGGCTGGCACTTGGCCGGGGCGATTCTGGTGATGTTGGCGGGGATCGCTTGCTTGGGCCTGTTGCACCGCAGTTTCCCGCCGGGCTTTCGCCCCGCATTGCCTGAGCGTTGGTGGGTGCTTATGCTGGCGCTCCTGGGCCTGCCCATCGCCAGGCGTTGCGTCATGACGATTGCGGACCCCGTGCCGGAGCGCGTGCAGGCGGCCGTCAAGCAATGTTTGTTGTCGATCATTGTCTTGGATGCTGCGGTGACATTTGTCGTAGGCAATTGGTATGATGCCGTGATGGTGCTGAGTTTGCTGGTCCCTGCCGTGCTGTTAGGCCGGTGGGTGTACTCGACGTAGAACGGACGGAGGAGGCGGATGGTCACCGGGAAGGATCTCCTGTTGCGGCGGATGCTGAATGTCCCCAACGTGCTGACCATGGCGCGATTGGTGCTGTCGATCGTCGTGTTTGTGCTCGTCCCGCTGGGCTACTACTTCTCGGCCCTGCTGGTCTTCATCGTCGCCGCTTCGACCGATTGGGTCGACGGCTACTGGGCGCGGCGGTTCAATCAAGTCACGCAACTGGGCCGGATTTTCGACCCGTTCGTGGACAAGATCATCGTCTGCGGCTTGTTCATCTTTCTGGCGGCGGAACGAGATCCGCCGTCCGGGATTACGGCTTGGATGGCTGTCGTCGTCGTGGGTCGCGAACTGCTGGTCACCGCGTTGCGCGGCTTCATCGAACAGCACGGCGGCGATTTCTCGGCCAAGATGGCCGGCAAGCTGAAGATGGTCTTTCAGTGCGTGGCGGGCGGGTTCGGCTTGGGCGCGCTGATGTACGCCCATGGCACCGCCCCGGGCTGGATGCAGATGATCCTGCCGCCCGCTTGGTTCGCCGTCCTGCTGCGCATGGCGGTCTGGCTGGCCGTGCTGTCGACCGTCTACTCGGGACTGCAGTACGTCGTCGTCGCGATCAAGCAGATCGGCGGCTCGACGGAAGGCGGGTGACACTCGGGTGATGCAAAGCTGAGGTTGGTTTTGGAGCGGGTTGGGGAGCCTTGACGACGTTTCGGCGGCAAATCAAGGGTGAATTTCCGGCTCCGCGCAGCCGAAACAGATCGAATCGTCGAACCGTGTACCATCCGTCCGCTGCCCGGTGTATGCCGGCAAAGCACCGACAAACCAGCGTGCAGCCCCCGCTACGTTCCCGGCGATTGATCTGGTAGACTGGGACTCGGCGCCCGATGATCGGGCGACCGCTTTGCGAGGCCGGGCCATAGTCGAGCTGACGGATCGCATGTGGGCTGTGGTGCAAACCTCGAAGACGTGGTCCTGGAATCCGGATCGGCATTTCGCGCTGATCGATTACTGTCGCATGGTCGCCTTTCGCTCCGCGAAAGGGCGTTCTTTTGCGGAGCGAAAGACGGCACTTGTTTCTTCGCCAGTCCTTGGTCCGGCCGAACGCCGACGGTCTTTCCGCCGGCCGGTCACCGCCACACGGCGAGGGCGGAGCCGAGGGTAATGCCGGGGGCGGGCAGCGCGCTGGCGCCCATCAGGTACTCGTCGATGGCGCGGGCGGCGCCGCGGCCTTCGTTGATGGCCCAGACGATCAGCGATTGGCCGCGGCGGCAGTCGCCGGCGGCGAAGACGCCGGGAACCGTTGTGGCAAAGCGGCCGTGGACCGCTTTGTAGTTGCTCCGCGGGTCGTATTCCAAGCCCAGCAGGTCGGATGCCCCGTGTTCGGGACCGAGGAAGCCCATCGATAACAGCACCAGGTCCGCCCGCCAGATGCGGGTCGTGCCGAGGACCTCGCTGAACGGAGCGTTGTCCTTGGGCTTGGACCAGTCGATCGCCACGGTGCGGACGCCGGCGACGTGGCCGTTGCCGTCGTCGACGAACTCCTTGGTCAACACGCCGTAGGTCCGGGGATCGTTGCCGAACTTGGCCGCGTACTCGTCGTGCGAATAGTCCAGGCGGAAGATCTTCGGCCACTGCGGCCAGGGATTGTCAGCGGCCCGCTGCTTGGGCGGCACCGCCAACAGTTCGAAATTCACCACGCTCTTGGCTCCGTGCCGCAGCGACGTGCCGACGCAGTCCGCACCCGTATCGCCGCCGCCGATCACGATCACGTCCAGGCCCGTAGCGCTGATGTGGGCGCCGTCATCCAGTTGCGAATCGAGCAAGCTCTTCGTGTTGCGCGTCAGGAAGTCCATCGCAAAGTGGATGCCGTTCAGTTCCCGGCCGGGCAGGGGCAGGTCGCGTGGCACGGTGGCCCCCGTGGCCAGCAGCAAGGCGTCGTATTGCCGCTGCAGCTCGCGGGGATCGACGAAGCGGATCTCTTCGCTGCGCTGCTGCATGATCCGGGTCATGTGCCCATCGGGAAAGGCCTCGCGGCGGCCGACGTGCGTCCGCGTGACGAATTCCACACCTTCCTCGCGCAGCAGGTTGATCCGCCGCTCGACAACCGCCTTGTCCAATTTCATGTTGGGGATGCCGTACATCAGCAAGCCGCCGATGCGGTCGGCCCGCTCGAAGACGGTGACCTGATGACCGACCTTGTTCAACTGGGCGGCGGCCGCCAAGCCGGCGGGGCCGGAGCCGATCACGGCGACCTTCTTGCCGGTGCGTGTCTCCGGCGGGTGCGGCTTGACCCAGCCTTCGGCAAAACCGCGGTCGATGATCGCGTTCTCGATGTTCTTGATCGTCACCGGCGGGTCGTTGATGCCCAGGACACAAGCGCCCTCGCACGGCGCCGGACAGACGCGGCCGGTGAACTCCGGAAAGTTGTTCGTCTTGTGCAGGCGGTCCAGCGCGTCCCGCCAGCGGCCCCGATAGATCAGGTCGTTCCACTCGGGAATCAAATTGTCGATCGGACAACCGCTGCTGGACATGCAGAAGGGAACTCCGCAGTCCATGCAACGGGCGCCCTGCGTGCGCAGATGGCTTTCGGCGGGCTCGGTGTAGATCTCGTCGAAGTCCGCGATCCGCTCGACCGGCGAACGGTAGGGCACGGCTTTGCGCGGGTATTCTTTGAAACCGGTTGGCTTTCCCATGGACTCAAAATTCCTTGGCGGTATTTCTTGGCGATAGCGGGGATGGGCTCAGACGTGAAGAATTCACTTTTCGCGGCCAACTGCTTAGCCACATGGAAGACGTGTCCCCGCGAAAATTGAATTCTGTACGTCTGAGCCCTGTTGCTTACCTGGCCGCGAACTCTTCGCGGACCGGCGTTTCCTCTTCCTCTTCGTGGGCCCGACGTTCCATCAGCACCCGCTTGTAGTCAATCGGCATGACCTTGACAAACTGCTCGCGGATGATCGTCATCCATTCGTCCAACACCCGTTCGGCGACGGTCGAGCCGGTATAGGTCTGGTGCATTTCGATCATTTCCAGCAGCTCGCCGATGTCCTCTTCGGCTTCTACACGCTCCAGTTCGACGGTTCCCAAGTTGCACTTGGTGGCGAAATCGCCGGCGGCATCCCAGACATAGGCGACGCCGCCCGACATGCCGGCGGCGAAGTTGCGGCCGGTGGGGCCGAGAATGATCGCTCGGCCGCCGGTCATGTATTCGCAGCCGTGGTCGCCGACGCCTTCGACCACCGCCCAGGCGCCGCTGTTGCGGACGCAGAACCGTTCGGCCGCGCGGCCGCGGAAGAAGGCCCGGCCGTCGGTCGCGCCGTACAAGACCACGTTGCCCACCAGGATATTGTCCTCGGCAGCAAAGGTGCTTTCCGTTGGCGGGTAGACGATCAACTTGCCTCCCGACAGGCCCTTGCCGGTATAGTCGTTGGCGTCGCCCTCCAATTCCAGCGTGATGCCCCCGGCCAGAAAAGCGGCGAAACTCTGCCCGGCGGAGCCGATGAACTTGATGTGAATCGTATCGTCGGGCAGTCCTTTCTCGCCCCATTTCTTGACGACTTCGTGGCTGAGGATCGTGCCCACGGTGCGGTGCGTGTTGATGATCGGCAGCGTCGCCTTGATCGCTTCGCCCCGCGTCAGGGCCCGGGCAGCCAGTTTCAGCAAATGGGTATTGTCCAGCGCCCGGTCCAGCCGGTGATTCTGCGGGATCGTGCAGCGGACCGAGACCAGCTCGTGAGGCCGGCGGGCCGGAGCGAGAATCGGCCGCAGGTCCAGGCCATCCGATTTCCAGTGGCGGATCGCGTCCTCCGGCGCCAGGCAATCGACGCGGCCGATCATCTCGTCCATCTTGCGGAAGCCCAGTTGGGCCATGATCTGGCGTGCCTCTTCGGCGACCATGAACAGATAATTGATCACGTACTCGGGCTTGCCCGAGAACTTCTTCCGCAGCACCGGGTCCTGGGTGGCCACGCCCACGGGACAGGTGTTCAAGTGGCACTTGCGCATCATAATGCAGCCCATCGTGATCAGCGGGGCGGTGGCGAAACCCATCTCCTCCGCCCCCAGCAGCGCGGCAATGACCACGTCGCGGCCCGTGCGGATGCCGCCGTCGGTTTGCAGCACGACGCGGCTGCGGAGGTCGTTCAGGACCAGCGTCTGGTGCGTTTCCGCGATGCCCAGCTCCCACGGCAGGCCGGCGTGTTTGATGCTGGTCAGCGGCGAGGCGCCTGTGCCGCCGGAATCGCCGGAGACGGTAATGTGCTCGGCATGCGCCTTGGCCACGCCCGCCGCGACCGTGCCGACGCCGACCTCGGAAACCAGCTTGACGCTGATCCGGGCCGACGGATTGGCGTTCTTCAAGTCGTAGATCAGCTGGGCCAGATCTTCGATGGAATAAATGTCGTGATGCGGCGGCGGGCTGATCAGGCCCACGCCGGGCGTCGAAAAACGGATGCGGGCGATCGTCTCGTCCACTTTGCGTCCCGGCAACTCGCCGCCCTCGCCGGGTTTGGCGCCCTGGGCGATCTTGATCTGCAGTTCGTCGGCGTTGGTCAAATACCAGGCGGTGACGCCGAAGCGGCCCGAGGCAACTTGCTTGATGGCCGAGCGTTTCGAGTCGCCGTTGGGCAGCGGCTTGAAACGTTCCGGGTCTTCGCCGCCTTCGCCCGTATTGCTCCGGCCCCCGATGCGGTTCATGGCGATCGCCAGGCTCTCGTGGGTTTCGGCGGAGATCGAGCCGTAACTCATAGCGCCGGTGCAAAACCGCTTGACGATCTCGCTGGCCGGCTCGACTTCTTCCAGCGGAATCGGCGGACCATTGGGGCCCGGCCGGAACCGCAGCAGGCCGCGCAGCGTGCAGCGTGCGCGGGCGTCCTGGTTCAGCAGGTTGGCAAACCGCCAGTACGCGTCCCGGTCGCCGGTCCGCGCGGCGACTTGCAAGTTGGCGATGGCCTCCGGACTCCAGCTGTGCCGCTCGCCCTCGGCCCGCCAATGGAACTCGCCCGGATTGGGCAGGACGGGCTGCCGGTCCTCGGCCAGCGTCGGATAGCCCAACGCGTGCCGCCGCAGCGTTTCCTGGGCCAGCGTCGCCAACCCCACGCCCTGCACGCGGCTGGCCGTGCCCGCGAAACACAAGTCGATCACTTCGCGGTTCAGCCCCACGGCCTCGAAAATCTGCGCGCCTTTGTAGGACTGCAGCGTCGAGATGCCCATCTTGGCCATCACCTTGAGCATCCCCTTGGCCACGCCCACGCGGTACGTGGTGACCACCTTGTCGTCGTCCGGGAATTCCGCCTCGTCGAGCAGCCCGTCGCGGCGGGCTTGCCACAACGCCTCGAAAGCCAGATACGGATTGATGGCATCGGCCCCGTAGCCGACCAGCAAGCAGTGATGATGGACCTCGCGCGCTTCGCCCGTTTCCAGCACCAGCCCGATCCGCGTCCGCTTGGCTTGCCGCACCAAGTGGTGATGCACCGCCCCGCACGCCAGCAGCGAACTGACGGGCACGCGCTGAGCAGACATGGCCCGGTCGGAGAGCACCACCAGGCTGTAGCCCTGGTCGATCGCCGCTTCCGCCTCGGCGCAAATCCGCTGCAGGGCGGCCCGCATTCCGTCGGGGCCTTCCTCGCCCGGAAACGTGATGTCGATGGTCCGAGTCTTCCAGCCCCGATACTCCATCGCCTGGATGGCCGCCAGCTCTTCGTTCTTCAGGACCGGGTGTGGCACGAGCAGCCGCTGGCAGTTCAGCTCCGTCGTCTCCAACAAGTTCCGTTCCGGACCGATGTAGCACTCCAGCGACATGATGACTTCTTCGCGGATCGAGTCGATCGGCGGGTTGGTCACCTGGGCGAACAGTTGCTTGAAATAGTCGTATACCACCCGCGGCTGGTCGCTCAGGCAAGCCAGCGAGGAATCGTTGCCCATCGAGCCGACCGGATCGCGTTTTTGCTGAACCAGCGGCAGCAGCATGAACTGCAGTGTCTCGCTCGTGTAGCCAAATGCCTGCAAACGGGGCAGCAAGGTGTCGGGGTCGAAGCGCGCGGCACCGGTCGGGGGCGGCAGGTCCTTGAGTTCGATCCGGTTCTGCCGCAGCCACGTTCCGTACGGCCGGCGGTCGGCGAAATCGTTTTTCAATTCCTCGTCCGGAATCAAGCGGCCCTGCTCAAAATCCACCAGGAACATGCGGCCCGGCTGCAAGCGGCCTTTGGCCTTGATGTTCTTCGGATCGACCGGCAGCACGCCGACTTCGCTGGCCATGATCACGCGGTCGTCGTGGGTCAGGTAATAGCGGCTGGGCCGCAACCCGTTGCGGTCCAGCACCGCGCCGATGTAGCGTCCGTCGGTGAACGTGATCGACGCCGGGCCGTCCCAGGGCTCCATCACGGCCGAATGGTATTCGTAGAACGCCCGCTTGTTCTCCGGCATCGTGTCGTGCTTCTGCCACGCTTCCGGGATCATCATCATCACCGCTTCTTGCAGCGACCGGCCGGACATCAGCAGGAATTCCAGGACGTTGTCAAAGCTGCCCGAGTCGGAGCAACCGGGCTCGGCAATGGGGAACAGCTTGGCCAGGTCGTCGCCAAACAGGTCGCTGGCGGCGAGACCTTCGCGTGCCTGCATCCAATTCAAATTGCCCTGCAGCGTATTGATTTCGCCGTTGTGGCTCATGAACCGTAGCGGCTGAGCCCGGTCCCAGCTGGGAAACGTGTTCGTGCTGAACCGCGAGTGGACCATCGCCAGATGCGTGCGGAAGGTGTCGTCGGTCAGGTCGGGATAAAACAACAGCAGCTGGTCGGCCATCAACATGCCTTTGTAGATGATGACCTTGGTCGACAAGCTGCAGACGTAGAACATTGCGGCCTGTTTCAGGCGTCGGTCACCGCGCAGTTCGTGGCTGGCCCGCTTGCGGATCATGTACAACTGCCGTTCAAAGGCGTCGCCCCGCAAATCGTCCGCCGCGGCGACGAACAATTGCTCGATGGCCGGCTGGGCCGCGGACGCCGTTGGGCCGAGGTCGGCTTCGACACCGCGCACGGGCACGCGGCGCCAGCCCACCAGCCGTTGCCCTTGTTCGGCAACAATCCGTTCCACGGCCCGCTTGCACTTTTCGCGTTCGTCGTCGATGGTCGGCAGAAAGACGATCCCCGCCCCGTACGTGCCCGGCTCCGGCAGTTCGGTGCGGAGGTCCACCTGGGCGACTTTGGCCAGGAATTCGTGCGGTAACGCGGTCAGGATCCCGGCCCCGTCGCCGGTCGTCGCTTCGCAGCCGCAAGCGCCGCGATGGCTCATCCGCCGCAGGATGTGGTCCGCGTCCAGCACCAGCTGATGGCTGCGCTGGCCCTTGATGTGCGCGACAATCCCCACCCCACAAGCGTCTTTCTCGTAGGCGGGATCGTACAGGCCGTTCTTCTCAGGATATCCGTACATCGATCGCAAACTCATTTCCGGATTAATTTTGTGATTCAGCGGGCCTTGGGGAGCAGCCGCAACTCACCGCCGCCTTTTTCGATCGTTTTCATGCCGCGAACAGTCCTTCCTGCCGATTTTCAGCCTCACCAATTTACCTTAAACATTGGTCCGATTCGAGTGGCTGCAGCCAGCCGTAAACCGCGGTCGGGGCGACGGAAAGGAAATCGTCTATTCGCGGATTAGCAAATTAAATAGAAAGAATCACTTTCATAAGCAAAACCGATAACAGTTTATTTCCCCGGACCCCCAGAGGCAAGCCGTGGTGAGCGACAAATCGCGCTTCCCGTCGGCGTCCTCAGCCATCTTGGAAGACAGCCACGGTCGCCCTTGGTGTTGCGCAAATCTTTCTCAAGCCGGTAGTTAGGGGATCTTGAAACCGGGACGGGCGGAGAGTATGGTAACTCCAGTCGAAAGTGTCTTGTGGAAAATGGCCCCTTGCACCCGGGAGTTTGCACGCCGTGAAGAAAATCGTCTTGACTGTCGCCGTTTTGGGCATGTTGGTGGTCGCCGCCCAGCAGGTTTGCGCCGAGGAGGGCTGGACCAGCTTATTTGACGGCAAATCATTTGCCGGCTGGAAAGCCAGTGAGAACAAGGACTCGTGGAAAATCGTCGATGGCGAGTTGGTGTGCCACGGGCCTCGAAGCCACCTGTTCTATGACGGCGATTTGAAGCCGTTCAAGAATTTTGAGTTCAAGGCCGAAGTCCTGACGACGCAGGGCAGTAATTCAGGCATCTACTTCCACACCCGCTTCCAGCCCCTCGGCTGGCCTCAGTACGGTTACGAAGTACAAGTTAACAACACGCATACGGACCCGAAAAAGACCGGCGGGCTGTACGCCGTATCCGATGTCTTCGAGGCGCCGGCCAAAGACGGCAAGTGGTTCGAGATGCACATCGCGGTCCAGGGCAAGCAGGTCGTGATCAAGGTGGACGGCAAGACCGTGGTCGAATACACCGAACCGGCCGACCAGAAACCGGCTGCAGGAGGCTTCGTCCGTGTAATCAGCGAGGGCACGTTCGCGTTGCAGGCGCACGATCCTAACAGCGAGGTGCATTACAAGAACATCCGCGTCAAGAAGCTGCCGTAGTGACCAATGACCAAGAAGATCCGCACCTTCATCGCCGTCGAGCTTTCCCCAGCGGTTCGGGCCGAGGCCGTGCGCTTGGTCGAACTGCTGCGGCCCGCCGGTGGAGACGCGAAGTGGGTCGAGCCGCAGAACATGCACTTGACCCTGAAATTCCTGGGCGATGTACGCGAAGAAGCCATTGCCGACGTGTGCCGTGTCGTCACCAAGGCGGCGGCCGACTGCCAGCCGTTTAACATCGTGATTGGCAGCGCCGGGGCGTTTCCGGACTTGCGGCGTCCGCGCACACTGTGGATCGGCGTCACCCAAGGCCAGCAGGAACTGTTCCGCTTGCAGACGGCCGTCGAACGGGCGCTGGCCAAACGCGGTTTTCCCAAAGAGAACCGGGACTTTCTTCCCCATTTGACGATCGGCCGAATCCGTGAGAGCGGACCGGCGATGGGCGATTTGGGAAGCCTCATCCAAACTCACGCGGACTTTGCGGCCGGCAGTTCGGTCGTCCGCGAGCTGGTGGTGTTCGCCAGTCATCTGGGGGCCTTGGGCCCGACCTACGAGCCGCTCGCCCGCGCCCCGCTGGGCGCCGCCACGTCATAACGTAGGCTCAAAGGAAAACGCCGGTATTTCAACGGCTGCGTTTCTTGTCCGCCGATTTCGCGCGATGCGCCGGATCCCCGGTTCTCCTTGGTAGATTTCCCCGTTCCCGGTTGTCTATACTGTTAGCACCGTTCGAGAAATGAGTGAGCGGCAAAGCGCTAGCCGCCGGTTCCTGATCGTCCGGATGGGCAGCAATACCGGCGGCTGGCGCCTTGCCGCTCACTTGGCACCTGACAATTATTTCTCGAACGACCCTGAGCACGAAAAACGTCCCGTGGCCCTAAAACGCCTGAGACTTGACGGTTCTGCGAGTTGGATCGTAGGCGGCGGGCCGCGAGCGTTTGTACAACCTCGAGTCAAAGCCGATGACGAGAAGACGTTTATTCCAAAACCCGATGGCGTGTCTCCTATTGGCCTCGTTGCCGATGATCCCTGCGGCGCGTCTTGCCGCGGCGGCGGAAGGTCCCGGCGCCTCGTTGGTCGTCACGGCCAAAGTCGTGCAGCGTGAGGTGGCGGAGGGCAAGACATTTGTGGGCACGGTGCTGCCCTCGCGGCGCAGCGTGATCGGCAGCGCGGTGGAAGGCCGCGTGCTGGATCTGGTGGTGGACGACGGCGATTGGGTCGAGTCGGGAGCGACGCTGGCCGAGTTGCGGACCGTGACGATCAAGTTGGAACTGGATGCGGCCAAAGCCGAGTTGGAACTTCGCAAGCACGAATTGGAGGAGCTGAAGTACTCGCTGCCGGTCGAACGCGAGCAGGCCCAGGCGGCGCTGGCTCGCACCCAAGCACTGCGCGAGTACGCCAAGTCGCGTTTGGTGCGGGCCGAATCCCTGTTTGCCAAGGGCGTCGCAACTTCGCTCGAGGAACTGGAACAGATCCGTTCGGCGGCGACGGCGGCCGAGCAGTCGGCGGTCGAAGCCACGGCCACGTACCAGCTGATGCTGCGTCCGCGGGACGAAAAGATCCTGCAGGCCGAAGCGCAGGTGGGCAAGCAGGAGGCCGAAGTCGCCCGGCTCGAGGACCAGTTAGAAAAGTACACGGTTCGCGCCCCGTTCGAGGGCTACGTGACCGCCCAGCACACCGAGGACGGCGCGTGGATCAAGCAGGGCGAGCCCGTGGTGGAACTGGTGTCGGTCGATCCCATGGAAGTTTCCGTCCTCGTGCCCGAAGAATTCATCGCTTCGCTCCGGCCGGGGATGCCGGCTTCCGTGCAGCTGGACGCGGTGGCCGCCCAGTTGCTGGCCGCTGAGATCTCGCGGATCGTCCCGCAAGCGGACGTGCGCTCCCGCAGCTTTCCGGTCAAACTGGTCATCGGCAACCCGCGCGACGCTTCCGGTCATGTGCTCAAGTCGGGCATGTTGGCCCGCGTGACGCTGGCCGTGGCCCCGCCCCAGCTGGCGTTGCTCGTTCCCAAGGACGCCTTGGTTCTGGGGGGGCCCACACCCCTGGTGTACGTTGTAGCCAACGATCCCCGGACTCGCCAGCTGATCGCCTCGCCGGTCCCCGTTCAATTGGGCGTCGCCGACGGGGGCGAGATGCAGATCATGGGCAATCTGCAACCCGGACAAGACGTCGTGATCCGCGGCAACGAACGGCTGATGCCGGGAGCGCCCGTCGTCGTGGCCGACGAGCCGCCTCGGGGCCAGCCGCCGGTCAATTCCGCCCCACCATCGACCTCCCCCTCCGCTCCCAGCCCCGCCAAGACCCGATGACGCTCATCCAATCGTTTATCCACAACCCGATCAAAGTGACCGTGGGTGTGCTGATCGTCGCCCTGTTCGGCGTCATCTCGCTGATGCGCATGCCCATGCAGCTGACGCCCGAGGTCCAGATCCCCACGATTACCGTCACCACCCGCTGGCCGGGCGCCAGCCCGCAAGAGATCGAGCGCGAGATCGTGCGCGAGCAGGAGGAGTTCCTGCAGAGCGTCGAAGGCTTGACGAAGATGACTTCCGAAAGCCAGGATTCGGCGGGCACCATCACGCTGGAGTTCAAGGTCGGCACGAACATGGAAGAGTCGCTGCTGAAGGTGAACAGCCGCCTGCAGCAGGTCCCGGAGTACCCGATTGACGCGGACCAGCCGGTGATCACCGCGTCGAGTGCCGCCGACCGGCCGATTGCCTGGTTCATCCTCAGCAGCCGTCTGCCCGAGACCGGCAAGATCCGCGAGTTTCAACGCGAACATCCCGCTGCGGCCGACGATCTGGAGCCGGTCCTGCGAGCGGACAATCCCGGCTTGGCCGCCTTGCGGCTGCGCCGGGCGGCCGAAAAGAATCCGGTCCTCCGGCCGCTGGTCCCGGACGGCATCGACATCCCGAAACTGCGGAAGTTTGCCGAGGACCGTATCGAGGCGGCGTTCGAGCGGGTCGAGGGCGTCTCGAACTCGAACGTCTTCGGCGGCGAGGAGCCGGAGTGTCAGGTCATCGTCGATCCCCAGCGGTTGGCCGCCCGCGGCTTGACGATTGCGGACCTGCGGCGCGTCCTGCGGGAACAGAACAAGGACACTTCGGCAGGCGATTTTTGGGAAGGCAAACGGCGCTACGTCGTCCGGACGCTGGGCCAGTTCCGTACGCCCGAGCAAGTAGAAACGCAGATCCTGACGGTCGTCGACGGTTCGCCGGTGCGGATCCGGGACGTGGCCGAAGTCCGCTTGAGCCACAAGAAGCCGGAAGCCTTTGTGCGGCGTTACGGCACGGACTGCCTGGCGATTAACGCCCAGCGTGAAGTCGGGGCCAACGTGCTGGACGTCATGGCGGGCCTGCAGGCCGTCAACGAACGGCTGAACGAAGGGCTGCTCAAGGAACGCGGCTTGGTGCTGACGCAGGTCTACGACGAGACGGAATACATCTACAGTGCCGTGGGCCTGGTGACCGACAACATCTACATCGGCGGTGTCTTGACGATCCTGGTGCTGCTGGCCTTCCTCCGCAGCGGCCGCTCGACGCTGATCATCGGTTTGGCCATCCCCACCAGTATCATCGGCACGTTCCTGATGCTGCACCTGATGGGCCGGTCGCTAAACGTGATCAGTTTGGCCGGTCTGGCATTTGCCGTGGGGATGCTGGTCGATAATGCCGTGGTCGTCCTCGAAAACATCTATCGGCACTACCAGTCGGGCGATGCGCCGATGCAGGCCGCGGAGCGAGGAACGAAAGAGGTCTGGGGCGCGGTGATCGCTTCGACCGTCACGACCTTGGCCGTCTTCCTTCCCGTGCTGTTCGTGGAAGAAGAAGCGGGCCAGTTGTTCCGCGACATTGCGTTGGCGATCAGTTCGGCCGTCGGTCTGTCGCTGGTGGTCTCCGTGACGCTGATTCCCGTCGCCGCCGCCCGGCTGTTGCGCAAGCAGCGGCACGGTGCCGATGTGGACGGCCAGGCTGGCGGCGAGGCGTATGCGGGCTGGCGGTGGCTGCGACCGCTGAACCGGCTGGGCAATGTCTTTGTCGAGCATGTGGTCTGGGTCAATGCGGGCATCCAACGCAGCGCCACTCGCAGTCTGGCCGTGGTGCTGGCCCTGGCCGGATTGTCGGTGGGGATTGCGTATCTGTTGTGGCCCCAGGTCGAGTACTTGCCGGCTGGCAACCGCAATCTGGTGTTCGGCATCATCCTGCCGCCGCCAGGGTACAACCTGGAAGAACTGAACCGCATGGGCCAGGTGATCGAGGAGGAACTGCGGCCGTATTGGGACGTGGATCCCGGCAGTCCCGAGGCGCGGCAATTGCCTTTTCCGGCCATCGCGGACTTCTTCTACGTGGCCCGCGGGCGGCAAGTATTTGTCGGGCTGCGGGCCGCCGATGCGGTCCGGGCCGGAGAACTGGTGCCACTGGGATTCAGCCTGCGGAGCAAACTGCCGGGGGCGATCGTCGTGGCGGCGCAATCGAGCCTGTTCGAGCAGAACTTGACCGGCGGCCGGTCCATCGATATCGAAATTACCGGTCCCGAGTTGCCCGAGCTGGTGGCGTTGGGCGGGCAAATGATGGGCCAACTGATGGGACCGCAGCCCGTGATTCCGGAAGCCCAGGCCCGGCCGATTCCCAGCTTGGACCTGTCCAGCCCCGAGGTCCACGTCGATCCGAAGCTGGTCCAATCCGCCGATTTGGCCATCTCGGCGACCGACTTGGGCTATACCGTCAATGCGCTGATCGACGGCGCTTACGCCACCGATTACTTTCTGGGCGGTGACAAAGTCGACCTCGTGATTCTGGGCACCGCCAACTACTCCGGCCGGACGCAGGACCTGGCGGGCCTGCCCGTGGCCACCGCCACGGGCGTGGTGCCGATTGCCGCGCTGGCCAACGTCCGGTTGAGCAGCGGCCCGGAGCAGATCAACCATCGCGAACGGCAGCGGACCATCACCATCCAGGTCAGTCCGCCGCCGGGGATTGCCCTGGGGCAGGCGATCGAGCGGATCGAGCAGGAACTGATTGCGCCGCTGCAGGCCAGCGGCCAGCTGGGAGGCGAGTATGTGGTCAACCTGAGCGGCGCGGCCGACAAGTTGCGGCAGACTTGGTTGGCGTTGCGGTTCAACGTCGTGCTGGCCCTGCTGATCACCTACCTGTTGATGGCGGCCCTGTTCGAATCCTGGCTGTACCCCTTGGTGATCATCCTCAGCGTGCCACTGGGGGCCGTGGGAGGTGTCGTCGGGTTGCAGTTGCTCAGCGGATACCTGATGCTGTTGGGCCAGCCGCCGCAAGCGCTGGACGTCCTCACCATGCTCGGCTTTGTGATCCTGATCGGCACAGTGGTCAACAACCCGATCCTGATCGTCCACCAGGCCCTGAATCACATGCGCGAGGATGGCTATGGACAGCGCGAGGCGATCCTGGAAAGCGTGCGGACCCGCATCCGGCCGATTTTCATGACCACCACTACGACCGTCTTCGGCTTGATTCCGCTGGTCCTGTTTCCCGGCGCCGGCAGCGAACTGTACCGCGGCCTGGGCGCCGTCGTCCTGGGCGGACTGCTGATTTCCACGGTCTTCACCTTGTTGCTGACCCCGGTCCTGTTCAGCTTGTTGATGACCGCCGTAGCCACCTTGCGGCGCTGGTTGCGGTGGGATGCTGCAACGTGAGCAACGGCGGTACGCCCGCCGCTCGCCTCTCCTTATGCAACTACGGGCTTCACAACGCTTCCGCGAACTCGCCCAGATTCAGCGGGTAGCGGCCATACTCGCGGACCAGCTGGACAATATAGTCGTAGGTCTGCCCCGAGACGGCGCTGGATACGGAATGGTCGGACTGAAAGATGAAGCCGCCGCCCCGGGCCGCGTTCAGCTTGCGCAGCACCTCGCGGCGGATGGACTCGCGATTGCCCTGTTCCCAGATCTGGATATCGCTGTTGCCGCAGAACCCCATACGCTGGCCAAAGCGGCGGCGGAGATCCAGCACGTCCATGCCGGCCTTGACTTCCAAGGGATTGTAGGAATCGATGCCCACATCGATGTAGTCCTCGAAAATCGCCTGGACGTTGCCACAACCGTGGTAGATGACCGGCAGTCCCTTGGCGTGCGCGTGATCGACGATGGCCCGTACCCAGGGCTTGTAGTACTTCCGCCAATAATCGGGCCGCATGAACGTGCTCTTCTTGTAAGCCACGTCGCCCCAAATCACAAAACCATCCAGCCACGGCTCGGCGGCGGCGATGGCGGCCTTGGCACAATCCACATAGAACTGCCCAACGCGATTCACGACCGCGCCAAACCGCTCCGGTTCCAGCGCCATCCACAGCATGTGGTTTTCCGGGCCGATCAGCCGCGTCATGCACTCCGCGCATTCGATCATGCTGCCGTAGACCGGGAAATCCGTCCACAGCGACTGGACCGTGTCAACCCAAGGCGGCGAGTTGCGCTCGAAGCCGTCGCCCACGCCGGCAATCTGGTTGTCGCCCGCGGCAAAGAACCGGCGGCGATCGTCGGGCGGGTCGAACTCGGCCGCTTCCAATTTCTCCAGCGTATCGATCTCCCAGCCCATGAACTCCGGCATCGGGCACTGGAACACCTTGCGCATCACGGCCCCAAACCCCGTTGTGACCACGACCTCGTCCGGGGTCTCGCGCTGCGTCTGAAACGGGCGGATCCAGGGATCCATGTTCGGCACGGTTACGATCCAATCCAGATCGTAGTGGTAATACGGATTGGCGTCGTCCGGCAGGCCCAGTTCCGTTCGCCAGCGGCGCGTGAAGCTGCCCCAGAAAAAATCGCTGATCGGCACGCGATCCGGTTCCTGGTGCCGGAGCGTCTGGTTCATGCGGTGGAGCTTACGGAGCGTGTTCTCCTTGCGCTGTTGCGGGGCAGTTGCCGTACCGACCGTATCGAACATGCCCATAGGACGATCCTTTCCGTGGCCGCCGGCGGCCCAACAACGGGCTGAGGGCAGACGATTCCTCCCAGTAGGACGGATTGGCAATCCGACCTGCATCCTGAAACGGTACAGGTTATTCTTGCGCGGATGCTCGGCGACCGTCAATGGCTTGATGCGTTACCATTCGCCGTCCCAGTCTTCGCTGCCAAATGCTTCGCTGCCAAAGACCTCGTCGACCTCGCGAGGATCAAGCGGCTGCCGTGGGCCGGCCGCCGCCAAGGTCTGCAGGGCGTCCAGTGATAACGCCGTGCCGCTGAACTGCTTCTGCAGGACGAGGCCGCCACCCGGGTCGAGTCCTTGGTTCGTCGCAAAGTCACCCGATCGCGAATCGAATTCCATGACCACGAAATTGTCGCCCGCCGTGACCGTGAAACCGTTGATGAGCAGCACGCTCAACGCGCCCCCGAGTGTCGCACTCTGGCTACCGGGAGCCGTGTTGGTCCGCAACACGTCGAACTCGGCTGGCGCCGTCCCGCCGAGTTCCAAGGCGAGCACTCCGGCAGCGGTCTGCGTGTAGTTGCCGGTCACGGTGAGCGTTCCGGCCGCTCCCGCTCCACCGGGGTTGATGACGCCGCCGTTCCGGATGCTGCCGGTGACGGTTCCGCCGCCGTTCAACGTGCCGCCCTGAATATCGATGAGGCTGCCGGACTGGAGGCTGCCGCCGCTCAGGCGAGTTTCCCCGGCGGTTTGAACGAACGACGTGAAGTTCAGCGTCCCGGTCGAAATCTGCACCGTGCCGCTGTTCTGAAAACCGGGCTGAACGGCTGAGGCCCCCGTGCCGCCGGATTTGCGAAACGTCCCTTCGTTCTGAAATGTGCCGCTTCCTCCGGACACCGTGAGGGATGTGTCGCTTGCGACGTCGAAGACGCCGGTCGGTTGGTTGTGAAACGCCGCGTTGGTAAATCGCAAGAGGCCGTTGCCCGACAACGTCGCCGTGCCAGCGTTTTCGAGCGTTCGGTCGGTCAGTTGCTTGGTCGCATTCGCACGGATATTCAGCATGCTCCCGCCGGGAAGCCGCGTTGTGCCACTCCCCGCCTGCGTGCCGCCTTCCCAATCGAATTGGGTCATGACGGTGAGTTCGCCCGGCCCGTTCAGCGTTCCCCCCAACTGTTGAATGCGGCCGGCGGTGACGTTGCCGTTGATCGTGATCGTGCCGGCGGTGAACCGCAGCTGTCCCGCGCCGGAGAACTGGACGCCGTCCTGAAGCGTGTGCGTACCCCCGGTGAACGCGACCGACGCGCCGTCGGCAATCGCAAAGGCGCCGCCGTGGTCGCCGCCGTTCCGCAGTTCGAGTTCGCCGCCTTGCACGTCCACCGCCGCGGCGTTGTGAAACGGAATCAAGAACGCCACGGCCGTGGCCCCGGTCTTGGTCACCAAGCCGGCGTTGTTGAAAACGGCCGTCGAGTTGAATCCGAGCGTGAACGAGCCGGCTTGTAGGTGATACGTCCCGCCGGGTTGGTTGTTGATCGTACCGTTCGTAACCAGCAGTGCTCCCGTCGCCAAGTGTTGAATCGTGCCGACGTTGTTCAAGACGCCCGTCAGCTGACGCGTTCCGCCGGCGGAAATGGTCAACACGCCGGAATTGGTGACTCCCCCTGCGCCGGTGAGGATCCCGCCAGTCCACTCGCTGTTCCCCGCCAATTCCAAATTGCCGGCTCCGCCCACGGTACTGCCGATGCGAACCAGGCCGTCTCCGCTCGCCAGCGAGGCCCCGGCGAACGTGTGGGCTCCCCCCGCGAAATGGAGAATGGTTCCCGAAGCGACGTCGTAGGAGGCGTCGGCGTTCGTGCCCCCTGCCGACAGCGACAGATTCCCCCCTTGCAACAGCAGCTCGCCGGTGTTGTCAAACGGAACTTGCAGGAATGCGTCGGCCGCGGTCGTCTTGCGAAACTGGCCGGCGTTGGCCAGACGATTAGTCGTGCCCGGAATGACTCCCACTACTCCGCCACGAAGATCGAACGTGCCGCCGGCCAGGTTGTTCAAAGTCCCGTCTGACAAGCGAAACGCGGTCAGGGGGGCGGCGACCAACGTGCCGGCGTTGTCGAGGGTCGTGGACAGCAGCGGAAATTCAGTCGCCGAAACCGTCATCGCGCCGTTGTTCGTGACGCCTCCTGTTCCGAACAGCATCCCGCCGTTCCAGGTCGTCACACCCGACAGGGTGATGCGGCCGTCTCCGCCGAGTTGTCCGCTTTCGATCAACAAGTTGCCGCGAATCTGCGACGCCTCGGCGACAGCCAATCCGCTGCCGACTTCGCCCGAATTCCCGCCGCGAACGATCATGTTCTCGTCGCTGATCAGACTGCGGATCTGCTGGATCAGTTCATTCTGGCCGTCGTATTGGACGGTGACGCTGCCCGGCACGCTGATCAGGACGTCGTCGTTCGGACCCGGAACGGCCCCGGTGCTCCAGTTGGCAGGATCGTTCCAGAATCCGTCGCCGCCGATCCAAAAGACGCCGGCCTGGAGAAGCGAGAACTGACTACTGAAGTCGGCCGCCAGGGAATTGCCCGCGCGATCGGTCACGCCGGCGGCAACCACGTTCAACTGGTAATCGCCGGCCGGGAGAGGCGGATAGATCAACTGCACGCTGCGATCGCCGTTGCGAAGTTCCACCAACAGCGGGGCGACAAGCTGTAGGTTTCCGTCCCACAACTGGAAGCGGTTTCCGTCCGCCGAACCGGCCGCCAGAGGCTCGGAGAAATCGACGCGGATGAACCGCAAGCCGGGGGCCTGTTGTTCACCGTCGGCAGGAGTCACCAGACTTACGGTCGGCGGAAGGGTGTCTTCGACCAGTTCGAAGACCAGCGGATTCGACAGGGTCGAATTCCCTCCCGAATCGATCCCCCGCGCTTGCAGCGTGAACGAAGTTCCCGGCGTCACACCGACCGGTGCGACCACGTTGAATTCAAATGGGAACGAAATATCGACGGCAAAGAGTCCTCCCTTGACGAGCAGTTCCACTCGGCGGACCTGGACATCGTCGGTGACTTGAACGCGGACGGGAATCGGCGTTCCCTCGACGATCTGAACGCCTCCGGCTGCCAGGTTGACGTCTTCGACGGGACTGACGATGTTTACCGCAGGCGGATTATCCTGGGTGTCAAAGGGAAGCACGTTGACGATTTGCAGCCCGGCGGTGCCGCCGGCTACGAACGCCATGCCGTCGGCAATCGTGACGGCAAACGGATTCGCCGGCAGCGCAAAGCGGGTGAGAAACGCATCCGTAACTTCGGGATCGGAGACATCCAGCACGTCCAGCACGTTGCTTCCCCCGCCGGTGCGGCCCACCATCAGCCCCAGGCCGGAGCCGTTGAGGGCCAAGTCGGTTCCCGCCAGTCCGACGTTCGGGTCGACGTCGGAGCCGCTGATCAGTACGGGGTTGTCGGGATCGGACACGTTGACGGTGACGAAACCTCCGGCCACGTTGTCCGCGGCGGCGGCGTAAACGAGTCCGCTGGCCGCAAACAGCGAGCCTCCACCCTGAGGCAGGATCAGGCTCCCGCGCTCGAACAGCGAGAACCCGCTGATCTCGATGACTTGCAGACCGCGGGCCGTTCCGGTGACGTACAGAAACGACTCGCTTTGCGCCAAGCCGGTGATCGTGCCCACCCCCAACGCAAGTTCCTGAAGCACGTCCCCGGTGAACAGATCGACGCTGGTCAGCGAATCGCCGGCGGCGACAAATGCCGTCCCATCGAACAATTCGACTTGCAAGGCATTGCCCAGCGGGATCGTTTGCCGCAGTTGCGGCGAGGCGGGATCGGCAATGTCCACGAGGTGCAAACCGGCCGATCCGCCGGCGACAGCCGCCAGTTGGCGCGGGAGGTCGACCGCCACGTCGCTACTGGTGCCGGCAAGGTCGAACTGGCTGAGCACAATCGGGCGGTCGAATTGAGTCACGTCGACGATCGCCAGGCCGTGCGTCCCGGTGGCAACGTAGGCCAGCCGCTGGGTTTCGTCGGCGGGAGAGGACGCGACTTCCACTTCGCGGGCGTCCCCCTGCAGCGCTGCGGCCGCAACAACGCCGGTGGGAAACGCAACTCCCCGCAGCGGGTCGAGTCCTTGTTTGAGCGCTTGAAAATCACTGAGTCCATCGCCGTTCGTGTCGCGTTTCGTGGACGAAGTGCCGATGGCGAATTCGATGTCGTCGGGCAAAAAGTCGCCGTCCGTGTCGGGGGCCGTGCTGGCTCGAAAGACCGGATTATTGAGCCCCGTGGGACGGCCGCTGGAGGCGGACATCTCGAAGTCGTGCGCCACCAAACCGCTGGCCGGATCGAAGTACACGATGTGCAGCCCCGTTTCGGGCGGCAGAAAGAAAGTGAAGTTGCCCCGGTCATCGCTGGTCGCTCGCAGCACGGGACCGTTTTCGACGACGCCCGTTTCGATGGCGATGTAATCGTTGCCGATCCGGATGGCGGTGCCGGCGTCGGGCAGGCCGGTCCCCACCACGGTTTGCACGGCTACGGGGGTGAGCGGGTCGTTGGAGAAAACGCGAACCTCCCCGCCCTGCAGACCAACCAAGTTGGCGTCAAAGGTGAGGCCGAACGGAAGCTCGTCGCCAGGGTTGAGGACCACTGGGAAACCGCCCGGTGGAGCGGTGACGGTGAACTGTCCGGCTCCGACGTCCCCCATTTGAAAACCGGTAATCGTAAGCGGCCCGCCCCCGACGTTTCGGACGGTTGCGAAACCGTCTACTACCCGTGAAGCGGCTTCCAACCGCAGTCCGCCGACGTTGTTCAGCGGCCCATCGTCGCCGTTCGGCACAACGATTTCGATTTGGCCGGAGGTGGTCAGGCCGTTTCCTTCCAGCGTCAGGGTAAACGGACCACGCCGGTCATTGGTTGCGATCGTCAGCGTGCGGGTCAGCTTGCCGGCGTTTTGCGGATCGAAGCGGATCGTCAGCGGCCGGCTTTCGCCTGCGTCGATAATCTGCCCGGTGGGATCGCCTCCGACAATTTGGAATCCGTCGGGTAGGGGCGAGAGCGTGACGCTGGAAATCGTCAGCGGCATTAGACCGGCGTTGCTTAACGTGAAACTCAGGTCGGTGAACTCACCGGCTGGTCCGTCGGCCAACACGGTGCCGGCGCTGACGAGGGAACGATCCAATAGTCCCAGATCGCCGTCGCGAACATCCAACACGGGAATCTCCAGAGGCGGATCCTCGTTCTCGTGCAGACCGATGGTGCTCGTGGGCAACTTGAAGTTCTTCTTGGTCAAGTCAATCGCGCTGAATAAGCCGCCCACGTTCGACGGGGCCAAGCCGATCGCGGCCTGCAGGACCATTTGCGTTGAGGCGTGGAACGATTTATCGGGATCGAGTCTTGATTTGGCTCCCATCAGATCCCAAGGAAACACGGTCTCGACAATCCGTTCGGTGGTATTGCCATTGCCGTCGAGATCAAGCGTGTCGATCCCGGCGAAGTAGGCGTCCAGCAGGCCAAACGTGTGCCCCAACTCATGGCTGACGGTGCCGGCGACATAGTCCGCGAAGGATGGCGTACGGGGATCACTTCCGACTCGGTTACCCCCCAACAGCGTATTAATCCTGAAGCCGAACGTGCCCGAGTTGGTGGGTTTCATGTTTACGCTTTTGGTGAACGCGTACTCGATGGCCGCCCGCGGGAGATTGCGGTTTGAGACGGCTGCCATGAAGACGCCGCGATCGAAATCACCGTCGGCGAAACCGGCGACCTCGCTTCCTGAATTGGGGAAAACAGCGATTTCTTCCCAGGTGACGGAGACGTCGCCGCCGTTGTCCACCACGAGGAAGCCCACGCCGCCGACGTTGGCAGGCGTAAAGTCACGTGTCACGGCGTCGACCAACGCCTGCCCCGCCGCCTGCACGGCTGCCAGAAGTGCAACAGGTGTCGGACTGCTGGCAGGAAGCACACCGCTGAATTGCGTTTGGAACGCTGCGGACGCCTGGTGCGCGTTGATGCCGTTGAAGTTGTCGGGATCGAGCAGGAAACCTAACAGGAGTCCTTCGTATTGACTGCGGCCCACGCCAATCGCCGAGGGTGCGATGCCGACCCCGACCACGTCGATCAGATTGCTGCCGATCGCCGAACCAACATACGAGCCGCCGATTTCCAGCTCCAAGCTGGTGCGATAGGTTCCGGCGCCGTCGGGATCGAACGTCCAGATGGCCGTGCCGTTTCCGCGATAGGTGCCGCTGACCTTAAGGTTGTTCCTCAACACGGCTCCGGTCAGATCGGGAACGAAAACGGTGTCGACGTTGTTCGGCAGGACGTAATCGACTTGCTTGGTGCGGGCAAAGTTGCCCGGGCCGTCGGCCAGCGTCTTGATGAACGGCGCCTTGAGCGTGCGTCCTTCGGCTGCGTTGACCACGCCAATGAACCGGGCCAGATCGAAGTGCCGGTCGTACAGCAGGTTACCGGGGTGGCCCTCCTGGTAGGCCGTAATGCGGACGCGGGCCGCGTAGATTTGATCGTTGTCGAACAAATACAGCGCGGCGAAGAGATCGCGTGGCAGCACGTTAATCCGCTTTTCCTGCTGCGGAAGCAGAGCGAACGACTGCGATGTCAGAAAACGAGTAATGCGACCGATCGGGCCGTCGATTTCGATCTTCACAATCATCGCCGACGCTTTGAGGTTCTCCAAGCTGCACGCGTCTTCGGCCGGCGCCACTTTTTGGGCGTCGTTCTTGAAGTACAGCGTGAATCCGGGCTGATTCGCCAGGGTGTCGTAGTAAAACCGATCCTGTGGCGGAATGATGCTCTCGGACCCGAAAAAGCCCGAAGAAACTTCGCCGATCTTGGGAATCGGGGGCACGACGACTTCTGGCGGCGCCACCAGTCCCAACTCGGCGTACAGCCGTTCGGTGTAACAGGGCGGAACCTCGATTTCGCTTCCCGGCGGGGTGACGCCGTGCCAGCCGGGGTGCGTGATGCCCATATCCGGATCGGTGCTGACCGACAAGCCGTCGGCCGAGACAGTCGCCGTCCCTTCAATCACCAGCCGCCCGGTCGTGTGATCGAAGCTCAAGAAACTCAGTTGTGTGCCTGGGGCCGCGTGGAAGACGTTGGGGAACGTCAGCGAAGCTGGTGCGGAGAAAGTCGAGGCCCCCGGGGCTTGGATGGTGATATCAAACGTGTGTTGCAGCAACCCGGGGGGAAGCATGTCACGCACCAGCTCTGGCGGGACGGCGCTTATGCCGACCTGCGGGTTGGCGAGTGGCAGTCCATCTTCGCCTAGAATGCTCCCGGGCTGAACTTCGAGCGACAGGAATTGACGCTGCTCCGGCGTCAGGTTGGGTGCGGCGACCGGTTCGACCACTACGGTCGTCGGCTGGCCGGAAAAGATCGGAGTCAGGATCGAGGTCTGCAAACGGGGCAGGTAAACCTCGCTGCGGTCGAAATGGGCGCGCCGTTCTTCGCGCGTCCCCATCGACCCCATCACCGTGTTGGCCCTACCAACTTCCAACTCCATATCCATGACCATCTCCGGCCAGAACGTGCCGGGCAGCGCATTCGTCGCGGTGCGGCCGTCGATGGCCAGCTTGATGATGCCGCCGGGAACTGCATCCAACGAGAAGTGACCGTTCTCGTCCGTAAAGACGGCCTGGTCTTCCAGACCGAGAATGTAGACCCGGGCGTGGGAGATGGGGTGCAGGAAAACATCGTCCGGCGAGTACAGGATGTCGTCGTCGCCGGCCTGCATATCGTCAAACGTCATCGGCTTGAGATCGTCGCCCGGATCCAGCACGCGGCCGGAGAGCCTGGTGCCCGGGAGCGGTACAAGGCTGACCGTAGTGAAGTCGTACCGCAACTCGCCACCCGCGGTCCCGTCGCGGTCAGCGTCCAGTTTGGTCCCGTCGGCAGCTTGGATTGTCTCGCCATCCACGTGGACGGTGATGGTCGAGCCGCCGGGCAGCGGAGTTGCGAAGAACAGCCAGGCGAAGCTGCCGTCTTGGGCGGGAACGATGGTTGCGGGCAGCACCGCACCGCTCGCGTCGGTCGCGAAAAAGTTGGCTGGGCTCAACGTATCCAAGTCGATCGGGCGCGAGAAGAAGATTTGTGGACGGAACGTGCTGCCGACGTCGCTGACGCCCGACAGCGGCGTGTGCGAAGAGACGTTCAGCGGTACGGCGGTTCCGAGCGTGAAGGGAACCGTAGTGGCCGACTCGAAGCCGGCGGCGTCGCGAATGCGGACCACCAGCGTGTGGTCGCCGGCGACCACGCGCGACAAGTCGAGCGGTTGGCTGTAACTGCCACCCGCCGGATGGAATGACACGGGCAGCAACGGTCCATCGTCGATTTGATAACGGAGCGATACGACCGGCGATCCGGTTCCGCTGACGGTGCCTTCCAGCCGCTGTCCCGCAACAATCGTCGCCCCGTCGGCCGGCGATGCGATGGTATTCGTGGGAGGCTGTGTATCCAACGTGAACGAGAAGGCAAACTCGTCCGACTGCAATCCCGCCTGGTCGTCGGCGCGAAAATGAAGCACGTGCTGGCCATCGGCGGTTCCGTCCAGCGCCAAGGCCGGTTGAAACTGAAACCGGCCGCTCGCATCCAAGGTCACGGGTACGAACCCGCCGTCATCCACGCGGACCTCGGCCCCGGCCACCCCGGACAGATTGTCGATTGCCCAGCCTTCTACGGTCGGATTGGCTTGCGTTACGCTGCCCGCGGCGGGCGACAGAATGACGATCTGCGGAGGACGAGTATCGTCCCGGACGGTGAAGCGTTCGAGCACTTCCGCCGCAATCGCCCGCCCGCTCGCCAGGCCGTCCTGGTTGGAAAACGGATAGTGGATCCCGCCATAGATCCGGCTCTGGCCGGCTTCCTCCGCCGCCGCGCGGAAGCTGGTGAACGAACGAGTCACGCCGGGCAGACCGACCGAGGTCGTGGAGAAGGATTGGTTGTCGCCAAAATAGGCCGAGAGGATTTCCGCCGCCGCGCTGCTGTAGGTGCTATGGCCGGAGGGGTACTCGGGGAACGGCGGCGTGATCAGCAACGGTCTCCAATCCGAGTCCGCCGCCGTCTGATCGTTGCCGTCCTGGTCGGCGTTTTGAATCGCCGTGATCGGCCGCCAAAACGCAGTCGTATACTTCGCCTGCCAAGTCACGATGCTCGCGTCGCCCAACGCGGCATTGAGCATCGCGAACAGTCGGGCGTTTTCCCCGACGCTCAAGCGTTCGGACTGCGAAAACTGCATCGCGATCTGATTCCAGTGCCCGGGCGGCGTATTGGTGCCGGGACCGTCCGCCCAAAAGCGGGCGATCTGTGTCTGCTCGGCCGTTCGCACGCTGCTGGTTGCGCTGCCCACCGACTTCACTTCATTGAAAGCCTCGGCCCATTGCGGATCGGCAAATGGCGGGATACCGTCGGGCACCAACGCTTGGACATTGCTGACCGCCAGCGGTGCGACTTGGCCCCACTGCGGCAAGAGCGCGACATCGTACATCGGCGACGTCGCTTGCCACTGGCCCGGCGAGGTTTGGGGGACGTAGTCGATGAACTGGTCCCAGCCGTCCTCGCCGCGCCAGGCGATCACCGCGTCTCCCACGGACGTTCCGAAATCGATCCCGTTTGTTTCGGCGGCCCCGTCGGGAACTTCGTCCAGGATTCCCTCTTGCACGGTTTGCAGTGCGGCGACCTGACCGGGAAACAGGTAACTCATCACCCGGAACGCAGCTGTGGAGATGGCCGCCTCGGTGGCCACCGCGTTGGGCGCCGGCAGCGAGACGAGAAACCCCGGCGTTCCCTCGATCGCGTTCACCACGTCCAACATGGCAAGGTTCAACATCGCCAAGCCGCGGGTTGCCGCCGGGGGAGGTGTTGCGTCGAGGCGAATCGCATCCAGCGCCGCTTCGATCCACCGCAGGACCGGATCGTTGCCACCGGGTTCGTCCACGTGCATGAACGCTTGTTGCGTGTCGCTCGTGTTGCCCGCCAGATCGACGGCACGCAGCGCGATAACATTGCTGCCGGGCACAAGCGATACATTGGGAATTCGAAACGCTCCGTCTCCCGAACTCCGCACGGTCTGGCCCACTTCCGTCAGCGTGACGAACGCATTGCCCTCGGTCATACCGGCGAGGGTGACGCGGGCAGCCTGCGTCGCGCGATCGCCCGGTACGCCGCTGTCCGAAGTCGGTGCCAAGTCGAATTGAGGTGTCGGAGGTGGCTCGGTATCGAAAGTAAACGCAATCGAGAATGCCGGAGATTGATTCAACCTGCCGTCGACCGCCGTGAACTGAATCGTGTGCGGACCATCGGCTGAGCCGTCGCCTGCCAGGCCGGGATCGAATTGAAAGCTTCCGTCGCGCGCCACCGGCACATTCTGGCTTGTTCCCTGATCCACTTGCACCACCAAGGATCGAACCCCGGTCAGGTTGTCCAGCACTTGCCCGGAAATCATCGCGACCGACGTGAGCCCGTCGGCATTCATGATGCCGTTTGGACCGGTATCCTGGGCGAGGCCGGCCGTGACGGTCGGCCCCTGTTCGTCGCCGTTCAGCGCATTGATAATGAACAGCACGTCCTGCGGCGTCAGGAGGCCATCGCCGGTCGTGTCGTAGTAAGGCTCGTTGGGATGTTGGCTGCGACTTGGTAGTTCACCGTTCGTACCGACCAATGTCCGTGAGTTCAGCTGGTTGATGGCAACCAGCGCGTCTAGCGGATCGACGACTCCGTTATCGTTTACGTCTCGACTAACGAACGGATTCTGCCAGTCCGCGGCCAACAACTGACGCGGCTCGAGTTGTTCGATCCGCGTCGTGCGATGCCGGTAGCGGGATTTCCGGCGGTACAACGACGGCTTGCCTCGAAAAGCGTGAAATCGCATGGCACCTCCAGAGATGAATCGCGTGCCCAACACCGAACCAGCCAAGCACTGCCGGTGGGATACCGAAGTGCGTGGAGCCGCAACAGATAAGCTGATAGAAAATTCTATTCCCGGCCGCCCGGGGATGTAAGGTTCGACGGCGCTGATTCTTGAACTCTTTCCCCCGTCGGTGTGCCAGTCGGGTCGGCGGTCCGGCCCGTGGAAGGGCGCGATGTGCGGGCATGCGGAAAACCGGCGGGCTTACGCCCAATGCCGCTTACTTTGGGACCGTTGGGGGCGTTTTTGTTAGCGGAGCGGCGCAAGCCGCCCAGTTCTTGCGACTGTGTTACCGGACGGCTCGCGCCGTGCCGCTAGAAAGCAAGTGGCACTGGGGGCAAGCCCGTGGCATCCGACTCACAGAACCATCAAATCTCATTCTTAACGCGAATCGCCCGAAGAACCGTTTGGAGCCAGTAGCCGCAAAGGCGAGGGTTGGCGGTGTGCTCAATTCGAGCGTGCCGCGGTTGCCAGTCGGTTGCTGCTCCGCCATAATACATGCGTTACCCCCTGCACCTACGGACCACCCGCCTTGGAACGGCAGAACCATCGGGGGTGGGGCAAACGCGAATGACATGAAAACGGTCGATCCCTATTACGAATGGCTGGGAATTCCGCCCAAGGACCAGCCGCCGAACCACTACCGGCTGCTCGGACTGGAATTGTTCGAGGAGAACCGTAGCGTCATCGACTCGGCGGCTAACCGGCAGATGAGTTTCATCAAGGAATACCAAGCGGGGGCGGATTCGGAGTTGAGCCAGAAGCTGCTGAACGAGCTTTCCGCCGCTAGACTCTGCCTGCTGTCGGCGTCGGCCAAGGCGGCGTACGACACTCAGTTGCGCGCCCAACTCAGACTCCAAGCGGCCCCTGCACCGGTTGTACCGATCCCGCCCAGCATCCGTTGGCGAAAAGAGTCCGATTCCCCCCCCCCCCTCGCGCCCCCCGATGGACGTGTTCCGCCAAGCCCGTTGGCAAACGCGAACCCGCTCTCAGCAGCCACGGGGCTTGACGCGCGGCCTGTGCCGACAAGTTTGGATGCGAAGCCAACCGTCGTAACCAGACGATGGCCAGGGATTGGGCGGCAATCAAAAACTGGGCCTAGTGTGCTGGCCGTGGCAACGGCGGTGGTGGCCGTCGTTACGGCCGTGGTGGCTGCAATTCTGGGCTTCGTCATGGCCCGGTCGTTCGGACCGGAGCCGTCACATCCCAATGACGCCGTGGCGCACGCGCAGGAACAGCAGCCTGCGAACATGGAAGAGCCCGAGGCGTCCGTCGCCGAACCCGTGACGGCATCCGAGCCGCCAACCTTCTCGCCGCCGTCCGAGCCGGACCCAGAGCCGGCGCGGACGGCCGAACCCGTCGATTCGCAACTGCCCCCGCCGACGATGGCAGTTCCCATCACACCCAAGGCCACGCAAGCCGTCGTGCCGCTGGGGCCGGTCATCGTGGTCGAATCCGCTGAACCCGCGCCGGCGTCGATGAAACAACCGGTCCTATCGCCCGTGATCGGCCCTGCGGCGGAACTGCCGACGATAACGGCACCGTTGCCGCCGCCACCGGTGGAGACTTTGGAGCAAGCCGACAAGCGTCTGCAGGCAGCCGCCGAGCAGGCTTCGTCCTCGACCGAGCATCAAGCGGTCGCGCAGGAGTTGCTGTCGCTGGCAGACAGGGCCATTCTTGATTCGCAGATCGAGCTGGCCAAGCGAGTCATTGAGCGTGCTTTGGCCGCGGCCCGGAAATCAGAATCGGATGATTTGGTGAAACAAGCCACGTTGGTGTGGAGCGAGTTGGAGCAACCATTAACGGATGAAGTGAAAGAACGAGCCCGTCAACGGCTCCGACGAAAGAATGAAACTGGCTTTGAACAAGAACCATGAAGAGAAGATGCGAGTTTGACGTCAAGACGGTCTCCGCCGAGCTTGCCTCGGCGGCTTGCTGCCTGACAGCTACCTCGCGGCCTTACTGATTCCTCTTTTCCCGCCCGCCGCCGCAGGCGGCGGGCGGGAAAAGGTAAGGGTGGGGGGGCCGCGAGGTAGCTGTCAGGCGATTTCCCACCGAGACGAGCTCGGTGGCGAAAGCTGCACAGCATCGCGGGGCGGAAGCGAAGACAAAGTCAACACGAACCAATGTCAAGGAGACCTCCCATGCCGTTTAGCCGACGCGGTGTTTTTTTGCGAATGGTGTTCCTGGCGTCATGCCTCGCCACCGCAGGCGAATTGGCCGCTCAGCCGAAGACGCCTGTCCCGGACGCGCAGGCTCAGCAAACGGCCAAGAAGGCGGCGGGCGAGTTGTTTGCGGATCGTTTCACCCAGGCCAAGACGACCGCCGAGAAAACAGCCCTGGCGACCGACATGATGGACGCGGCGGGCGGGGTCCAGGCGGGTTCGGCGGACCAGTACGTGCTGCTGAAGATCTCGCTCGACGTGGCGGCCGGGACCGGCGACGCGGCAACGGCACTGCAAGCGGTCGAACGACTGATCGAACAGTTCGACGAACCGGCTGCCGAGTTGATTGGCGATACGCTGCTGACGGCGGCCCGGCAAGCCACTACCTCAGCGCAACACAAGGCGGTCGCCGAAGCGGCCCTGAGCATCGCAGGGAAGCTGTCGGACGCCGACCAATACGAGACGGCGCTCCGTTTGTGCGAAGCCGCAAGATCATCTGCTCAGAGGGCCAAGTTGTTTCCGCTGGCCAAGGAGTTGACCGCCCAGATCGAGGAAACCAAACGCCAACAACTCCTGTCGGAGGATTACCGCAAGGCGTTGAGCGTGCTGGAGAACAAGCCCACAGATCCGGCGGCGAACCTGGCCGCCGGTCGGCATCTGTGTTTCGTCAAGGGCAATTGGGACCGCGGCGTCCCGATGCTGGCCCTGGGAAGCGACGCGGCGTTGAAGGCGGCAGCGATCAAGGACTTGCGTGGGGCCGATTCGGCCGACGAGCAAGCGGTGATCGGCGACGCTTGGTGGGACGTGGCGGAAACCAAGCAGGGCGAGGAGCGGGACGTGTTGCGACTGCGGGCGGGAGTCTGGTATCGGCAGGCCGAGCCGAAGCTGGCCGGAGGGCTGGTATCGCTGAAAGTGAAACAGCGGTTGGCGGAGTTGGAGAAAGTCGGACACGAGATCCCCACGGCTCCAATCCCGGCGACGGAACGTCGTGTCGCAGATCCGCGTCAGCAACTGCTCGCAGCCGCCGTGTTGATCATGACGTTTGAAGCTGAAACGTTTGCACCCAAGGATGGTCAGATGTTCGTTGCTGACTTGAGCGGGTGCGGGAATCATGGCATTGTAGAAGGAGCAAGACTGATTCCTGCCGGCCGAGCAGGCGGTGCCTTGCAGTTCGAAGGGAAAGCTTCGATCGTCTTGCCAACGCTGGCGACCCAATTGACGCAGGGGCTACGGCAGTTGTCGATCAGCTCGTGGGTGATGCCAGCCGATCTCAAAGGGGACTCGATGGTGCTGGATGTCGGTTTTGTGGCGAACGCCAGCATCACCCTTTTTCGCGCCGACGACAAGTTTCGCTTCTCACTTTGCGAAACGGCCTGTGCGTCCGAGGGAGTGCAGCCCAGGAACTGGTATCACGTTGTTGCAGTTTGGGACGGAATCGAACAGAGGATCTATGTCGACGGGGTGCTGGCTGACAAGATCACCAACGACCGGCTGGTACTCGATGCAACATCCATCGGTGTCGGCCACGGCGCTCGACTCGGCACGCAAGCGAAATCGGCTTCTCGAGCCGGGCGGTACTTCCAGGGGCTGATTGACGAAGTCGCCATTTTCAAACGGGCCTTGTCGGAGGACGAGATACAAACCCTCCTCCAACTTGGAAGGCGGGGTGAACCGCTCATCCAGGCCCCACGCACCCGTTCGGGTCGCTAGCCGTTTTGTTTCCACGTCGTCTTGGTCGTTCATTCTGATGTTCGGAGGACATAACGATGTTCGCCAGTCTCACCGCCGTATGCTTGGCCGCCCTGCTTCAGCCCGTTGGATCCCCAATGCAATCGAAGGAAAGTGGCACTTCTCCAGTGTGGACGGTGACGCTTTCCGCCGTTGTCGACGGCAGCGGCGTCTTCACGTTTTCCGAGGACTCTGTGACCTACACCCACAGACATTGGGAACCACCCACGCACGTGCTATTCAACGGAAAGCCGTGGGAGAACTTGGAAATCTCCCCAGAGGAATGGACGCTGCAGCGTGGCAGGCTGGACTTGGGCAACGCTTGGGTGAACAAGCGGCAGGGCCGGGATCTCGTCGCGTTCGAGAAGACCACGATCGGTTTCAATGTCCATCTGGCGGATACGCCCAACGATGCGGCTCCGTACTCCCTGACCATCGCCATCCCGCTACGGGAGAGCACAACACAGGACGCTTCGCTGGCCTCAGCCGACGCACTGCCACGGGGCCGAGAAAGACCGCATGAGCGGCCCGGCACGGACACCATTCTGCGCATGACATTCGAGCCTGAGACGTTCATTTCCAAAGAAGAGCGCGTCACGCATGTTGGCGACTTGAGCGGGTGCGGAAACCATGGCATCGTCGAAAGAGCGACGCCGGTTCCCGACGGCCGCGTTGGCGCTGCGCTGCAATTCGAGGGAAAGGCTTCGCTCCTGATCCCCACCCTTTGGCCTCATCTGGCGCAAGATCTCAGACAATTGTCGCTTGTGCTCTGGGTGTTTCCCTCCGACGTCCAAGGACAGTCAATGATCTTCGACGTAGGTTTCCATGCGAACAACAGTATCACTCTCCAGCGCATCAGCGACCGGTTTCGTTTCAACCTTCCTGACGGCATGTGCGAATCGGATCCTGTTCGGGCAAGACAGTGGTATCACGTAGTCCGTGTATGGAACGGTATCGATCAGCACCTTTATGTCAACGGGCAACGCGTTGCTACTGTAAGAAACGATCGGCTCACTCTCGACACCGACTCGGTTTCGCCCCATGCTGCACGAATCGGGGCTCAAGCCAAATCAGCATCTCGATCAGGGAGGTACTTCCGGGGCTTGATCGACGAAGTCGCGATTTTCAATCGGGCTCTGTCGGACGAGGAGATTCAACGGCTCTTTCAGCTTGGAAGTCGAGGTGAACCCATCGAGAAGGCCCCGCGGACTCGTTCGGGCCGCCAGGAATAAGAACTCGTATAGCTTCTTGCCAACCGCGCTATTGTGGAGCGAGTTGGAGCAGCCATTCACGGATGAAGTGAAAGAACGAGCCCGTCAGCGTCTCGGCGGGACGGACATTCCGCCGTCCTCGGCCGCTCGAGAGTAAGGACAAAAAGATTGATGACAAAAAGATGTTCATTGGGAACTTGGGTGCGTGCCATCTTTTTGTCATCCGAGACTGAATCAGGATGCCTGGGGACACACGAGCCAACTAACAAGGAGACCACCCATGCCCTTCAGCCGTCGCGGTGTTTTTGTGCGAATTGTGTTCCTGGCGTCATGCATCGCCACGACAGGCGAATTGGCGGCCCAGCCGAAGACGCCCATCCCGGACGCGCAGGCTCAGCAAACGGCCAAGAAGGCGGCGGGCGAGTTGTTTGCGGAGCGTTTCACCCAGGCCAAGACGACTGCCGAGAAAACAGCCCTGGCGACCGACATGATGGACGGGGCAAGCAAAGTCCAGGCCGGTTCGGCGGACCAGTATGTTCTACTGAAGATCGCGCTCGATGTGGCGGCCGGGACTGGCGACGCGGCAACGGCGCTGCAAGCGGTCGAGCGGTTGCTCGAACAGTTCGACGAATCGGCTGCCGAACTGATTGGCGATACGCTGTTGACGGCGGCCCGGCAAGCCACCACCTCAGCGCAGCACAAGGCGGTTGCCGAAGCGGCCCTGAGCATCGCAGGGAAGCTGTCGGACGCCGACCAATACGAGACGGCGCTCCGTTTGTGCGAAGCCGCAAGATCATCTGCTCAGAGGGCCAAGTTGTTTCCGCTGGCCAAGGAGTTGACCGCCCAGATCGAGGAAACCAAACGCCAACAACTCCTGTCGGAGGATTACCGCAAGGCGTTGAGCGTGCTGGAGAACAAGCCCACAGATCCGGCGGCGAACCTGGCCGCCGGTCGGCATCTGTGTTTCGTCAAGGGCAATTGGGACCGCGGCGTCCCAATGCTGGCACTGGGTAGCGACGCGGCGTTGAAGGCGGCAGCGATCAAGGATCTGCGCGGGGCCAATTCGGCCGACGAGCAAGCCGCGATCGGCGACGCTTGGTGGGACGTAGCCGAAGCCAAGCTGGGCGAGGAGCGAGACACGCTGCGGCGGCGAGCCGGATTCTGGTATCGGCAGGCATTCGGGAATCTGGAAGGGTTGGCTCGGCTAAAGGTCCAGCAACGGATTGACCAATTGGGCGTTGAGATGCCAAAGTCCAAAGCCAGCGAACCGATGCCGGTGGGCGAGATCTACTGTTTCGAGGGCGAGGATTACGGCGTCTTCTCTCCCGATGGAGGCCGAGTACTGACCTCCAGTCGCGACAACGCCTTGCGTTTGTGGGACGTGGTCACGCGCCGTGAGATCCGCAGTTTTTCCGGCCACACGGCTCGCCCGCGACTGCTGTGCTTTGTGGCACCCAAGGGAGATCGCATCATCTCCGCCGGAGACGATGCCACGATCCGCGTTTGGGACACCGAGACGAAACGCGAAGTCAGTACAGTCAAAGTCAGCACGAGCCCCCACAGACTTCGGTCACCAGCCCTGGTCGCCCCCGGGGGCAAACGTCTGCTCTGGTGCGGAGAGGACAAGTGGGTACACATCACGGATCTCGAAGCCGGGAAGGATTTTCAGCTCTTCGACATTCACCACGGTGACGTCTACGTGTACGTGGTGGCGTTCTCGCAAGATGGACAGTGGGCTCTCAGCGGCGGCTTCGAGTCCACGGCCCGCTTCTGGAACGTGGCGACCGGAAAAGCCGTCGACTTCGACCCCCATACTCATATGTATGGCGGAGGTCTCTCGCCAGACGGCCGACTCGCGTTAACGGCGGGAGGAGACCAACTGGTGCGGCTTTGGAACCTGCCCGGTCGCGTCGAGTTGGCTCGCTATGCCGGCCACAGCGGCCATGTCTATGCCGCAATCTTCTCGCCTGATGGTCGTCGCATCCTGTCGGGCGACGCCAACGGCGAAGTCCGCCTGTGGGACACGAAGGCAGCGTCGGAACTCCACTGCTACCGCGGCCACACCAAGCCCATTTCGCGTTTGGCCTTTTCCCCGGATGGCCGCTACGCTCTGTCCAGCGCCGAGGATGGCGTCAGACTGTTGGGATTGCCGCCGTAAACTGCTTGTCCTCACGACGAATGCGCCGGCCGGCAACTCGAAGGCTGCACGAGGACGGCTGGGCCGGCAAGACGCGGTGCCCGACGAAGCGTGGCCGAAGCTTCTCAATTCCGTGACTTGTCGGTCGCGGCTGGCCGGAGTATGTTGGCCGGTCGAAGGCAACTCGTCCCGCGACGCTTACGAACCACAAAATGAGATGTCGAGTCATGGCCAAGAGAAAGAAACGCGAGCAGGACAGCGATTACGACGGGGCTTGGAAAGAGGCTTTGCGGACGCACCTGCGGGAACTGCTAACGAAGTACTTTCCGGCCGTGTACGCCGCCATCGATTGGAGTGTCGAGCCGAAGTTATGCGACAAGGAACTCAGTCAAGTGATGGGAAGAGCCAAACGGCGCAACCGGCCGGTGGACGTGTTGGTTCAGGTGCGGCTGCTGTCGGGCGCCGAGCAATGGGTTTTGTTGCATGCGGAAGTCCAGAGTTCGCCGGAAGCTGGCTTCGAGCGCCGTGTGGCGCGTTACCACAGCGGCCTGTTTTGGGTTCACGACCAGCGGGTGATTACGTTGGTCGTGTTGGCCGACTTGCGCGAGGATTGGCGTCCCGGCGAAGATCTGTTCCGCGTGGCGGACTTCGAGAGCCGCCTGCGGTTTCCGACCTGCAAGCTGATCGATCGCTTGGAGACCGATTGGCGCGACGATCATTCGCTGCCCGTGCAGATCGCCCGAGCCCAAATCGAGGCCCTGCGGACCGCCAGCGATCCGGAAGGCCGATACCGAGCCAAATCGCGACTGGTTCGAAAACTGTACGAATTGGGCTATAATGCGGAGGAATTGCGGGAGATCTTCCGTCTGATCGACTGGATGATGCATCTCACGGACGCCTTGAGTCAGCGGTTTGAACAGGAACTTCGGGAGTTTGAGGAGAGCTTGAATATGCCGTACGTAACATCCGTGGAACGAATTGCCGAAGCGAGGGGAGAAGCGAGGGGAGAAGCGCGGGGAGAAGCGCGGGGAGAAGCGCGGGGAGAAGCGCGGGGAGAAGCGCGAGGTGCCGCCAGCCTCTTGCTGCGGCAGCTTGCCAAGGTTTGTGGACGTCTGCCGGAGGACGTCACGAATCGCATTCGCGGCCTGCCGCTGCAACAGATCGAGGAATTGAGCGAGGCCTTGCTCGATTTCCGGTCCCTGGCTGATCTGCAGAACTGGTTGGGTCCAAGCGACGAGCCTGTCGAGTGAAGCAGATCCCAGCCCCGCAGGCGCGCATGGCAAGCGGCAGAGTTTCAATGGCGAGGATTACGGCGTCTTCTCGCCCGATGGAGGCCGAGTATTGACCTCCAGTCGCGGCAACGCCTTGCGTTTGTGGGACGTCGTCACGCGCCGCGAGATCCGCAGTTTTTCCGGCCCCACCGCTCGCCCGCGACTGCTGTGCTTTGTGGCGCCCAAGAGAGATCGCATCATCTCCGCCGGAGACGATGCCACGATCCGCGTTTGGGACACCGAGACGAAACGCGAAGTCAACGCTGTCAAAGTCAGCACGAGCCCCCACAGATTGAAGCCGACACTGAACGCGGCAATCGACGATATCGAAACGCACTTGGAGAAGCTGTTTTCGCAGGGGGAGCGCAGATGACAAAGGCAAGCAAGAGCGGGCGTAAGGCATTGGTGGACGAGATGCTGGCTGGCTTACAGGCGTTCGCCCGCGATTTGAAGGAGTTGCCTGGCGAAGAGATCAAAGCGAAGTACCGTCAGCGTACGGTGGAAGTGGACTTTCGGCCTCGCGCCTTCGGGGCTGGGGACGTCAAGCAGCTGCGAGCTTCGATGGACTGCAGCCAGAGGGTCTTCGCGGATTTCATTGGTGTTTCGCTCGGAACGCTGCGGAATTGGGAGCAGGGCATTCGCCCGGTCAGCGGCGTGGCGGCCCGCCTGCTCGACGAAATGCGCATCCGTCCGGGGTACTGGAAGATCCGTCTCCGCCAGTCCTTGAAGGAGCGAAAGGCGGGTTAAGAGGACACCGGCGTCAGGTGATTCGCCCCCGTCATGTCTCCACTGTCGAATCGGACAGTATGAAGCTGTCGCCCACCCGCGCTGTTGCCTGGAAGCAGGGGAGCGGTGTCATCCGGCTGATCCGCAGGCGGGAGGGATTCTGGTATTTGTCGGTTTGGCGAGGCCATTTCACTGCGGTTTGCGGGTAAGCCGCGAGACTAGCGTGTTGATGGCGATGGCTGCTATCCTGAACTGTGTGGCGATATCAAACATTCCCAGCGGAATTCCCACACCTCGTAACCTCAATAGCGTCAGTATGATCTTCTGTCAGTATGATCTTCTGCGTCTTTGCTTGCTCGCGGACAACGGGATGGCATGGATGTCGTGTCCTGTCACAATGATGGTGGTCCTCCAAAGACACGCAAACGGGATGCTTCAGGAATGATACAACGCACCCTCGAAGAACGCGTCGAGACGCTTGAAGAGACGGTCGCGGCACTCGTCACAAGACGGGATTCTGCCAAGCAGAAGGGTGACTGGCGGAGCACAATCGGTATGTTCGCGGGGGATTCCGTGATCCGGCAGATCCAAGATGAGGGACGTCAGCTTCGGGAAGCCGAACGTGCCGCAGCCCAGCGGGATCCCCAGCCGTGATTTTGCTCGATACCGACCACATTAACGTCCTGCAGTCTCAGGGCCCTCGCGCCGCCGCGCTCGCAGGGAATATGGCTGCCTCAGCGGACCAATACAGCGTATGCTACGGTGCAGCGAGCAAACCGGGCAGGGGCTGACAAGATGCATTCTAAAACGGTCGATCCCTATTACGAATGGCTGGGGATTCCGCCCAAGGACCAGCCGCCCAATCATTACCGGCTGCTCGGACTGGTCAAGAACTGGGACTAGCGTGCTGGCCGTGGCGACGGCGGTGGTGGCCGTCGTTACGGTCGTGGTGGCGGCAATTCTGGGCTTCGTCATGGCCCGGTCGTTCGGACCGGAGCCGCCGCATCCCAATGACCAAGGAGCATGTGCCGTTCGGTGTTGGCTGTGAAACGTGCCACGGCGAGTCGGAGAAGCACAGCGGCGACGAAGACGGGCAGACTCCCCCGGAAATCATGTTCCCGCGCGACAAGATCAAACGCCGCATGCATGACGAAGTGCCACAGCCAGGACGACTTGGTGGCCAGCGGAAACCACGACGACGTGTTCGTGGCGGCCAATTAGACCGACAAGACCTGCACGGAGTGCCACGCGGAAAAGCACCGCCTGAAGGTCCGCACGCGGATCTGGGACAAAGCCACCGGAAAACTCCTGTCCGACGACGGCGTGCGGATGATGTACAAGGATTCGCCCGCCACAACCGGCGTAGCACTGCCACCCAAGCCCGAGGCGGACGGCGACAAGAAGTAGCTGCCGCGAGCCGGACTTCTTCCGTCACCGATGCCGATTCCAGGACACGGCAAGGGGGGCCGCCGCGAAGGGCGCGAAAGGCGCTGCGGCGAAGCCGATTCGCAGCGCGTGGGTCAGCGAGGATTCGTCCACCGCCGGCGAAGCGCCGTAGAGGTAGACCAGCAGGACGAGATAGCCGGCCGCGCAAGCAAGCACGGCCCGAACCGACAGCAGTCCGCGGCGACGGGCCGCGATGAAGGCGGCGACGGTGCCACCCAAGCAGGCGGCGGCAGCAAGCACGATCAACGCCTCCGCCAGGACCTCGGGCACTCGATTCGCGACATACACGATGCTGAGCAACAGTCCGCCGGTCCCCGCTCCGCTCCAAGCCACCAACCAGCGGCGGGACATCGCGAGGGAAGCCCCTAACCCGACAAACGTCCAGAAGACGAGGACCAACAGCGAGATCTCCCAGCCGTGTTCTTCGATGACGGCGCCTCCTTGATTCCACAAGGAGTTCAGGTCCTGCCACGCTTCGGGCGCCCAAATCGCCAGTGCGGCGAGGCTACCCACCAGCCAGATGACGGCCGCACTGGCGACGCTGACCGCGGCGCAGCGGAGGCTGGCCGCGGCGAAATCGCTGTCCGTCAGAGGGCGCGTGGCGGTAAAGGCTGTCGAGTGGGACCGGCACAAGAATCGCCCGCGGTTTCGGTACGGGCGTGACCATCGGGCG
>CAZXYZ010000078.1:0-53570 GCA_964645045.1 uncultured Pirellulaceae bacterium | reverse complement strand
CCCCCGCCCCCCCCCCCCCCCCGCCCCCCCCCCCCCCCCCCCCCCCCCCCCCCCCGGCCGCGGGGGGGATTGTTCAATTGTGCGGTCATGGAGTATACTTTCGGCATCGTGGTTTCCCAAAGATGAGGGGGAGCAATCCTACAAACATGAGCGCCCTTTCCAGTGGTCCGGGTAATCATTGAGGAACATGACAATACTCGTGCCACTTCCTGAGGACTTCGCTGTCCGGCGCGCAGACCTGACTTTCGGATTGCGCTCGGCCATCCTGTTCTTCCAAGAACTTGCGGTGCCCGGCATCGGTGGTGCCTGGTATGTTCGACACTTCTCCTGGCCGATTGCGGCGATATCACTTGCTCGCGAGGCCAAGTTTAGGTTCCGCCCGGCCACGATTGCCAACGCCCTGGAGGCTCTAGCGAACAAGGCGGAGTGGGCCGTGACTCCGGAGGAAGACAGGGTGACGCTGGCGGTATTGGGCAAGCGGGCTTTCGCCCGGGAACCGCACGAGTGGCGTTTCGGGCGGCTGAAGGAACGTGAGTGCTACGTCCAGGCGACCCGCCGGCAGACGGTCACCCGTTCTCTCCCGTCGGATGTGGGCCTGGGTTTCGCCTTGGAGGCAGGGCGGTTCAACAACCTGGAGCTTTCGGAGGCCGGGAGGGAACTAGCCGAGGCATTCCTGGATAGCACCGAACAACAGGGATTGGGCAAAGGAAGGCCCTTCCTTCGGCTCAACCTATCCAAGTGGATCGAAGGTACCTTCAAACCGGGGGACTACGTAGCGGAACTCTGTAAGCGTCTGGGTTACAGACACGCGACGAGAGCCGAAAAGAATCTCGTGCGTGGCCGCCTGCTCAGCGCGGTGCCTCCCACACACACCGCTGCCGGGAAAGATCCGAAGCGCCGATCCCGGCTTGCCCAGTGCCTCGAGAAGACGGTGCGCGGGCCAGGCGATGCTCCGAATGTCCAAAGACTCCAGAAAGAACTCTGCAAGAACGGAGCACAAGGACAGCAACACGCAGAGGAGATCGAGACGGCCCTGCTGTTCGACGAGATGCGGGAAGCGGCTGTCCGGTTCCTGGCGAGGCTTGCCGAACTCGTGGATCAGGCGGGCAACCGGGTCCCTGTCGGGAGAGCAGCACGGGACGAAGAGGCAAGGGATTTGTGCGGTAAGCTTCGTCAGTGCGCGCAGGCATACCTCGAACGCCCGGAGTCGACCCGGCACAGGGCCGCGGATACGTTTGCCGATCACTGCTCCGCGGATGTCGCCGAAGCGACGGTGTTTGTGGTACGTCGCGATGACAGGATCCTGCAGACGGCTGGCGGGGCGATATGGAGAGGCCCCGTATTCCGATCCCATTTTGCCGGCGGACAGGGCGAGGAAGAAGTAGTAGACGCGCCAGACAAGCTACGGTCTGGCCGACCGCGGCGAATATTTCAGTTCGCGGAGTTGCTGGGGGACTGCAATGGCCCGGAGTAGAAAAACACTCAGCGACCTGTTCGCACCGCCTGTCGAGGGCCTTCAGGGAATTCACGCCTTACTCTGCGCGTATTCAGCCGACGCGGACTTTTTGTGCCAAGCCTTGGACAGATTCACGGGCGTGGGCCGATCATCGCGGCTTGCGAGAGGAAGCGTCGATGCTACGCTGGTATTGGATCCAGAGCACGCGGTTTTCGAGGCACAGCTTGTACCTGGCCTTTGCCAACTGTACCCGAGGCCGCCGGAGTCGCGGCCCTGGCGGTTTCAGCGGATGCACGCCAAGGTCGCGCTCTTGGCGTTCGGCAAGTCCCGCGCTGGCGAACCCACTCACTACAGGATGGTCGTCACTACCGGCAATTGGACGACAAGCTCGGCCAAACACTTGATCGAGTTGGTTTGGTATACGGACGTGCCGGCCGAGTCGAGGGAAGTGTCCGCCCTCCAGGACCTCCATGCCTGCGCGACATTCTTCCAGAACCTCCTGGACTGCTACCAAGCCAATCCGGCAGTGGCAACCAAGGCGATGGACATCGTGCAGCGATGCCTGGCCCGCGGCAAAGCGGCAGGCAGCAAGTCCGCCGTGCGATTCTCTTCGAATCTACCCGTGCGCAAGGCCGAACGGCCGCAATCGCTCCTCCACCGCCTCGTCGTCGCCGCGATGGAGCATGGTGATGCACGTAATCTGCTGGTATGTGGGTCAGGCTTCTACGAGAAAGACACCGGCACAGCCAAGGCCCCGGAGGTGATTGGGTCGTTGTCCGACGCCTTGCGGAAAAAGGGGCTCCTTACGGCGAACCCCGAAACGGTTGTGGTCCTGAATCCGGAGTTCGGCGGTCAGGTGGCACGGCACCTGAAAGACGCATCCAATCCGAGTATGGCCATCTACCGGCCGAAGGACCCTGTGGGAGGTGAGCGCTCCCCACGCACAAAGTTACATGCCAAGTTCTGTTACATGGGAAAGCTCAGGAGTGGAGGCCTCACTTCAGGACTGCTGTACGTCGGATCTGGCAACCTGACGTACCCGGGATTCGTGCAGCATCCCCAAACCGCAGATGATCTCGGGGGCGACAATGGGGCCGGCAACGTCGAGGCGGGGGTCTTCATCCGGACGAACGTCGAGCAGGGCTCAGCGAGGATCGAGACGTGGGCTAAACTGACGCGACTGATCCCGATCGGCAGTCGCCTTAAACCGAGTGATGTCGAGCTGGGAAACGAGGATGCCGAACCGTCGGAGGAGATGCAAGAGGCGAGCAAACCCGCCCCGCCGATCGTGGCCTTCGCCCTCGGCGAAGACAAGTCGCTCAGGGTACTATGGTCGAGCGAGCCGACCGCGCATGAGGCGGTCGAGGTCGATATACCTGTCCAAGGCACGAAAACGGTTTCCGCTGAAGCAAATCAGGTGCCACTTGACGCAGCGATGGCCGTCCAATGGCTTACGGTGCGGGCGAACGGTGTCGAGTGGCGGGTGCCCTGCCTTTGCCCCTCAGGCGAGTATCCGCGCTGCGCATCGCGTCATGTGACCTTCGCTAACTGGCTGGACGAACTCGCGGACTTTCCCGGATCATGGAACGACCCTGCGGCGGATGACCCGGACGCAGAAGATGGCAACGATACTGCGAGAATCAACCACAGTACAACCGGGCCGCGTGACTGCAATTCTGAGACTTTGGCGCACAGGAATTTCCCCGCTCATACGGCGGCCCTGCTGGTGGAGTCCATCGCGCGGCAGAACGGAGAGGTGGCCGAAGATCGAAGGGACGATTATCTGGCCCACTTGCGCCTCGCACTGCTTGGCGGGCTGCCCCCCGGCTACTTGGAGGAGTGGAGATCGCTCCAGGTAAACTTCCTCGCGCCCCTTCTGTCGCGGGAGGGGTTCGCACCCGACTGGAGAGAGCTCGGCTCCTACGACCAGTTCGTGAATAACGTGATCGACGCCTGGGGCTTTCGCAATCTTCCTTCGCTGGGGATGATGCCATGAGCGACCGTGCCTTCGAGATTTGGCTGCGAGTGGCCGCGCGACTAAGAAAATGGGAGAAGGTGAAGAGTCTTTTCCGCTACGGACAGGACGAGTCCCTGGCCTGGATCGCGGACAGGCTCCCGAAGAACGGGCTTCTTGTCGCCGACGAGGTCGGGCTCGGCAAGACGCGAATTGCCCTACTTGCTATGTATGCGACGATGCTGGAGGGCGGCACCGTGGCCGCGGTTGTGCCCCCAGGACTGCTATTTCAGTGGCAAGAGGAGGCGGACAACGTCTGGGATTCGCTCCTTGAAGTCAAAGCAGTCGAGCCCTCCGTGACGACTCCGGAATGCATCGCGATCCGCACCTACGGCGACCTTTTCACGAAAGCCGGTGGCAGCCTCTGCTACCCGCTTTGCTCCGTGTCCCCCAGCAGATGGCCGCTGATCAGTCAGGCGTTCGACCTTTACATCATTAAGAAGGGAGCGTTTTCCTGGCGACTTGAGCTTCCGGCGCTGGTTAACGCTTACATGCGTGAAAAGACGGGAGAGGACCGAAAGAACCGATGGTTCCAGTACTTGCGCACGCGTGGCTACTACGATCAGAAGATCGAGGAGGGGACTTGGTTCTACAACTACCGTGAAGCGGCCAAGTTTTTGGCAAAAGGGGGAAGAAGTGCTTACCCAGCCGAACTCAGAGCCGTTTTTGACGACGATGACCTGCGGCCCGACACGAGGGATGATACGGACTGGAGGAATGGACATCGAGCCCGGGAGGAATGCGTTGAGTTCTTTCAGAACGGGCGTCCGGGCAGGAAACTGCTGATGAACATGGTGGGCATCCGTTACGCATACGGGCTGCAGTGCGAATTCGACGAACTCGAAGAGGAGGTCAAGGGGACGGCCGACAGGAAGCAACAACGCGCGAGGTTCTGGCAACGCCTGCAGAAGAACCTGTCGGCGGAGATTAGCGGAAAGACGGGCAACTGGCTCTGGAACCACCCGCGGATCCTCCGTTCCGCGGACCGTATCGAAGAGTTGTGCTCGATCGACAACGGGCGGCCCAAGGACAAGGTGCTGGTCTTCGGCCGATTCACGCAGCCCCTGCACGCCCTTTGCGACGTGCTGAACGCCCGACACCTGTTGCGCATTATCGACTTGGGCATCCTGGCGTTTCCGCCAAAAGTTGACCGCGGACTACTGCGCGCGGTCTGGAAGGAAAGACGCGAGAGGGGCACTGAGTTTCGGGGCGTGCTTGCGAAGCTGACTAAAGCCGACCTTCGGGCGATGGAGCAGGACGCACGCCGTCGTTACGAGAGGGAACGAGACCGGCTCACGCACTTAATTAGCGCAGACCGCGAAGTACTTTGCAGCAAGCTTCCCGGTCACAATGCGATCGCCGAACTCGGTACCAAGCCCAAGGAGCAGCGCGACCTATTCACCATCCTGCGTGCGGAAGTCTTCGACGTAATGCTGCAGGATGGCAGGGATGTGGAGAGCGTTACGCTGGACGAATTACGCAAGTTGCTGACCCATGTCTGGAAAGATCATTGCGCGTGCATGCTGCATGGCCGTGACGATATTCTCACTCGAGACGAGCAAGTGACGGCGGACGACGAGAGACTCGATGCCAGAGCCGACCAATTGTCGCCCGCCATCCTTGTCGACTACTTCGGATTGGGCAAGCCAGGCGAGTCCGACGCCCGCAGCCACTTCTGCCGCGTGCTCGACGGCAGCGTGAAGCCTCGGACGCGGCGATCGATCCAATCTGGTTTCAACGACCGCGCCAGGGGGCCGCACGTTCTCGTGGCGCAGAGCCTCGTCGGGCGAGAAGGACTCAACCTCCACAAGGCCTGCCGTAAGGTCTTTCTTCTGCACCCCGAGTGGAACCCCGGCATCATGGAGCAACAAATCGGCCGGGTCGATCGCATTGAAAGCCTGTGGACGCGAATGGCGAAGGAATGGCTTGGCAGTCACGGGATCAACGCCCCGGCGGATGATTTCCCAAAGATCGAGATCGAATCCGTCGTGTTCAAAGGCACCTACGACGAATTCCAGTTCCAAGTCTTGAGTGAACGCCGCAAGAGCTTGAATGCCCAGCTCTTTGGCGAGTTGCTGGACGAACAGACGCTGGCCCGAATCCCGCAAGAGTACCGCGGCAAGGTCGCGTCTGCGGCACCGGACTGGAGTCCCACGAAAAAACGCTCAACGTGACGACGCAGAAAAGAGACGCTCTCCCATGGGAGAAGCAACCCAGAGTTCACGGATCGTCAATAGGTGCGTCGTGCGATGCCTGTGCGTCTTAACGGGTTGGGATGCCACAACCGATCAACATGACGCTGCTCGGTTCGGCGACTTGCGAACAATGCAATCGTTCACCGTTGCCCTGTATCATCCGATCAAAGTCGCGCAAAGCGAGCCGGTAAGCGTATTTTGTGTTGTATGGCAACCATACAACGTCCTCCAATGACACGCGAAGCGTTCCGTAATTCCGGGGTAAATCAGACGACTCAACGGTGACTGTTGTCATCGCTCTTGCGATCTGTCGGGCGGCGTACTCGCGCACGGCAGGCAACGCTGAGTCGAACAGCTTGAGTACGGACGCTGCGGATCCCTCAATGGCTCCCTCTGACGGAGCCGTCTCTGGGGTCGCTACGGCGAGGAACTTTGCCGCGCTGTGGAACCGGGTCTTTCGCCCCGTCGCCAAGTTGGTCGCGGTGTAGTTGTTGCCCCGGATGGCGTCCACCCGAACAACGGTCAGCTTGCCATGGTCCTTGGCGATGTACTCGCCGCCCGCTTTGATGTCGCTTTTCTTCATGGCCTGTCCTCCGATTACAGCCGGGGGGTAAACGCATGCGGCGGCCCGATGGCCGCAGGAATCTTGTGTCCTTGAAATTGAAAAGAATGGACACAGTCAGACTACCACCTCTTGGGAGCACGGGCAACCGCCGACACTGGCTTTCTTGGTGTGCGGCGCACCCGTCAACGGCGTAATGCCCGCTCAGGCACCCCCTCGTCTCGACTTTCCGGCAGTTCTCGCAAATCGAATTGACGGCGGGCACTAACTCCTGACTGAGAATCTCAATCCGTCCTCCTTCCTGGCGTGTTGCGAACTTGGCGAAGCGAGTTGATGTGGTCGGCGACGGGGGTTAGAATGACGGGCGTTTTCCCGTTCCGTTCAATTTCGTTTTATCCTTGGCAAGATGCCTTCTGGTGCCGCGAAAAATACGAGAGTTGATCGCGGATCTGGAAACCGCAGGGTTTGTGAACCGAGGCGGCAAAGGCAGCCACCGCAATTTCGTGCATCCACGGGTCGAACGGCTCGTTACACTGTCAGGCAAGCCAGGGGATGATGCCAAGCAGTATCAGGAGCGGGCCGTGAAACAGGCGATCGAGGAGTCGCAGACATGAAACAGACCGCCCGTTACGCCAAAATTGTCGAATGGTCGGATGAGGATCAATGCTTCATCGGCCGTTGTCCAGGGCTGTTCTACGGCGGCTGTCACGGCGACGACGAGCAAGCCGTGTTTGCGGAATTGTGCCAACTGGTCGAAGAAACGGTGGAACTGTACCACCGCGAAGGCCGACCGCTGCCACCGCCCACGGCCGCGAGAGACAGCGCGAAAGGCGTGGCCAGCCTGGCTTAAGATCTCGGGTTGCCTTCCCCGCTCAAGCCCCCACGATCTGCCCCGCCTCGTGCAGCGGCCCGACGGCCACGGTGGTTTGGACGCTCAGTGGGTATTTTTTCAGCAGCGCGGCGACGTCCTCGCAGGTGACCCGCTGGTAGCTGTCGATCACGTCGCGGACGGTGCGGTATTGACGCCGGGAGATCCAGGTGCCGCCGACGGCGAACAGCCGGTTGGCGGGCCGCTCGCTCTGCAACACGATGTACGAGCGGATCTTGCTCTTGGCCTGCGCCAGTTCCGCCTCGGTCACCCCATCGGCTTCCGCCTCGGCCAACAGCTCCTGAATCCGCGCGAAGTTCTCCGCCGTGTCCTCCGGAGCACAGCACAATTGCGTCATCAACAGGCCGGTGCCCTGGTATTCGCAGGCGCCCATCGCGGCCGTTTCCGCGCAACCCGAATCCACCAGTTCCCAGAACATGCGGCTGCCGCTGTCGTCCCCCAGCACGGTCGCCAACAACCGGCCGGCATAGCGGTCTTCGTCTTCCAGCGCGGGCCCGTTGGAAACCTGCACGACATACTGCTGAACGGCCGCCGGCTTGTGAAAGACCTCCAGTCCGCGATGCGGCGGCGCCCGGCGCGTCTCCCGCGAAGCCTCGAACGACGGCCAACGCCCGCAACAGCGATCGGCCAGGGAAACCAGCGCGTCGAAATCGACGTTTCCCGAGGCCACCAGGACAATGTTCCGCGGGCTGTACCGCTGGCGGAAGTACTCCATCATCTGGTCGCAGGTCAGCCGCGTCACGCTTTCGGTCGTGCCCAGGATGCTGCGGCCCAGCGGGTGGGAACCGAAATGGGCGGCCATGCACTTCTCGTGCGCCCCAAACGGCGGCTGGTCCTCGTACTTGGCGATCTCTTCCAGGATCACCAGCTTCTCCGTCTCGAAATCCGCCGGACGCAGCGCCGGACGCAAGATGTCGCTGAGCAGCTCGACCGCCTGAGCCTGATACTCGGGCAGGAAAGCCGCGAAATAGACGGTCTGCTCTTCGCTGGTATAGGCATTGGAATTCGAGCCGATTTCGTCCAGCTCGCGGTTCACGTCCGCCGCGCTCCGCGTGGCCGTGCCCTTGAACGCCATATGTTCCAGGAAATGGCTGACGCCGTGGTTCTCGTCCGACTCGTCGCGCGAACCGCTCTTGACGAAGAAGCCCAGCGCCGCGGAATAGGCATGCGGGCTGCACTCGGCGACAATCTCCAAGCCGTTGTCCAGGGTTTGCTTACGAAATTCCAACGGGAATCTCCAAAGGCTTTTCGCCGACCGTCACGATCCGGAAATCGCGCGGCGGATGGGAGGCCAGATAAAGGTTGATCCGGTCGCGGGACAGACCATCGATGATGGCCCGGACTTCGTCCACGGTCTGCACGCGGCCCAGGTGGTACCAGTCGGCCGCAATCGAATTGCTCCGCGCCGGACTGGATTCCTGCTGCATGATCAGACTGCTCTTGAGCTTGGCTTTCAGCCGGTCCAGTTCGTCCTGGGCAATGCCCTCCGCCAACCTCAGCAACTCGGCCATCACGACGTCGAGCGTCTCCTGAGCCCGTTCCGTCGTCGTGCCGGCGTAGCACAAGATGCTGCCGCGGTCGCGGAGCGAATGGCAGTGGGCCTGAACGGTGTAGCAGAGACCGCGGTTCTCGCGGACTTCGGTAAACAACCGCGAACTCATCCCATCGCTCAACACCCCGACCGCCGCCCGGGCGTCGTAGTAGTCGGGATGCGAGTAGGGGACATTGGGATAACTGATTCCAATGTGCGTTTGACTGGATTCCTGCGGCAGATGCCGGATCCGCTCCGCGACAGGCGACTCGACCAATTCCCGTAGCGGATGAGCCGCCCAACCGGCAAACAGCTCGGCCGCATGGTCCCGCAACTGCGGCCAAGCGAACTTGCCCGCCACGCTCAAGATCGCCCCGTTCGGGCGATAAGTCGTCTGGAAATACCGCCGCACGTCCGCCGCGTCAGCCGCCTCGATCCCGGCCAGCGTGCCTGGCGAGGAACGACCGAACGGATTGCCGTACTGCAGCCAGCGCAGTTCTTGAAACGCCTTCTGGGCCAAGTCGTCCTCAATCGAGCGGATTTCCTGGATGCAAACTTGGCGTGCATCGTCTAATTGATCCGGTGGCAAATGGGGCCGCTGCACGACGTCGGCGTAGATCGCCAGCGTCTCGAACAGACTTTCGGCCGCCATCGCACCGCCATAGCTGCAATGCGCTGTCGCCACCGACGCCGAGGTGTCGGCCCCCAGCATCTCCAGGTCCGAGACGAACTGGCGGCTGTCGCGCGAACCGCAGCCCCGCTGGGCCATCTCGCACGTCAGATTGGCCAGCCCCAGCCGATCGTCCGGATCGCGGCTGCAGCCAGCCGGGACCAACAGGGAAAAGGCGGCGGATTCCAGCCAGTCCATCGGCTCGGCAATCAGCACCAGGCCGTTTTCGAATTGATGCGTGTGAATGGGTTGACTCAAAGCAGTGGCTGCGTCCTGGACAGGTGGTGGTTTTTCGGCACAACGGCCCCAAGAACGTACCCGCTCCGTCACGCGTACGCAACCTCTGCGACCTTATAAACCGTCCGTAATCGGCGGAATCCCAGCCGCTGATACAGCCGCTGGGCGTCCTGGTTCCTGGCCGTGACTTCCAAGGTCACTCGAAAAACGCCTGCGGCTTGGAAACCTTCCAAGCATTTCTGCAGCAGCACGGTGCCCAATCCGCGCCCCCGGTGTTCGGGCACCACGCCGAAATTCTGCACCGAGCCTTTTCGATCTCCAGCCCGGCAGATCCCCTGAATCGTGCCGCAATAGTCGATACGGCCTCGAGCGAGGTCCGTATAGGCCAGCAGCCAAGTCGTACCGGACAGAAACCCTTCGCCTTGGGCAATGTCCCGCATCAGCCGCAAGCAACCGTCGGGGTCCCCCAACGAGGGAAATACGTGCGCATCGATTTCCTCGTGAAAGCACCGATACTTGACACACGCGTGCGTTTCCAGCAACGAGTCGTCCCAGGCCACCAGATTGTACCCAGGCGGCAAACCGACGGGCTCCAGCAGCGGCCCGGAGACATCGACTTCCATCAGGAACCGCTTGAAATAGGTTAATCCCATACCAACCTGCAATCAATGTCCTACGCCGACCGCGAGCACGCCAACATTGATGACCACCCACAAGATCGCCAGCCCGACGGAAACCATCCCCAGAATCATGCCCACCCGGGTGGTGCTCTCGCCACTGGGATCCATCCGGCCCGCGCGGATCTCGGACAGGTCCGACGCGCCCATGACCCAGGCAGCGATCCCGAACGGCATGCAGCACAAAATTCCGATGATCCCGAAGGTCAGTACCATGCCGCCACGATGCGGTCGTCCAAACGCCCCGGAGCCGCGCGTCGGAACCGACGGCGATGCGTAAGGGTTGACTTCCTTTTCCGGTCGGTCGGCAAACGGGTTCCCCACGGGAGCCGGCTGGGATGTTGGCGAAAACGGATTGCTCGGCCCCGCCACCGGCTGCACTTCGGCGCCGGACCACGGCACTTCGGCAATCGTGCCACAAGCGGGACAGCGGGCCTTCTTGCCCGCATGTTCATCGGCCACGCGCAACGTCTGCCCGCAACCCGTGCAACTCATTTCGATCGGCATGCTCAAAACCCTTGTTCCGCAATTCCGTCCGAGCCAACATACCACGGAGTCCACAACAGGGCCACCGTCCCGACGGCGAGGTCCGTCTTCCGCGGCGGAACGGAGAGGCCCTCGAACGCGAGCCGGTCCACGGCCACCATTTGTTCGATGCGGGCCAATTCTTCTTGGAACTTGCTCTCCAGTTTGGCCAGCTTTTCCTCGACCCCTTCGACGCTGCCCTCCGCGCGGCCGATATCATCCCGCTGCTCGAAGCTTTTGCCGACGCCCTTCATCGCCGAAGCCGCCCGCGTGACGTTGGTCGTACTGGCCAGCTTACGTCCCAACAATGCCCCCAAGACCGAGGCCCCGAACGATAACATCGTATTCATCTTTTGCTGGCGATACTGAGACTTTTCCCGATCGACGCGTTCCTCCGCCCGCCGTTTCTGGTCCGCCAAGGATGCCAGTTTCGGCTCGTACCGCTTTTTCAGCTTTTCCGTCTCCAGGTCGCGCTGCTCGCGAGCCGCGGTCTGCAACCGAATGCGGAAGTCGGCTTCGCTTTCGTCCGCGCGCGAGAAAGCCTGGAGCTGGGGGCAATACTTCAGCATCAGCGGCCGCTCGCGAACCAGGTACTCTTTGAGCAACTTCGTCCACGAAGCGTATGCCTTAGCCCGCGTAAGTTCTGCCGGCAGGGGAGAATACCCGGCGTTGGCCGCCGGTTCCGTCAATAGTCTCGGCTCACTCTCCTCCAACGCTTCGGCGGTTGCCCAGACGTCGCTCGCCTCATCGCCGCAGTCGGCTGCCCACATAGCGACCGTTTGCCAAAGGTCCGTGCCGCTCTTGGCGTGGACGTAGTGCAAGCGGGCCGTTCCCAACAAGCCGGGCCGGTATACGAGCCGCTTCTGTGAGTCTGCCGGCTTGGCCGGCAGGAAGCACTCCTTGATCCCCGGCGGCACGACCGGCCTTTCGGAGGCGGGCTGGCCGACAGCTGGCGGCGCGGTCTGCGGTGCGACTGCCGGAGCCGCGGATTCTGCAGATCCTGCTGCGGCCTTGCAAGACGCCGTCAGCTGCTGGATCTGTTGGCGCGTGAGCGGTCCCCGCAGGTACGAAAGCGTCCAGCGGGTCTGAAACACAACCGGCGTGTCGTCGTGGACGTTGTTCATCAGGAACACGCGCCGCCCGAGTCCGGCGAGTGTTTCCTCCATCGACGCGCGGTCGAATCGTCTCCCGGCGGCTGCGGACGCACCATCCAACCCCTCCAGCACCCGGGCTTTGTCGCGTTCCGTCTGCAACCGGCCCAGGAACCACGTCCCGGCGTTTGACAATCCCTTGTAGTCCAAGTCCACCGGGTTTTGAGTCGCCAGAACGACGCCCAGGCCAAACGCGCGAGCCTGTTTCAAAAGCGTCAGCATCGGCAGTTTCGAGGGCGGATTTGCGGTGGGCGGGAAGTAGCCGAACACTTCGTCCATATACAGAACCGCCCGCAGGCTGGATGTGCCCGGCTGGGCCCGCATCCAGGTCACGACTTCGTTCAACAGAATGGTCACAAAGAACATCCGCTCGGCGTCTGACAGGTGGGCGATCGAAATGATCGACAACCGCGGCTTGCCTTGCTCTGTGTACAACAACCGGCCGACATCCAGCGACTCGCCTTCCAGCCAGCCGGCAAAGCCCGGCGAAGCCAGCAGATTATTGACGCGCATCGCCAAGCCGAACCGGTCTTTCTCCGGAAAGAAGGTCTCCAAGTCCACGAAACCGACCTTGTCGAACGGCGGCGACTGCAAACCGCGGATCAAGTCGGCCATCTGCAGGTTGCGCCCGTCCCGCCACGACTTGTCCAGCAGGTTGGCCAGCAGGATGTACTCGCGGCTTTGCAGCGGATCGGCGTCGATGCCTAACAAGGCCAACAGCCCCGAGGCGGCCGAACTGACCCGCTCCCGGAAAGCCTCGTTGTCTGAAATGACGGCCGCCGGTGGCGCATCGAACGACCGCAACACCGTCAGCGGCAACCCGGCGCTGCTGCCCGGCGTATAGATTGCAATGTCCGCTGCATCCCGGTATCGCGCGATCCGCGCTGCATCCTGTCCCCATTCGGCCAGCCCGTCCCGCCATTTGGCGGCCTCCGCCGCAGCGAACTCGCCCACCGACTTGCCCTGCCGCGCCGCCTCCGCCGATTCGACCCACGGCTGAAAGTCCTCGGCTGTCAGATCGGGAAAAGCCAACAACAGATTGCCCAGGTCGCCCTTGGGATCGATCGCAATCGCCGGGATCCCGTCGATCGCGGCCTCTTCCAACAGCGACAAACACAGCCCCGTCTTGCCGCTGCCGGTCATGCCCACGCACACGGCGTGCGTCGTCAAGTCCTTCGATTCATACAGCAGCAAGTCGTCCAGGGGCCTGCTGCCAGACAGGTCGTAACGTTTGCCGAGGTAGAAAACGCCGAGTTTTTCGAAGTCTTGAGTCATGGGGAGTACCATCCGAAAGGTGAGTCACCATGTTGCCACATCGGCACAACGTCTGCAAGTGGATCCGCTGCGCCGCGTGTCGGGCGCGCTCACGCCGGCTCGTCGGGGACGGGCGACGGCATCAACCACAGTTGCCGGGCACCGCATTCGGCTCCGTCCCAGCAGTACGTACACAGCCGGCTCTTCGGCAGTCCGATCGCCCCGACCAGGTCATCCAATCGCTGGTACTTGAGGGATGTCAACCCAAGCTGTTGACGGACGCGTTCGACCATCGCGGCGTACCGCTGGGAGTCGGGATCGGCGTAGTCGTCCAAGTGCTTGTCGTCCGCGCCCTCCAACTCCTTGATGGCTTGGCGCGCGGCCAAATCCAATTCCGAGCGGGATTGGGAGAAGTTGAGGAACTTGCAGCCGTGGACCAGCGGCGGACAGGCCGGCCGCATGTGGACTTCCTTGGCCCCGTACTCGAACAACCGCCGGACGGTATCGCGCAGCTGCGTGCCGCGGACGATCGAGTCTTCACAGAACAGCACGCGTTTCCCCCGGATCACCTCGCGGATGGGAATCAGTTTCATCCGCGCGACCAGATCGCGGACGCGCTGGTCCTGAGGCATGAAACTTCGCGGCCAGGTCGGCGTGTACTTGACGAACGGGCGCGCATAAGGAACCCCGGACTCGTTCGCATAACCGATGGCGTGGCCGGTGCCCGAGTCGGGAATGCCGGCGACGATGTCCACTTCGATATCGTCCGCCCGCGCCAACGCCTCCCCGCAGCGGTACCGCACCGCTTCGACGTTGATGCCCTCGTAGGAGGATGCGGGATAGCCGTAGTAAACCCAGAGGAAGGAGCAAATCTGCATCTCTTTGCCGGCCGCTCGCAGAGTCTCGACGCCGTCGGCCGTCAGGCGGACAATTTCGCCGGGCCCCAAATACCGTTCGACCTCGTAGTCCAGATTTGGCAGGGCACACGTTTCCAGCGTGGCGGCGTAAGCGCCCGGCTTGCGGCCGATGACCACCGGCGTGCGGCCCCAGCGGTCGCGGGCTGCGTAAACCCCATCCTTGGTCAGCAGCAGCAGCGAGCACGAGCCTTTGATCATGTGCTGGGCGTATTCGATGCCCGCGGCAAAGCTGCTTTGGCGGTTGATCAAGGTCGCCACCAGCTCGGTCGGGTTGATACCGGTCCCGCCCATCTCCGAAAAATGCGTCGTGCGGCCGCGAAACGCTTCGGCTGCCAACTGGTCCAAGTTCAGGATCCGGCCCACCATCGCCAACGCGTAGGTGCCTAAATGCGAACCGACGATCAGCGGCTGGTCCTCATAGTCGCTGATCACCCCGATGCCCAACTTGCCGTCCAGTTGCGCAAGATCGTCCTCGAACTTGCTGCGGAACTGGGTATTCGTGATGTCGTGGATAAAGCGGGTGAAGCGGTCAGACCCCCACGTGGCCAGCCCGCCGCGCATGGTGCCCAAGTGGCTGTGGTAGTCGGTGCCGTAGTACAAGTCCGCCACGCAATCTTCGCTGGCTGCCACCCCAAAGAATCCGCTCATGCTGGTTCCTCCCGTTATCCCATCTCGACCGCCGCAATCCCACGGCCGTGGTTCACCGGCCTGCCGTCCCGCGTTGGCCGCCGGTGCATGCCACTGTTGTACTGCCCACCCATCAAGATCTCAAGCTGCCATCGCCGGGGTGTTTTCTGTGCTGCCTGCTGACGGAGGCGGACGCGCGGCTCCCAAATAGCAGCGAACCATGCCGTGAGGCGGGCAGGCGTGCCGGGCCTGCGGGAGCGGCGATTCCTGCCGCTCACCCCGGCGGAAAGACTATGGGCGTGGCAACGCGGGCTGAAATTACTTCCCGCTTTCGGTTCAAGATGCAATCGGCAGCAACGAAGAACTCGTCGCGTCGCGACCTCATGAACGTAGCCGCGGGTTTCAACCCACGGTGGGAGTTCCGCCGAGATGCCTCAGTCGCGTAGCGACGGCTGACCCGGCAAACGCGTCAACTCGCAGTTTCAGTCGTCGCTGCGCGACGTGTTCCGGGTCTTGGGATTGCGGCAGATCAAACTCAGGATTTCCACGGGTACATCCAGCAGGTTGGTGGCGATCCGCAGCACGCCGTCGCTGCCGGGACCGGTGGAACCGCCCCGGTACTTGCCACGGCTGGTATGCGGTGTCGTCCGGATGCAAACCAAGCGGATCTTGTGGTCCGGCTGGGCATCCGCTTTGCCGTTGGGGAACCGCACGATTTGGTCGCTGAGAATCCCTGCGGCGCGGTCGGCCTCGCTGAGAGGCCGCTCTTCCAAGACCTGATACGCACTGTTGTCACGCAGCCGGCAGACGTAGCTGAGCCGCTGCCGACGCTCCTCCTGAGTAAGATGTGGCCCTTCGCTCACCATGACATGCTCCTGAGAATTTGACAGAATCTACTCGATGGGCAAAATGGGCTAGCTAGCCGTGTGCCAAATGCAGCTAAAATGCACGCACAAGTTTCGTGCCGAACAGTATTGGAACCGCCCCCATTTCTGCCCTGTAGCAACGGCGTTCAGAACCAATTCCTACGCAGTTCTATCGCCCACCGAGAGAAGGTGAAGCGAGGCCGGCATGCTGATGACGAACTCCTGACTTTTCGTTTCGCGGTACAGAGTTCGGTTTGACCCACGGATGGCAAAGCGGACCCACGGATGTCTGGGTGCCGCTCGAAATCCGTGGGACTCGCACAATTCCGTCCGCGTTGAAACCACGTCAACGCGTGCCGTCGCTGTCGCAGAAAACCAGCGGACAGTTTGTCAGTCGCCCCCGATGGAAACCAGACGCGACAGCGTGCGGAAGTACAGACGACCGCCGGCGATCGCCGGCGTGCTGCGGGAGGGTTCACCCAGCGGGTTGCTGCCCAGCAATTGGTACTGTTTCGCCACGGCGATGACGTGGACGTTCCCGTCGTCGTCGATGATGTACACCTTGCCGTCGCCGATCACCGGCGAGCCGGAAAAGCCGCGGCCCAGCCGCTCGCGCCAGTGGATTTCGCCTGTCCGGACGTCCGCGCACGAGACGACGCCCTTGTCGTTGAAGATGAACAGCAAGCCGTTCTGAGCGACGAGCGTGGGCACATACGAAGCGTTCGCCTTGATCGTGTAGGCCACCTCGGGTTTCGAGCCGGGCCGCACGGCCGTGATGGTATTCCCGCCGCCGCCGGAGCCGACGCTGCCGAAGATCAAGCCCTCGGCAATCAGCGGCGAACTGACTACGCGCATCGTCAGCGTGCCAGGCGTTTTCCAATTCTCCCGGCCGGTCAGCGGGTCCAGGCTGAAAAAGCCATCGCTGGTGCTGGTACAGATCAGTTCGGGCGGTCCGCCAGCCGGCTCGTAGATGCAGGGCGTCGAAAAACAGACGCGGCTGGACACTCGTGGCTGGCTCCAACGCGGTTTGCCCGTCTTGGCCTCGAACGCCAGCATCGAACTCTTGCCGGGCTGCTGCCCCGGTTCCAACTCCTCGGCCTGCTGGCTGTTCGAAAGGATGACCAAGTCCTGGTACAGCATCGGCGACATGCCGAAGCCGTGCTCGCTGACCACGGGTCCGAGGTCCAGGTCCCAGACATCCTTGCCGTCGTGGTCCAGGGCCAAGAGAGTCAACCGGTCGGGCGTGGACCAAGCGACGTAGACGCGCTGTGCGTCGACGGCCGGCGTGCAACTGCCAAAGGTGTTCCGGCTGTGGATGCGGTGCGTCTGCGATTCGTATTGCCGCCGCCAGAGTTCGCGCCCGTCGGCGGCCGACAAGCAGAGCACATAGCGGGTTGCGGTCGCGGCATCCGCGGTCATCAGGAAGATCTTGTCTCCCCACAGCACCGGCGACGAGTGGCCCTGACCGGGCAACGCAGTCTTCCAGTGGTAATCCGCTTCGGTCCATTTCGCGGGCAAGTTCGTCGCGGGACTCAGGCCCATGCCGTTGGGACCGCGAAAACGGGTCCACTCCTGGGCGGGCGCACGGTCAGATGGGATGGATTGCAGGCCGAGGTGGCAGATCAGGCAGCATAGAAAAAAACGCATGGCAAGTGGCCTCGTGGTTGGCGGAAATGCGGGCTCAGACGTACAGAATTCAAAATTGGCGGGCAAACGCTATCGCCACGGTAAAGGCTCAGGACCGCCAATTTTGAATTCTGTACGTCTGAGCCCTTGTCAGAATCGTAGCCAACGGGAACCGTCTACGCCAGTATCCGCAGCGGAGTGGCGGTCAGTTGCACGCCGTTTCCGTTTTCGTTCGGGTAGCGGCACACCCCACGTTCCAGCTTGGCGCCCGTGGCAATGTCCTGCGCCAACAACACGGCCCCGTCCATGTCCACATAGTCTAATTGCGGCAGCAGCTGGGCGATCGCGGATATCCCGACGGTCGATTCCGTCATGCAGCCGACCATCACCTTGAGGCCCAGTTGGCGAGCCCGGGCGATCATCCGCCGCGCCGGCGTCAAGCCGCCACACTTGACCAACTTGATGTTCACCCCGTGGAAACAGCCGTGACAGCGATCCACGTCCTCCGGAACGGCACAGCTTTCGTCCGCGATGATCGGCAGCACGCTCTCGGCCCACACTCGGCGCATTTGCTCGTTGGCATCTGCGGGCAACGGCTGCTCGATGAATTCGACGTTCAGGCCCCGCAAGACAGGACCGTTCCGGAGCGTCTGGTCCGCGGTCCAGCCGCAATTCGCGTCGACGCGAAACACGGCGTCCGTGTGGCGCCGCAATTGCCGGACGATTTCCAAGTCGTGCGGCGTGCCCAGCTTGATCTTGTAGACCGGCCAGCCGGGGAATTCCTGCAGCTTAGCGACCATCTTGTCAATTGTGTCGATGCCGATCGTATAGTTGCTGACGGGCAGCTTGTCGAGGCTCAGCCCCCACAGGCGATGCACCGGCGCGCCGGCTTGCTTGCCCCACAGATCGTGCGCGGCCTGGTCCAGGGCGCATTGGGCAAAAGGCTGGCCGCGCAGCTGCGGCCGGAGTGCATCCCACAACTGCACGGGATCGCCGCCGGACCAACGCTCGATTTCCGGCCGCACGCGGGTCAGCGCCGCAGTCATGTTCTCGAGGGTCGCTCCGTAATAGGGATTGGTCGTGGCCTCGCCGTAACCGTGCAGGCCGTCGTGCTCCAGATCGACGATCATCGTCTTCTGAACGGCGACGGATCCGCGGGAAATGGTGAACACGTGCCGTAGCGGCAGGTCGAATTCGTACAGGTGCAACTTCATGACGAAATCTCCTGCTGCAGCCGCAGCACCGCGTCGACCAGTTCTCCTGGCCCATGCCGGAACACGTCGCACACGGGCAAACCGAATTCGGCGCGGATGCGGTCGCGTTCGACCTCGGCCTCGGCGGCCGACAGCCGGCGGCTGTTCATCGCCATGCCGATCACACGGCAGGGCTGGTACACGCTGGCGCACGTCTCGGTCAGTTGGACAATCTTGGCCAGGGGCGGCAACGCGACATGCGGGGCGCCCAGCGGCGTTGTCCGGCCCGGTTCGTAACAGAAGATCAGGCCCTGCGGCTGGCAGCCGTGCAGCAACGCCAATGTGACGCCCGAGTAGAACGGGTGGACCAAGCTGCCCTGACCTTCGACCACGACGATCTCGTGATGCTGGTGGTCCAGGACCAACTGTTCGGCAGCCCCGCTGATGAAATCGGCCACCATGCAATCGATCGGATAGCCATCGCCTTCGACGATGATGCCGGTCTGGCCTGTGGCGGCGAATTTAGCGTCGTAACCGCGGCGTTTCAACTCGTTGGTCACCTCGACGGACGTCACCATCTTGCCCACGCTGCAATCGTGGCCCATGGTGTGGATGCGGAGGCAACCCGGCCGAAATTGGACGGCCTGGGACACACGCTTCAGCGGGCTCTTGCGGACGTCGATCAGCCGCACGCCCCGCGCCTGGGCCGCCGCCGCAAACTCCGGATCCGCCGCCAGGAACTCGTGCATCCCCGATACGATGTCCAAGCCGCGGTCGATCGCCTGCAGCATCAGCGAACGCCAGGCGGGCGGGATCTTGCCGCCCGGGTTGGCGATGCCGAACAACAGGGTCTTGGCCTCGAGGGCTTCCTCCAGAGCGGAAACAAACGGGACGTCACCGACGCCGAATACGTCTCGGCTGGTCTTGCCCGCCTGGGTGCTGTCCAACAGCGCCACGACTTCGTCGGGACAGTAACGAATCACGCAGACGGCCGTCTTGGCGGGGATGGGATTCGCGTAACCCTCGGTCAGGATGATGAATTTGCGGTTCGGCATCATATCAACGGGCGGGGGAGGGTGGGGCAGGGGAATATTTCATGGGACCATTCAATCCTGCGTCAAATCAGTGAACAAGACCGCAGGGTGGGAATGGGGAGGCGGAAGAAGCTGGTTATAAATTCGGGGTTATAAAGGGGAAAAGCACAAGTCACGGCCGATTTGATTTATAACCCATCCATTTATAACCAGCGAATGGATTCGTTCGTTCCTCGGCATTTTTTCGGGTCATTGATTCCTGTGCCAATCATTCCCTTGCCCCGTTTGGCGAAGCGTACAGGGATCGGCGTTACTGCCGCGTGACTTCGTGGAACCGTTCCAGCAGCCGCAGCGTGATGGGGCCGGGGACGCCGCCGCCGATCTTGCGGCTGTCGACCTTGGTCACGGGGACGATTTCGGCGGCGCTGCCCGTCAGGAAACACTCGTCGGCGATGTAGACGTCGTGTTTGGTGAGCGGTGTTTCGCGGACCGGGATCTTCAGTTCTCGGGCCAAATCGAGAACCACGGCACGGGTGATGCCCTCCAGGATGCCGGCCTCGACCGAGGGCGTCAGCAACTCGCCCTTCCGCACCAGGAAGATATTGTCCCCGGTACACTCCGCGACTTCGCCTTTCTGGTTTAGCATCAGCGCCTCGACGCAGCCCGCCTGCAGGCCCTCGATCTTGGCCAGGATGTTGTTCAGATAATTCAGCGACTTGATCCGCGGACTGAGGGCCGCCGGGTGGTTGCGGATCGTGCTGACCGTGACGATGTGCAGCCCCTGCTCGTAGTATTCGCGCGGGTACAGCGTGATGTAGTCGGCGATGATAATCACCTGCGGAGCGCTGCACCGATTGGGATCCAGGCCCAGCGTGCCCACGCCGCGGGTCACGACCAGCCGCACGTAGCCGTCCACGATCCCGTTGGCGCGCACGGTTTCGTCCACGGCTTGCCCCAGGGCGTCCGGCGTCATGGGGATTTCCAGCCAGATGGCTTTGGCCGAATTCCACAGCCGTTCCAGGTGCTCCGGCATCCGGAACACCTTGCCACCGTAGACGCGCATCCCTTCGAACACGCCGTCCCCGTACAGCAGCCCATGATCGTAGACGCTGATCTTGGCGTCTTCCTTGTCGTACAGTGTTCCGTTGATGTAGATCTTGAGAGACATGGCACTTCCGAGATCGAGGGGAATTATACGCGTTCCACCAAGCCCTCGACCAACCGCACCGTGCGATCGGCCAAAGCGGCGATGGCGTTGTCGTGGGTAACCATGACTATAGTGAGATTCTGCCGCCGGTTCAAGGATCGGAGCAAATCCATAATTTCCTGGCCGGTCTGCCGGTCCAGGTTCCCCGTGGGCTCGTCGGCTAACAACAATTGGGGGTTGGTGACCAGCGCCCGGGCGATCGCCGCCCGTTGCATTTCGCCCCCGGACAGTTCCTTCGGCTTGTGCGTCAAGCGATGCGACAAGCCGACCAGATCCAGCAGATGCCGCGCTTCCTCGGTGTGCTGCCGCTTGTTCAGCCAGTAGCGGAGGACACCCTGGCCGATCATCCGCGGGGCCAGTACGTTTTCCAGCGTGGTCAGCTCCGGCAGCAGGTGATAGAACTGAAAAATCATGCCAAAGTACCGGTTCCGCAACACATCGCGGGCCCTGGACGGCAGGTTGTCGATGCGATTGCCCTCGAAATAAATCTCGCCGGCGTCCGGAGCATCCAGAGTGCCCAGCAAATGCAGCAAGGTGCTCTTGCCCGAGCCGCTCTGCCCCACCACGGCCACGAACTCCCCGTCCCGGATCGCAAAATCGACGCCCCGCAAGACCGGGATAATGTGCTTGCTCTTGCGATAACTCTTGAACACCTTCTTGGCGCTCAACAACGGCCCCGTGTCATGGCCCTGCGGCACGTGGGTCATCGGGAGTGATTCGAGTACCGGTGCGTCGTCGAGGTTCTGGAAGCTGTCCAACAAAGCGCCGGGCGTTGGGCGACGCATCAGGGGAATGGTCGGAGCGTAGGTGACTGGGTTCATGGCGTCCCTGTCGTTAAGAGCTAGAGTTTTAGGTGCTTCCCCGACGGGCTCAGACGTACAGAATTCAAAATTGGCGGTCCTGCGTCTCGACCACAGCTAGGCGGTTTGCCCGCCAATTTTGAATTCTGTACGTCTGAGCCCTGATCGGTAACGTCTCACTCGTATCGCAACGCCTCGACCGGGTGCAGCCGTGCGGCACGCAAGGCCGGCAGCACACTGGCCAAAACGGCAATCGCGATCGCGCCCACCACGACCAACCCCACCGTCAGCGGATCGATGACGGCGGGAATTTCTTGGAAGTAGTAAACCGTCGGATCGAAGACCTCTCGGCCCGTCAGCCGCTCCAAGCCGGCCGCGATCTCGTTGATGTAAACCACAAACAGCAACCCGCCGGCCATACCCACGCCGGAGCCCACGGTGCCCAGCGAGAAGCCGTAGCTGAGGAAGATGCTCATCACCCCGCTGCTGGGCGCGCCCAGGGCTTTCAGGATGCCGACGTCCCGTGTCTTTTCCACCACGATCATGAAAAACGTGGCCAGGATGCCGAATCCGGCCACGGCGATGATCAGGAACAGCAGGATGTTCAGGATCGTGGTCTCCATCTGCACCGCGGACAGCAACGGACCCTGCAGGTCCATCCAGGTCTGAATCCGATACGCGTACTGGTCGGCCGGAAACCGGCGCAGGAGCTTGTCGCGAGCCGCAATCAAGTTGCTGCCCGGCTGCAAGCGAATCTGGATCGACGTGACGCTGGTGACCTTCGTCTGAGGATCGATCATACCGCGCATGCGCTGCAGTTCGGCCAGCGGCACGAAGGCAAAGCTGCTGTCGTATTCGCTCATCTTGCTTTCATACAGGTCGACCACCGTGAACTTGGCGCTCTGAGCCGATGGCGCTTCGCCGGACGGTGGAGCCGTGGGGAAGGTCAGGTTCACATCGTCGCCGGGCCGGCACAGAAAGTAGTCGCGCACGACATCGTCCGAATCCCGATGCCGGACGCTGGCGACCATCAATCCCAGGATGACGCCGGTGTGCTGTTCCTTGCCCTCGTCGAAGACTTGGGCGTCCCCGGCCGTCGCGGCCGTGGCGCCGTAAGGATCAGCGGGTGCCCCGCCGTACGGATCACTGGGCGGCGCCGGCGGCGCGGATGCCGCCCCGCCATCGCCCCCGGGCTGCTTTTCCCGCGCTGCCTCGATCTGGCGCATTTGCTCCTGGACGGCCCGCTCGTAGGCAACCTTGTTCCGCCGGTAGGACCAGCCGGCTTCTGACAGACGCCGGTCGAACCCCTCCTCGCGCAGCAAAAAACTGAGTTTCGATTGGTTCTCCGGATGCAACAAATACTGGCTGAAATCGCCGACCTGGGCGTACGTGCTCTCGTCGATGCCGATCAAATTGACCTGCCGCGTGATCCACTGGCCGCGGACTTGAAAACTGAGCATCGCGGGCACTTGCACGGTCGACGTCATCCCGACAACCTGCGTGCCCAGCGTCTTGCGGATCTCCTCCTCGTGCCACTGCGGATCGGGCAAGCCGCCCAGGCTGTGACTCTCGAAAACCAAGTCCGACAAAATGCCGTGCAGCCGGTTGTGCATCTCCTGGGTAAAGCCCTCCATCACGCTGTTGACGACGATCAGCGTCGCCACGCCCAGCGTGACGCTGATGATCGAAGCCAGCGCGATGTAACGGGTGCGGAGGTATCGCCAGGAGAGAAGCAGCTTGTACATGGCCAATCCTTTGGCTCGGTTTCCTCACGGAGCCCTGTCACTCCGTGACAGGGTACTTTCCTTCCCCACGCAGCTCTGTCACTCTGTGACCGACTCCCCCGCTTCCCGGACGGGCGTTTCCGCCGTTTCCGGCCGCAACAGCGGGAACAAAATCACGTCCCGAATCGAGGGCGAATTCGTCAGCAGCATCACCAGCCGGTCGATGCCCACGCCCAATCCGCCGGCCGGGGGCATGCCGTGCCGCAGCGCCCGGATGAAATCGTGGTCCATCTTGGCCATCGAATCCTCCTCGGGCAGTCCCTCCAACTGCGTTCTGAACAGCTGTTCCTGAAGGTCCGGGTCGTTCAGTTCGGTGTAGGCGTTGGCGACTTCCATGCCGTGAACGAACAACTCAAACCGCTCGGCGATCTCCGGATTGTCGCGTTTACGTTTCGTCAACGGACAGATGCTGGCCGGATAGTCGATCACAAACACGGGACCGACCAGCGCATCCTCGACCTTGGCCTCGAAGACGTCGCTCTTGATCACGTCGGGATGGCGATTTGCGGTCTCCAACCCCAGTGACTTGGCCAATTGTGCGACCGCCGCTGCATTGTCCGGCTCGACGCCTGTATGCTCGCGAAACAGCTCGTTGTACGTCTTGCGTGCCAGCGGCGGCTTGAAGTCGATTACTTTGTCGCCCCAAGGGAGCCGATACGGCGCGCCGATCGCTTGAATGGCCCCGACGATGATCTTCTCGGTCAAGTCCATCATCGATTCGTAGTTGCCGAAAGCCTGGTAAACTTCGAGCATCGTGAACTCGGGGTTGTGCTTGGGGCTGATCCCTTCGTTGCGGTACACGCGTCCCAGTTCGTACACCCGTTCCATGCCACCGACCAGCAACCGCTTCAGGTGCAATTCCAGCGCGATCCGCAGGTACAGCCGGATGTCGAGCGTATTGTGATGGGTGATAAACGGCCGCGCGGCGGCGCCGCCGGCAATCGTGTGCAGCGTCGGTCCTTCGATTTCGCAGAACCCTTCGCCGGCCAGCGTCTGGCGGATCGAATGGACAATCTTGGTCCGATTCAGGAACCGCGGCAGGACGCCGTCGGTATAGTTCAAGTCCAGGTACCGCATCCGCTGTCGCAGTTCCGGATCCTGCAAACCGTGATGCTTTTCCGGCGGCGGCTCGACGGCCTTGCACAGGAAGTGCAGTTTTTCGGCAAAAATTGTCAGTTCGCCGGTCTTGGTGCGACGTAACTGGCCGTCGACGCCGACCAGATCACCCAAATCGAACTGGCCGGCCAGCGCAAACCCCTCTTCACCAACCTGCTGCTTGCCAACGAACAGCTGAATCCGGCCGGTCCAGTCCTGGATGTTCACAAAACGCAGCTTGCCGGCGTCCCGCTGTAGGACAATGCGCCCCGCTGCGCGCACGTGCGGTCCCGTCAATTCGCCGGGCCCTTGCTGCTGCATCCAGGCACGGAAGTCGACAGGCTCCGGCCCTTCCAGATTGGGCAGCCCAATCGTCTCGCCGCTTTCCTTGCAGAATTGGATCTCTTCCGCACGCGCTCGAATGTCCCGAATGTACGTACGGTCGTCAAATCGCCCGCCCCAGGGATCTATACCCATCTCCGCAATTTTGCGCAGTTTATCACGCCGGGACGCTTCGTGGATTCCCGGAGACTCGCGATCACCTTGACGAGGTTCCTGTTGTGACATCGCAACTCAATACTGGGACTGTAGTTAGTGACGCTATCTAGCGTGACGGTGCGGCTCGGATACGTAGAGGGCTCATTCTAGGGAAAGCTGTGGGGTGGTCAATGTCAGAAAGGACGCGACGTTTTGCCCGTTCTGCTTAAGTTGCGCTACTCGTTTTTTCGATCCGACGGCTATAATACGGCGGCTTTGTACCCGACGCGGTAGTCAGTGACTCGTTTAACCGGGAGCCAACACAGCCTTCGGCCGCTACCGACGAAATCCAACTCATTGAACAGGAGGGAACAGAGAAAACGGAGTGCCGGCTCTTTCTCTGTTGTCTTTGTTTCCTCCTCTTCAAAATGCTCGCAGGAAGCAAACAAGAAATTTGGCGATAGTAGTACGAAGTTGTGCCACGTTTGCCGGTGTGTGGTACAAGTGCCCCGCTCGCTCTGGGAACACCAACAGATCAAAACGGACGAGAATGCCATGCCACGCGGAAGAACCTACGAGAATGCAGCCAAGTCGATCGGCGACACCCCGATGATCCGGATCAACCGGCTGGTTTCCCCGAATCACGCCACCGTGTTCGCCAAGTGCGAGTTCTTCAATCCGCTGAACAGCGTCAAGGACCGCATCGGCGTGTCCATGATCGAAGCGGGTGAGCGCGACGGTTTGATCCGGCCCGGCACGCATATCATCGAGCCGACCAGCGGCAACACGGGCATTGCCCTGGCGTTCGTCTGTGCGGCCAAGGGCTACAAGTTGACGTTGACCATGCCTGAGTCGATGTCGGTCGAGCGGCGTGCCCTGCTGCGGGCGTTGGGCGCGCATCTGGTGTTAACCCCGGCCGCCGATGGGATGAAGGGCGCGATCAACAAAGCGGCGGAGATGGTCGACCAGGAATCCAACGCCTGGTTGCCCCAGCAGTTCGAGAACCCGGCCAACCCTGCGATCCACGAATGCACCACCGGGCCGGAGATTTGGGAGGATACGGGCGGGGACATCGACGCTGTCATCGCCGGAGTGGGCACGGGCGGCACGATTACCGGCGTGGCCCGCTACATCAAACGCCAAAAACCGGATTTTCAAGCCATCGTTGTCGAGCCGAAGAACTCGCCGGTGATCAGCGGAGGTCAGCCCGGCAAGCACCGGATCCAAGGCATCGGCGCCGGCTTCATTCCGAAGAACCTCGACATGGCCATCGTCGACGAGGTGGTTTTAGTCGACGACGAGGACGCGTTCGAGACCGGTCGGCAACTGGCGGCCCAGGAGGGTATCATGGCTGGGATCAGCAGCGGCGCTGCGATGTGGGCGGCCATGCAAGTGGCGGCTCGTCCCGCGTTCAAGGGCAAACGCATCGCCGTGATCATGGCCAGCCTGGGCGAACGCTACCTGTCCACCCCGTTGTTCGGCGGCTTGGCGACGTGACGATTCCGACCGATCTCCCGCCCCGCCAGGAAATCGGGGTCATCGTCGTCGATCACGGCTCGCGCCGCCCTGAAAGCAACGCCATGCTGCTGGAGGTCGTGGCCTTGTTCCAGCAGCACAGCGGATACGAGATCGTCGAGCCGGCGCACATGGAACTGGCCGAGCCCTCGATCGGTGCGGCCTTTGACCGCTGCATCGAGCGGGGCGCTCGACTGATCGTCATCCACCCGTACTTCCTGTTGCCCGGCCGGCACTGGAAGCGAGACATCCCCGCCTTGGCTGCCGAAGCCGCCCGGAAGCACCCCGGCATCCCTTTTCTAGTCACCGCGCCGCTGGGCCTGCATCCGTTGATGGCCGAGATCATGTCGCAACGGATCGAATACTGTCTGTCCCGCCTCGGCGGCGACTCGGGCCCCTGCGACGTTTGCAGCGAACGCGACACGTGCGAATTGGGAGTGCGGTAATCTCGTCGCCGCTGGAGGGCCAAGACCAAAGCTGCGCATCGCAACGGGCGTTCGATCGCCCCCGGCCCACCAGCACTCAACCCGTGTCTCTGACACAACGTTCCGCTCAAAGCGGCAACCAGTTGCCGCCAAAAGGTCACGCCGCAATCGCGAGATTGAGCCTCGGTTGCGATTGATGTGTAGTCACGTTTACCCTACAGCGAAAGGAGCAAGGTGCCCATGCGTCGGATCACCCCAGCTGTGCTTCTCGTGACGTTCGTCGCCGTCTTCGTCGTCTCGTGTTCAAAGCCACCGTCCGAACCCGGACGGCGCGCCGACGTCCAGGGCCAAGAGGCTGGCGGACTCGCGCCGCCAACCGTTGCGCCCGGGGAACCCGTCGACGCCCAAATGGTGCCGGATGACACACCCTTGGCAACACCCGAACCCGCGGAAGCGACGACGCCGGTCGAACCGGCGCCCCCCGCGGAACCGGCGGCGTCTTCGAAGCCCGCTGCTCCATCGGCCGCGGTGAACGCTCCGGCGGACACGGACATGGACCTCGCGTCACCGGGCCCGCCGGCCCGCACGCCGGACGTGCATTTTGTGCCCACGCCGCAGGAGGTGGTCGACCGGATGCTGGAATTGGCACAAGTCACCAAGAACGACCTGGTCTACGATCTGGGCTGCGGCGACGGGCGGACCGTCGTGACCGCGGCCAAGAAGTACGGCTGCAAGGCCGTCGGTTTCGACATCGACTCCAAGCGGGTCAAAGAATCCTTGGACCGGGTGCGCGAGAATCAGGTCGAGACGCTCGTGACGATCCGGAACGCCGACATTTTCCAGTTGGACCTGGCACCGGCCAGCGTTGTTTCCCTGTATCTGCTGCCGCAACTCAACGTCCGGCTCATCCCGCAACTGAAGAACCTCAAGCCCGGTTCACGGATCGTTTCCCACGATTTCGACATGTACGGCGTCGCGCCGGACAAGGTCGAGAACCTGACGACCACGGATGGCATCTCGCACAAGATCTACTTCTGGACCACCCCGCTGAAGATCGACCAGGCCCTGGTCGATGAGGCGAAAGAACTGTTCGAGTGAATCACGGCCTCGAAGCGTGGGCCGCTCGCGCGAGGTTCCGCAGCATCCCGGCAAAGACGAACTGGTGCAGGGGGTAGATCCCGTACCAGTACAGCAGGCCGGACAGGCCAACGGGATCGAAAATCGCGGTCTGGCGAATGGTACTGTGCTGCTCGTCCCCCATGACCTCGAATTCCAGCCAGGCCCGCCCCGGCAGTTTCATCTCGGCGCACAGCCGCAATCGATGCGGCGGCTCGTACAGTTCGACGCGCCAGAAGTCCAGCGCATCGCCCACGCGCAGGCTTTCCGGATCCCGGCGGCCTCGACGGACACCGACGCCGCCGCACAACAGGTCCAGGAAACCGCGCAGCGACCACAACCAATCGCCGTAATACCAGCCGGTCCGGCCGCCGATGCGGCGAATCGGGGCGAACGCCTGCTCCGGCGGCACATCGACCGTCGCCGTGCGTGAATCGACCAGCCGCGAACCGAAACGTACGCCGCCCCAGGTGCGCGGCGGTCCACTCGCGGACAGCGCATCGGACCAATGGGTCTCGGCGAACTGGCAGTCCTCGTTCACCAGCGCGCGGGCCAGCGCCTCGCGGACCGGCCGGGGTTGGACGGCAAAGGTCTTCGCGGCCAGGTCGTTCGAGACCAGCGTCGGATTGCGGAGGCTCTCGACCAGTTTCCGGCCGACTCGGGCGTACAACGGGGTCACCAGCCCCAGCCACAGGCTCGACAAATACGGCGTCAACAACGGCACGGGAATCATCCAGCGACGCAGGCCCCGCTGCCGTGCGTACTCGTGCATGATCTGCCCATAGGAAACCTGATCGGGACCGCCGATCTCGTAGATTTGCGAGGGGCCGTCGGGCAAATCGAGCGCTTCGAGCAGGTAGGCCAGCAGGTCTTCCACCGCGATCGGTTGCGCCATCACTCGCACCCAGCGAGGACAGATCATCACCGGCAAACGTTCCACCAGCGCCCGCAGCATTTCGAACGACAGGCTGCCGGAGCCGATCACGATCGAAGCCCGGAATTCGATGACCTGCGGGTGATGTTCCCTGAGGATGGCGCCTGTTTCCTGGCGACTCCGCAGGTGCTTGGAAAGCGTTTCGTCCGGATTCCCGAGTCCGCCCAGATAGATGATCCGGCCGACCTCTGCGGCGCGGGCGGCCTGAGCAAAATTCGTTGCGGCACGCCGGTCTGCTTCCTCGAAGTCGCGATCGGCGCCCATCGAATGCACAAAGTAGTACGCCGTGCCGACGCCCTGTAGGGCTGCCGCGAGCGACGCCGGTTCGAGGACATCGCCGGCGATCGCCTCGGTCGTCGTGCCCACCCGTCCGCGCAACGCTTCGGGACGCCTGGTCAGGCAGCGCACGCGAATACCGCGCTGCTCCAGCAGCGACAAGAGCCGCCCGCCGACGTATCCCGTCGCGCCGGTCAGCAACACGAATCCGCAAGCGTTGTTTGTCATCCCCATCTCCGTGCGACTGCGTCGGGTATCGTTCTGCCGCCCTCGTGTGCTCGTTGAAGTGTCGCAGGGCCGAGCACAGTAAGTTTCCAGCGGAGATCTTCAAAGGTGGTGGAAGAACGTGTCTGGAAGCCAGCCTGGCTCAACCATTTGGCGTCTCCAAGACGCGCTGCCACCGACGCGGCACCTCGGCGAAGGCGGCACCGTAAGTCTCTTCCAAGGGCACCTCAACTGCCTTGCCCGGCTCCAGGAACAGCGGCATGGCCGTCAAGGCGTCGCCCACCGCCACGGGGACGAAGTACGCCCGCACGCCGAGGTCGCTTTCATAGGCGGCAAGGGTCAAAGGCCTGTCGGGCGAGGCGGTAGATTCCTCGCCCGCGATCTCTTCCCAAACTTCCGCGTGAATGCCGTGCGGGTCGCGCCGGCCCGGCGGGTGCAGGTCGACGATCAGCAAGTGAATTCCGGATTCGAGGAGGGCCGCTACCTTCGCCACGAACGAACGCATGGCATTGCGGCTCGACTTGTTGCCCGGAGAGACGATCTCCAGCATTGCGACGATGCGGTCCCCGCTGGCGTGGCGAACGGTGACGGTATTCTGCTTGCGGCGATAGAAGCCTAATTCCGTCTCCGCGACGGGCCGCAGTTTCGGCGGCGCGAGCAAGACGCTGCCACCCTGGCTGCCCGGGACGTTCTTGCTCCCGGTGTCGAGGCCATCGTCGTGGATGCCGTCTTCGCGGTCTCCTTGGAGCGTCAGCACGTCCGGGCCGAAACCTGCGGCATGCTGCTCCGGCAGGGCGTAGTATTCGGCGGGAAGCAGCCCATGGTTCAACGCGCGCGCGATCTCTTCGATCCACGAGTGATGAAAAGCATGGAAAATTCCTGCGCCGACGCGGGTCCAGTCGTGTACGGACACGTTCGCCTCCGATCGGTTGGAAGGTCAATCCGTTGTTATTCCATTTTTATTGTACACCGGTTACGGCGACGGCGAGCGGCGGAAGGCGATGCGTTTCTTCCAGTTCTGGTTGTCCACCTGCGGAAAGTCCGTGCGGTAATGGACGCCGCGGGATTCCTCCCGTTGCAGCGCAGCTTGCGCGATCACCAGGGCGATGGCGAGCATGTTTTGCAGTTCCCAGCCGGCGGGTTCGCAGAATTGGCGGTACAGGACGTACCGCTGCCAGGTCGCGATCGTGCCCAACGCTTCGATCAGGTCCGGCTTGCTGCGGCGGACGCCGACGCTCCGCCACATCAGGCTCTTGAGCGAGTTGCGGATGTCGCCCAAGTCCAGCCGCTCGCTGGGCTCTTCCACCGTGGCGTTTTCCAGCGGCAGGGCGTGGAAATCGTCATCGGTCTGACGGGCCGCTTGCGACGCGCCCGCACCGGCGTGAGCCCCGTAGACCATGCTCTCCAACAGGCTGTTCGACGCCAGCCGATTTGCGCCGTGCAAGCCGCTGGAGGTCACCTCGCCCGCGGCCCACAACCCCGGCAGCGTGGTGCGGCCCTCCAGGTCCACCGTCACGCCGCCGCCCATGTAGTGGGCGCCGGGACGGACGGGAATCCGGTCCTTGGTGATGTCGATCCCGAACTTGCCGCACGTGTCGTTGATGCCGGGGAACCGCCCTCGCACGAACTTTGGATCCAGATGGCTCAGGTCCAGATAGGCACACGGATGCCGGGTCTTTTCCATCTGGCTGACAATCGCCTGCGAGACGACGTCGCGCGGCGCCAGTTCGCCCCGCTCGTCATAGTCGAACATGAACCGGTAGCCGCGGCGATCGACCAGGTACGCGCCCTCGCCGCGAATCGCCTCGGTGATCAAGCTTCGGCTGCTGCCGGCGATGTACAACACGGTCGGATGGAACTGCATGAATTCCATGTCCCGCAGTTCCGCGCCGGCTCGATAAGCGACGGCGTGACCGTCGGCCGTCGCCACGGAAGGGTTGGTCGATTCGCGATACAATTGTCCCGCGCCGCCGGTGCAGAGGACCGTTTGCTTGGCCCAGACCAGCATGCGGCCGTGTTTTTGGTCGGCGATCAAAGCCCCGCGGCAGGCGCCGTCGTGGGTCAGCAGGTCCAGCGTGAAGGTATTCTCCCAAATTCGGACGTGACGCAATTTGCGAGTCCAAGCGATCATCGCCCGGATCACCTCTTTGCCGGTCGCGTCCCCCAAGGCGTGCGTGATCCGGTGACAGCTGTGTCCGCCTTCACGGCCCAGGACGATTTCGCCGTCCTGAGTATCGAATTGAGTGCCCCACTGGATCAGCTCGCGGATCCGCTGCGGCGCCTCGCACACGACCATCTCCACCACTTGCGGGTCGCACAGATCGCCGCCGGCCCGCAACGTGTCGGCGACGTGATTCTCGAACCGGTCCTCCGGGTCCATGACGCCCGCGATTCCGCCTTGGGCATAGGCGCTATTCGACTCGTCCAGCCGGTCCTTGGTGACGACCAGCGCCGATTGCGCCGGATCCACGGCAATCGCCGCCCGCAACCCGGCCAAACCGCCACCGATGATCAGCACATCGGTGAAAAAATGCGGCATCTCTTTGGGATGAAACGGAATCAGGTAACGGGGGATTGGTTCGGACATGGGTTGACCTTGTTAAGCAGGGGGCTGCATCAAGGGCTCAGACGTACAGAATTCAATTTTCGCGGGCACGAGACTCTCCATTTGGTAGGACAATCAGCCGCGAAAATTGAATTCCGTACGTCTGAGCCCGGAGTCGCATCAGCCCCCGTAACGATCGCACATGCGGAACGAACCGGCAAGAGGGCGCCCGAGATCCGGACGGAACTCGGGTCGTGGCACGTCTTGAGACGTGCCCCACCGTCTTTCTGCGAATCACATCGTCGCGTCATTCCAAGCAGGCCGTGGTACCAGTAACACCTGGCTGCCCCGTGGAATCGACGCCTACTCGTTCTTCACCCGCAGATTGTCCAGGTAAAACGCGGCTTTGTCAGTGGCCATGCTGCACCAACCGATCCAGGTGAAGTTCTTGAAATCGGGGTTGGCGACGGCCAGGCCGGGGAAGCGGCGAGGTTGCTCGCCCGGCAACACGACGGTCAGGTCCCATTTGCCGTCGGTCGCGGTGCCGACCTTGGCGGTGATCTCGACGTGGAACCATTGGCCTACGGGAAGATCGAGCAACGGGCGGCCTCCGACCGTCAGTTGGCCGTCCCGGATCCAGATCGAAGGGCCGATGCGGTAAGGGTCCACGTCCCAGCTGCGCCATTCGTGGAACAAGATGGCGCCGGGTTCGAGCCGCAGGTCGAAGCTGCAACGCGCCTGCCCGGCGGTGTAGTTGGGTTTGTAGACCAGATGCGGGTTGAACGTGGCTTGCAGGCCGGGCGCGTCCTGGATCTTGACGCTCCGCGCGCCGCCAACGGCGGTCTCGTCCGTTACGCGGATGAAGTCGCCCCGGTTCTCGACGTTGACGTCGGCATCCGCAGGCGGGGAACCGGCGGGAGTGAACTCGAAGTCGTCGTTGACCTCCAGCGGCGGAGGTGGCGGCGGCAGCGGGGCGAATTCGACGGGCGGGTACTCGAAACGCGTGGGGATCGCCACCCAGGCGGCGTCGCCGTACAAGCCGGCCTTCGAATAATCGAACGGCTGGAATCCGATCTTGGCAGCAGGCGAGCCGGGCTGCAAATGAAAGTCGCCGTGGGCCGGGTCGACGAACTGCGGGTCTTCGACGATCGAGCCCTGGTCCCAGCCTTTTTCCTGCCGTTGGGCCAGAGTCAGTCCTTGGAAATCCACCGGCGAGCCGGAGGCGTCGAAGTATAGATTGCGCTCGAATTTGACCTGGTCATCATTGATGCGGCCGGCTGCGATCAGCGGCCCTTGGTCCCAGTAGATCAGGTTGTTGGCCAGCGTACACGACAGATGCTCCTCGACGCGCGAGCGCTGGATCTGGCCGTCCATGCTGTTGGCCAAGATGTTGTTGCGGACGACGTTCTCCCGGCCATAGTGCTGGTGGTACGTCCCGGTCTTGACGCGGTACACGAGGTTATTTTCCAGGACGATGCCGGAACTGCCTTCGTCGTTATACAACCCCCAGCCGCCACGGCCGTAGCGGTCGTAGGAATACACGTCGTGAATGACGTTGTTGCTGACCGTCGTGCCGTGAGCCAGTCCCAGCGTGTACACGCCGCCCATGTCGCTCAAGACGCCCCAGCCCAAGTGATGGATGTGGTTGAAATCGATCGTGTTCTGCACCGCGACCGTGGGTGCGTACCCCCAGCTCCAGCCGACGGAAATGCCGGTGTAGAACTGGTCGCTGATGTCGTTGTGGGTCACCCGGTTGTGGCCGCTGTGACCGATCCACACGCCGATGGCCCCGTGGTGAATGCGGGCGGCGCCGTGGACGATATTGTTGTCGCAGATGACGTGACTGGTCTGCGTGTCCGGTTTGGCGAGGTCGACGCGCGTCTCGCCGATCATCACGCCGCCGCCGCCAAGGTCGTCCAGCCAGCAGCGCTGGACACGGCAATCGCGGCAGCCGCGGCGGAACCACACGCCGTGAGTGCCGACATGCTTGACCTCGCAAGCCTCGATGGCGACCTGGCGGGCGCCGTCGGCGACAATCGCGGCGGGGATGGTGACCTCGGCCTGGCCGTCGGCGTGGCCCGTCGGCGGCAGCACGTACTGGCCGTGCTGGAAGCTCAAGCCCCGGATCGTCAAGTGCTCGACGAACCGGCCGTCGTCGGATTCGCCGGCGATCCGCACGAACTGGTCGAGCACCGGGGCGATCACGGTGGCAGTCGTCATATCTTCATCCGGCCGCGGCAGGTACGCCAGCGTCCCGTCGCGGTCCAGAAACCACTCGCCCGGCTCGTCCAGCGCCGCGCGGAAATTCTCCAGGTGGTACCGGCAGTTGGCGCCCCAGTACGCGAAGCCCCAGGGAATGCCGGCCGTGACGACGACGGTGCCGGTGTCCGGATCGGCGCCTGCCAACCGCGACCGCGACACTTCCCAGGAGTGATAGGTCACCAGCGTGACGTCGTTTAGCCGCTCCAGCGGCAAGTTGCGCAGGGGGGCGATGTCTGCGGGCCGTGCGCGGAACGCGCGATTCGTCAGGTCGGCCACCTGCCCCGTCGCCGGATCGGCTCCCCGGTTCATTTTGGCGGCAATGTGGTAGTAGAACTTGTTCGGACTCCGCGCCCGCACCGCCCGGCGGCCGTTGACCCACAGTTGTTCAAAGTACCATTGGCCTGCGGCAGCCGCGGACACGCGGGTGGTCCAAACGCCGTCGGCGCCGCGCGTGAACCCCGTGACCGGACGGCCGCCGGTGAATCGCGGCGCGGCGTTCGGTGCTGCTTCGTAGCTGATCGGACACGTGGCGGAACCGCTGTCGGCCGGGGTGAGCACCAACGTCTCGTGCATCGGGTAGACGCCATCGGCCACCACGATTTGCACCGGTTCGGCAAGCGGTGCTTGGGCTTTGAGTTGGCGGACGGCGTCGCGTGCGCCGGCCAGGGTGGCCAGCGGGCCGTCGGTTTTGTCGGCATTGGGCGCGGCGAGCCGGCCCGACCAGGCATCGTTGCCGTTGGACGCCACGTGCAGCGTGGCGGCGAGCGAGAGGTTCGACGCGGCAAGGAGCAGGACGATGGCCGATCCGATGGAGCTGGGGATCACCGTTCGCATCGCGGATTCCTCCGTGGGGGTGAGGTGGGATGGTAGACCGCAACACGGATAGCCTGTGACCTTTTCGGGATCGCCCCGTTGGAGTCCAGGCTTCAGCCTGTGTTTCGCGGGTTTTCAACCCGCGTCGCAGCCTAAAGGCTGTACTCCAGCAGAAGTAGTCACCGCCGTGGAGGGTGCTGCCTACGATTCTTGCGTAACTTGTTTTCTGCCGTTCGCGTCGGCGGATACTGGCATCATACGCGGCACCGTGGGACGAGTGCAAGCTGGCAGAAGCCGGGGCCAGAGCGGGCTCAGACGTACAGAATTCAATTTTCGCGGGCACTTGTTCAGGTCTAGGGAGAGTTCTGTCGCCGCGAGAATTGAATTCTGTACGTCTGAGCCCAACTTGAGTTGCCGCCGGAACTTGGTATGATATTCTTCAGCTGCGTAATACCCGACTCATGCACGCGCGGCGAAAGGTGGGCTTGACATGCACATGGCAGACGCGTTGATTTCACCCGCGGTGGGCGGGACGATGTGGTTGGCATCGGCGGCGCTGGCGGCCCGCTCGGCAAGCCGGATGGAAACTCGGGCCGACGACCGGATTGTCCCGCTGATGGGCGTTTCCGGTGCGTTTGTCTTTGCGGCGCAGATGCTCAACTTTGGAATTCCGGGAACCGGGTCCAGCGGCCATTTGGGCGGCGGGTTGCTGCTGGCCGCGCTGTTGGGGCCGCACGCAGCATTTCTGGTGATGGCGTCGATTTTGACGTTGCAGGCGTTGTTGTTCGCCGACGGGGGACTGTTGGCGCTGGGCTGTAACATCTTCAACCTTGGCGCGGTGCCGTGTTTCATCGCCTACCCGTTGCTGTTCCGGCCGTCGGCCGGCCGCGGCGGTTCGTCGGGAAGACTGCTGGCCGCTTCGTTGCTGGCGGCCCTGGTTGCCGTGGAACTGGGCGCTGCCGGCGTGGTCCTGCAGACGACATTGTCGGGACGCACCGAGTTGCCCTTGGGCACATTCTTGCTGCTGATGCTGCCGATTCACCTGGCCATCGGGACGGTCGAGGGCTTGGCCACCGCTTCGGTGCTCGGGTTCCTGCGGAAGGCGCGGCCGGAGGTCTTGCAGGTTGCCGGGCAGGCGAGCGGTGAAACGGGTTCGAGCCGTCCGCTGGCCTGGGGACTGCTGGCCGCATCGCTGGTGATGGGCGGGGTGATCTCCTGGTTTGCTTCCGCGGATCCCGACGGGCTGGAGTGGTCCATCCAGCGAACGACGGGCTCGGCGGAGTTGCCGAGTGCGGATCCCGTTCACGCGGAGCTCGCCCAGATCCAAGCCCGGACGGCGCTGCTGCCCGATTACAGTTTTTCGGCTGGCGGCGAGGCGGCTGACGCCGAGACGGTCGAGAGTTGGCCCCACGTGAGTGCCGGCGTGTCGGCGTCGGGAATCGTCGGCAGCCTGCTGGTCCTGGTTGTGGCAGCGTCCGTCGGCTACCTGTCCGGCTGGCGACGAATGCCGCGGGCGGAAACATGAGTCGCGTCGAGGCCGCGTTGCAGGAGTTGGCCCGCCTGGATGATTTGGCGGAGAGCCATTCCTGGCTCCATCGGATCGACGCGCGAGCCAAGATCGTGGTAACGCTGGCCTACGTGATCATCGTCGCCTCGTGGCCGCCGCGGGCGGTTGTCGAGTTGCTGCCGCTGGCGTCGTATCCGCTGGTCCTGTTTCTCGGCGCCCGTCTGCCCGTCCGTATCTTGGGGCGTCCCGTGCTCCTCGCGCTGCTGCTGGCCTTGGCGGTCGCCGCCGCCAATCCGCTGCTGGATCGCGAGCCGGTGCGTCTGGGGACCGGGGCGTTGATCGCGGGCGGGTGGTTGTCCCTGGTGTCTATCCTGCTGCGCGCGGTGCTGTGCGTCGCGGCGGCCATGGCGCTGGTCGCCACGACCGGGATCGGACGGCTGGCTCATGGGCTGAGACAGCTGGGCGTACCGCGGATCGCGGTCACGCAATTGTTGTTTCTCTATCGCTATGCCTTCCTGTTGGGCTCCAACATGCATACCATGTCGCGGGCGCGGGAACTGCGCGGCGGCGGCCGGCCCCTGCAACTGGCTGCCTACGGGCCGCTGCTGGGACACCTGCTATTGCGGACGCTCGACCGTGCGGAACGGATCCATCAGGCCATGTGCTGCCGCGGCTTCCGGGGCGATGTTCCCGTCGGCGGCGAGTCTAACTTTAGCTGGGGCGATTGGATGTTCCTGGTCGCCTGGTGCGGTTTTTTCGCGCTGGTCCGCGGTGGCTGGTTCGTCGGCCGGTTGGGCGGTTTGGTGTGGGGAGGCGTCACGTGAGCCAAACGCTGGTCGACATCCGACACCTGGAATTCACGTATCCCGACGGAACCGCGGCGCTGCGCGATATCAGCTTTGCCATCGGCCGCGGCGAGTCCGTGGGGATTATCGGGGCCAACGGCGCCGGCAAATCGACGTTGCTGTTGCACCTGGTCGGCTGCTTGTCCGCCACCGTCGGCGAGCTGACGATCAGCGGCACCCGCGTGCAACGCGACACGGTCGAAGCGATTCGGCGCAGCGTGGGGCTGGTGTTTCAGAATCCCGACGACCAGTTGTTCATGCCGACGGTTCGGGATGATGTGGCCTTTGGGCCGCGGAATCAAGGCCTGCCCGAGGCGGACGTCGCCGACCGCGTTCGCGATGCGCTGGCCGCCGTGGGCGCCGCGGGCTTGACCGACCGGCCGCCGTATCGTTTGTCGGGCGGCGAGAAGCGGGCGGTCTCGATTGCCACGGTCCTGGCCATGTCGCCGCAGGTCCTGGTCTTGGACGAACCCACGGCCGGGCTCGATCCCCGAGCCCGCCGCCATGTGATCGGCTTGCTGAATCGCCTGGATCACACCCGGATCGTCGCGTCGCATGACTTGGACCTGATCCTGGACGTTTGCCAGCGCGTGATCCTGTTGCACCAGGGCACGGTCGCTGCCGACGGCGACTGCCAAGCCGTTTTCGCCCAGACCGGCTTGCTGGCCGACTGCGGCTTGGAACCGCCGCTGTCCTTGCAGGGCTGCCCCGTGTGTCGCGGCGCTGCGGGGCTGAGCCGCTGAGGAATTGGTGCGAAACGTTCACGCTTGGTGCCGTGTTTCGGCTTAACCGCCGACGGCGGGCACGCCGCTGTAGTCGATGGCGATGTGCCGCCCGCATTGTTGGATCGACTGGCGAGCGGCCTCGGTCACCAGTTCGTTGATCGAGCTATTCGCCGGCGTCGCAATGATTCCCCGGCGGTCGATGTCTTCCAACACCTCGCGCCGCTTGGCTAGGGCTTCCTCGCTGCCAAATCCAGCGGAGGCGGCGTTCACGCGCAGGGCGGCCAGCACGTTGGCTTCGACCGAGTCGTAGCCGTAGCCGACCGGTTTCAAACCCGCACCCTCCCAGGCCACCAAGCGAAAATAGTCGGGACTGACGAAGCGAAACACGGCTCCCGCGCGGCGGTCGACATAGGCGTGACTGACGCCGCGGAACTGGTCGTCGTGCCGGACCATCCCGCCGCAGTTGTCGCCCTCGCAGAACAGGCACAGGCCCTGATCGTTCGAGCCAGCGGCTTCATCCGGATAGCCTAAACCGTTCAACAAGCTGAGGATGGCTCCGTTCTCCCAAACGACCTGGCCCAGCGACCAGAGGTAGGCCGTCTTGCCGTTCGGGAAGTTTCCCTCCACGCCGCGCACCGAGACTTCGACCGGCCGCAAGCCCGTGATGAAGTACACCAGATCGACGTAGTGGCAGCCGATGTAGGTGAAAGGATCGCTGTTTTCCTTGGTGAACCAATTTTGAAAATTCGAGTGGCGGTAGTAGTAGGGCTCGACCAGTTTCCCCTCGCCGCAGCGGAACTGGCCAAAGCGGCCTTCGCGGTACAGTCCGCGGGCGTCCAGCGCCCGCCGGTCGAATCGTTTGTGATATTCGACGCCCACGAACAGTCCGGCTGCATGGGCCCGTCGCTCGATCTCGACCGCCTGCGCGTACTTCAGCACCAGCGGCTTGACGGACAGCACATGCTGCCCGTGCTCCAAGGCCGCCCGGATCACCGCATCATGCATGTGGTCGGGAACGGCCACCACGACCAGGTTCCCCGGCGGCAGGGCGGCGAGGGCTTCCTGGAACAGGTCCGGAAACATCCGCTCCGGCGGCTCGGTCAGGCTGGGCAGGGCTCGAAATCCCTGGCCCGGGAACGCTTCGCCCAGGCGGGTGGCCTCCGCCAGCGCGCGCAAGGGGGCCGAGTTCAAGGCGCAGACCGTGATCGCGCCGACTTGGTCCAGCCGCTGCAGGTGGTACAGCGACGGCAGGATTTGGTCGTGCGTGATCATTCCGCCGCCCACGATGACGACGTCGAGCTTGTCGGCCGGATAACTCATCGCTGCATCTCCTCCAGGACTTCTTCGATGGCCGCTTCCATCACCCCCAGCCCTTCGCGTAATGCGTCTTCCGGCGTCGTCAGCGGCGGCGAGATCTTGACCGAGGCTCCGCGGTAGCCCACAGGAGCGAACAGCATCAACCCTTTCTCGACCGCGCGGCGCACGATCCGCGCCGCCGCTTCCGCATGCGGCTCGATGCCGCCCAGCTTGACCATGTGCAGCGAGGCCACCAAGCCCTTGCCGTGGACGGCCCCGATGTACGGCGCGAAGCGTTGGCCCAAACGCTGTAACTCGGGCTGCAGAATCTCGCCCATCGCGTGGGCATTGGCGACCAACTGCTCGTCGCGGATCACGTGCAGGTTGGCCAGCGCTGCGGCCGCACAGATCGGGTTGCCGGTATGCGTCGAGGTCATGGACCCCGGCGGATACAAGTCCATGATCTCCTGCCGGCCGATGACCGCCGACAGCGGCAATCCGCTGGTGATGCCCTTGCCGCAGCAGATCAAGTCCGGCACGACACCGTAGTGGTCGAAGCCCCAGTAGGTGCCCGTGCGGCCGAAACCGGCCTGGACCTCGTCCAGGATCAGCAGCGCTTGATGCCGGTCGCACCAGTGGCGAAGCTGTTGCATGAACTCGGGCGGCGCAAAACTGGCATTGCCGCCCTGGTACGTCTCGCTTAAGACGCCGGCGACCTGGTCCGGCGACACGCCCCGCTCGGCCAATGCACGCAAGAAACCATCGAAACTGGTATCGGGACAGCGGAACCCGTCGGGAAACGGAACTTGGACCATGTCTTTGTCCAGATTCACGATCCACGACTTGAGCGCCGGAATGCCGCCCGCCATTTGGGCGCCCAGGGTGCGTCCGTGAAACGCATTCTCGAACGAGACGATCGTGATCTTGTGGTTCCCGCCGATCTTCTGGCCCCGAGTGCGGGCCAGTTTGATCGTGCATTCCACGGCTTCGGCTCCGGTCGTCAGCAGGAAGACCTTCTTGAGTCCCTCGGGCGCGACCGTCGCCAATTCCCGGACCAGTTCGGCCCGCAGTTCGGATGGGAAGCAATAGTTGTGCAATAGCCCGTGGTTGGCCTGGTCCACGATGGCCTGGCGGATCTTCGGGTGGCAGTGACCGGCGTTGGCCACCAGCACGCCGGAGGACCAGTCGAGCCAACGATTGCCCCAGCGGTCGAAGACGCAGAGACCCTCCGCGCGGTCCCACAGGATGGGCGGCTGGCCGCTCATCGATACCGGTTCGTAACGCCGCAGATCTTCCAGGATGGCCACGGACTGCGGAACGGGAATCTCCGTGCCGATCCGTCGGTACCGGGTCTCGACGAGCGGCACTTTGCGAGGCACAAGATCAGGGGCAACCATCATTCTGTCTCCTGTTTTCGGTCGGAACGCGAGAATCGGTCGTCGTGTTCGTGAAGTGTGCGGTGAATGATCTACGTCAGCCCGCCGCGTAGCGGCGCAGATAGTCCTTGACATGCACCTTCCGCGCGGTGTTCTCGGAACTCATGTAGCGGATCGTTCCGAAGACGGGCCGTTCGGGGCCCCACGCGCGATCGTAGCGTCCGAGCACCCAAAAAATGCCGCTGTACGAGTTGGGATTGCGTCCATCCAGGGCGTATTTGTTGTTCAGATCAATCAACACGTCGAGGGCCGCCTGCGGGCTGGGGGACCATTCCAAGACTTTCTTGCCCCATACCATCCGCAGGTAGTTGTGGATGCGGCCCTCCCGGACCAACTGCCGCTGGGCGGCGTTCCACAGCGGGTCGTGGGTCTGGGCCGACTCGAATTCATCGCGCGTGTAGAGGTACTCGCGGGGATCGTCCGCGTGCTTGCTCAACGTCTGCCGTGCCCAGGCGGGCAAGGAATCGTACCGATCGTAATCGGCGCTGCGGGAGCACATGTTGTAACCCACCTCGCGCCACGTGATCAGTTCGTCCAGGAACGACTCGGCATTCTCTTCGACGCCCCACCAGCCGTGGGAACTGCCATTGACCTTTGCTGAAATCCGATCGGGCGTCCAGTCCGCCTGCTGCATCGTCTCGGCGAACACCTGATGGACCGAAATATGGCCAAAATGCAGGTAGGGTGACAGGCCACTGGTGGCTTCGATTTCGGGTTCGTTCCGAGATTCGGCGTATTGGGGCAACCTGTTCTTCAGGAAGTTTCGCAGAGTCGTCTCTGCGGCCTCCGATCCGCCCACCGTCACCGTCGGAAGGACGGTGTGATCGATTGGGTATTGTCCCAAATGGTCCGGTCGGGCCGCGATCTCTTGTGGCTTCGCCGCAGGCCAGCGACGAAGGATGCCTTTAGGCAGATCCTCCAAAACGGGCAGCCGACAATTCCGCAGCGGATCCTGCGCGGGCATCGAGTCTGGTTCCAGATACGGTCTCAGATTCCGTTGCAGAGAACGGCGGAAGTCAAAGGCACGGGCAAAAGTCCGATCCGCCGCCCGCAGGGGAAACAGGCCATTGGAGTCGATCAATTCGAATCGCGTGCGAACTTGGCGTTCGGCCGCTTCCACCATCCTGGGCAAGAAGAAACAGGGGAAATCGTCGCTGATTACGACACAGGCGTGCTGGGCAAGCTTGGCAAGCAATCCTTGCCCCGCTCCTGCTTCGGGCTCCAGATACGGATAATAGAAAACGTCTTGGGATGCAAATCGGACCTCGTTGTCCGCCATGCCTTGAATGACGAACTGGTGAAAGCGGTCACTGGCCCACCGATAGCCGCAGCGAAGCGCCTCGAGCACGACCAGCGGCTTTCTCAGATCCCGAGCCCATTGGACCGCTCGCTGTAGGCCGAAGTTCCAAGTGGTCCGGCGCGCAGCGATCATCCAATACAGCACGAAATCCCCACCGCGGTCGGCGGTTTGCTGTTCGCCGATGCTGCGGATCCGGATATCTGGGACTTCGGTCATCAGAAATATCAGTCCTTGGCCGCATCCAAAGCCTGCTGCAGCCGAGACTTGCCCTGAGCGCCGACAAACCGGTTGACGATCTCGCCACCCTTGAACAACAGCAGCGTTGGGATAGCGCTGACTCCATACTGTTGAGCCGCACTGGGGTTCTCGTCAATGTTGACCTTGCCGATCTTGACCGCCCCGGCGTTGGTGGTTGCCAGTTCGTCGATCATTGGGGCGATCTGCCGGCACGGGCCGCACCAGGGAGCCCAAAAATCCACCAAAACCGGCTCCGGTGCTTCGAGCACTTCGGCGGCGAAGTTGTTGTCCGTAAATTCTTTAACGTTCGCACCCATGGTAACTTTCTCCTCCGTCCCTTGCTGAAAACACTTACCGCCGACCGGTTCGTCCTCGTGCCGTTTCAACAGTAAGACCTTGAATCAATGACGCCGAATTCTACAGGGACGGGACAAGCGATGTCAATCAAGGGAGCGGGCGGTGCGTGGCCGTGGTTTCTGGCAGGTAGCCGCCTTCGCCAGAATGCGGGAACGCGGGGAAAGCCCGCATTCTGGCGAATTCGGCTACGGAGGAGTCGCCAGGATTCCTGGCCACACACCGCGGGTGCCTCGCAACGCGGTCCACGAAACTCTATACTGTTTCCGCACGCGTTTGAGGATGCTACTCGCGCGGGGCCTTGCCCACGCCGTTCAGCGGATCAACCTGCGAGAATCGCCAGCGGCATCTGCCCAAGACCAATCCGTGAAGGCAAACTTATGACGGAAATACACACCGAGCGGGTCCTTGTGATTCCGACCCAGTTATTGCACGACTTGGGCTACTTCCAGGGATTCAACGCGAACGTCGATCGCTACCTGGACGAACTGCAGAGCCCCCGCAACGCCAGCTATCGGCCGCGCGGCGAGATGGAACAGGATCCGAGTTTTAAACAACTCATCCCCTACGCCATTTTTCGATACACCGACGAATCGGGACGCGTCTTGCTATTCCACTACACTCGCGGGACCGGTATGGGCGAGGCTCGCTTACATCGGAAACGCAGCATCGGAATCGGGGGACATATCTGCGTCGATGACGCCGGGACACCGGATCCGTACAGCGAAGGCATGCGGCGTGAGTTGGCGGAAGAGGTCATCATCGAGACCAGATTCCGAGAGCAGTGCGTCGGCTTGATCAACGACGACCAAACCGAGGTCGGCAAAGTGCATCTGGGGGTGGTTCACCTGCTGGATATCGAGCAACCCAACGTCCGGCCTCGCGAAGACGAAATCGTCGCGGCGGGGTTTTCCCCGCCGGAGGAGTTACTAGACGCGGCCGAGGCGTTCGAGAGCTGGTCGCAAATCTGCCTAAATGCTTTGTTCAATGAGGGTTAGAACGCAAATCGAATTTCTTGGCACCCGCCAATTCCCGCTCGGCGGCATCCCCACACGCTCGGCAATTCCGGTTGAATCCATCCGGCTTGCGTCATCGTTCCGGCTGCTGTGACCGCGAAAGTTGACACAGACGGGCTAGAATGCCGCCTGTCCCGATGAAATGGCCGGCAAACTGGCAACCGATCGTTCCGAACATCCGAAATGGAAAATGTTAACTTCTGTTAGGCGGAACTTTTTTACGCGCAGAGGCATCTGTAAAGGGGCTCACTCCAGGGGTATGTCCCTTCTATTTGCCCGCATCCGCTCAACAGGACTGTGGCATTTGTCCGGCGGCGTAATTAGACTGGCGAAGATTGGCGACCTCGGCCGGGATTTCTATCGAGTTTGAGAGAGGGTCACGTCGTGAATTCGCGATTTCAGAAGGCGTCCAAGGCGTTGCGTGACAGGTTCACGGGTAAACCGCGGCAGCTTGCCCGAGCGAAGAAACACCAACACCGGCTGTTGTTCGAATCGTTGGAAGATCGGCGGCTGTTGGCGGCCTCGCCACCACTGCTCAGTTCGATTGAGGGCTTCAACCAGGATGACAATGCCTTCAACACGGGGGCTTCGCTCTTGCAGCCACCGGATCCGTACGGGGCTGTTGGGCCTGCCCACATTCTGAACGTGGGGAATACGTCAATTCAATGGTTCACCAAGGATGGGACGCCGCACTACCATACCAGCCTCAAGAACTTCTTCGCTCCGCTTCGCCCGGATTACGGCATCTTCGATCCGAAGGCATTGTACGACCAGTACGCAAATCGCTTCCTCGTCGTGGCTTTGGAAGCCTACGAAGTCGCCAACGGGGACTTGTTCGACATGTCCCGGATTATGGTCGCGGTATCCGACGACAGCGATCCCAACGGGACATGGTACTACCACTCGATCAACGGCCAAGTCAACGTGCCGGACCCCACAACGCCGGGCGTTAACATCGTGACCTGGACGGACTATCCCGGGTTCTCGCTGGACGAAGAAGCGGTCTACGTCACAGGGAATCTTTTTGAGATCGGCACAGGGGATTCCTATGGCAACCGCTTGTGGATCATGGACAAAGGGCTGGGTAAGGGCGGGTTCTACGAAAACGGTTCGGCGGCGGTCAGTATCCATGATCCGGCGGCCCTTACGGGGGTCGATTTTTCGGGCAACTACACGCAGGGCCGGGATTTTCGCAGTATGCAGCCGGCGCACGTGTTCGGAAACGCTCCGGCCGGGGTGGGGACGTGGCTGTCGCTGTACGACGGGTACAGCAACGGCATTGAAGAGCTAGTGGATGTGATCCGCATCAACAACCCCCTGACCAATCCCACGTTCACCCGCTTCACGGTCAACGTTGGTGACATCGAAGACTCGACGTTACTGATTCGCGGTATCTCGCCCCAACGCGGCGTCACCGCCGACATTGATTTCGGTGATCGGCGGACCCTCAATGCCGTTTGGCGTGACAATTCGCTGTACGTCTCGACCGTCATCTATCCAGCTACAGGGCCAGATACCAATCAGGTTACGGCACACTGGTTCAAGTTCAACACGGCGAATCCGCAAATCATGCAATTGGCCGATCAGGGCAGCGTGGGCGGCGAGGAATTGGGATTTTCCGTGCATACCGGTTGGCCATCCGTCAATGTCGACTCGAAAGGCAATATGGCCATCGGCTTTGCGGCGACGGGGCCAAATTTGTACCCGGGTGCGTACTACGCGGTTCGGGCGGCCAGCGATCCGCTTGGCACGGTGCGGACTCCGGTCGCGATCGCGGAAGGACTCGACTCCTATGGCACCGTCGGAGCGCTGCGTTGGGGAGACTACACGAGCGTCGCGTTGGACCCGTCCGATGGCGTGACTTTTTGGGCGTACAGTGAATACGCGTTGCCCAGGCAACTCCAACTTGTCTTTGGCCGCTGGGGCACGCGGTGGGGCAGTTTCCGCTTGGCCGATGCACCGCCGCCTCCCGTCCCGGGGCCGGTGACCGTCACCGGAGTGGTCTGGCACGATCTGGACGAGAACCGCAAACGGGACTTGACCGAAGGCGGATTGAGCGGCTGGACGATCTACGCGGATCTGGACGGTGACGGCGAACGGGATTTGGGGGAACCGTCGGTCAAGACCGATTCTCAAGGGAAATACAGCATCACCACCACCGTCACGGGCACTTCGCTGACCATTCGCGAAGCGGTCAAGCCCGGTTGGCGGCAAACCTTCCCGGGCGAACCCGCGCTGGCTCAAGTATTGACCATCACGGGCGGCGGCACTATCGCGGACGTCAATTTCGGCAACAGCGACAACGACGGCTTTGACCACGGCGACACGCCGGCACCGTACCCGACGCTGGAATCGGCCAATGGTCCGACCCACGCCATCCTGCCCGGCTTCGGCCTGGGCGTGGACGCGCTCGACGGTTCCACGGTCATCGTGGATGGCGAGCCTGATGGGCTGCCTGACCCGGCCGCGCTGGGGGACGACAACGACAACTTCGATGACGAAAACGGCGTGGTCTTTACGACGGGACTGGCGCCGGGCAGGTCCGCGACCATCACCGTCACCGTGTCTCTGGGAGTCAACGCCCCCGGCATGTTGCAGGGGTGGATCGACTTCAATCGCGACGGCGACTGGGCGGACGCCGGCGAGCAGGTATTTACGAATCGGACGCTGGCCGCGGGCACGCACGTGCTGACGGTCGATGTGCCGAGCACTGCCATTCCAGGCACCACATTCGCCCGCTTCCGCTACGGTTACGAGAAGGATCTGTCCTTTGCCGGGGCGTCCTACGCGGGCGAAGTGGAAGACTACCGGGTCGACGTCCTGTCCGACAAGCCGGTGGCGGTCAACGACAGCTATACAGTGGACCAGGGCAGCCAGGACAACATTTTCCAGGTTCTGGCCAACGACATCCCCAGTTCCAACGGGCGAGCAAATCTGCGGATCCGCGATCCGCTCAGCACGGCGGGCTCATCCGGCACGGCGGTGATCGACCGTAATGGCACGTCCGCCGACTACACCGACGACTTCATCCGTTACACGCCCGCACCGGGGGCATTCGCACCGGACGCGTTTTCTTACACGATCGAGGATACGATCAGCGGAGCGACGAGTTCAGCCACGGTTTCCATCACCATCACTCAGTCAACCGCCTCCGTCATCGCGGTCGACGACAGCTACCTGGTGCCGCCTCCGACCGTTCCCACCGCCCTGCTGGACGTTCCCTCGGATCCCTACCTGTTCAACGTGCTGAAGAACGATCGCGCCGGCCCGACGGGATTGGTGACCATCCCGGCCAATGGTCTGGACACAGCCGGGATGACCGGGACGGCCGTGTTGCAGTTGGTGACGTTGAACAACCAGACCGTGCAGATGGTGCGGTACACGCCGCCGGCGAATTTCAGCGGCACGGACCAGTTCCGCTACACAATCGTCGACTCGAACAACACGACCTCGACCGCAACGGTGACGATCCAAACGGGAACCACCCGCACCTCCGACGACGTGATCCGAATCCGGCTGGTGACCGCCGACATGAACGGCAATCCCATCACCGAGATTGGGCAGGGCTTGCAGTTCCAGGTCATGGCCTACGTCAAGGACATGCGGAACGAAACCGGATATCAGTCCGTTCCGAACTTCCCGCCGAACGATCGGGGTGTGTTTTCCACCTACATGGACCTGCTATACGATGCGGCTGTCGCGTCTTATGCCGGCCCTGTCACGTTCTCGACGGACTACAGCGAGGGGCACTTCTTCGACGCCTCGGTGCCAGGCACGCTGAACGAAATCGGCGCTTTCCAGGGAACCGGCTCCGACAACAATTTCGGCGATCCGTACGGTCCGGCGGAACGACTGTTGTACAAGGCGGTCTTTACGGCCGGCGCCCTGGGGACGGCCCGGTTTAAGGCCGACCCTGCGGACGTCCTTCCGCTGCACGAAACCTCCCTGAATGTGCCGCCCGGTTCGATCGACTACCCCCAAATCGATTTTGGCGCAACCACGATCAATGTCGTCGAGTCTCCCGATTTGGTGCAAATCCGCTTGCAGGCCACGGACCTGCAAGGGAATGCGTTGCCGAACAACCAGGTCGCCGCAGGGACCCAGTTCTATGTCAATGCTTGGGTGGACGACATTCGCACCACCATGCCCACGAATCAGCAGGGGGTGTTTTCGGCGTACCTGGACATCATCTACAACGCGACGCTGGCCCGCCCCGTTACCGTCCCCACAGCGGTCAATCCACTCGGCTTCGACATCGCTCCTGGCGCTTTGTTTGCAGGCCCGCCTGCACTCAAGGGCATCAACCGCAGTACGGCCGGGATCGTGGATGAAGTCGGCACCTACCAAGGTGCAACTGCAGTGACTTTCGGCGGCGAACAGCTGTTGTTCCAGATCCGCTTTGTCGCCCTGAGTGGCGGCAGCGGCACGCTGACCTTTGCCGCCGACCCCGCCGATGACCTGCCGCTGAACGAGACAACGTTGATCAGGCCGGATCCCGGGATCTCCGTCCCGCCCGCCCAGATCCGCTACGTCGACACGCCCGCGATCGTTGTCGTCGGTGGTTCGGGCGAAGGCGAATTCACCAACCCCTATAACCGCTATGATGTGAACAACGACGGCTTCGTCACGCCCATCGATGTCCTGGCAGTGGTCAACTTCTTGAACATTGCGGGCACCACCGATTTGGCCCAGTGGGCGTCTGGGGGCGAGGGCGAGGCTAGGGGGCCTTACTATGACGTAAATTCTGACTACGTCGTCTCCCCGATGGACGTGCTCGGTTTGATAAACTACCTGAACAGCTTGGTCGTTCAGGCGGGCGGCGAGGGGGAAGCCTCGGGCGAAAGCCTGGTGGCCTTGGCTTCGCCCGTCGTGGCTGACGTGTCGCCGGACTTGCTGGCTTGGGATCCAAACCCGTCGTCAACTTCGCAAGGCGGCCTAACGCACGATCTGGGAAATGGTTCCGAGCCGGACTGGTGGCTGCCTGAGCAGGACGCGAGTGCCGATTACTTTGCGGATGCCAGTCGGCGAGCGGACGGGGCTGCGGTGGATTCGTCACTGGACGGGATATGGGACGACGGTTTGGCCGACGACGTCGCTGCCGTTTGGGGACTGGGGTCGAATCTCGACGACCTGTTGGCCGACTTGGTATAGCGGAAACCACTTATGCCCGGGGGGGCCTTTCGCGACGGAAGGGCTCCGCCATCGGGCACGATCAGGGCCGTGTACCGGACGATTCTGGCCCCGTGTCCCAGCCATCTCCCAAGAATTCCCCAAATCTTGCGGAATCGGGTGTTGACAGCATGCCGAGTTCTCTGCTCATATAGTGCCATTGGTAGGGGAGTGTGCGCCGCCAGCCCGGTTCGCCTCCTCTGGCAATGTCTTCCTTCCCGAGTGACGTCCGCCCACCGCTACAATATCCTTCCCGCAGGTTTAGACCGGCCATGAGCCTTGCCGCCAAACTGATCACCCACGATGTTTTCGCCTCTTCTCGTGAGATTGCCCTGACCGAATTCCCGCTCCATCTGGGGCGTGGGCCGGAGGCCGATGTTCAAGTCGGGGACCGCTGGGTCAGCCGCGATCACTGCGAAATCGACTGTGTCGAGGATGTATTGCTAGTCCGCGATCTCGGCTCCAAGCACGGCACTTTCGTCAACGGCCGATCGGTGCTGGAAGCGGAACTTCATCCGGGAGATCTCCTTACGATTGGGATCACGCAATTTTCGGTCGAATACGCACCCGTGGCGGTCCGCGCGGGGCGGTTGGAACCCGCCTTGGCTTGATAACAGATCAGGGGTCGGTCACCCTACGAACTGCGGGATGACTAATCGCGGAATGACCCCCGCCTCGAAGCCACGCTGCAACAGCGTAGCGACTGCTTGACGCCCCGCCGCGCCAAAATCGAGGGTCCATTCGTTGACGTACATCGCCACAAAACGATCGGCTTTGCTGCGGTCCAGTCCACGGCCGAAAGCCAGAGCGTGATCCAAGGCTTCGTCCCGATGTTCCAGGCCGTGGCGAATACTTGCTTTGAGCAGGCGGTCCACTTCGCGGATCGTCTGCGGATCCAGATCTTTCCGGACTCCGTTGGCGCCCAGGGGCAGCGGCAGACCGGTTTGTTCGTGCCACCACACCCCCAGATCCACCACCAACTGCAGTCCGCTCTGGGCATAGGTCAGTTGGCCTTCGTGAATGATCAGGCCGGCGTCGATGGAACGGCCTTGATATTCTCCCGCCAGCGTCGCCTCCAAGATCTGGTCAAAGGGCACGACCACGTAGGGAAAATCCGCGTTCAGGCACAAGCGGAGTGCCAGGTAGGCCGTCGTCAACGTGCCCGGTATCGCGATCGTCCGAGTGCGGAAATCTTCGATCGGGGCCGCCTGGTTGGCCACCAGCATCGGACCATAACGGTCTCCCATGCTCGCGCCACTGTTGCACAGCAGGTATTTGTCGCCCAGATACGCGTAGGCGTGGACGCTGATCGCGGTCAGCTCCAAATCGCCCTGAAACGCCCGGCGGTTGAGCGTTTCGATGTCGACCAACTCGTGCTCGAAACGCAGCTCGCCGGTATCAAGCTTGTCCTTGGCCAGCGCGAAAAACATGAACGCATCATCGGAATCGGGGCTGTGGCCGACTCGAATCAACAGCTTGGACTTCTGGGTCACGGGTCTTTCTCTCTCGGTTGACGGGGCGGAGACGGAAGCAAAACACCGTCGGAGACGTTTCGCCGGAACGGTTAGGAGACAATTTATCCCCGATGCCTTAACTGCGAAACCCGCCCAACTTCAACTAGCGCACGATATAAACACTCGGATCGTCAATAATCCAAGCCGTTGACCAGTTGCGGCCGTCGTCGCCATTGCAAACGTTGAAGAAGAAGGTTCTGAACGCCTCGGCGCGAAATCCGTAGGGGTACTGCGAGCCGAGATAGTCCGTCTGCGCCAACGCCTCAACGCCGGGACGGGCGTAATAATGGACCATGCCGTCGGGAGAGAGCGACATGCCCAAGGTCCACCAGCCCGTTGTGGTGATCGGCTGAGAGCGGAAGTCTTCGCCTTTCTCGTTGGCGCGGATCCGTAGATAGGCGTAGTTATTCTCCCGTTCGTTGGCTTTGCTCTGAAATTCGATGAAGATCCCGGGCCAATAGGTTTCGGTTTCCGAGCGGGCTTGCGAGAACCGCACACCGGGGGCCGGTTTAACGACACTGGCTTCCACCGCGGTGCGGAACCCAAAATGCGGCCCCGTCCGTTTCTCCCATGTGTCTACGGGGGGCAGAAAAACTCGCACCACGACGCTCGGCGACCTCGCGGCAGGGATTGTTCCTGCAAGGCGATAATTGACGTCGGCGATGAAGTCATCTTGCCCCAGTGAGTTCCGCGGCTGTCCGGGCAACCCCGTCCACAGGGACTGTAGAAGCAATGCACCTCGGCTGCCGGTCAGCCCGCCTTCCGGCGTCGGCACGCGTTTGATAACATCGGGCTGACCGCGGCGCATGCCTTCGTACCATCGGCCATTCGCCGCTTCGCCCGCAGGAAAGCGATCTTGTTCGTCGATGTCCCGCGTACCCTTCGGCAAATTGAAGAGATACCCCCAGCCTTCGTCCTCGAAATCATCGCCAACTTGAGGCAGCTTTTGTCCCGAACCGGGAATTACGGGTTCAGCGCGCGCGGCGATCATGCCCACGGCCAGGACTAGCGCGCCGGTCAGCGCCGCGCGGGCCGCCGGGAACCGTATTCGAGCTGTACGCATTTCCGACTCGCTTATCTTGCGGAGGCACCAACATCTCAGGCGGCCTTCCGGTCCCCGACCCGCCGCGCCGCTTCCTCGCTGGACATGACTTGAACCACCGTGCCGTCCCGCGCATGGATCTTAACCTGATCCTCTTCTACAAACCAAATGGCCTGCAATCCATCCGCAAAGAACCGCCTGCCGCAGTAGGCGTCGTGGCGAACGAGAATATGCTCGTTCAACTGGAAATCAACGTCGGCGCCCAATTCGAGAAAGTGGCTGCGAACCGCTCTTCGCACGGCTTCCAGCGCTTCGGCGTGTTGCATAGGGTCAGCCTTTGAGGGATTGGAAATTCAGCAACCGGGGGGTGGCCACAGAGTTAGCATCGGCCCACAAGCCGCCCGCCATGCAAATAACCGAACGAAGCTGCATAGAACACGCATTTTTCCTAGTTTACGCATGGAGCGTTTGACATGCGGGCAGGCGCGGCCGGGGCTCGGGATGTCAATCGAAGTGCAAACGGCAGATCATCGCAACCTGAAGCGTCAGCGAGGCTTTCCAGCACGTCCTCGCTAACGCTTCGGGTTACAGTGCATCCCCCCTTTAAGTCAGATGGCGTTCGCCGCTAGCCTAAAAGTTTGCGTAAATCTCCAACTTCACTTAACCGCTAAGCTCGTTACAACCGAAATAATTGCAGCAAGCGTTCCCTCGTCGGAACGTGGTTGCAGTCGGGAAGCCACCGTCGGCACGTTGCAGGCATTGTTCTTCTCCGTGACTATGCGATTTTTGGGACGCGAAAAGACCATGTTAACACGCTACAAGATCGCCGTTGGAATCTCCATTGTTGTTGCTCTTGGATGGAGCGTTTGCCTGAGTTCAGCCGGTGCGGCCGAATCGCGGTCGGCCCGTGCGGGACGAACCGTGGCCCGCCCCGCGGCGGTTACCAGAACGTCTGCCCAGCCGGCAGCAACTTCCGTTCGGCATGCCACCGCAGCGGCCGTAGCAGCAGCGGAGGAAGATGTCGTCGTCCTCGACGAAGCCGAATGGGTCGAAGACGACGTAACCTGCGGAACCAGCTGCTGTCAGGATCCTTGTGGCGCTCCCGCCTGCAACCTGTTTGGCGGCGGATTCTGGTTCGATATGGAATTCCTTCTCTGGTGGCGCGATCAACGAGTCTTTCCGGCGTTGGTTACGACGCAGCCCAGCGACGGCGTTGTCCCCGGGGCGACGGTGCTGTTCGGCGGCCAGGTCGACGAGTCGGCACGGCCCGGGGGACGGCTGGAGTTTGGCCTGTGGCTGGATCCCTGCCAGCGTACCGCCGTCGGGGCTCGCTACTTGGCGGTCGCCGATGCAAGCATCTCGCCGGAGTATACGTCAAACGACTTGTCTCTCATCGCCCGGCCGTTCACCGACGTGTCGACGAATCCGGCGACCGCGACGGCTTTTGCTGTCGCCAATACGACTGCCCAGGCGCCAACGACCGGCAGGCTTGGACTCCGCACGGACTCGGAGATCCAAGCGGGTGACGTGTTCTTTTTCTGGACGCTGCGGCAATCCTCGTGCGCCAGCTTTGGTCTACTCGCAGGTTATCAGTACGCGAGCATTGATGAAGACTTGTTTATCGAGTCCTTGACTCAGAGCGGCACGACCACCGCCCGCCAATCGATCGCGGTCAGCGATTTGTTCGATGCTCAGAACGAGTTTCACGGCGGCCTGTTCGGACTGCGTGGCGATTACCGTTGCGGACAGTTCGGCGTCGAACTGTTGGGCCGATTCGGCTTCGGCAACATGCGGCAGAGCATCCTGATTTCCGGTTCGACGACCAGCACGGACGCCACCGGCGCGACCTCCACCCGAGCCTCGGGTCTGTTGGCTCAGGCGGCGACCAACGGGGGCTTGCACGAGCAAGACAAGTTCTCGTTCATGAACGAAGCGGGAGTGAAGCTGACGTTCTATCCCGTCGAACGGTTGAAGCTGTCCGTCGGTTACTCCTTGATGTACTGGAGCAGCGTGATTCGGCCCGGCTTCGAAATCGACACCGCGATCGACGGCCGGCTGTTGACCGCCGCCCCGCCTGCCGACGCCACGCGTCCGGCGTTCGTGTTCGATCCTACCGATTACCTGGTACACGGCCTGAACCTCGGCGCCGAATTGCGGTTCTAAGTCGGCCGGCAGTGCAGGGCTAACGCGCACTCTGGGTAATTTGGGCTAGCGCGGCAGTTTTGAATTCA
>CAZXYZ010000077.1:0-54026 GCA_964645045.1 uncultured Pirellulaceae bacterium | reverse complement strand
GTCCGTGGGATTTCTGGACAACGCGGGTTGGTCCTCGAAATAGAACAGTATCCAAGGTGCCGGCCGTTTTCCATGCCGCCATGGCATCCCGGAATTCCTTTTCCGTTCCGGACCCGTATCCGTTGGTGGGCGACCCGAACCGGGCCGACATGATGCCCCTGGTAGAGATCGTACTGGGGCAACTGGCGGTCGATGCCGTCCTGCGGCGTCGGGCCGGTCTGGGGGACGGCGTTCTGGCTCCCTTGCCACGTCTCCAGCCGCACACCCAAGTACGGTCCGTCCAGGCGGTTGAACCGGCCGACTGCTTCGTCCAGGGCCTTCCGCTGCGTTTCGACGTCGCCGGGACACGAGACGAAGATACGGATCAAGGTCACGGTGCGGGAGACGCGAATGGGCGGGCGTTCATGGCCGTTCCTTTTGCGGGCGACCTCGTGAACCTCGGGTTCCGGGGCTCCGCCTCGCATCCGGGCGGCAGAGCCGGCAAGGCAATGCGCTCCCAGGCGGAGCCTGGGAACGAGCGGGCGCCAGCGAGTTAGCATCGTTCGGGCAACAAGTGTCGTCTTTCGCTCCGCGAAAGAACGCCCTTTCGCGGAGCGAAAGGTGACAAGCTGACAGCTATTTCTCGAGCGGTGCTTACCGCCGGGCGGACCACTTTTCCAGTTGCCGCTGGGTCTCTTCCAGGGACAGCGTGGTTTGCGGGATGACCACTTCCCAGGGCGTCTCGGAACCGGCGTCGACGTCGCCTTGCGTCACGGTGGCGACTTCTTCCTCCAGGGCCATCAGCCACGCGGGGACGTCCAACCCGACGCCGGTGGGTTCGCGCGTCAGCAACTCGATCTCCTTGCGCAACAGCGCGAAGTTCGCGCCGGGGGCGCCGTGATGGGCTTCTTCCATCGCGGGCTGGACCAGGGCCCGGATGCGGTCGATCACCATCGGACGCACAAACCGCTCGCCCAGCCGGTCGGCGACGGTCGGCATGCGCATGGCGTACTGGGTCTGCAGTTTGGCGAGCTTTTTGAGGAACGATTCGGCTTCGTGATTCGTCTGCTCGCGCAACTCGCGGCGCCACATCTCCGCGGCTTGCGTCTGGCGGCCCCGGACCAGGATTTCGTGGGCCCAGACCACCGGCTTGAGCTGCCAGCAGATGCGGTCGTACTCGGTCCGCAGACGCAGGAAGTCCAGCAGCATGTACAGCAGTTCGCCGCGGTCCGATTGCGTGGTCATGCTGTTATAGTCGCGGTACTCGCCGTAGTTCTCGACGACCGACTCCAGGATCACCGACAACACCTCGACGGCGTCCTGCCGCGGGACCCGGCCCCGTTCCAGATCGGCCAGCAGGTGTTCGGCGACCTCCGGCTCGGGTTCTTCGGCCAATTGCGCCAGCCAGGCATCCACGCCCTGGTGCAGGATCGCCCGCAGGTTGGCGAGGTTCAAGAACCGTTGGGTGAACAGGTCGGCTCCGTAGGTCTCGACCAGCTTCACCAGACGCGTCCATTCCCGGCGGTCTTTGACCTTTTCCAGCACCGACAGGCGGAGCGTTTTGCTGTGGGCCAGCCAGCTGGACAACAGCGATTCGGTCAGTTGCTTCAGGCATTCGACGACGGTCCGCGGGCCGGCTTCATCGCCGATCCGGTGCGTCCGGCCGGACGGCCAGGTCGCGGCGGAATGCACGATCATCCGGACCAGCGACTTGTACCCCATCTTGAACATCTCGTCGAATTCCGTCACGGCGCCGGGGCCGACGGGATGCTGACGTTCCATTTCCCGGGCCAATTCGACGACCTGGCAAGTCTCGACAATCAGCCCCAGGCGCGGGAGCCAGGCCAGCAAGTCCTGGATCAGCCGCTGCCGCGTGCGGGCGGCGACGATCTCGTGTGGATCGCCGCCTTTGACCAGCGGCACGTACAGCAGTGTATGCCGCGACAGGGCTTGCATCAGCCCGCGCCACCGCTGCCGGATGACCGCCCGGTTGCCCTGCAAGATCCCGGAGAAAATGGCCGTGGCGCGGGCCACGTCGTCGCCCAATTCCAGTGCGCCCGTGGCGGCCTGCAGATCGTGCGCGCCGTCGTAGGCCGCTGCGGCCAGGATGCGGATCGCATCGGAGACATCGACGCTGGTCGCGATGCCTTGTTCCAGGATCGACTCCTTGATCAACCGCACGCGGTCGTACTCGACCATCGAATCGTGATCGCCGGAGGGAGTCGGCAACGGCAGGGCAACGACGTCGTCCAACAGTTCCCGCAACCGGGCGCGATTGTCCGCCGCCTGCTGAATCCAGCGCGAGATGATTTCGCGGAACTCGTCCCCGCGCTGGCCCTCGGCCAAGGCGTAACTTGCAGCCTGCTGCCACAACCGCGCCACACTACTGATGAACGACAGCCGCAGGCCCAGCCCCCGCGACACGGCCATCAGTTCGTCGTCGGACGGCGGACCGCCGGACTCGGCCAGGCTGCTGTCGATGCCGTCGTCCGTGGTGTCGTTGTACACCATGTTATCGTAGGCGGCATCGTACAACTCCTCGTCCGACTCTTCGTCCAGGTCCTCGTCGTCCTCGTCATCCTCGTCCATTTCGTCCCGCAAGCGGCGTCCGGGCGCGGTGCCCAATTCGAACGTCGGCGGCCGCCAGTATTCTTCGCTGTTGGCTTCGAGATAGTCCAAGAACTTGCGGGCCAGCCGCCAGGCGTGCGAAGCGCCGGGCGTGCCGGTGCCCGACTGGATCTTCCGCCGCAAGCCGGTCATCCACCGCTCGGCCACCTCGAAGAACGAGGTGTCTCCCTGCTCCAAGCCAATCTGGTCGGCCCGCTCCAGCCAATGCATCGTCAAGGCCATCGACGCGACGTAGTCATCGCGTTCCAGCAGCGCGCGGACGACCAGCCCGTAGGCTTTCGGCGAATCGAACACGTCCGCGTGGGGCGCCCAAAACCGCACGTCCTCGACGGCCGCGCCGCCCTTGTGCCACAGGTGCAGCGCCGCAGCCACCCGCTGGGCGGCCCGATACGCTTCGTCCGGGTCGATGGCTTCGACGCCGGAGACCTCGTGCGCCGCGTACTTCCGCCACCAGCTGACCTTCTCGCGGAACCGCGCCGAGACGCTGCGGGACAACGCTTGTTCGTCCCGCGCGGCCGCTTCGCTCCAGAGGCGGGACTCGAGCGCGAACACCTGCTCCATCAGGGCCACCAGTTCGTCGACGCGATGGTCGTGGACGCTGTTTTCCAACGCCGGAAACAGGCTGAAGTTGGCGTCGAACCCCAGGATGTTCCAGGGATCGACAATCGCTCCGCAGGCAATGCCGCGCTGGATCCAGTCGCCGACTTCCTGCAACAGCAGCGAGGTCCGTTCCAGGTCTCCCGCGGACAGGGCCAGATCGCAGGCCGTCAGGCGGTTTTCGATTTGGCACCACATCCGGGCCGAGGTGGCGGGGACCACGTTGGCCTCGTCGGCGGCCGCCTCCGGAAACCCCAAGCGGGCGTAGATGGCCGCCAGATGGACGTGCTCCAATTGCGCCGCTCGCCGCCGGGCCAGTTCGGCGTTCAAGTGCTGCCGAGCGCCGCCAAACGGCTGCCGGCGCTGGGCCGCTTCCTGCCGCAGACGCTGGCCGTGCGCGCCTTCCAGTTTGGCGAGCAACTGCTCGTAGAACCGATCGCGATAGGCGGCAATCCGCGGCAGCAGCGTCGCCAGCGTGACCGTCGAATCATGGCTGTCCGGTCCCGCTCCGCTGACGCCGGTCGACATGATGATCGTCCCCGCCATCACCGCCGCGGCTTCCCACAGCAACTCGTCCCGATCCACATCCGGCTCGGTTGCCGTGCGTCGCATCAAGGCATCCAGCGTCACCTGCCGGATCACGTATCGCCGGTAGAAGCCGCGGTTGTCGATATGATGCGGGTCCCACTGCCCGAAATGATAGTTCGGCCGCTTGTTCGCCGGATGGTCGAAATCGTAGGCCCGCGGGTCAAATGCCAATTCGTCCAGCAGTTCCGGGTCGAAGTAGGCTTCCTGCAACAAGTGGGGATCCGTTTCCCGCAACAAAGCCAGCGTGGCCTCGACCACGCGCTGGTACGGTCCGGCGGCGACGCCGGCGCCGCGAATGTACAAGGGCACGGGCCGCACCCATTCGTGTGCGTACGGCTCGATCTTCTGAGTCTCCAGCACCGCCACCGGCCGGTGTCCCAAGAAGTCGTTCAATTCATCGATCGCGGCCTTGGCAATGCGCGGCGTCTCGTCCCACGGCGGGCCTTGTCGCAAGACCGCTTCGCAGATTCGCCCCAGAAAGAACGCGTTGCCCAGCGTCGCCTCGGATTGATGAAACAGCAGATCGCGATGAAACTCGATATAACCGGGGACGACGTGGTCCCGGACAAGCCGCAGGACGTTCGCCGCCTGGTCCGCATCCCGAAATGCGGCCGCGGCCGACGCCAGCCGGGTGAGCTCTGTTTCCAGCGTCTGCCATGCGGCGCGCCAGACCGGCCCGCCGGCGTCTTCGCCTCCGGTCCACTCGAACACCCGATTCAAGTTTGCCAGGAACCGGGGATCCTCGGCGCCGGAAGAGAAATTCAGGTAGCCGAGGACTTGCTCGACGACGTTTCCGTCCTCTGGGCTATGACCGCTACCAAACATACCCGCGCTCCGACCCTCAAAATAGCTCCGCGTGCGATCAATGTAGGCAGGAAAGCCGAGTTGGTCTAGCCGTCATCGCCGTTGGGGGATTGCCGATGGACCGCAAACCCTGATAATTCTTAGCTTTGAAGGCTTGGAGATCTCCGGATTATCAGTCCCTGGCGAGTCGCATTGATGGTCAAACGAGTCCTGGACGTTGGCAACTGCGCCGCCGATCACGCGGCGATCCGATCCCTGATCGAACGCGGGTTTGACGCCTCGGTGACGCGTGTCCACGGCGAACAGGACGCGCTCGCAGTGCTGCAATCCGAGCATTTTGACTTGGTGCTCGTGAATCGGCTGCTCGACCGGGGCGGCGCGGGAATGCAAGTCATTTCCCGGATCAAAAACGAGCCGGATCTCGCCGCCGTTCCCGTCATGCTGGTCACCGACTATGCGGAGTACCAGCGTGCGGCGGTCGAGGTTGGCGCGGAATACGGTTTTGGAAAATCGGAATTGCACACGCCGGAGACGCGCGACAAGCTGAACCGGTTCCTGGGCAGCCGGTAGAAGCCAGTCTGCCAGTAGGTCGGCCCTTCCGGGCCGACCCGCGACGGCCCGGAAGGGCCATCGTACAGTCTGTTGCCCGCTACGGATCGGTTTTTGCCCCGTCGGCCTCGTCCTTTTCCGCAGCCGGCACTTCCGGTGCCGGGACAGCTGGCTTTTCCGCTTCGCCCGGTCCCGCCGCGGGCGTTGTCGCCGCTGGTTCCCCTTCGCCGCCAAATTTCATGCTCGACGCGATCACATTCAGGACCGATTTGTATTTGTCAAACTGCGCCTGGTACACTTCCAGCCGCAACGTATACACGCGGCCCCCGGCCACGGTGGCCAGAAACTGTTGGGCAACCACTTGGTTCCGGCGTTTTCCCAGCACCAGGTAGCGCGCGAATTGGCGCCCGCCAACCGTGACCGCGCGGGCAGACTCCTTGGGCTTCTGATCGGTGATCGAAGCGGCCAGTAGACGCACAAAATCTTCGACATTGCTCGACGTCACGTCATCGATCCGGGGAAATTCCGAGTCCGCAACGGACAGCAGGACGCGCGGCAAGGCATTGATCTCGGCTTCCTTGGGCTTAAAGGCCACCAGAGCGCCGCCGCCGGGGTTGGCCCAGTCCCAGCCTTTTGGCGCAGCGATCTCCAGCTTGCCGCCGTCTAGCGGCGGCATATAATCGCCGATCTTGCCCGCCAGATCATCGCCGGACTTTGTGCCGCCCGAGCCGGGCGAACCCGCCTTGCCGGTGGGACCACTTCCCGAACATCCCGCCAGGAAAACGACAAGCCCCGCCAGCAACCATGCCGGTCGGCCGAGCATGCGGATTTCCGCCATTTCTGTCCTCCTCCAAGCTTAAGCTTCCTCGATCGGTTCCCGATGTTTTTGCACCCAATGCGGGGACTTGCCACCTTGGCTTAGTTCCTCGGCCTTCTTGTCCGCGGCGGCCTTTTGGTGGTGCTCGAACTTCGCGCCGACCTGCTTTCCCGACTGGTTGACCACCAGCCAGTACAACTTGACACGAACGACCTTGGCTTCGGCCGAGCGGCTTTTGCGTTTCGCGGCCTTGGGCTTGGCAGCCTTCTTCGCCGTCTTCTCGACGGCGGCTCCGCTCCGCTCCGCCGCCTCAACTTCTTCACGTAAAGCCTTGCGGTTAACGATTTTGCGTGCCATTAGACATCGCCTGGTTCTAGGGCCGGGAACCGCAGGTGAGCGGCCGGCACAAACGAAAGATGAAACAGCTGATCCACAATAAACGATAAGATAACCGATTTTGGAAACCGTCGCCAGCAGTGGCTGGACGACGTTCCTTGGACACGGCACAATGGGAGCCCCTGGGAATGACGCCAGATCCTGCGTTTTCGGACGGCCTTTGCTGAAACGCAGGGATTCGCGAGTCATTTCAAGCCATCGAGCGTTGTCTCGAAATGGCCTCGACAACTGGACACATGCCCGCCTCGTCACTCACAGCGCTATATGTTTGGTGAGAACCAAAATCGAAGCACTCCGTTCGACGGATGAGGTTAGTCTATGCTGATGCGACAAACTCGACTGGAACCTATCTTGACCTACAGCCAGGATTGCGGGCCGTTGGTCACCGAAAGCGGCGTCACCTTTCGCGTCGTGAGCCAGGACGCGACGGCGATGCGGTTGCTGTTGTACGACACCGTCGACGACCTGGATCCTGCGGAAGTCATCGAGTTCGACCCGGCGCACAAGCAGGGCAGCGTCTGGCACGTCTCGGAGAAGAGCATCGGTCATGGAACCCTGTATCATTTCCAGGCCGACGGCCCGCGCGATCCGGAACACGGGTTGTGGTTCGACCGCCATGCACGGCTGATCGACCCGTATGCCCAGGCGCTGGCGGGCGACTTTCAACGCGCGGACGACGGTGTCTTGCGGCCGCCGAAGTGCGTGGTCATCGACGATCACTTCGACTGGCGCGGCGACCGCTGTCTGCAGCACCCGCTGGCCGATACGGTGATTTACGAGATGCATGTGGGCGGGTTCACCAAGAGCCCCACCAGCCAGGTCAAGTACCCGGGAACCTACCTGGGGATCATCGAGAAAATCCCGTACCTCAAATCGCTGGGCGTGACGGCCGTCGAGTTGATGCCGGTCCATGAATTCCCGATCCTGGGAATCTATGGAGACAAACGGCAGCTTCCGAACTATTGGGGTTACGACCCCATGGCCTTCTTTGCGCCCCATCGCGGCTACGCCGTCGGCAAGGAGCCCGGTTCGCAGGTCGGCGAATTCAAGGAGATGGTCCGCGCCTTGCACGAGGAAGGCATCGAAGTCATTCTCGACCTGGTGTTCAACCACACGGCCGAAGGCAACGAGCACGGGCCGGTGTTCGGCTTCAAGGGGCTGGACAACCGCGTGTTCTACATGACCGAGCACGGTGGCCGCTACTACAAGAACTACAGCGGCTGTGGCAACACGGTGAACTGCAACCATCCCACGGTCAAGGAACTGATCATCCGCTGCCTGCGGCATTGGGTGATCAACTATCACGTCGACGGGTTCCGTTTTGACTTGGCGGCGGTCTTGCGCCGCAAGCACACCGGGGAATTGCTGTTTGATACGTCCCTGGTGGACGAAATCGCTGCCGATCATTATCTGTCGAAGACCAAGTTGATTGCCGAAGCCTGGGATGCGGGCGGGGCCTTTCTGGTCGGCAATTTCGGCTGCAAGCGGTGGGCTGAATGGAACGGCCACTTCCGCGATGATATCCGCCGGTTCTGGCGGGGCGACTCGGGATTGCTGGGGGCCATGGCCACGCGTCTGTCCGGGTCCAGCGATTTGTTCGAACGCAACGGCCGCTCGCCTTCGTGCAGCGTCAATTTTGTCACCTCGCATGACGGCTTCACCATGAACGACTTGGTGAGCTACTGCCACAAGCACAACGAGGCCAATGGGGAAAACAACAACGACGGCGACAATAATAACCTCAGTGGCAACTATGGGCACGAGGGCCCCACGCACCGGGTCGAGATCGAGGAACTCCGCATCCGCCAGATCAAGAATATGCTGGCGACGCTGCTGCTCAGTCACGGCGTGCCCATGTTGCTGATGGGCGACGAGTGCCGGCGCACGCAGCGCGGAAACAACAATGCGTACTGTCAAGACAACGAAGTCTCGTGGTTCGATTGGCGGCTCGTCCGGACCAACCGTGAATTGGTCCGCTTCTGCCGCTCGCTGATCAAGTTCCGCCGTTCGCAACCGACGCTCCGCCGCGAGAGGTTCTTGACGGGCAGGCCCCAAGGCCAGGATACGCGCCCGGATGTGAGTTGGTTCGACAACAAGGGTCAGCCGGTGCATTGGGACAGCGGCGCGGCGACGTTGACCTGCCTGCTGCCCCGCCCGCCGGCGGATCGGGATCCACAAGGCACCGGCCGCGACATCCTGCTGATGCTGAACGCCGCGCACGGGCCCCAGGAATTTGTGTTTCCACCGCCCGCCAAACTGTCCGGCGAATGGCGGCTGTTCGTGAATACCGCGGCACATGCGCCCAACGATATCCATCCCGGACTCGTCGGCCCCCGGCCGCCCAAGACAGGCCGGGTGATCCTGCCCTCGCGGACGCTGGTCTGCTACGTGGCGGATGAGCCTGCCAAAGTCGAAGGGCAACCGGCCGCCAATGCCTGAGCCGTGCAGTTTGCGGTACCCATCCCTGTAAAGGTCGGATTTATCGAGAAAGGCTGGTGGACGATTCAGTTGGCGTACAGCCTTTAGGCTGCCTGGGCGGGCGAAGCCCGCTGCCGATCCACGCTCAAGCGTCGACTCCAGCAACACGCTCAAGCGTGAACTCCAACACGGCTCAAGACTCGCAAGGGACTGAAATCATGCCTGAACTCGGTGTTAACATCGACCATGTGGCTACGTTGCGTCAAGCGCGCAAGACCTTCGAACCGGACCCGGTTTGGGCGGCCGTGTTGGCTGAAATGGGCGGTGCGGATGGAATTACCATTCATCTGCGCGAGGATCGCCGGCACATCCAGGACCGCGACCTCCGTTTGCTCCGCGAGACGGTGACCGTCAAGCTGAATCTGGAACTTGCCTGCAACCAGGAAGTGCTCGATATCGCATGCCAAGTCCTGCCCGACCAAGCGACCCTGGTGCCCGAACGGCGGGAGGAAGTCACCACCGAAGGCGGCTTGGACGCCCTGACGCACCGCGAGGCCGTCGCCGCTGCCGTCAGCCAGCTGCAAGCCGCGGGCATCTACGTGAGTTTGTTCCTCGATCCCGATATCGAGCAGATCGAGTTGGCGGCGGAGATCGGTGCGGATGCGGTTGAACTGCACACGGGCCAGTACGCGTTGGCTCGCGGCAAGAACCAGCGGGACGAACTTGCCAAACTGGCTGCCGCCGGGCGCCGCATCCGCCAATTCGGCATGGCCTTGCACGCCGGTCATGGGCTAAACTATCACAACGTCCGGCCGGTGGCGGAAATCGCCGACATGCACGAGTTGAACATTGGCCACAGTATCGTCGCCCGCGCCGTGATGGTCGGTTTGGGACGGGCCGTGCGCGAGATGAAACAACTGATCGCGGATTGATCGTTGCTTGGAACGTACGGCTTTGCGGAAATCAGGAGGAATGAGAACGATGGGCAGGATGCTGGCGCAGGTGGCGGAATTTCTTTTTTGGCCGCGAGGCGTGGAACGAGAGGCAAGGGAAATCCAAAGCGGTGACAAGTCACCGCACTCCAAAGGTCGGCTACTGGTCCTGGGCGTATGTGCCGCACTGTGCGTTCTCGCTTGGACCAGCGTCCAAGGGGCCGCTGCGGAATCGTCGCCCGCGCCGTCGGCGAGCGACTCGACGGCTCCGTCCAGTACGCCGGCGCCCAGCCGCGGAAAGCACTCCCTGTTCCCGGTCCTCGAGTGGGCGAAACGGGCCGTGGCCAGGATCGAAAAAGAAGTGCCGGACTACTCGGCCATCTTGTTGAAACGCGAATCGATCGATGGTTGCCTGAGCGATCCCCAGCGGATTTTGCTCAAGGTCCGCCACGAGCCGTTGAGCGTTTACGTGTATTGCTACGATCCCCCTGATCGCCGCGGCGAAGAGGCGATCTATGTGGCGGGCCGCAACGACGGCAATCTGCTGGGTCATACGACGGGCATCACGGGCGCGCTGTTGGGCACCATGTCGCTGAAGCCGGACGGCACCATCGCCATGGACGGCCAGCGTCATCCGCTTACCGAAATCGGGATCTTGCACTTGTGTCGCCGAATCGCTCAAGTTGCCGAAAAGGGCGTCAACTTCCCCCAGTGCAAAGTCGAGACCACCCACGATGAGAAGATCGGAGATCGCGGTTGCCGCTGCATCCAGATCCGTAATCCGGACGACCGGCAGCAATTCCTGTTCAGCCAGTTGCGGATCTACGTGGACGACGAGCTGGATCTGCCGATCCGCTTCGAGGCTTACGACTGGCCCGACAAGCCCGGAGGCGATCCGCCTTTGGCCGAGCAGTACACCTACGCCAAATTGAAGCTTGGCGCCGCCTTGACGGATACGGATTTTGACGTGCGGAATCCGCGGTACGGATATGCAGAGGGACGACAGAAGTGATTCAAGACTCAAAACGTTTCTCGACCGGCGTGCCCGGTTTGGACGCCCTGTTGGGTGGCGGTTTGCTGCCCGGCACGCTGACGGTCGTGGTGGGCGCGACCGGGATCGGCAAGACGCAATTGGGGCTGCAGTTCGCGCGCGCCGGAGCGGCTCAGGAACAGCACAGCGGTGTGATCTTCGACGTGTCCGCCCGCGGCGATTCGCAGAATCACGCGCAATATGCCCAGCAGATGTTCGGCTGGAAACTGCACTGCGTCGCCGGGCAAGACCGCCTGGACCTGACGGATTTCTACGCGCCAGGCCGGATGTTCGGAGACTACTTGCACGTCTTCGATTACAGCGGCCGGCGCGTGACGCGGCAGGATGTGGACTGGGACCAGTGGCGCGATTGGCAAGCGGAGTTGAATGCCAAGCTGCAATCGGCCATCGCCTTCTTGTACGGCGGCTTTGTGGGAGGCGTGCGGCGAGTCGTGTTCGACGGGATCGAGCCCTCGGACCGGCCCCACGACTCGATCCAGCTGAACCTGCTGGAATACGTGTACCACCAGGTCGTCCGCAAGGATCCGGAATGGGTCGCGCGGGATCTGTTCCGTCAACAGTACCGCGAACATGCCGACGCCGCAGCCCGGCACACGTACGACCCGTCCCGCATCGGCTGTCTGCTGCTGTACACCTCGCACGAGATGATGCTGGACGAGTTGATTTCACGGCCGCTGGACGAAGGCGACATTTTGTCGAACGCCAATACGCTGATTTACATGGGCAAGATCCGCGACGGACATCGCTTGCAGCGGGCCTTGTACGTGGGCAAGCACCGCGGCAGCGCATGCACGGACGAGGTGCAGATGTACACGATCGACGATCGGGGGCTGACAATCGAGTGAGCAACCGTGGGATAGGCTTCCAGCCTGTCGAATCAAGGAGTCTTCGATTCTCAGGTTTGCCGAAATTGCGAATCTGACAGGCTGGAAGCCTATCCCACGTGTTTTTTCAACCGCCGAAAACGACACGCTGACGATTCACGGTTGCGGCGGGCCGATGCAGTACAAGTGCTTCTCGCCGCGGAGGAACAGTTTGCCGTCGCTCACCGCGGGCGAGGCGAAGCAGTATTCGCCCAGTTGGTTGATCGCAACGACGTCCAGCTGGCGCCCGGGCCGCACAATCTTCATTTCGCCGTCGTCGGCCAGGAAGTACACCAGGCCGTTGGCCTCGATCAGCGACGCGCTGTAGTGGTTGCCCAGGCGTTCCATCCAGACGCGCTCGCCCGTGCCGGCGACAAAACAGCTGACGATGCCGTTGTCCGCAGCGACCAGGAAGTACTCGCCGCTGACGATCGGCGAAGGGACGTAGGAACATCCTTTGGTCGTCCGCCAAACGACGTGAGATTTTGTCACGTTGCCGCGCCCGTTGGGTTGGATGGCCAGGATGTGATGCTCGGGAAACCCGGCCGTCAGGAATAGCAGCTTGCCGTTGTAGACCAGCGAAGCCACGAATTGTTCAGTGGGCCCATCGATGATCCAGTGCCGCGAGCCGTCGCGCGGGTCCATGCTGACCACGCACAAACTGCCGGACAAGATCATCTGCGTCCGGCCGTCGATCTCGCGGATGATGGGGGTACAGTAGCTGCGGGTCTTGTTCTCGCGCGGCGTCTTCCAGCGGATCTGGCCGCTGGCACGATCCAAAGCGACGATGTACGCGTCGCCGTCGTGATCGCCGTTGACGATCACCAAGTCCTCAAAAATGATGGGCGAACTGCAGTATCCGTGGACACTGGAAAATCGGCCCGGCCGGACCAGCCAGCGTTGTTTCCCGTCGAAATCATAAGCCGCGACCACCATATTGCCCGGCGTCACCTCTTTACTGCTGCCAAAATCCGCTTCGAGAAATGTCACGTACACCAGCTGGCCATCGGTGGCGGGCGTTCCGGAGGCATGACTGTTCAGATTGTGCCGCTTTTCCAGGGGAGCGCTGATGACCGGGCGCTGCCACAAGATGCGGCCCGACTTGCGGTCTACGCTAAACAGGACTCGGGCCTGATTCTCCTCGACACACGACACCAGGAACAACTGCCCGCCCCAGACGATCGGCGACGAATGGCCTCGCCCCGGCACCGGTGTCTTCCAGACAATGTTCTCGCCGGCCGCCCCGTCCCACCGCAGGGGAACCTGTTTTTCCACGCTGGTGCCATCGCCGCGCGGTCCCCGCCAGCAAGGCCAGTTTTCGGCCCGGATCGGGACGGCGGCCAGAAGCCCGATTGTCAACAGCGCCGCCGATGAATAACATCGCATCATGTTCGCTTCCTCGTTCGGTACATAAGTCTGCGTTATTGTATTGGCGGGGCGGGCGAATGCAACGTGAGCGAACCTGGGGACGGGCTCAGACGTACAGAATTCAATTATGCCGGCCAAACCGCCATCCATATGATGCAGTCAACGCCCGGCAAAATTGATTTCTGTACGTCTGAGCCCTTGGGTTACAGCCGCCAAAAAACCGTGTAGGAGACCACCAACATGACCGTAAAGAAATGGACGCTGACGGACGTGTCAAAGGGCATTCACCTGGAGGAACTCGCGCTGACGGCGGAGGACCTCGGCTGCCATCTTCCTGAAGCCGAGGTCCGTCGGTCGACGCTTCGAGGCGGACTGGGCGACGGCGTGGACGTGATCCGTGTCAACAACGGGCGGTTATCTTTCGACGTGCTGCCGACGCGCGGCATGGGACTGTGGAAAACGTGGCTGGACGGCGAAGAGCTGGGCTGGCAGTCGCCGGTGCGCGGGCCCGTCCATCCGAAATTCGTTCCCCTGACGGAACCCGGCGGCCTGGGTTGGTTGGACGGTTTTGACGAGGTGCTGGTGCGGTGCGGACTGGAGAGCAACGGAGCGCCGGATTTTGACGCGGCCGGGCGGCTGCGTTATCCGTTGCACGGCCGGATTGCCAATCGCCCGGCCCAGCGGGTCGAAGTCGAGGTGGATGACCAACGCGGCGAGGTCGCCGTGACGGGGGTCGTCGAGGAAACGCGGTTCCATTTCTGGAAGCTGCGGATGACCAGCCGCATCAGCACGCGCTGGGGCGAGGACCACTTGCGTATCCGGGACGAAGTCGAGAACTTTTCCGGCAGCCCGGCCGAAGCTCAACTACTGTACCACATCAATTTCGGCCAACCCTTGCTGGACCCCGGCTCGCGGTTTGCAGCGGCGATCAAAACCGTCATGCCGCGTGACGCGCGGGCGGCCGAGGGGATCGCGACTTGGAGTACGTATGCCGACCCGTTGGTTGGTTATGCCGAAGAAGTGTATTTCCTGGAGTTGCTTTGCGACGCCAACGGCTGGTCGCCCACGCTACTGAGGAACGCGGCGGGGACGCGCGGCGTCAGCGTCCACGTCAACACCCGGCAATTGCCGTGTTTCACCCTCTGGAAGAATACGACCACGGCCGCAGACGGCTATGTAACCGGACTGGAACCGGGCACCAATTTCCCCAATCCACGGACGTACGAGGGCCGGCAGGGACGCGTCGTCAAACTGGCTCCCGGCGGCCGGGCCGTATTCCAGGTCGGCCTGGAAATCCACCACGGGGCGGATGAAGTCAGGCAAGCCGAGCAGGCGGTCGCCGCGCTGCAGGCGGGTGTGACGCCCCAGGTGCATGAACGGCCGCAGGCGCCGTGGTGCGTGGTATAGACCATGGGTTGACCGGACGGCAGACATGAATCCCTGGCAGGTTCGAGCGAGCGATTTTCCGGCGCAGGGCAGCGTCCGCGAGCAGTTGCTGTTCCTCTTGCGGTACGCAATCCTGGCGCCGTCGAGCAACAACAGCCAGCCGTGGCGGTTCGGAATCGACGGCGACTGCGTGCTTGTCCTGCTGGACGAACGGTATTGGTTGCCCGTGTGCGATCCCGAGCGCCGCGAAATGCACCTGAGCGTCGGGTGCGCACTGGAGAATCTGCTGGTGGCCGCGGAGCATTTCGGTTTCGGCCATCGCGTGGCTTATTTTCCCGAGGCGGGCAACCCGTCGCTGGCAGCCGCCGTCCAACTCGCCCGCGGTGGCTCGCCATCGGTCTATCGTCCGCCGGTGCTCTTCGACATGCTGACGGTGCGGCAGACCAGTCATCGGCCGCACCAGGACCGTCCGCTTGACGAGGCTGTTTTATCCGGCCTGCAAGGCTGTTGCGTGGAAGAGGGCCTCGTCTTGCGTCTGTATGCAGACCGGCCGATGCGGCGGGCTTTCAGCAACATGGTCGTCCGCGGAGATCTGCTGCAATTTGCCGACCCGGCCTTCCGCCGCGAGTTGTCGGTGTGGATCGGTCAAGGCGTGTTTGGGACGCCGTGGCTGTCCTCCCAGTTGCTCCGGCTGTTGGTGCGGTCCGTGGACATCGGCCGCACGCAGTCCCGGCGGGATTCCGAGTTGGTCCTCAGTTCGCCCGTGATGGGGGTGCTGGCCTCGACCCATGACGACCGGACCCTGCGGGTGAAAGCCGGCCAGGTATACGAGCGGCTGAGCTTGGCGGCCGCGGCGCTGGGGATTCAGGCCCAACCGATGAGTCAGCCCGTCGAGATCCCGGAACTGATGGACGAACTCGCGCGGTTGATTTCGCCGCCGGTCCTGTGCCCCCAACATCCATTCCGGTTGGGCTATGCCACGCCCGAACGCCGCCACACGCTGCGCCGGCCGCTGCAGGAAATGCTGGTGGAGTGACCGGCGTAGGATGATTTTGAACAGAAGAAAACAGAGGGAACAGAGACCTTGGCTTTCTGCATCTAGCCGACTCCAGCCCGAATCCCCGCTGCTATCGACGCATGGCAGACTTTGATAAACTAAGCCGGGCCTAGCGAACCACTTGGAAGAAGGCGACTTGGCAATGACCAAGCTACAAACCCCGAATCAACAAGTAGATCGCAATGACAACACCCGAACGCCAGCTTGAAGACCAGTTTATCGAGAAACTTCAGGGCTTGAAGTACGAATATCGCGCAGACATCCGGGACCGGGCTGCGCTGGAGAAGAACTTCCGCGACAAGTTCGAATCGCTCAACCGTGTCCACCTGACGGATGACGAATTCCAACGTCTGCTCGATGAAATCGTCACCCCCGACGTCTTCACCGCCGCGCACACGCTCCGCAACCGCAGCAGCTTCACCCGCGACGACGGCACGCCGCTCAACTACACGCTAGTCAATATCGATGAATGGTGCAAAAACACCTTCGAGGTCGTCAGCCAGCTCCGCATCAACACCTACAACAGCCATCACCGCTACGATGTCCTGCTGCTGATCAACGGCATCCCGGTCGCGCAGATCGAACTCAAAACCCTCGGCATCAATCCCCGCCGGGCCATCGAACAGATCGTCGAGTACAAGAACGATCCCGGCAACGGCTACCAGCGGTTCAAGAACCAGAAGTACGCCGCGGAGGTTGCGGAAACGGCCCAAACGTACGGCCTGGCGCGCGAATCGCTCCAGACGTTCGTCGACACGACCCTGAACCGCATGATCTTCGACGGCGAACAGCTCACCGAACTGCTCGCCCCGCTGGAACTCGGTTGGCGTGCCCGTACGGAAAAGGAACTGGCCCTGATGGCCGACCTCGTCCCGCTGCTGAAGAAACGCGCCGGCGGCCGCGACATCTCGGGACTCAAGGCGTATGAGGAATAAATGAAAGCGGAGCAATTGGAAGCGGAAGGGCGCAAGCCCTCCGGTCATGCGCGAACGACCGCGCCGACACCGGACGGCTTGCGCCGTACCGCTTCAATGGGAGCCGTGTCAATGAAAGCGGAAGGGCGCAAGCCCTCCGGTACCGTCCGGTCTCAACACTAACAATCATCGTCACACGACAACTCACCGGACGGCTTGCGCCGTGCCGCTCACAGGACCACAATCATGCATACCGACCCACTCGCTTACTTCATCACATGGACCTCCTACGGCACATGGCTACCCGGCGATGAACGCGGCTGGGTCAAGTGGCACAAAGGCGAAAAACTTCCCCAGCCGATGCTAGCCGATTGGTGCCGCGAAAAAATGACTGAGCAGCCCATTAATTTGGACGAGAAGCAACGCGCGGTTGTGAATGAGACAGTTGCCAGCCATTGCAAGATACGAACATGGCATCTGCACGCAGTGAATTGCCGAACCAATCATTGCCACGTCGTCGTTACGGCAAACATCCATGACGGTGAAGAGGTTCGAGATCAGTTCAAATCATGGAGCAAACGAAAGTTGAAAGAGCTGGAAAGGTCACGAGGCAAGGTTGTGGGCAAAATCCGCGAGCATTGGTGGACGAGAAAAGGCAGTGTTCGATTGTTGTTCGACGAGGAATCGCTGGAAGCAGCCATCCAATATACACTCGAAGCGCAGGATGCAGGTGGTTCCAAAGCAAATGATTAGCGAGCACGAAACACCGGACGGCTTGCGCCGTACCGCTTCCATGGGAGCCGCCTCAACGAAAGCGGCAGGGCGCAAGCCCTCCGGTGTTGCGCAAACGACCGCACCGACACCGGACGGCTTGCGCCGTACCGCTTCAATGGAAACGCGCCGGCGGCCGCGACATATCGGGACTCAAGGCGTACGAGGAATAACGCTCCCCAGGAGAAGGCCAATGGAAACGGATCGGATTCAGATGCTCACGACCACGTTTGAAGGTCACGCCCAGAAAACCGAAAACGAGGTCGAGTATTGGCTCGCGCGTGACCTCCAGGTGCTTCTGGGATACACCGAGTGGCGCAACTTCCTCAAGATCATCGAGAAGGCGGAGACGGCCTGTGAAGGGGCAGGACACCGAGTCGCAGACCATTTTGTTGACGTCAACAAAATGGTCGAACTCGGCTCCGGAAGCCAACGGCAGATCGAAGACGTGATGCTCACCCGCTACGCGTGCTAGCTGCCACCCGCCGAAGACGTGAAAAAGGCCCAACGCCGCCTCACCTCCGCCGAGAAGAAGGCCCTGGAAAATCCGGACAAACTGGAAGACGCATGAAAGACGACGACAGACGAACATTGACGCCGAGGCTGCGGTTTCCTGAGTTTCGAGAGGGGAAGGCGTGGGACGGAATTTCAGGCGACGAGCTTTTCGATTCCGTCAACAACCGGAACGCAACTCCCGGACTTCCGATACTCGCAATTACTCAAGAACACGGAGCCATTCCGCGCGACCAGATTGACTATCACGTATCTGTCACCGAGAAAAGCATCGAGAGCTACAAAGTCGTCGAACGCGGGGACTTCATCATCAGCCTTCGTTCGTTCCAAGGCGGCATCGAGTACTCCGAACATCACGGGATTTGCAGTCCCGCCTACGTGATCCTTCGAAAGAAGAGCAGCGTGTTTGATCGATACTTCAAGCATCTCTTCAAGTCTTTTCGCTTCATCCAGCAGCTCACTCGGAATATCGAGGGCCTGCGCGATGGAAAAATGATCAGCTATAAGCAGTTCTCCGAGCAATTGATCCCGACCCCCGAGCCTGCCGAGCAACAGAAGATCGCCGACTGCCTGACTTCGCTGGACGAGTTGATCGCGGCGCAGGGGCGGAAAGTGGAGGCGCTGAAGGCTCATAAGAAAGCTCTGATGCAGCAGCTGTTCCCTCGCGAAGGTGAACTTTTCCCCCACCTCCGCTTCCCAAAGTTCCGCGATGGACTTGGATGGGACAACCGGCGGTTGGGCGATTTTATTCGCGAACGATACGAAATCGCTGCCGGGACCGTTCCGCTTTTTAGTTTGACGATTGAGGACGGCGTGACCGCAAAGACTGATCGGTATGAGAGGTCGTTCTTGGTTACCAACAAAGAAGATGCCTACAAGCTGGTCCGCCCGAATGACTTTGCATTCAACCCAATGAATCTGCGTTTTGGCGCGATAGGCAGGCATTCGGGTTCTGAACCGGTGGCTCTGTCGAAATACTACAATATTTTCTTTTGCGATGAATCCGTCGATCCGAGATTCTGTGAGAATTATTTCCGAAGCGACGGTATGGTGGCCTATTACGACGTAATGGCTACGGGAACCCTGATCGAAAAGCGACGAGTTCATTTCGATCGCTTCCTCAACTTCAGCATCCCATTTCCACAATTTGAGGAGCAGCAGCGGATCGCCGACTGCCTTTCCGCCCTCGACGCCCGGATCGCCGCCGAGACCGACAAACTCGCCGCCCTCAAGACGCACAAGCAGGGCCTGATGCAGCAATTGTTCCCGTCGCCGGAGGGTGGTTGAGTCATGGCGTGGGCGCTGGAAACAAACTGGAAACCAACGCGGCTGATGGAAGTGGCACGTTCGGTCGACACGAGCACCGGCGCGACGCGAGTGAGTACCGACGTCGGCCGCGCGTACATCAAGCCGATGGGGAACCGCCAGGGCCCACACGTGCTCGCGACCGACTGGGTTGGCACGCATCTTGCGAAATGGTTTGGGCTGAGCACGTTCGATATTGCGATCTTTACGCTCGATGCGGACGACCGATTTCCTCTGCCGCGGGGATACACCGCGCAGCCCGGGCCCGCGTTTGCCGCGCGGGCGATGGCGGGCGATCCGTGGGGCAAGTCGGGCCTGCAACTGGACGTGCTGGTCAATCCTGAAGACGTCACGAGGATGGTCGTGTTCGATACCTGGACGCTCAACTGCGACCGGCATCATCATGACTTGACCGTCCGCAAGCCGAACTACGACAATGTCTACTTGTCGAGCGAAGGCGTCGAGCCGAATAAGCGCAGATTGATCGCGATGGATCACGGACTATGTTTCATTCGGTCGGGTGAAGACCTGACATCGAGTCTGGCGCACATCGACAAAGTGCGCGACGAGCACGTTTACGGGCTGTTTCCGGAGTTCCGCGTGAAGCTCCGCGAAGATATGATTGACGTCTGCGCCGCACGGCTGAAGGAGATGGACATCTCGACGGCGCGTGCGATGATCGCAACGGTGCCCACCGAGTGGGAGGTGGCGAAAGAAGCACGCGAAGCCTGGGCGGAGTTGATCTATCGCCGCGCTGGCTTTGTTGCCGATAACGTCCTAAATTGGATCGATAAAGCCGCACCCTGGTTCGGTGCGACGGGAGAGTGAACAATGGCTAGAGGCTTTTACAGCGTGGTGCAGTATTGCCCTGATCCGTTTCGGGCCGAGGCAGTGAACGTCGGGCTGGTGCTATTGTGCGCCGATCCTCACGCCCTGCGCGTGAAGATGACCGGCAACCATGACCGTGTCCGCAAATTCTTTGCGATCAGCAAACAGGGCTTAAAGAATTTGAAGTTCTCGACGGACGGCCTCACGAGCAGGATCGAAAACAGCGCGGACGAGCTGCGAACCTCCGAAGACCTTGCGGCGTTCGCGGCGTCTCGGGCGAACGATCTGCGCCTGACGGAGCCGCGGTTGGCGAAATTGACGAATTTCGATGAGGACTTCGAGCGATTGTTCGCCCAACTCGTCGAGACGCATTCAACGGCGGAACTGGCCGAAGCATCACCCGCCGAAGTGCTTCCGCCCAAGCTGGGCGAGGTGTTCTACCGGCTTCAGCAGGCGAAAAAGATCTGGCAGCCCGGCACCATCACGGTGCCGGTGTACAAACGCAAGCTGGAGATCCCTTACGCCTACAGGAACGGCGTGGTCAACCTCGTCAAGCCGCACGTCTTTCCCGCGAACAGGCGGGCGGAAACACAGGCGGCAACGCTGACGGTGAACGGCCAGTTGATTCAAAAACACCCGATTGGCGGGGAGCGGCACACACTGATCGTCGTCTCGACGCAGGAGAACGCCGAACAGGCGAAGGAAATCGACGATCACGTCGCACCCTTATTCAAAGATCTGGGCGTGCGGTTGGTTCGTCCGCACGATGCCGACGCGTTCGCGAACGAAGTTGAGGTATCGGCGCACTGAACCATGACGGACCTCGACCAAAAACAACTCGGCAAGACCCTCTGGAACATCGCCGACACGCTCCGCGGGGCGATGAACGCGGACGACTTCCGGGATTACATGCTCTCGTTCCTGTTCCTGCGTTACCTCTCGGACAACTACGAGCAGGCGGCGAAGAAGGAACTGAGGGCGGATTACCCAGTATTTGTAGCGGAAGGGCGCGAGCCCTCCGGTTCCGGCGAGGTTTCCCACGCTTCACAGGACGGCTTGCGCCGTGCCGCTAAAACAGGCGACGACCGCCGCGTGCCGTTGTCGGTGTGGTACACGGACAATCCCGACGACGTGGCGGCGTTCGAAAAGCAGATGCGCCGCAAGGTGCATTACGTCGTCAAGCCCGATTACCTCTGGGGAAGCATCGTCCACCTCGCCAAGACTCAAGACGGGAGCCTGCTGGACACGCTGCAGAAGGGGTTCAAGTTCATCGAGGAAGAGTCGTTCTCCAGCAACTTCCAGGGGCTGTTCGCGGAGATCAACCTCGGCTCGGACAAGCTGGGCCGCAAGTACGACGACCGCAACGCCAAGCTCTGCTCGATCATCAGCGAGATCGCGCGGGGGATGGCCCTCTTTTCGACCGACGTCGACACGCTGGGGGACGCTTACGAGTACCTGATCGGGCAGTTCGCGGCCGGATCGGGCAAGAAAGCGGGCGAGTTCTACACGCCGCAGCAGATTTCAAGCATCCTGTCCGGCATCGTCACGCTCGACAGCCAGGAGCCCAAGACCGGCCAGCGGAAGAAGCTGAACGCCGTGTTCGACTTTGCCTGCGGGTCCGGGTCGCTGCTGCTGAACGTGCGGCACCGCATGACCGAATCGGGCGGGACCATCGGCAGGATCCTCGGGATGGAGAAGAACATCACGACCTACAACCTGGCGCGCATGAACATGCTGCTGCACGGGGTGAAGGACACCGAGTTCGAGATCTACCACGGCGACACGCTGACCAACGACTGGGACATGCTCCGCGAGCCGAACCCGGCGAAGAAGCCGGCGTTTGACGCGGTCGTGGCCAACCCGCCGTTCAGCTATCGCTGGGAGCCGGGCGAGGCGATGGGCGAGGACATGCGGTTCAAGGCCCACGGCGTTGCGCCCAAAAGCGCAGCCGACTTTGCGTTCCTGCTGCACGGGCTGCACTACCTGAAGGACGACGGCGTGATGGCGATCATCCTGCCGCACGGCGTGCTGTTCCGGGGCGGCGTCGAGGAACGCATCCGCACCAAGCTGCTCAAAGACGGGCACATCGACACGGTGATCGGCCTGCCGGCGAACCTGTTCTATTCGACGGGCATCCCGGTCTGCATCCTGGTGCTGAAGAAGTGCAAGAAGCCGGATGACGTGCTGTTCATCAACGCGGCCGAGCATTTCGTGAAGGGCAAGCGGCAGAACCAACTGACGGACGAGCACATCGCGCGGGTCATCGAGACGTATCAAAAACGCCCCGCCAAGCCGATCGAACGCTACGCCCGCCGTGTGGGGATGAAGGAGATCCAGGCGAACGACTTCAACCTCAACATCTCCCGGTACGTCAGCACGGCGGAAGCGGAAGAGGAGATCGACCTGGCATCGACGCACGTGGAGTTGGTCGCCATCGACGAGTCGATTCGGAAGGCCACAGCCAGGCACAACAAGTTTCTGAAAGAGTTTGGTTTGCCCCCACTGCCGTGAATGAACTTCGCAGGCTGCGACGGGACTTAGCCGCGGAGCGGCGGCAGGATGTAGCCTGGGGCGTAAGCCCCTGGAAAACTCTCACCATCCGCCCGCAAGCCCCGTAGGGCAACGCTGTGAAGCATTTTCTGACCGCGAATTGGGCGGAACGGAGTAGCCGCGTTCGCCAGAACGCGGGTCAAATGTCCCGAAAGCCCCGCATTCTGGCGAATGCGGCTACCAAAATGCTGCACAGCGTTGCCCGTAGGCGCGGCAGGTGCCTATCCTAGAGTTCCTGTCGCCCCTACGGGGCTTTGGCCTTTATTCTGCCAGTATCCAGGGGCTGACGCCCCTGGCTACAACCTGTCGTCCCTACGGGACTGGAGAGTCGTTGGGGGGGCCAGGGGCGGTTGCCCGGCGCCTCGGCATCGTCTATTCTCGGCGCACGGGAATCGTGGAACGGCGACCCTGAATCGCCACGGTCTGGATCTGGGAGGTTGTTATGTACCGGGGATTTATTGGGCTGGCGTGCTGTTGCTTCATCGCGGGCGTAACGACCGCGTTGGCTGCCGACGTAGGACCGCCGGCGCCGCGCGTTCCCGTCATCTACTCGACCGACCTGCTTCATCCGCACGACGACCCGGACGACCACTACGATTTGGCCATGCTGTTCGCGTTGCCCGAGTTCGACGTGCGCGGCATTGTGCTGGATTTGGGCGAGCGGCAACAACAGCGGATGGGGCGTCCGCCGGTCGAGCAGATCCTGCACCTGGCAGGCCGCCGAGTGCCGTATGTGATGGGCATCTCACGTCCTTTGACCACACCGGACGACCGGGCGGAGGATGTGGCGGAGGAGTTCCAAGGTGGGATCGAGCTGATCCTTTCGACCCTCCGCGAATCCACGGAAAAGGTCGTCCTCTTTACCACGGGCAGCTTGCGGGACGTGGCGGCGGCCTACAATCGCGAACCGGAGCTGCTGCGAGCCAAGGTGCGGGCGCTCTATTTCAACGCCGGCAATGGCCCCGGCGGAGTGCAAAACGAGTGGAACGTGAAACTGGATCCCAAGGCTTACCAGCGCGTCTTCGAATCCGGCTTGCCGCTGTACTGGTGCCCCTGCTTCGGCCAAGACGGCTACCAGACCTATTTTGTGGTCGATCAACGGACCGTCGTTAGCGCCTGCCGTCCGCCGCTGCAGAACTTCTTCGTCTACTGTCTGACCAAGTCGCAGCAGGAGCCGATCGCATTCTTGTCGTCCGTCGGAAACGCGTTGCCCGAAGGCCCGCGGAACATGTGGTGTACCGGCCCGCTTTATCACGCCGCAGGACGCCGGATCTACCAGCGCGGACCTGACGATTTCGTCGCCCTGGCGCCTCCGCAGGCACAGCCGTTGGGACTCCAAACCAAGGAGATCGACGCGTTTGCGTTTCAGCCGTTTCGAGCCTCGATCGCCACGGAAAAGCCCAACGCCTCGCCCGCGTTGGCCGAGCCTGCGGACGGTGCGACCTCCGCGGCTTTCCTCGGCGCGGATGCCGACCGGGTTGGAACTCGCCAGCTGAAGCCAGACGGTCAGCCGGATTGCCATGCGCGGTTGTTGGGCGTGGACGCCAAGAAGCCCATTGAAAACATCGTCTTGACCAGCCCCAACAACGGCCGCTGGGAGCATGTCGAGACAGGCCGCTGGTGGCGTGTGGGATTCGAGCGCACCGGCCGTCAGTTGGACGTCTATTTCCAGTTCTATGCCGCGGGCGAGCACTGTGCGGAAATCGTGTACGCCGACGGAACAAAACAAGCGGCTTCATTCACCGTTCCGGATCGCGCGGCGGCGGAATTGCAAGTAGAGCTGGCCCCGTCCGTGCCGAACGGTTACGTTTTCCGACAGACGGACCCGCGTTTTAGTCAAATCTTGGCGGCTTGCCTGACGCACACGCTGGCCGAAGTTGGATCGTGCGTATTACCATCCACGCCGGGGGGAGAAACGAAGCCATGACGCCAGCCCATCGGTGCCTTGTCTCCGCGAGCACTTTTCCAGCCGTCTGCTGATTTCACCGCAGGCGGTTGCCCGTCCCGGCCGCCTGATCCTTGTCGGTTACGCAGGCCCCATCGCGTTGCCGGCCGCCAGGATGCAGACGCCGACGACCAAGACGGCGATGCCCAGCAGCACCCAGGCGACACTCTGACGGCTGGCCCCTTTCCATTCGCCGGTACGGAAGCCGTGGACGTTGCCCACGATGATGGCAAAGGACATGAACGACGCGTAGCCCACGGAGACGCCCAACTCGCCGAGCAGGGGGAAGCCCAGGTTGAACAGGTAGATCGCGCCGTTGTGCAGAAAGGCCATCGCGAGCGCAATCAGCAGGGTGGACCCGGCGGGCGGCGCGGAGAAATTCTTCCAGGTGTTGTTCTTGGTCAACAGGAACGCGGAATACAGGCACGAGGAGATCGCCCCGCCCCACAAGATCACGGCCGTCGTGGTGCAGGATGCCTGCCAAGGTTCGTTGCCGAATTGCCCTTGGGCGGCGTCCGCGACCGGGCCGGTGTAGCTGGCCGCGACGCCATAGCAGGCACAGAGGAAACCGGATACGAGGGCGATGATCAAGCCGACGAGCATCCGCGGTTGTTGCCGTGTGCCGGCCTCAGCGGCGCCGGGGCTGTCCTGGCGCAAGCTGCGGTCTTTGAGGATGCCGGCCCGGCCGGACAGCACCACGCCGGCCACGCACGCGGCGACGCCGAGCAGAATCACGCCGCCTTGGGCCGTGGCGATCCGCTCGCGATGATGCAGGGCCATCGGGACAATCGCGCCGAAAATGATCTGGGCACCGTAGTTCAGCGAGTACGCGAGCGACAACCCAATGAACGCGAAACTCATCCCCAAGGTCATCGACCCCGCGCCCCACAGGAACCCAAAACACAACGGCAGCAGCAGCCCTGCCAGCCCGACGTGACCGTAGACGGCGAAGAAATCCCGCACCAACAACGGTCCCAAGGCGAACGGCATGGCCAAGGTCACGAACAGGAAGAACGGCCCCCACAGGTTTTCCCAGGGCGTCCCCTTGCGGACGTATTTGCTCGGCAAGCCGAACGACCCACCGCACACGGCTCCCAGCAGCAGATACAGGAACCCAATGATTAGACCGTTGTCCATGATGCCCTCCAGAATGCCCACAAACGGTTTCTAACCTTTCGCGGCGACATCGCCGATGTAATTGCCGTAGGTTAGCAGCAACACGGCGCCGATCAACACGGCTAACGCGATTCCGATCGTGCGAAGCGTCAGCCGCCGGCACTGACGCCACTCACGTAGCAGGATGCCGACCAGGTTGCTGATCAGGACCAGCATGATCATGTGGATGGCCCAACTCGTGAATTTGTAGTGGCCCATCCGCACGTGGCCGAGGTTGTAGAAGAAGAACTGGCCGTACCAGAACACTCCGGTCACCAGCGCCATGGCCCAATTGACCGGCAGCGATCCCTCGGGCTGGCCGGCCGGCAGTTCGACCAACTCGCCGAGCGTCTTGTGGCGCGCGTGGAGGTACAGGCAGTAGATCGACGTGGTCAGGAAGGCGCCGGTGTTCGAGAAGATATAGACCACGTTGCCTCGCCAGACGCCGGCGCCGTGCAAGGTGGCCACGTCGGCAATCGGCTCGCCGGCTTCCAAGGCGAACCCGTACACGGCCGATAGCACGCCGGCCAACAGTGACAGCAGCAGACCTTTCATCAGGGAGAATTGCCCGCTGATCTGCTGGGCACTCAAGTCGCGTTCCTTGAGCCGGCCGGCCCAGCCGGCGCCGGCGATGCCGAGCGTGCCGGCGATGATGCCCACCACGATCCATTCCGCGCCCGGCTTGCTCAACGTGGACAGCAGCGTGCCCTTGACCAGTGGCGGGATCAGGGTGCCCAGGACGCTGGACAGCCCGACCGCGATGGCGTAGGTCAGCGAGAAGCCGATGTAGCGGATCGAGATGCCGAACGCCGTGCCGCCGATGCCGTAGGCCGCGCCGAGCACGAACGAGAAGAGCATCGCGTCCTTGGGCGCTTCGCGGAGCACGGTGGTCAAGTGCGGGATCGTCAAGGCCGCGCCGAGGATCGGCAGCAGGAACCAGCAGAACGACGCCTGGGTGATCCAGTAGGTTTGCCAGGACCAGCCTTGGACGCGCTTCTCCGGCGTATAGCACGTGGCGGCGAACGTGGCCCCGACCGCGTGCATCGCCACGCCGAGGAGCGGGTTGGATGGGATGGGCTCCATGCGTCTAAATCGCCTCCTCGAAATCGCCGAGATCTAGCGGATAGCGGCCATACTCGCGGACCAGCTTGACAATGTAGTCGTAGGTCTGACCCGAAACGGCGCTGGATACCGAATGGTCGGATTGAAAGATGAATCCGCCGCCGCGGGCCGCGTTCAGCTTGCGCAAGACCTCGCGGCGGATTTCCTCGCGGTCGCCGTGCTCCCAGATCTGAATATCGCTGTTGCCGCAGAACCCCATGCGGTGGCCGAAGCGGCGGCGCAGGTCCAGGACGTCCATGCCGGCCTTGACTTCCAAGGGGTTGTAGGAATCGACGCCCACGTCGATGTAGTCCTCGAAGATCGCCTGGACGTTGCCGCAGCCGTGGTAGATGACCGGCAGTCCCTTGGCGTGCGCGTGATCGACGATGGCCCGCACCCAGGGCTTGTAATACGTCCGCCAATAGTCGGGCCGCATGAACGTGCTCTTCTTGTAGGCCACGTCGCCCCAGACAACAAAGCCGTCCAGCCAAGGCTCGGCCGCGGCGATGGCGGCCTTGGCACAGTCCAGGTAAAACTGTCCGACGCGATTTACCACCGCGCCAAACCGCTCCGGTTCCAGCGCCATCCAGAGCATGTGGTTTTCCGGGCCGATCAGCCGCGTCATGCACTCGGCGCATTCGATCATGCTGCCGTAGACGGGGAAATCCGTCCAGAGCGACTGGACCGTGTCGACCCAGGGCGGCGAGTTGCGTTCGAAGCCGTCGCCCACGCCGGCAATCTGGTTATCGCCCGCGGCGAAGAAACGGCGGCGGTCGTCGGGCGGATCGAACTCGGCCGCTTCCAGCTTCTCCAGTGTGTCGGTCTCCCAGCCGATGAACTCCGGCATCGGGCATTGGAACACCTTGCGCATCACGGCCCCGAATCCCGTCTTGACCACGACCTCGTCCGGGGTCTCGCACTGCGTCTCAAACGGGCGGATCCAGGGATCCATGTTCGGCACGGTCACGATCCAATCCAGGTCGTAGTAGTAGTACGGATTGGCGTCTTCCGGCAGACCAAGCTCCGCTCGCCAGCGGCGCGTGAAGCCGCCCCAGAAAAAATCGCTGATTGGCACGCGATCCGGTTCCTCGTGCCGGAGCGCCTGGTTCATGCGGCGGAGCTTGCGGAGCGTGTTCTCCTTGCGTTGCTGCGGGAAAGTCGCCGTGCCGACCGTGTCGAACATGCCCATAAGACGCTCCTTTCCATGACCGATGGCGGTCAAACAACTGGCGGATAGCGCAAAGTGCCGGTTCCGGGTTTCCAGGTGCCGCAGGACCCGCAAAATCTTCGGACGACAGTCTACAAGGAAGCGGTGTTGCGGAGCAATTCCTCGACCTTACGTTTCGCCGCGATCGAAAGTATACCCAAATCGATGGACCTTTTCAGCGAGGCGAGGGAATCCTCTGTATTGTGACTGCACGCACCGAGACCGAAGGGATCGTTTGATTCGCCGCTATCGGGCCGCGCTGTGTGAATCCGGTTCGTCTGACGCAGTCGTCAGGAAGATCATTAGGGTGTTTCCGATCCGTCGCAAGGTTGATACCTTACAGGAGATGCGAACCTCGAAAAAAATGGGAGAAACCATCCATGCGACCACTTCTGACCGCCTCAGCGTTAATCGGCATCCTCTGCGGACAATCCCTGGCGGCCGATGCCAAACATCCCAACATCATATTCCTCTTAGCCGATGATCTGGGTTACGGCGAATTGGGTTGTTACGGCCAACAGAAGATCCGCACGCCCCACTTGGATCAAATGGCGGCGGAAGGGATGCGGTTCACGCAGTTTTATAGCGGCGCACCGGTGTGTGCCCCGTCTCGGTGCGTGCTGATGACGGGCAAACACCTGGGACATGCGTACATTCGCGACAACCGGCAGGCCAACCCGGGCGCTGAAGGCCAGGAACCGATTCCGGACCAGACGGTGACGCTGGCCGAAACGCTGCAGGCCGCCGGATACACGACCGGGGCGATGGGCAAATGGGGTTTGGGCCCGCCGGGCAGCTCGGGCGATCCGAACAAACAGGGATTCGACCTGTTCTTCGGCTACAATTGCCAGGCTCACGCCCATAACTTCTACCCTACGTACCTATGGCGTAACGATCAGCGCGTGACGCTGAACAATCCGCCCTTCAGCCCCCATCAGAAACTGCCTCCCGATGCGGATCCGAACAATCCGGCCAGCTACCGGCAGTACATCGGCTCGGACTATGCGCCCGATCGCATGATCGACGAGGCGTTGGGATTCATTCGCCGGAACAAGGAGCGGCCGTTTTTCCTGTACTACCCGACCACGGTGCCCCATTTGGCGATTCAAGCGCCGGAGGATTCGCTGGCCGAGTACCGCGGCCAGTGGCCCGATTCACCGTACCCGGGAGGTCACGGCTACCTGCCGCATCCGTCACCGCGGGCCGGCTATGCGGCAATGGTCACGCGGCTGGACCGGGACATCGGCCGGATGCTGACGCTGCTCAAGGAACTTGGACTGGACGACAACACGCTGGTCATGTTCTCTTCGGACAACGGCCCCGTGTATGATCGGTTGGGCGGCACGGACTCGGAGTTCTTCGAGAGCAACGGGCCGCTCAGTGGGTTGAAAGGCAGTGTCTACGAGGGCGGCATGCGCGTGCCGCTGATCGCCCGCTGGCCGGGCAAGATTCCCAGCGGCCGCGTGAGCGATCTTTCGGCGGCGTTTTACGACGTGCTGCCGACCTTGGCCGAAGTCGCCGGAGCTTCACCACCGCCGGGCGTCGACGGCGTCAGCTTGCTGCCCACGCTGACGGATCGCGGCGAGCAGAAGCAGCACGAATTCCTGTTGTGGGAGTTTCACGGCTACGGTGGTCAGCAAGCCGTGCGCATGGGCCGCTGGAAAGGCATCCGCCTGAACTGCTATAAGAACCCGGATGGGCCGATCAAGCTTTACGACCTGGAAAACGACTTGGCGGAAGAACGGGACGTGGCCGAGCAGCATCCGGAGATTGTTCTGAAGATGGCGGAACTGTTGAAGCAGCAGCACAGCGATTCGGCCATTTGGGATTTTCGCAAAGGACGCCCGAAAACGCCGGCCAAACGCGCCAAGGGCTGACGTGGCACCGCCGCATCCGAACTTGGAGTTCACGCTCTAGCGTGCGTCCGAAGACACGCTGAAGCGTGGACTCCAACCTAACCCGAGGAAGCACCTCATGAAACCCGCGTGCATGTTGTCCGTCTGGATCGCGTCCTCCCTGCCGGCCTGGGCCGCCGACACGGCCGTGCCGCCCCGCGCAGCTCGTTCCGTGCATTTGGGGTACCAGGCTCCGGATGCCATGTTGTTCTATAACGAAATGACCGTCCTGGAATCGACGCCCGGCAGCTACTTTATGGCAGCCGGCTGGAACACTGGTTATTTCGGGATTCAGGAGTTGTCGGACGGCCGCAAGGTGATTCTCTTTTCCGTGTGGGATCCGACGCCGGGCGACGATCCGAATGCGGTCAAGCAGGAGGAACGCGTCGAGTGTCTGTACAACGCGCCCGACGTGCGCATCCGGCGGTTTGGCGGCGAAGGGACCGGCGGCCAGTGTATGGGCAGCTTGGATTGGAAGATCGGCGAGACCAACCGCTTCGTCGTGACGGCCGCTGCGGACGGCACCAAGACGGCTTACGCCGGTTATGTGTGGCTGAACGAGAGCAAGCAATGGAAGCATCTGGTCACCTTTCGCACCCGCACGGGCGGCCAGAGTCTGCGGGGGCTGTACTCGTTCATTGAGGACTTTCGCCGCGACGGGCAGAGCGTCCTCAAAGTCCGCCGGGCTCGATTTGGGAATGGCTGGGTGAAAACGGCCGGTGGCGACTGGTCGCCGCTGAATCGCGCCCGATTCACGGCTTCGGGAGCGGAATGGGAAGACAAGGACCGCATCAACGCCGGCTTGGAGGACGGCCGCTTCTTTCTGGCCACCGGCGGCGACACGAAGACCAGCCTGGCGCTGCGGTCGACACTTGAACTGCCGCCTGGCGACCGGCCGCGGCCGGAAGTACCGAACCAGCCCTGAGGTCCCAGCGTGTTTCCCATTCCTCAAAGCGTGATCGACCACTTTGGCGTCGCCGTCGCCGCCATCACCGGCGTGTTGGCGGCGCGGGGCAAGCAGGTGGATTTGTTCGGCGTGGTCGTGTTGGCCATTGTCACGGCCTTTGGCGGGGGCACGATCCGCGATTTGACGCTGGGCGATGTACCGGTGTTCTGGGCCAAAGAGCCGTGGTTTGTGATCAACGCGGCCCTTACCGCGGTGCTCATGTTTTGCTTGCTGCGGTATCGCGACTTGCCCACCGTGGCGCTGCTGGTCGCCGACGCCGTCGTGCTGGCGTGTTTCACGATGGCGGGCGCCAAGAAGGCGCTCCTGTTCCAAGTCGCGCCGTCGACCGCGGTCGTGATGGGCGTGATCACCGGCGTGGTGGGTGGCATCTTGCGCGACGTGTTGACCAATGAAATCCCGATCGTGTTCCGCCGCGAAACATGCCTGTACGCGACCGCGGCGTTCGTCGGAGCGACCGTGTTCGTGCTGGTGAATCAATGGTCGGCGGATGTGCGCGGCAGTGCCTTGATCGGTTTTCTGATCACGCTCTTGCTCCGCTTGGCCGGCATTCGCTGGAAAATCGGCCTGCCGGTTTTTCAGCCAAAAGAGACTCGTCACGACCCGGGGCATGGACGAGACACGGAATCGTGACAGATCGCCTGGCTGCAACGAAATCCGAAATCCGAAATCTCAAAACCGAAATCCGAAACAAATCCAAAAAACAAAAGTCTAATGTTTCAAACGTCGCTCGCGGCGCCGTTCGGAACCTCGGAGACCGCAGCGATTGTTTCGAGCATTTAGCATTGGGATTCTGAGTTTGTTTCGGATTTCGCAATTCGGATTTCGAATTTCCGAGATGCGTTCAAAATGGCGGCGCGTGAGCGCACAACGGCCGGGCGGGACCGCGTTACGGTCCACCGGCTCCGCAACGGCGAACGCCACCGTTGACGGGGACCACTTGGCCGGTCATGAATTCGGCGGCTGGCGAGGCCAGGAAGCGCGCGACGCGGGCGACGTCGTGGGGTGTGCCCCAGCGCTGCAGCAGCGATTCGCGGCGGGCTCGCTCCTGCCAATACTCGGAAGCATGCTCGCCCCAGGCCGTCTTGATCCAGCCGGGCGCCAGGCAATTCACGCGGACATCGGGCGCCAGCGAGCAAGCCAGACTGCGCGTGAACGCGGCCACGGCGCCTTTGATCGTCCCGAACATTTCCCCGCTGTCGCCGCCCATGCCGTGCTCGGCCTGGTCCCAACCCATATTCAAAATGACCGCCTGTCCAGCGCCGGAGGCGGACTGTTTCATGCGTACTCCGGCCAAGCGAGACAGCCGCATCGTGGCCACCACATCGACGCGCCAGAGGCGTTCGAGTTTCTCCTCGAATGACCAAGCCGCCGCTGCCCCGGTCAAGACGTCTGCGCCGGCGTTGTTGATCCAGATGTCAACGCGGCCTCGCCAAGCCCAGGCCGCATCCACTAGGAGCTGGTGCGACGCGGGGTCGGCCAATTCGTCCAGCACGACCGTCGCCTGGCGGCCGGAACTGCGGATTTCATCGGCGACGGCCGCCGCAGCCTCGCCGCTGGCTCGAGCGTGGATCAGCACGTCGGCCCCGGCCGCAGCCAATTCGAGCGCGATGGCGCGACCGATCCCGCTGGACGAGCCCGTGACGACCGCGGTCTTGCCAGCCAGTTCGCAGTTGTTCTCAGAAGTCATATCCACAAGTCTCCCGTCGGATTAGAAGCAATCATCTGTAACCGATCCGCCCGCACCAAGTCGTTGTTACCGTCGGCATTTTCGCTACTTCTTCGCCAATCGCGCATCGTTTGGCCCGAATTCTCGCCCATCCTGGCCATTACGTGCAAGCCGAGGCGGCGAGTTTCCGACATACGGCGATACGCGACTTTCTGACCGAGGATGACAACCGAAGCCATGCCATTTCGACGACTCGAACGTTTGTGGCGAATGCTGCGAGCCGTGCTGCGACCGTTGGTTCGCGGTACGCGATTACGCGTGCCGGCTCGTTTGCGCGCGGCGTCGGGCTTTCTCGTTAGCCTCGTGGCGCACGCCACCCTGCTGGTGGTCCTGGGCCTGCTCGTCGTCTGGCACGAAATGCAGGGCTCGCACGGGGTTACGCTGTTGCCGTTTGTCGAGGATCTCGAGCCTGTGCCGTTCGTCGAAGAAATCAGCACAAAGGTGACGGCGCTGCCCAACGACGTGCTGGGCGCCGTTGCGGGCGATCCGGCGGAGACCCTGCTGCCGGACGCTCCGAACATCCCGGCGCCGGCGCCCCATCTGCTCGCCGGGCCGGGCGAGCCGGAACTCGCTGCCGGTCCACGGAAACTTACATCGAACGATCCGCTGGTAGTGAGCGACGCTCCAAGCGGAGGCGGGTTCGAAGGACGCACCAAAACGGCTCGCGCCAGGCTGGTCGGGCAACGCGGCGGCACGCCGGGCAGTGAGGACGCGGTGGCCCGCGGACTGGCCTGGATTGCCGCGCATCAGCGTCCCGACGGCAGCTGGTGGTTCGATCATCGCGACGGCGTCTGCGGCGGCCTGTGCCGCGATCCCGGCAGCGTGGGCTCGACCACGGCGGCAACCGGACTGGCCCTGCTTCCGTTTCTGGGCGCGGGCGAGGTGGGCGAAGGCAGCCAGTACCAAAAGGTTGTGGACGACGGGCTGTACTACCTTCGCAGCCGCCTGCTGGTCACGTCGCTGGGCGGCGACTTGCAGGAAGGCACGATGTACGCCCAGGGCATCGCGGCCATTGCCCTGTGCGAAGCCTACGCGATGACTCAAGACGAAAGCCTGCGGTCTGCGGCCCAACTTGCGGTCGATTTCATCTGCCACGCCCAGCACGAGGCCGGCGGCTGGCGGTACTTTCCGGGCCAGCCCGGTGACACCACCGTCCTGGGTTGGCAGCTGATGGCGCTGAAAAGCGCCCGTCTGGCGGGGCTGGACGTGCCCGTGGACGTCTTTCACCGGGCCGAACAATTTCTGGACAGCGTCCAGCGTGACGGAGGAGCCGTGTACGGATACCAGAAACCGGACAAGGTGCCGGTGCCGACGGCGGTTGGCTTGCTGGCCCGGATGTATCTGGGCTGGCCTCGCGAAGACTCGCGGCTAGCCCGCGGCGTGGGCTACCTGGACAAGCTCGGCCCGTCCCGCACGGACATGTACTTCAACTACTACGCCACGCAGGTGCTGCATCACTACGAAGGCGCCGGCTGGGACGCCTGGAACACGACCTTGCGGGACCGGCTGGTGACCACCCAGTCGCGTCGCGGCCACGAGCACGGCAGCTGGTACTTTCACGACGAACACGGCAAGTCCGGCGGCCGACTGTACACCACCGCGATGTGCGTGATGATCCTGGAGGTTTATTACCGCCACATGCCGCTATATGGAAAGCGTGCGGTGGAAAGGGATCTCTAGGCTTCGATCTCACCAATCTCGACCGCCCGATGCTCGCGGGCCGACACGTAGCAGGCTTCGACCAGGGCCATCGTCTTCAGGTTGTCCCGGCCGCCGATCTCCGGCTCGGTGCCATCCTCCAACGCGCACAACAGCTGGGCCATCGTGCCCACGAAGGCGTCCGGAAACCAGACCTCGCGCCACCGCGGCTGCAGCCAGTAACCGGGTTGACGCGTGGTTGTGAAGTCCAGCGTGCTGGGCGTGGGATGCGGATAGTCGGGCCAGCCGATGGTGCCGCGGGCCAGGCCTTCCAGCCCTTCCACTCGCCAGCGGATCGAGATGTCCTGCTCGGCGCCCTCCAAGGCCGGCCCCGTCCAGACGTCGTCCCACGACGCCGCGCGGAGGCCGTTTTCGTACTCCAGGATGTACAGGCAGATCCCGTCCTCGTGCGGAAACTTGCGCGCCGTGCGCGGGTCCTCGCGCACGCTCGCAAACACCCGCACCGGATCGCCGAACCAGTAGCGGAAAGCGTCCAAGTGGTGAATGGACATGATCCGCAGCGTGACCCAGCCCAGCCGCTGTTGCCAGGGCATCCAGTGCGGGATGGCCCGCATGTCGATACTGGCAAAGACCGGCGCGCCCAGGTCCCCGCGATCCAGCAGGCACTTGCAGGCCCGCACGGATTGGTCATAGCGCATGTTCTGGTTGACGGCCAGCGTAATACCCGCTTCCTCGCACAAACGCACCACCTCGACCGCTTCGGAGTAGTTCATCCCCAGCGGCTTCTGAGCCAGCACGCCGCGGATATGATCGTTGTGCAGGACGATCTCGCGGATGACTTCCAGTTGCACGTCCGGCGGCACGCCCACGTCGACGACTTGAATGCGGCGGTCGGCCAGCAGCATTCGATAATCGTCATAGGCTTGCAAGCCGTGCTGTTGAGCGACCTGGCGTGCGCGATCGGGCGAGCGCGATGCGATTGCGATCGGGTTAAAGCCGGCCCGACGGTACGCCACCAAGTGGCAATCGGCGATGATGAACCCCGAGCCGATACAGCCGATCGGCGTGTCCTTGTGACGCGGCAGGCGGGGCAGGTAATCCAAATCGAGCGAGATGCCGGCGTTGCTCATGCGTTCTCCGTGGCTCCCACTTCGAGCCGGCGAGTGGTGTCATCCTCGTCCTGCATCAGGAACTTCTGCGCCGCCTCCGTGGGTTTGGCTCCGATCGCCTTGATGGCCGAGTCCGCCACTTTGGTCAAGGGCGTGTAACGCGGATGATGGTGTTCCTTGTAGGGATCGTTGTGCCTGGTGTTATAGCAGGAGATCAGGCCCCAACGCGGCTTGTCGCTTAGGTTCGCTTCGGACATGTGCAGCGTGTTGCCGTGGAAGAACAAGGCCGTGCCCGGTTCCATCTCGCAATACACCAGTTCCAGCCGCTTCTTGGCCTCCTCGACGCGTTCCAAGTCCGCGCCCGTCTGCTCGCCCGCAAACCCGTGCTCGATGCGTCCCAACAGGTGCGAGCCGCGCAACACCTGCATACAGCCATTCTCCTTGGTGCAGGGATCGATGGCGATGAACACGCTGAGCATGTCGGGGAACAGGCAGCCGTTCTTGTACCAGTAGCCGTAGTCCTGGTGCCATTCCCACGCGCCGCCGACGCGGGGTTGCTTGGCGCTCAATTTCGAGTGGTAGTGATACACCTCGTCGCCCAATAACTGTTCGACGGCGTTTACCATCCGTTCGCTACGGGCGATCATGCCGTAGATATCGTTGGCGGGATGGTTCCAGAGGGACAAGTTGGTCCGCCGCCCGGCCGCGTCTTTGACTCCCATGGCGTGCGTTTGCAGCACGCTGTCGGCCCGGCAGGCTTCCTGCAGCAAGCGGGTTTCTTCGGCGTCGAGAAAGTTCTCAATGAACAGGTAACCGTCGCGGTGAAAGGCCGCGTATTGAGCGTCTGTCAGTGGATTTGCAGAAGTCATAGAAAGGCTCCTTGAGACATCGCCAGGCAAGGGCTGCGCCGGTGAAATTCGAAACTCGAATAGGGGAATCTGATACAACTTCAACGTTCGATGACGACCGTTCCCTCGCCGCGTCCGACGATCACGGTGTGGGCCAGGCCGACAAACAGTCCATGCTCCACCACGCCGGGCATCGCGTTCAAGCGGGCGGCCAACGCGGCGGGGTCTTCGATCCGGCCGAACGCACAATCCAGAATATAGTTTCCCTCGTCGGTCACCAGCGGACGACCGTCTCGGCCCGGACGCAACACCGGCTGCACGCCCAGTTCGCTCAACCGCTCAGCCAGCGGCTGCCAGGCAAACTGGACCACCTCGACCGGCAGTGGAAAGGCGCCCAACTGCGGCACTTGCTTGTGCGAATCGACGATGATCACCACCCGGCGGCTCAGCGAGGCGACGATCTTCTCGCGCAGCAAGGCTCCGCCGCCGCCCTTGATCACATTCAATTGCGGATCGACCTCGTCGGCTCCGTCGATCGTCAAATCCAAACGGGACACCTGGTCAAAGCCGATGATCGGGATGCCTTCGCGCTCGGCCAACTCACGACTCATTTCCGACGTCGGCAGGCCGCGTACGCGCAGTCCCTCGCGCACTCGCCGCCCGAGCCGTTCCAACATGATCGCCGCCGTCGAGCCGGAACCCAGTCCCAGGCACATCCCGTCGCGGACGTACTCCAGGCTGCGTTCCGCAGCCAGTCGTTTCTCTTGATGGATGTCTGTCATTTTCTATCCCGCAGACCGGCGGCTCGCATCAGCCGATCCGTCACTTGGTATGCCTCGGTTACCCACTCCACAATCATGTCCGGCTCCGGTGAATACTCCAACTCGATGGAGATGACGCCGTCCAGATCCAGGTCCTTGATCTCTTGCAGATACGGTTCGAACTGCACCACGCCTCGGCCCGGCGGCAGATCGCCATGCACTCGGCCATCGCAATCGGAGATATGGACGTGAATCACCTTGTCTCGCAGCCGGCGTATCGCTTCCGGAGGTTCACCAGCGAGGACCAAATGCGAAATGTCGATATTGGCTCGGATTGCCTCGTGGCCGCAGTCATCGATGAACCGAACCATGTTGTCCACCGAATTTAGCAGCGACAACTTGAACGGCTCCAGTTCCAGGGCGATCTTCAGTCCCAAATCGGCCGCATGCTCGCCCAACAGCAGGCAATTGCGAACGCCCGTCCGCCATTGTTCCGTCGGTGCGATCACTTCCTGGTTCCAAACGTATTCGCCCAGCACCAGCAACACGTTCTTTGCCTGGTACTCGTAAGCCAAGTCCAGGTAAGCCTTAGCGCGATCGACGTGGAATCGCTGCACGCTCGGATTGAAATCGATCAACCCCACCGCGACACAGCACAGCGAGACGATCGGCAGGCCCAGCCGGTCGCACTCATCCTTGATCAGTCGCCGCTCCTTGACGCCGATATCCAAAGGATCGACGAAGATATCGACCGTGTCGAAGCCGAGTTCTTTGGTCTTCCGCAGCCCATACGAAGTCGGTTGGCCGGTCTGCACCCAAGCGGAATTGATCAGGCCCAATTTCATGCGCGTGCGAACTCCGAAAGACAAGCTGGGGGATTTCCGGCAATTCGTCAGGAAGTCGCGTTCGCGAGACTCCCGTCCACGGCCGTCTGCGACCCGACACAGGCTAAGATGATAGCGGTCTTGACGTGTGTTGCAAGCCGACAGCGGAAGTGCAATTAGCAGCAATGTCTGGTTGGCCCATCTCTCCCAGCCAATCCCATTTGCCGCATCTCCCAAGTCAGGCCTATTTCGGCCTTCGCATCAGGCCGTCAAACGGTTAACATTCTCACCCCTCTCGCAGTCAGGGACGTTGGGCGTCGGAACCAGGAAAAGGCAGGGAAGCCATGTGTGGAATCGTTGGATACGTGGGACCACGGAACGCGGCGGAATTTTTGCTGGCAGGGCTGCGGCGTCTGGAGTACCGGGGGTATGACAGCGCCGGCATCGCGACGCTGACCGGGGACGGCGATTTGGCGGTCACCAAGACCGCCGGACGAATCGACGTGTTGGCGGGGGCCCTGGAGCAGTGTCCCCTCGTTGGCGGCACCGGCATTGGACATACGCGTTGGGCGACGCACGGGCCGGCGACGCAACGAAACGCCCACCCGCACTTGGGCGGCGATCGGGTCCTGGCGCTGGTCCACAACGGCGTCATCGAAAACTACCAGACACTGAAAGATGAACTCGAAATCGAGGGCTATCGATTCCAATCAGACACGGACAGCGAGGTGGTTGCGCATCTGATCGATTCGTGCCTGGGCAAGGTTACCGCGGCGGATCTGAGTTCGAGCGATCCGCACGAAGTGCTTGGCAAGGCCGTCAAAGCGGCCCTGGCACGGCTCAAAGGGACCTACGGCTTGGCAATCATGTTCCGCGAGTACCCCGACGTGCTGGTCGCGGCTCGGCTGGGCAGCCCCTTGGTGATCGGCATCGGCCAGGGCGAGCATTTCGTCGCCAGCGATGCGTCGCCGCTGATCGGTGTGACCGACAAGATCATCTACCTGGCCGACCACCAACTGGCGGTCATCACCGCCGACCGGCTGCGGGTGAGCCATCGCGAACAGGGACGCATTCGGCCGCACATCCATCAGCTGGAGGCCGCCGAAGCCGATCTCGGAATCGGCGATTTTCCGCACTACATGCTGAAGGAGATTTTCGAACAGCCCGAGTCGCTGGCCAACGCGATGCGCGGCCGGCTGAACCCGGAGGATGCGACGGCCGTGTTTGGCGGCTTGAACCTGTCGGCCCAGGACGTGCGCCGCATCGACCGGATCCTGCTGACCGCCTGCGGCACCAGCTGGCACGCCGCGCTGGTGGGCGAGTACCTGATCGAAGACATGGCGCGGCTGCCGGTCGAAGTCGAATACGCCAGCGAACTGCGGTACCGCAATCCGCCGCTGGACCAGGGGACGCTGGTGTTTGCGATCACGCAAAGCGGCGAGACGGCGGACACGCTGGCGGCGATGCGCGAAATGAAACGCAAGGGCCACCCGTCGCTGGCCATCTGCAACGTCGTGGGCAGTTCGATCGCGCAGGAGGCGGACGGCGGCATCTACCTGCACGCCGGGACGGAGATCGGCGTGGCTTCGACCAAGGCTTACACGGCCCAGTGCCTTGTGCTGGCGCTATTGGGCCTGTATTTCGGCCGCATGCGGCACCTCAGTTACCAAGCCGGCCGGCAAACCATCGAAGGTTTCCGCCGCCTGCCGGAATTGGTCCGCGAGACGCTGGAAGTCAACGACGAAGTCCGGCGCATCGCGGCCAGGTACTGCCACTGCGAGAACTTTCTGTACTTGGGCCGCCAGCATAATTTCCCAACCGCGTTAGAAGGGGCGCTGAAGCTGAAGGAAATCAGTTACATTCACGCCGAAGGCTACCCCGCGGCGGAAATGAAACACGGCCCGATCGCGCTTGTAGACGAGCAAACCCCCAGCGTCTTTATCATGCCGCCGGGAGCGATCTACGACAAAGTCATGTCCAACGTCGAAGAGATCAAGGCTCGCGGCGGACCCGTGATCGCGATTACCGCCGAGGGCGACGACCGGATCGGGGACCTGGCGGACGAGGTGATCTACACACCGCCGACCGAAGAGTATTTGCAGCCCTTCACAACGATTGTCCCCCTGCAACTGCTGGCCTATCACATCGCCGTCCTGCGCGGCTGCGACGTGGACAAGCCGCGGAACCTGGCCAAGAGCGTGACAGTGGAGTAGTAGCGGCGCCGGGCTCAGACGTACAGAATTCAATTTTCGCGGGCATGCGGCTTACCATTTAGTTGGTCGATCGACCGCGAACATTGAATTCTGTACGTCTGAGCCCTTTCCGTCGAGCCAACCCATGCCTCACCGCCTGCGAGTTCTCGAACTGTTCTGCGGCATCGGCGGCTGCGCCGCAGCGGTGGACGATCGCGCCCGGATTGTGGCGGCAGTGGACATCAATCAAGTCGCCTTGTCCGCGTACCGGCAGAATTTCTCGTCCCCTCCCCTTCACGTCCGGACGATCGAGAGTTTGCCGGCAGGCTGGTATCGCGACCTGGCGGTCGATCTGTGGTGGCTGTCGCCTCCGTGTCAGCCGTACACCAGCCGCGGCCGGCAGCTGGACCTCCGTGATGATCGCGCGCAAGGGCTGCTGGCCGTGATCGAACGCATTGCCGAACTTCGCCCGGCGTACGTCGGATTGGAAAATGTGGAGGGCTTTTGCGATTCGCAATCGCACCAACGGCTGCGAGCGATGCTCGATGGGTGTGGCTATCAAGTCCACGAGCAGGTCTTGTGTCCGACACAGTTGGGCGTACCGAATCGGCGGCCCCGGTTCTATTTGGTGGCATCCAGAACAGGGGACCTGCGAAATCGGAACGATCCGAGTGAGCTCCGAGTCTCCGGCCCCAAGGCATGGCGTTTTGCGGTGCGGCAGATCCAGGACGCCCAGCCGGCAGAGGCCCTGTGGATGCCCGCGGATTTCCAGGAGCAGTATCGCGGTGCAATCCACGTGGTGGACGCGGAAGACCCGCTATCCGAACCCCATTGCTTCACGTCCAGCTACGGCGGCAGTGTCGTCCGTAGCGGCTCGTACCTGGCGACCCCGCGCGGCGTGCGGCGGTTCTCGCCCGCCGAGATCCTGCGGCTGCTCTGTTTTCCTACGGACTACCGCTTGCCGGACGATTTGGCATTGCGCAAGGCTTGGCAACTGGTCGGCAACAGCCTGTCGGTGGCCGCCGTGCGTCACGTGTTGTCGGCGATTCCGGAGTTGGGGGAACCGGGGGCTGGCTCCGAGCGGGAACTTCGGTTATAGAACATGCACGCGGTGCGCCCGTTTTTGGAGTGCGGTGCCTGGTCACCGCTTTGGTTTCCCGCAAGCGGCGAAGCTGTCGTTTTTTTGCGGTGAGCTTCCTGCAAAAGCGGTGACCAGGCACCGCACTGCAAATTGGAAGCCCACGCGCGGAGAAACGCCATGACCAAATATGTGCTCGGCCTCGACCAAGGTACCACTTCCAGCCGTGCGATCGTGTTCGGACACGACGGACAAGCCGTCGGTTCCGCACAGGAGGAATTCGCGCAGATCCTACCGCGTCCGGGACATGTCGAGCACGACCCCGAGGCCATTTGGTCGTCACAGTTGGCGGTGGCCAAGCGGGCGTTAGAGGCGGCCGGCGTTTCGGCCGCGGACCTGGCGGCTGTGGGCGTCACCAACCAACGGGAAACGACCATCCTGTGGGACCGCGACACCGGCCAACCCGTGGCCAACGCGATGGTCTGGCAGAGCCGGGCCAGTGCGGAGATCTGCCAACGGCTGAAAGCCGACGGCCTCGAACCGGTGTTCCGCGAAAAAACCGGGCTGGTGATCGACGCTTATTTCTCCGGCACCAAAATAAAATACCTGCTGGATCAGAGCGACGGCGTGCGGGCGCGGGCCGAACGCGGCGAGGTCCTGTTCGGTACCGTGGACTCGTTCTTGATCTGGCGGCTGACAGGCGGCCGGCGTCACGTGACCGACGTCAGCAACGCCAGCCGGACGCTGGTTTTCAACCTGCAGACGCTGGATTGGGACGACGAGTTGCTGCACGTGTTGGACATCCCGCGGGCGATGTTGCCGGAGGTGCTGCCGTCCAGCCATCGCTTCGGCGAGACGGCGGCGGAATGGTTCGGGGCGCCGGTCATGATCGGCGGCGACGCGGGGGACCAGCAAGCGGCGACGTTCGGCCAGGCGTGCTTCGCGCCGGGCGAAGCCAAGAACACGTACGGCACCGGGTGTTTCATGTTGATGAACACAGGGGACCAGCCGAAGCGATCGCAGAACAACCTCTTGACCACCATCGGCTGGGGACTGGACGGCCGGATCACGTATTGCCTGGAGGGTTCGGTCTTCATCGCCGGCGCGGTGGTCCAGTGGCTGCGCGACGGCCTGGGACTGATCCGCAGTTCCGCCGAGGTCGAGTCCTTGGCGGCCACGGTGCCGGACAGCGATGGCGTCGTGATCGTGCCGGCGTTTACGGGCCTGGGCGCACCGCATTGGGACCCCTACGCACGCGGCGCCGTGTTCGGCGTCACGCGCGGCACGACGGCGGGCCACCTGGCCCGGGCGGCACTCGAGTCGATGGCGTTTCAGACCCGCGACCTGCTCGATGCCATGCAACGCGACGCGGACCTGCGGCTGGACATGCTGAAGGTGGACGGCGGCGCGTCGGTGAACGATCTGTTGATGCAGTTCCAAGCGGACATCCTGGACACGGCCGTGCGCCGACCGGTGGTCGCAGAGACGACGGCCCTGGGCGCGGCGTATCTCGCGGGCTTGGCCGTCGGCTACTGGAACGGCTTGGACGACATCGCGCAGAATTGGGCCTTGGACCGCGAATTCCGCCCGCAGATGGCCGCCGAAGACCGTCAGCGGCGCTGCGCCCGCTGGACCCGCGCCGTGAGCCGGACGCTGGACTGGGAAGAACACGCGACGTAGGGTGGACCGGGCAGGTGCTCACCTTGCTGGAGTCCACGCTTTAGCGTGTCAGGCGGGCTATGCCCGCCGAAAAAAACACGCTAAAGCGTGAACTCCAACCAGGCCCGACGTGGCGATTTTCCAGAAAACAGCACCGTCACAGGGATGGGTGGCCTACTTGGATCCCTCGCTCATCCGCAGGATCTGTTCGCTGACTTCTTCGTGCGAGCATCCCTCTTGCAGCGGCACGAAGCGGCATTCGCTCAGGCTGCGGAACCAGGTCTCTTGATGGCGGGCGAATTGCCGGGTGCGGGCTTTGACCGCCTCGATCGTCGCGGCCAAGTCCCGTTGGCCGCGGAGGTGTTCGATCACCTCGCGGTAACCGACCGCTTGCAGCGCCGTGCGGCTGAGTTCACCGTGGCGGTCCAGCAATCCGCGGACTTCGTCCACAAACCCGGCGGCGAACATCGCTTCGACGCGGCGATTGATCCGTTGGTGCAGCAACTCGCGGGGCCAGCTGAGGACAAACACGCGGCAGCGGTCCGCCGGGCGGCCTTCCTCGAACTGGGTCTGCAGATGGCTGATCGGACGCCCGGTGGCGCGATAGACCTCCAGCGCGCGGATGATCCGCCGCTTGTCATGCGGGTGCAGTTTGGCGGCCGACAGCGGATCGACTTGTTGCAGCCGCTGGTATAGCGCCGGCAAGCCCACCTGGACCAGCTCTTCTTCGACCTCGCGGCGGAACTCCCAGTCCGCCGGCGGACCGCGAAAAATTCCGCGCAGCAGGGCTTTGAGGTACAACGGCGTGCCGCCGACGAACAGGACTTCGCGTCCGCGCTGCCGGATTTCGGCCACCATGCGGCGCGCGGCATCCAGGTAGTTGGAGACGCTGAACTCGTCCTGCGGCGACAGCACGTCCAGCAGGTGATGGGGTACGCGCTGACGCTGCTGGGGCGTCGGCTTGTCCGTGCCGATGTCCATCTCGCGGTACAGGGCCATCGAATCCAGAGAAATGATCTCGGCGCCGATCCGCTCGGCCAGTACCAGGCCCACACCGGTCTTGCCGCTGGCGGTGGCACCCGTCAGATACCAGCAGTCGAGAAACGACCGCTCGGAGGCGGTTTCCGTCGAGGGGAGGTCGGAGGAGTTCATCGGTGTCGAATTGCCGCCCGCCGGTGACAAGGTCATGGCCAGCCGGCGGCGACGTTTCTCCAAGGGTGCCGTTTCTGCATTATTTTCGAGTCGTCCGCCGTTGGGTCAACTGTGGTAGTGATGGAACATACTGGCCAGCAGCAGCAGTTCGGGATGCGCCGCCTGCAACGTCGGCAAAACCACGCGGATCCGGGAACGATAGGCGGCGAGTTTTTCCCGGAGGGGACGCAGGTCTTCCGTCTGGTCCCAGTGGAGTTTCGTCAGATCCAATACGAGTCGGCTCTTGCTGCGGGCCAAGGAGTCGTGCAGACGCTGGCCCAGACCTTTCGCATTGGCAGCCGAGAGCGCCCCGCTCAGCCGCAGCCAGACCTGCTTCTTGGCGTGCTGCAGGTCCACGCTGATGGCGAGGTCAGGAGTCGCGATTTGCTGGGGGATTGACTCCCAGAGCTGGAAATCGTTCCAGCGTTTGGCCGGCATCCGATAGGCCGTTCGCCCCAGTTTGGGATGCTGGAACAGGTCCAGCTTTAACCTCAGCCAAGTCCACGCCGCGGCCCCGACGGCCAGCACGGACTGGCTGCGTGCCAGGAGCGTGGGACGGCCAAGCTCGGCGTAAATCTGCTGCTCCAAGTCGCCGATCCACTTCCGCACGGCGGCGTTGGGACCGAGCAGCCGGCCCGCGAGAAAGACCGGCGCCGCGACACGCAGGTCGTCGGCGTAAATTTCGGCCTTCTTACGCAGCAGCGGGTTCGGCGAGTTCTTGAGCTTCTGGTAGCCCAGCAGGCGGCTCTCCAGGACGCGGAAGATACTCGGGCCCAGCCGCTGGAAATCCTGGTCGAAACACCCGCGCTGCAAATCCTCGATCTGCGTGGCAGAAAGCGTCGGGTGTTTCATCGTGGTGGTAAACCCGTCGGCCCGCCGGTACAGCAGCTCGGGATCGTCGATATACTCTTGGTGCAGGAGGTTTTCTTTCATCACCCGGGCGTTGAACGGCGTACCGGGCACGGGACCGTAGATCAGGAACTGACTCAGCGACGGCTTGAGCTGCAGCAACCCGTCCAACTCCTCCGCAATGACCTCCGGCGTCTGATAGTCGAATCCAAGGATCATCGATGCCAGAATCGTGATGCCGTGCTCGCGGAACTCCGTGAAGATCTCCTCGGTGGGGCGTCCTTGCTGCTTGGCGTAATTGGACCGCGTCCCTTCGTACCCGATCCAAACCCCGTCGATGCCCATTTCCAGGATTTCTTCGACCGTGTACTGGCTGAGCGCCTTGATGCTGCCGAAGGCGAAAATCGACAACGGCTTACCGCTCTTCACGACGCAATCGCGGAACTCCATGGCCCGTTTCTTGTTCAGCAGGAAGTCCTCGTCGATGATCAGGAAGACGAGGCTGGGGTCCATGTGGTGGTATCGCTCGACGACGTCAAAGATGTCCTTGCCGGTGGGCAGCAGCCGGATGTGCTTGCGTTTGAAGAAGTGCGAAGTGCAGCAGAAATCGCAGCCGTTGGGGCAGCCCAATCCGGCAAAAATTTTGCCGGTCTTCGAGACGTTCAAGCCAAACAACTTCAAATCGCCCACGATCAGCGGATGCTTGTACGGCAGCGGAAGTTCCGGCTCGCCCAACAACCGGCGCATGAAACCGACCCCTTCCTCGCGGCAGATGTAGTCCGCGTAGGGTGCCAGCTCTTCGTCGCTCAGAATCGTGCCGTAGCCGCCGAGGATGATCTTGGTGTTAGGCGCGTACTTGCGGACCAAGGCGACCATGTCCTTCGCCTTGTGGAAAATCGCCATCAGGAACGAGATCCCAACGTAATCGTAACCCTTCTTGAGTTCCTTGATAAACTCGCGTTTCGACGGGTACTGCAACACCACCGTCGGCGTGTCGAGGTTTTCCGCGATATACTCCAGCGAATACTGGATGTTCACGGTGCGCGGACTGAAAATACCTTGGGCAAGGGCCACTTGCCGGTACAGCAACTCGTACCCGACGGACGGCGCATCGCCGTACTCGGGCCCCAGGGGGCGGCATACACTCGTCAAGAGAACTTTCTTACTCGTTGGGCTTGGCTTCATTGGGTTCCTTCGTTTTGTGCGACAAGCTCTCTGGCGGCTCGGACGAGGAGTGGCCGAAGGGCGGTGCGTAGAATCGCCTGTAGTTATATGCGAATGCCGACGAAATGCACAGGGACGGTGTCATGGTCATTGCCAGGAAGCGGCAGTCCTTTTACAGTATTGGCGTTTCCGCTCCGTTTTCGGGTTTTCCACCAATCCATCAAGGGCTGGCCATGTGTGCGAACGATTCCGTGCTGTCGCGGCTGATGCAAGTCATCGAGGACCGCAAGGCCCATCCGCCGGAGCGGTCCTACACCACGTCGCTGTTTCGTGGCGGCGTGGATAAGATCGGCGGCAAGATCTTGGAGGAGGCTCGGGAAGTGGTCGAGGCGGCCGGCGAGCCCGGCGACGACGGGCGGCGGCATCTGGTGGCCGAAGCCGCGGATGTGATCTACCATCTGCTGGTCATGCTGGCCCACCGCGACACTCGGCTGAGTGACGTCGAGGCCGAGTTGGGCCGCCGGTTTGGGATTTCAGGTCTGGATGAAAAGGCTTCGCGTACCCATGAGTAACCTGCGTATCGGCGTACCCAGCAAGGGACGCTTGTCCGAATTGGCCGGTGAACTGTTGAAACAGGCCGGGTTGAGCTTCAGCCGCCAGGAACGCAACCTGTTCGCCCGCGTCAGCGAAATGCCGATCGAAGTGACGTTCCTGCGCACCGACGACATTCCCGTGCTGTGTGCGGAAGGCGCGGTCGACATGGGGATCACCGGCAGCGACCTGATTGGCGAGACCGCCGCCGACGTGGAAACCCGGCTGGCGCTGGGTATCGGCAGGTGCCGTTTGGCTCTGTGCGTGCCGGAAGATTCCGCCTACACGTCGCCCGGCCAGCTGGGCGGTCACCGCGTGGCGACCAGTTTTCCGCGGATCACCGAGCAGTTCTTGCGGCAGCACCAGGCCGAAGTCCACTTGGTCCCCGTTTCGGGGTCGGTCGAGGTGATGATTGCATTGGGCGTGGCCGATGCGATCGTCGATCTGGTCGAGACGGGCAGCACGCTGGCCGCCAACCGCTTGCGGATTCTGGACGAACTCGGTCAATACGAGACGGTGCTGATCCAGAATCGCCAACGGCGGTTGGGCGACGTGGCGGATCGCGTGGTGCGGCGGCTGGAAGGGGTCGTGATCGCCCGAGCGTATTCGCTGTTGGAGTACAATGTCCCCGTCGCGAAATTGGCGGAAGCCGAGCAGATCACGCCGGGCTTCAAGTCGCCTACGGTCAGCCGGCTGGAAGACCCCAACTGGTGCGCCGTGCGGGTTATGGTGCCACGCAAGAACGTCATCGGAGTGATGGAGCGGCTCGAGGCGCTGGGCGCTTCGGCGATCCTGGAAATGCCGATCGTCAATTGCCGGTTGTAGCGGGCGAAGGAGGTTGCGTGGGAGCTTCCTTCTTGGGCTCCCGCCTCAACAGCTTGCCCGTTTCCTTGTCCCATTGCACCGTGCGCCGGGGCAAGCGGTGAAAGCCGTGGCAATCCGTGCAGACGACCTGCGAGAAATCGGACTTCCCCGGACAGCGTTCCTGCCAGCGTTTCAGAACCTCGCGTGCCGGAACGTCGTGGGTGTCGTGGCAGTCGGCCTGGCAACCGGCCTCGATCTTTGTCAGGGCATACATCTTGTCCGGCGGCGTGATGTTATCCTCGTCGTTGCGATGCGCCAGCGACGGGCCGTGGCATTCCATGCAACTCACGTCCTGCTTGGCGTGGCTGACGGCCATCGGTTCTTCGCGATAGTTTCCGTGGCAAACGTAGCAGGCTTCGTTGATCCTCAAGAACGCCTGATCTTTGACTTCCTTGGCCGCCGGTTCATCGAGCAACAGCGGCGCGGACTTGTCCACCTTGAGCGGTCTCAGCGGCGGCAGTTTGCCGGCGGGTTCAGGGCTTCCAGCCTCGTCGGCCCCCGACACGGGCGGCAGGGCAGGAACAACCGCCAGCAGCGAGCAGGATCCGATTGCCGCGAGGATAAGCACGAAGGATTTTGGCGTTCGCAAAAGACTTGGAAGGATGATGCTGGCGAACGGCCGGCGTAAGCCCGCCGGTCCACGACATTTCCGCGTTCGCAAAGTGCTTGGATGGTTCATGGTGCTGATGATCATCTCTGAGGTTGGTTCGGCGACCTGACGGACGTGCAGCCATCCCGCGGACAAAGCAGTGTCTTTGCCCGATATGTTCCCCAATCTCCGCCACTGGATCAAGGGGGAGACTTTATCGCCGGGCCAAGCTGGCAACAAACGTGGCGATCACCCCGACGGCGATCAGTGTGCTGACCCATCCCAGCCGGTGCCCCTGCCGAGTCATTTTCATCCCGGCGGGATCCATCGCCCCGCAGCGGATGGCCTGCATATCGTGGCGACCGAGCATCCAGGCGGTTCCTCCCAAGATCAAGGCGGCGATGATCAGGACGGGGCTAAATGCACCCGCCACCGTCGTAGCCGCACTGGGAATTGCCCACAGCGCGCCCGCGGATATCGCGGCGGCAGCGACGCAGACGCTGCCGGAGACACCCAACCAGTACACCGTGCGTCCGCGGTGCGGGAAGACCGCTTCGTAGACGGGCCGATACGAGGTGCTATCGTCGCCCCCGGGAACCGCGTAAGGATTGTCCGATGCTAGCGGCGACGGCGCATGGCTGTCGGCAAACGGGTTTTTTCCATCGGGGCCAACGAAAGGGTCCGTGCGACCCGTGTTGGGATGAGCCGGGTACTGGAAAGTCATAATTTTTCGCCAAAATGATCTTGGTGGCGGAAACGCCGATCGGTAATGTAGCACCTCGCCTAGTTGCCGTCTTGTCCAACGTGCGTTTGGCGGAAAGGAATCTGCCAATGAAATGGCTTGTCGCCTGTGTGATCGCCACCGTCGCTCTGACAGGGTGCAAGAGTTCCCAGACGTCGTTCAATACGCTCGCGCCGTTCGGCTCGGCTCGAGTTCCGCCGCCTTCGACGAATCAATTCAACGCTTCCGGAAATTACTACAATCGTGGTGCGCCCCCGCAGACGGCTACGCCCGCCATGCCCGGCGCGACGACTGCCCCGGCAGCAGCGCCACCCGCGGGGGCGACGAGCGGGAAAATGACGTCCAGCACGAACACCAATGGCACCGATGGCGCATGGCAGCCGTCCGGAAAAACGGCCAGCTCGGCGGGAACCACGAATACCCCGGCGGCCTCGCCTGCGGCCTCCGGCGTGCAGCCCGCATCGTATCAAGCGGGGACAAGTGCGACAAAAAACGCCTCCGCGTCAACGCCCGCGTCCGGCTCGGCGCTGCGTCTGAGCGGGATGCCGGTGAATGACGCGACCACCAGCGGCGCGGCCGCCGAGCCCGCGCGCTTCGTTCCCGCAGGCTCGCCCATCGAAATCGCCCAACTGCCACCGGCGACACCCGCGCCGGGCACTACGCCCGCCACCGGCACCGTGGTTGCCTCAGCCCAAGCCAGCACTCAGCCCGCCGCCGCGTCCGCACCGGCCCAATCCACGCTGGAGTGGAAATCCCGGCCGTAGCAGCGCGAGCGAAATCGGCATCCCGATCTGACGGTCTCCTTGGGGACGCGTTATGTGTTCTTGGTTAGCCGACTTTAGTCGGCTCACCGTCTGCCACCAGCTTCAGTTGGTGGAGAGCGAGGTGGCTCGCCCGCGTAGCCGGCTTCCGCCGGACTTCTCGTCATGTCTTGAGACGTTCCTTGCAAAAGTTGAGGCTTCCCCAAGTCGGTCATTCGGTTGAAACCCGGTTCGAGAAGCCCGGCTGAAGCCGGCTCTTGGAAACAGCCTGTCGCAACCGCTCCCACCAGCTGAAGCTGGTGGCAAACGGGGAGTCGGCTGAAGCCGACTAACAGACGACCGCGCCAGCAAGTTGAACGTGGATCATTTCCCGATGCGATCTATGTCCTCCCGCGGCTCGACAATGAAGTGTTTTGGGCTCACGTTGCCCTGGCCAGCCTCAGAACGCGGTCCGCTGACCGGGGCCCGGTATAGATCACCGCAAGCAAGACCAGTATCAAGGGCCCGGCCAGCAGCAGCACGATGTTGACAGCGACGTTCAGCGCAAAGCCCAGTAACTGGCCGGGGAATACCACCGCCGGGCTCTTTGTCAGGAACATCAACCCGACGTTGATGCCCCCGCACGCCGTTGGCATTGGCTCGTGCCATCCTCAACCGCGTGCGGCACAACATCGTCCCGCGCAGTCCGCTTAATCCGCCTCCTGCTACTCGGCGTAGAACTTGTGTACGGTCTTCTCTTGGAACGTCTCGCCGGGGCGGAGGATCGTCTTGGGGAAATTGGCGTGGTTCGGCGAGTCGGGATAGTGTTGGGTTTCCAGGCAGAAACCGTCGTACTGGTTGTAGTTGTTGTTCTCCGGCTTGCCGTCCAGGAAGTTGCCACTGTAGAACTGCAGGGCCGGCTGCGTGGTGTGGATTTCCATCACGCGGCCGCTGCCGGGATCTTTGACCTTGGCCGCCAGATGCATCTTGCCGGCCTCGCCCCGCAGGACGAAGCAGTGATCGTAACCGACCGGGTCGGCCTTGATTTGGTCCAGCCGCGCGCCGATCTTCTCGGCCTTGGTAAAGTCCAGCGGCGTACCGGCGACGTCTGCCAATTCGCCGGTCGGGATCAGGCCGGCGTCCACCGGCAGGTACTTGTCGGCGTCGATCATCAGCTCGTGCCCGCGGATCGTCCCCGAGCCGGCGCCGGCCAGGTTCCAATAGCAGTGGTTCGTCAAGTTGACCGGAGTCGGCGCGTCGGTCTTGGCCGTGAACTCGACCGCCAACTCGTTGTCGTTGGTCAACGTATAGACGGCCGTGACGTCCAGATTGCCCGGATAACCTTCTTCGCCGTCCTGGCTCAGGTACGTAAATCTGATCCCCACGCCCGAATCGCTCTGGAACGGTTCCGCGTTCCAGACGACTTTGTTGTAGCCCACGTTGCCGCCGTGCAGATGGTTCTTGCCGTTATCGTTCGTGGCCAGCGTATACTCTTTGCCGTCTAACGTGAACTTGCCGCCCGCGATCCGATTGCAGTAGCGGCCGACCGTCGAGCCAAAGTAAGGCGTCTTGTCCAGGAAACCGTCCAACGTGGAAAAGCCCATGTTGACGTTCGCCCGCTTGCCGTCGCGGTCGGGGACTTCGAGCGATACGACGATGGCACCAAAATTGGTCATTTTCAGGACCGCACCTTTGGCGTTGGTCAGGGTATACAAATCGACTTCGACACCGTCGGCGGTCTTTCCAAAAGCGGATTTCTCAATGCTCATTTTCGACGGGCTTTCCGGGGCAGAAGGTTCGCTGGCGGCGGGTTCGGCTGGCGCTGCAGCCGCAGCGTCGGACGTGACAGGGCCCGCGTCGAGTTGGTCGGCGGCCGTGATGTTGGCACCCGAACCGCCAGGTGGTGGCGTCTGGCTTTGACAGCCGGTGACCAGCAGCGCCACGTAGCAACTCACGCCTAGAAGCACCCATTCGAAACGCTTTTTGTCCATGGCACGATCCTCGCAATAACGTCAGGAAGCGGAATAGGACGACATGGCCCGTATTATGGTGAGCCAAGGGCCATTCGTCCAGCGTAGCTGCCGCGTCAGCCGTCCCAACGCACCCCTTCCCTCTCCCTTCCGCCGCCGCAGGCGGCGGAAGGGAGAGGGAAGGGGTGGATTTTTCGAGGCTTCCTCTCTAGCCTGCCTGTCACCCTTCCGCCGACGCGGGGCCGGCGGTGAGTCCCTCGACTGCCCGTCGACACGCCGTCACGCCGATCAATGGTTGCCAGCGGCCAACGCGCGGAGCCTCGAATTACCGCCATCGGCAGCACGCTGCTGCCACGTGGAGCCAATCCCCCCATCCCAATTGCGGACGCCTAAACACCACCGCCCGAGCCCACGAGCCAATTCACGTCGCCACTCCAGACCCGCGCACCCGATGGCACGTAACGACAGCGGTAACCCAGCGGAAACGGCGCCGGGAACCCAACCATCGGTCAAGAACCCAACCGCCGTTTCCGCTTGGGTTCACCGCGCTGTTATGCACTTCGGTCGTGCAGCCACGCTATCGCTGATAGTCCGCAATGATACCTCCGGTCGCACTCGCGAGAATGTCAGCAAGCCGCGTCATCAGTTGACCGCCGTTCTTCCGGCGTGATTGGTTGTAGATGATGTACCGCGTCTTGGAAGCTTTGAGTGCCGCCAATTGCGTCTTGGGAACTGAGCCGTCGACCTTGGGTTTTTCCTCCGGCTTTCTTTCAATCAGCTTTTGGTAATTGTAGCGCCCGGTGTAGAGTTCGCACCAAGGAAGCTCGCCAGCATTCAGCATCGCTGCAATTGGCTCTCGGTCGCCGAGGCCAATGAGCCTGTCGAATTCAGCAAGCCTTTCGGAATCCGACTCGAACGCACCGATCAGCAGCAGCGCCCCGCCAAAGACGCTTGCCAGTGGCGTACCCTCAGCCTCCCCGGGCGGGCTGAGAATGTAGCCACCGAGGGCCATGAACCGAAGTTGAATCCCGTGCTCGTGCGCAATCTCAGCCAGCTTCCGGCCTTTAAGCGAAGGCTTCGAAGTGTAAACGGCGAGAGCGTTTCGCATGGCGGGCGACCTCAACGCTCTCCGAGCAGAAAACGACAGCGATAACCCAGCGGAAACGGCGCCGGGAAACGCAACCATCCTTCAAGGGTTCAGCGAGCATTTCGACAAACCGAGGAGAAAGCCCTGCCAAAAGTACTGCCGGAGAGCGGATTCGTCTGACGCGAATCGTGAGCTTGGTCACCACGACGAGAAGCACAACCGACGCGACCGAATACAAACCCAAGCCAATCAGCGAGGTCGTCGCGGTCATTGCTTCCGGCTTGAACACCAGTATTGCGAGGGAGACTACGACCCAAAGTAGTACAATCGAGACTGCTGCGAGGCTGCGCCACATCCAATGGTTTTTGTGTTTGCTGCAGAGCGAGACTGGGATCACTACCGAATTGTCACCGATTTCTCTTGCGGCCTCACCGAGCGGATTCGAGATAATGTCCGGAACGGGGAACACGGGACTTCCAACGTTGAACAGGAAGGCAAACCAGTTAGTTGCTGCAAAACGCCTGTTCTTCTGTACGGAAGCGGGCGCGCCGCAGTACATGCAGTAGGGTGGCAGACGCTGGCTGCGTCGGATCGTGGTTCTTGCCATTGCGCTACTCGTGATGCATCGTGATGGCGTTTACTGGATTGTGCCGGGGGATGGTCAACACCCGCGCGCCGTCAGTCATGACAATGTGTTTTCCCTGCCGGGCGATCCAGAACCCAGCCTTTTCGAGCGCTCGAACAGCGTCAAGATGATTCACGCCTGGAAGTTTGGGCATGGCTAGACCTCGACCGCAACCTGCCTCGCTCCGGCAGACGTGGCCAACGCTTCGACCACCTCGCGATACTCCCGAATGGCGTCGCTTATGTTGGCGAGGGCCTCGGCCTCGGTTTCCCCTTGCGAGTGACAACCGGGGAGTCCGGGGACGGAGACGGCGAAGCCCTCGTCCGATTCTTCGATCAAAACGGTATATTTCACGGCCAACTCCTCGCTGGACTAGGCATCTCACAATCGCGACGGTATCCTTGTGGGCCTCCAAAGCAAAGTATACCTCCGCCGTGTCGGCGCCGACAAGCAGAGTTAACAATCCGCACGAGAATTGGCCCACCGGTCGGCCCGAAACGCCGACGCTCGGCACGAACGACACTCCGAGCGGCATTTTGGCTCGACCGCTACGGCAGTCCCTTACGCGGCCACCCGAAGAACGGACGCAAGCTGCTGCTCCCAGATCGGCCCCGACCCTGCCGTGGGCAGCATCACGGCAAGCTTGCCATCAAGGGGGCGATGCGGACCGGCGGGTTGCGGACGAGTGCCTTCAAGTCACGTAATCCTTAGTCAGTCGCTGATGCTCTGATTCGAGCTGACGCAGTTCGCGATGCAACTCCTGGATCCGTCGCTCCTGGTTTCCGATCATCAACAACACGGCAAGCAGGAACACCGCGATGAGCATCCCTCGAAGCGGAAAACGAAACCGCTTGGGTGTGGCGGAAACGGACGAAGCACGCATGTGCGGGTCTCCCGCTGAAGCAAGAAAAAGATTGTCCGTCAACGTACGCTGCATCGCCGCTCGTCTCGCCGAACGTTTCGGGTGACCGAGCGGCGACGAGACAGACCAACCATCCCCCTGGACGCAAACGCCGCTTCGGTCGACCCGTTGGTTCGTGCCTCATCGTGGCGGATCGCCGCGACGGGCCGATCAGCACTTGATTCTACCACCCACCAGGGCAACAGCAACCACGACAGAGCCGCGGACGCCGCCACCGACCCCGCGTCGGTGGAGCGACGACTGAAAGGCTAG
>CAZXYZ010000076.1:0-54542 GCA_964645045.1 uncultured Pirellulaceae bacterium | reverse complement strand
TTTCCCCTTCTGTCTCCCGCCCGCCTGCCGCCTGCGGCGACAGGCGGGCGGGAGATAGAAGGGTTGGTGGGTACGGGTGAGGCGGCGTCTAGCCTTTCAGTCGTGGCTCCGCCGACACAGGGTCGGCGGCGGCCTGGCCCGCGGTTTCCGTGATTGCTGCTGCCGCGGCGGAGGTTAGAATACACGTCGTCGTCCGTCCCGTCGCATCGCTCGCCCGGCGGCGTCCGTGGTGGGGGATGGGCAACGATGCTCACGACAATGTTCGCGTGCCTATCGGCCGGTCTTGTTGTACCCCCAGGCGGCGATGGCGCGGGCACGAACCAAGCGATGCACGCGAGCGGCGATGGCTGGCGGGTTCTGAATGGTCGGTCTTACGTCGCCGCCCGCGTGATCGCAATCGTTCGTTTTAGATGCAGGAGCAGGGATGGAACAGACACTCTGGGATCACTCGCGCCGCATCGTTTTCGAGCATGGCGTCACTGCGGTAAGAGATTCCGAGTGGCGATGTACCTGTGCCGACGAAGGAGCGGAGGTACCACTGGCCGCCATTACTCAGACCAATTGCTTGTCACCGGTCTTAGTCGAACTCGAGCATCCGTCTCCCGATCCGCTAGCCCTCCTCCTACCTAGCGTCCAAAGCCTCTTACCCAACACTCAAAGCCGAATGCTTGACATCGAGATCCAAATGCATGAACTGCTGCCGCAGTTCACGACAGCTGGGAGACTGTCGGATTTTCTTTCCGTCATCTATACAGCTGCGAACGGAGTTTATCACTGCAAGCGTATGGCTGAGTCCTATGCAAGTATCGTATCCCGCTTTGCAGTGCGGCCGCTCATCGGTTCGGATCGCGTGATATTCAGCGACAATCCCGAACCCCTCTTCGAATTTGACGCTTTGATCAGTGCCGCGATGCGTACGCTCGATGCCCTTCGTCGTCCTCTCTGGCGTTTGTACGGCAATCCCGGATCGGTGCCGTCTTCATTCAAGAGAACTGTAGACGCGTGCAAAAGAACTCCAAAATCGCTGAAAACAACCATCGACGAATCGTGGAACGAGTATTTTTCACACGCAAGGGAACATCGCGACTGCATTCAGCATTATGTCTCGCCAGACGCGGCCCGTGGCTATGCGGACATTCAACGTAAACCCCCAGGGTTCTGGACAATGTCGGCATGGCTTCCTGACAATCCCGAAGTTCGTTCGTCTGACAAATTCACTTACAACAATCGCCTCAATGCACTGACCTATGCTTGGTCGCTGACAAGCAGAGTGGTACAAATCACGAAGACAATATGCGCTGCCTCACAATCCACACAAGCTGCATCTAAAGCGATGCACGCGAGCGGCGATGGCCGGCGGGTTTGAAATTGTTGACTTTTTGTTGCCTCCGCGTGATCGCCGTCGTTCGGGTGGACGGACTGGCTGCGCCTCGCCGCTGTCTCGCCTACGTCGGCTGTTGTGTTGGGACGGCGTCTGCTCCTTCGCTGAAAGCTGCCGCTGCACCATCACTTGGCGGTATCGAATACAGAGCCGCTGCTTCGTCGCTGTCTCCGCCTTCGCCGCACTACGGGCCGGTGGCCGCGGCGACGCGCTTGCGCAACTCGGCGCCGACCATTTCCGACAGCACTTCGACCACGGAATCGACGGTCACTTCCACGGTGCCGCCCGCCATCTCGTACGCGAATCCGGCTTCGGCCAGCGTTCCGCGCAGATCGATGGCTTGAGCCGCCGAATCGCCTTGGCGAAACGCGGCGACCGTTCCGCTCAGCAAACGCTGCCGCATCGGCTCCGAGACGTTCACGGCAATCGAGCCGCTGCCGGCCGCATCGGCTTTGGCGTAATGTTGGACCACGTCGCAGATCAAGCCGCCCAGGAAGTCCGCGTCGTCCAGTTTCTCGCGGACCGCGTCCAACAGCACGGCCTGCAGGGCGCGGCTTAACGCCTCCTGCAGTCGGATCACGGTGTCGCGGGCGGCGAGCTTCAACTCGGTTTCCGCCCGCCCGCGGATCGTCTCTCTGTCCGCTTCCGCCTGGGCGATGATCCGTTTCGCTTGTTCGGCAGCCTCCGCCAGCCGTACCTGCGCCTGCTGCTCTGCCTGGACGCGAATCTTCTCGGCTTCCGCCTGGCCCGCCTCGACTCCATCGGCCTGTAACCGGTTGACGAATGCTTCGATCGTTTGCACCATGACCTCCTCTTTCCACGACTTGTGCGTCGAAGGCAGGTATTCTCCAGACGTCCTGCAACCGCCGTTCGTGACCCACTCCCGATCCATGTAGCCAAATCGTAACCATGTGAAAGGCGTTTGCCAACCGGTTCTTTTCCTGCGGGAGCGGCCTCGGATTGTCTCGACCGCTCGAAGGGCATGGTTGCGAGGCCATCGCCTTGGCTCGACGTGGTCCGGTTCGGCCGGGTACGGAATGGCCGGTTGTGGGCTTGTTGGAACCCGCGGCAGCGTTCATCATGGGGGCGGCCTCAAATGCTACGGACGACGGTTCCGCGATGGGGCCGGGCGATGCCAACGGCAAGACCGGACACGCCGTGACGCGTCGGCTCCGGCGGCTGTCCGGCGTCCCCGATTCACCCTTCTTGAATGGCTCGCAGGCAACGATGACTGACGTCTTGTGGAAGATCAGCGGTGGTTACGTCTACGACCCGTTGAACGGCGTGGATGGCCAAGTCCAGGATATCTGGATTCAAGGTGGAAAAATTGTTCCGCCTCCCAGCGATCCGCACGTGCAAGCTGCGTCTACGCTGAACGCCGCCGGTCTGGTGGTGATGCCCGGCGGGATCGATATGCACTGCCATATTGCCGGCCCCAAGGTCAATGCCGCCCGGAAAATGCGCCCGGAGGAGAAACGCGGCGGCAGGAATGTCGTCATGCGCACGGCCCATACGCACAGCGGGACGCTGGGCAGCGTCCCCAGCACCTTTGCGACCGGCTACAAGTACATCGGCCTGGGCTACACCACCGCTTTTGACGCAGCGGTCCCGCCCTTGATGGCGCGCCACGCCCACGAGGAATTCGACGATACGCCGTGTATCGACAAGGGCTTCTACGTCCTGGCCGGCAACAACCACTTCGTGATGCGGGCCATTCAAGAACGGCAACCCGAACAGTTGAAGGGTTTTGTTGCCTGGCTGCTGGGCGCCGCCAAAGCCTACGCCATCAAGCTGGTCAATCCGGGCGGCGTCGAAGTTTGGAAGTGCCACGCCAGCGGCAACGTACACACGGTGGACGAAGCCGTCGATCACTTCGGCGTCACGGCCCGCGAGATCATCCGCGAGACGGCGGCGGCGGTGGACGCACTGAAGATGCCTCATTCGGTCCACATCCACTGCAACAACCTGGGCCTGCCCGGCAACTGGCAGACGACGCTGGAAACGATGAAAGCCCTCGAGGGTCATCGCGGGCACATCACTCACATCCAGTTCCACAGCTACGGCGGCGGCGAAGGCGACGAGACCACGTTCAACTCGAAAACGGCGCCCTTGGCCGATTATGTCAACGAGCATCCGAATGTGTCCGTCGACGTGGGGCAGGTGCTGTTCGGCGAGACCACCAGCATGACCGGCGACGGACCGCTGGGTTACTTCCTGCACAATGTGTACGGCACCAAGTGGTTCAGTTCGGATACGGAAATGGAATCCGGCTGCGGCATCGCGCCGATCAAGTACCGCAACAAGAGCCTGGTTCACGCCTGGCAGTGGGCCATCGGCCTGGAATGGTACCTGCTGGTCCAGGACCCGTGGCGCGTGGTGATGAGCACCGATCACCCCAACGGCGGCTCGTTCCTGGCGTATCCGCAGATCATTCGCCTGCTGATGGACAGCACGTACCGCAAGGACGTCTTGAAGGAAGTCCATGCGGCGGTCGGCCAAGGCTCGGTGCTGGCCGACTTGGACCGCGAGTACTCGTTGACCGAAATTTGCATCATTACGAGGGCCGGACCGGCCAAGCTGCTGGGGCTGAAGCACAAAGGCCATCTGGGCCCCGGCGCGGACGCCGACGTGACCATTTACACGCCACACGAGAACAAAGAACTGATGTTCCAACTGCCGCGTTACGTGATCAAATCCGGCCAACTGCTGGTGGAGGAGGGCGACTTGCGCGAGACGTGGGACGGCAAGACGCTGTACGTCGCGCCCAGCTATGACGCGGACCTGGAAAGCGTCATCGCCGACTGGTTCGAGCAGTATTACACCGTCCGGTTCCGCAACTATCCGGTCGCCGACGATTATCTGCACGACTCGGAACGAGTGGCTTGCGGGTAAGAGATCGAGACGATCGCAGACGAGCCTCACGCAAAGGCGCAAAGAAAGTACGGACCGGAACTCGATCGATCGTGAACTAGAACACCTTTGCGCCTTTGCGTGAGCCCTTTTTTCCCTTCAGACCCGAGGCACTCCATGACCCCTGAAAAGTTTTGCTGTTTCCTGGTCACGAAGGACGCGGACGGCCAAGTCCGTGCCGAGGTCACGCAACGGCGGATCAGCGAATTGCCTGCGGGGGACACCCTGATCCGCGTGGCCTATTCGTCGTTGAACTACAAGGACGCCTTGGCCGCCACCGGGCATCCCGGCGTCAACAAACAGTTCCCGCATATTCCCGGCGTGGACGCCGCCGGCTGCGTCGCCGACAGCCGTTCCGGCACGTTTGCGCCGGACGAACCGGTGATTGTCACCGGGTTCGACATGGGCGCGAACCGCTGGGGTGGCTGGGCCGAATACGTCCGGGTGCCCGGCGATTGGGTCGTCCCGTTGCCGCCCGGCCTGACTTTGCGGGACAGCATGATCCTGGGCACCGCCGGCTTCACGGCCGGGCTGTGCGTCGACGCCCTGCAGAAGCACGGTGTGGCGCCCGATTCCGGAGACGTGGTGGTGACCGGCGCCAGTGGCGGCGTCGGGACGTTTGCCGTCGCCCTGTTGGCCAAACTGGGCTATCGCGTGACGGCCGTCACCGGCAAGGCATCCAGCCACGAGTACCTCCAGCGACTTGGCGCCGAACAAATCCTGGGCCGCGAACAGGTCGACGACCGCAGCGGGAAACCGCTCCTGTCCGGCCGCTGGGCGGGGGCCGTCGATACCGTCGGCAGCCAGATCCTGGGGACCCTTCTCCGCGCGATCCGGCACGGCGGGTGCGTCGCCGCTTGCGGCCTGGCTGCCGGCAGCGATCTGCCGGTGACGGTTCACCCATTCATCTTGCGCGGCGTCACCCTGGCCGGGATCGACGCTGCTTGGGGGCCGATTCCTCTGCGCCACGACATCTGGCGCCGCCTGGCAGGCCCTTGGAAACTCGACTGCCTGCCGATGATCGCCCGGTTCGCGGAACTCCAGGATCTGCCTGCGCCCATCACCGAGATTCTGGCTGGCCAGGTCACCGGACGCGTGGTGGTTACCATCGGCCCCGACGGCCAACGCTGTGAAGCATTTTGGTAGCCGCATTCGCCAGAATGCGGGGCTTTCGGGACATTGGCCCCGCGTTCTGGGGAACGCGGCTACTCCGCTCCACCCAATTCGCGGTCAGAAAATGCTTCGCAGCGTTGCCCGACGGCGCGGCCTGATCCCGCCGGCGGTCCTTGGGCTGAGCTACCAAGGCGTCATGCCGCCGTTGACGCACAGGGTCTGGCCGGTGACGAAGGACGCCTCGTCGCTGGCCAGGTACAGTACGGCGTCGGCCACGTCTTTGGGAACTCCCCAGCGGCGGGTCGGGATCAAGGCGAAATAATCGTCTTTCAGTTGCTGGGGATCGTGCGCGTGCCGCTCGACGGGAATCCAGCCTGGGGCGACCATGTTGACCGTGATGCCAAACGGCGCCAGTTCGCGGGCCATGCTCCGCGACCAGCCGATCTGGCCGCCTTTGGCCGCCACGTACGCGCTGTAGTTCGAAACGCTGCGGTGAAATACTTCGCTGGTGATATTGATGAGGCGCCCCCAGCCGCCCGCTTTCATCTTCGGCAGGCCGCGTTTGGTCAACAGGAACGGGCTTTTGATAAAGAAGTCGATCATCTGCTGGTAGAATTCCCAATCGTATTGCTCGATGGGTTTGAACGGCTGCTCGCACGTGGCATTGGGCACGAGGATGTTTACGTTGCCCAATTCGGCTTCGACGGCGGAAAACAGCGTTTCGACACCGTCCGGCGTGGTGACATCCGCCCGCACCAGCAGGGTTTCGATGCCGGCTACCCGGTACTCGGCCAACGTGCGTTCGGCCCGCGCCTTGTTGTGCGCATAGTTCACCGGGACCGCCGCGCCGGCTTTGCCGAGCGCCAGCCCGATGGCGCGGCCCAAACCGGTGGAATTGCCCGTGACAATGGCCACATGACCCGACAGTGAAAAGGCCATAACGTGGTTCCCTCAAGAATCGAAACGCCAACCCTGGAGCACGCAAGAAACGAAAACAGGCGGGAGTTTTTCTTTTCCACCGCACGCCTTACGAGGTTGTAAAGCCTGCGGCGCGAAAAGAAAAGACTCCCGCCTGCGAGAAATCGGTGGCGGGGGTCCTAGCCGGCCATCGCCATCGCCATCGCCAGGTCTTCGCTCGCGTTGCCGGTCAGCCGCAGATCGAACTTGTCCTGCAGGACCTTGAACACGTTAGGCGTGATGAACCCCGGAGGATTCGGGCCGATGGTGATGCCCTTGACACCCAGGTGCAGCAGCGTCAGCAACACGGCCACCGCCTTCTGCTCGAACCAGGAAATGACCAGCGTCAGGGGCAGGTCGTTCACCGAACAATTGAACGCCTGAGCCAACGCCACGGCTACCTTGATGGCGCCGTAGGCGTTGTTGCACTGGCCCATGTCCAACAGCCGCGGCAGGCCGAGCAAGGTCCCATAGTCGTAGTCGCGGATGCGGTACTTGCCGCAGCCCAGCGTCAGAATAAACGTGTCGGCCGGGGCGGCCTGAGCGTATTCCGAGAAGTAGTTGCGGCCGGGCTCGGCCCCGTCGCAACCGCCAATCACAAAGAACCGCCGGATCTTGCCTTCTTTGACCGCGCTGACGATCGTGTCCGCCACGCCCAAAATCACGTCGTGATGGAAGCCGATCGTGGACTTCTTGCCATTGGCGTCTGCCAGCGGCTTGCATGCCTTGGCTTTAGCGATCACCTCGGAGAAATCGTCGTTCGTGATCCGCTTGCCGTTGGGCACCGCCGTGACGCGCGTGCTGAACAGCCGGTCGGCGTAGGTCGGCCGCGGGATCAGAACGCAATTGGTCGTCGCCAAGACGGGGCCGGAAAACACTTCGAATTCGGATTTCTGCTTCTGCCAAGCGCCGCCGAAGTGCCCGGCCAAATTCGGATGGGCACGCAGCTTGGGGTACATGTGCGCGGGCAGCATTTCGCCGTGCGTGTACACGTTGATGTCGGTGCCTTCGCATTGCTTCAGCAGGTTATCCAAGTCGACCATGTCGTGCCCGGTGACCAAAATTCCTGGGCCGGCCTTTGTGCCTTCGCAGACTTCGACGGGCGCCGGTGCGCCGTAGGCTTCGACGTGTCCCTGGTCCAGCAGTTCCATGGTGCGGAGGTTCTGCTTGCCGCAGTCCATGCATAATTCGAACAACGAATCCAGATCGAAGTTCACATTGGTCACGGTGGCAAACAGGGCTTCTTCGATAAAAGCGTTGACGTTCTCGTCCGTCTTGCCCAGCCGCCGGGCGTGGTGGGCGTACGAAGCCATGCCTTTCAAGCCGTACAGCAGGGTCTCCTGCAGCGATTGCACGTCTTCATTCTTGCCGCAGACGCCGGGTGTAAGCACGCAGCCGGTGCCGTGAGCGGTTTGTTCGCATTGATTACAAAACATCGCGTTGCTCCTTGTTTGGAACGCTAAAGGAATACCGCCGCGGGACAGCGCCCCGCTGATCGGTGACAGTGGCCACTTCACCACTTCGACTTGCACGAATTATAGTGCATCCCCCTGGCGGCGCGTCCTTGACCCAAGTCAAATAACCGGGTTAAACGGCGACACTCACGAAGGAACATGTTTTGTCGGAAGCTGCCAACGATATCTTGAAGAGTTGTCCTTTTTTCGCTCAGGTAGATGGCGAACGATTGAAACGTCTTGCCCAGATCACCCGGATTCGCGAATTCAACAAGGGGCAAATGATTTTTCGTCAAGGCGAGGCCTGCCCTGGGGTCTATGTCGTGGCCAGCGGCATGGTTCGCGTGTTCAAGGTCGCCCCCAACGGCAAGGAGCACGTGCTGCACATCCTGGGGCCCGGCAACACGTTTGCCGAAGTGGCGGCCATCGGCGGATTTGACTGTCCCGCCAATGCCGAAGCGGTTGCGGATTCCTCGTGCGCGCTGATTCCGCTGGAGCCGTTTCGCAAAGCCTTGAACGAGGATCATCAACTGTGCCTGCAGATGATGATCGGCCTCACGTTTTGGGTCCGCCATTTTCTGTCGTTGATGGAGGACGTGGTGCTCCGCGACGCGGCCGGACGGCTGGCGCGATTCCTCTTGGAGGCCCCACCAGAAGCTGATGGAACCGTGCGCTTGCCGACGCTCAAACGGCACGTCGCCAGCCACTTGAATTTGACCAGCGAGACGTTTTCCCGCACGTTCAGCCGAATGATTGAAGGCGGTTTGGTTGTCGAATTGGATAACAATCGGGTCCGGTTGATAGACGCTGAACGTCTGCGTTCGGTGGCGGACGGGTTCTTTCCGCGGATTTAACGCGGGCGGTTGTGAAGAATCTTTTGACTCGCTGACCAGGTTCTTCGCTATTTAGTTTCACCCACGGATGGCAGAGCGGACCCACGAATGTTTCGTTGACTGGTTTTCATCCGTGGGTTCGCTCTGCCATCCGTGGGACTGCCAGAGAAGAAGCGAGGGCTGCTGAGGGCTTCCGAATGCCTGTCAAGGTCTCGTTTTTCAACGGGCCAGATTTAGCGGGCGGGAATCGGTTTGCTATTATTGCCCAGACTCCGCGAATCGACTAAAACAACGGCTCCCCGGGGCCGCAGTCGCTCCAGAACCTTCTTGCGGGATCGGCCCGGCGAGAGCCGCACAGAATAAGGGCAGTGTGTTCAGAAGTGACCCTCCACGAGAAAGGCACGCTTGCGATGAGTACGCACGTCAACAACTACCCCAAGCTGCACAACGCGGCTTGGCCCGGCGTGGTCGGCAAAGGGCCGGGCGCCGAGCCGCCGATCGATCTGGACACGATGCTGAACCTGACCGCCGCGGCGGAAGTGGACGGCGTCAAGTTCGACGGCTTCGACCTGTTTCTGTTCTTGCCGCACATTAACATCGACGCTACGGACGACGAATTGAAGGGATTGGCCGACAAGGCGTCGTCGCGCGGTTTGGCCATCGGCACGGTGGTGGCTCCGGTCTGGCCGCCCACGGGCGGCGGCTCGGCCATGGGCGACACCGAGGAACAGCAGAAGTTCCTGCTGCAGGTTCAAAAAGGCTGCCGGATCGCCCGGCGGCTGCGCGAACTGGGTGTGCGTCCGCACGGTGCGGTGCGTCTGGATTCGGCCTGCGGCGTCTCCGCTTGGTCGGCCAATCCACTGGAGGGCACCAAGCGGATCGCCGACACCTTCCGCAAGGCATGCGACATTGCCGAGGGCTACGGCGAGCGGTTGGCGGCCGAAGGCGAGATCTGCTGGGGCGGGATGCACAGCTTGAAGAGCATGGTCCAACTGCTGGAGATGGTCGGGCGTCCGCAGACGCTGGGTTTCCAGGCCGACATGGCCCACACGCTGCTGTACCTGCTGGGCTACAACGCGCCCGAAGACGCCGTCCTGCCGGCGGATTTCGATTGGCAGGATGAAGCCGCGTTGGACCGGGCGTACAAGACGTTGACCGACGCCCTGCGGCCCTGGACGATCGATTTCCACGTGGCCCAGAACGACGCCACCGTCAAGGGTTCCGGATCGCACGACAAGACGGGCCGGCACTGTTTGCCGGATGACCCGAACGGCAAACTGGACATCGTCCGGCGGGCCGGATTCTGGATGCGCGGCGACGACGGTCAAATCACCAAGAAATTCCGCCACGTCTGCTGGGACGGCTGCATGTTTCCCAACGACGTGATGATGATGTCCGAAACGTGGAACAAAATCCTGGCATCGATGATCGCCGTGCGCGACGCGCACGGGTGGTGCGAATGACACCAGCCGACGGCTTCCGTGTGGAATAATGATGACGCTGCTGCGGAAGTCCGGGGACAACGGACAACTGACCACTGACAACTGACCAACATGGAAAGGACTGCACATGACCAAGCCTCTTCGAGTCGGCCTGATCGGTTACGGGTTCATGGGGCGCACCCATTCGAACGCCTATTCCCAAGTCAACCACTTCTTTGACGTCCCGTACCAGCCGCAACTGAAAGTGATCTGCGGGCTGGAAAAGGACGTGGCGGAAGCCTTTGCCAAACGCTGGGGCTATGAAAGCGTGGAAACGGACTGGCACAAGGTCATCGAGCGGGACGACGTGGATCTGGTGGACATCTGCGTGCCGAACAACGTGCATGCGGAAATCGCCCTGGCCGCGGCCAAGGCCGGCAAGGCCATCCTGTGCGAGAAGCCGCTGGCGATGAACACGGCGCAAGCCGAACAGATGGTGGAGGCGGTCGAGAAATCCAAGATCCCGAACATGGTCTCGTACAATTACCGCCGCGTCCCGGCCGTGACCTTGGCCAAGCGACTGCTCGACGAAGGCCGCTTGGGGCGGATCTTTCACTACCGGGCCCAGTTCCTGCAGGACTGGACGATCTCGGCAGACGTGCCGCAGGGCGGCATGGCGACCTGGCGGCTGGACGCCAAGGCGGCCGGTTCCGGCGTGACGGGCGACTTGCTGGCCCATTGCATCGACACAGCCGTTTGGCTGAACGGCAGCATCACGGATGTCTGCGCCATGACCGAGACGTTCATCAAGGAGCGCAAGAACGTGGAGACGGGCAAGGTCGAGCCGGTGAACATCGACGATGCCTGCGCGTTCATGTGCCACTTTGCCAACGGCTCGCTGGGCCTGTTCGAGTCCACGCGGTACGCCCGCGGCCACAAGGCGTTATACACGCTGGAACTGAACGGCCAGAAGGCTTCACTGCGCTGGGACCTGCACGACCTGCACCGGCTGCAGTACTTTGACCACGCCGACGATTCTCTCGTCCGCGGCTGGCGGTCGGTTCACATCAGCGACGGCGACATGCCGTACATGAAGAACTGGTGGGTCCCCGGATTGCAGATCGGGTACGAACACACCTTCATCCACCAGTTGGCCGACTTCCTGGACGCGATGGGCAAGGATCAACAGGTCTCGCCCAACTTCCGCGACGCGTTGGAGACCCAGCAGGTCTGCGACGCCGTGCTGGCCAGCGCCAAGTCCGGCCAGTGGGTGGACGTGCGCTGAAGCAAGCCAGTGGATTTTGGGTTGTGAGCGGCACGGCGCCAACTCAATGTCACTTGCTTTGTAGCGGCACGGCGCGAGCCGTCCGGTATTACAGCCGGAAAACCGGGCGGCTTGCGCCGCTCCGCTAACAAAAACGCCCCCAAATCGTACCAACGTAAGTGGCATTGGGCGGCAGCCGCCGGTGGTGTTCAAAACCGGTGGCGAGCGCCATGCCGCTCACGCATCGCACCCCCAAACTCTGAGCCTGGAAGACGCGGCTAGAAACTGAACGAGAATCCCCAGCCGTTTCCGCGATAGTAGAAACTGTCATACGGGTAGGCGTGCCGGCACTGGGGCCCGCAGTGGGGTCCGCAAACGTGCGGATAGCCGGGATAAACCGGCCGATAGCTCGGATAGGGAACCATCACCGGCGGACGGACGTAGATCGGCGGCCGGACCACATACGGCCGCGCTCCGTAGTGAGAGCCGGACGAGTACCCGTGTCTGCCGTACCCCGGATTGTGGTGGCCGTGGTGCGTCCGGGGATGCCCGACCGTTTGGACGCTGATTCGATCGTCACCGAACCGCTGCGAATGTGGGTCCGCAGCCCGCGCGCTGCTGGTGACCAAACCGATAAGAATGGCCGCAGTCAAAAAGAAAGTTGCCCCGCGCATGATCCATCTCCTCTTCTGGAAACTGTGAAAAGACTTGGGTCTCTGTGGTCTCGTGCCTGCATGACCACAACTGGTTGGTACAGTCATGCACCGACCGTGCCGGAATTTTACATTACGTGCGTAAGTCGATAACTAATAATCATTTGCGGCATATTCCGTGCGGTGAAAAAGCCCCCAATCGCCCCTAGTGTGTCATCAAATCGATGTCAATGATGTATCGATGTTGGTACGTACGGCATCGCCTGTCCGAAAGGGACAAGCGGCGTAATCCTGTACATTGCCCATTCTCACCAGGATTTGCCGCTCTCCTTGTCTGCTCCCGTGTTTACAGCGGGGCGACGCTCGTTTACGCTGTCTTTTTCCCAAAAAATCATCGGAGGCCACAATGAGCGAACAGATCAAGTACGTCATGAACGAAGACCGGATTCCGCTCGCTTGGTACAATATCCAAGCCGATTTGCCCCGGCCTGCTCCGGCGGTCCTGCATCCGGGGACCGGAAAGCCGATCGGGCCTGAAGACTTGGCTCCCATCTTTCCGATGTCCCTGATCGAGCAAGAGGTCTCGACGGAACGCGAAATCGAGATTCCCGAGCCGGTGCGGCAGATTTATCGCCAGTGGCGGCCCACGCCCCTGTTTCGGGCGCGGCGGCTCGAGAAAGCGTTGGGCACCCCGGCGCGGATCTATTACAAGTACGAGGGCGTCAGTCCCGCCGGCTCGCACAAACCGAACACGGCGGTGCCGCAGGCGTACTACAACATGCAAGCGGGCGTCAAACGGTTGGCCACCGAGACGGGCGCCGGGCAGTGGGGCTCGTCCCTGGCCATGGGCTGCGCTTACTTTGGAATCGAATGCAAAGTCTTCATGGTCCGCGTGAGCTTTGACCAAAAGCCGTACCGCAAAGCCATGATGCAAACCTACGGTGCGGAAGTGACGGCCAGCCCCAGCCAGGAAACGGCTGCCGGCCGCGCGATCCTGGCCAAGGCTCCCAACTCGCCCGGTTCGCTGGGCATCGCCATCTCGGAGGCGGTCGAAATCGCGGCCCAGTCCTCGGACACCAACTACGCGCTGGGGAGTGTTCTCAATCACGTGCTGATGCACCAGTCCGTAATCGGTTTGGAAGCCATGGAGCAGATGGCGATGGCCGGCGATCAACCGGACGTGATCGTCGCCTGTACCGGCGGCGGCTCGAATTACGGCGGCATCGTGTTTCCCTTCGTCGGCGCGAAGTTGCGGGGCGAGGGCTACGACAAGCTGCGCGTGGTCGCCGTCGAGCCGGCGGCTTGCCCGTCGCTGACGCGCGGTCAGTATACGTACGACTTCGGCGACACGGCGCACCTGACGCCGCTGCTGAAGATGCACACGCTGGGCAGCGAGTTCATCCCGCCGGCGATTCACACGGGCGGACTCCGGTATCACGGCATGGCGCCGCTGGTCAGCCACCTGATCAACCTTGGGCTCAGCGAAGCGGTCGCCGTACATCAAGTCGAGTGCTTTGCGGCGGGCGTCGAATTCGCCAGCCTCGAAGGCATCATCCCGGCGCCCGAGGCGAACCATGCCATCGCGGCCGTGATCCGCGAAGCCAACCGCTGCAAGGAAGAAGGCATCAGCCGGGCGATCCTGTTCAATCTGTGCGGACACGGGCATTTTGACATGAGCGCCTATACGGCCTATCTGTCCGGTCAACTGAAGGATTACGAGTACCCCGAAGAAGAGATCGCGATGGCCCTGTCGCACCTGCCCGGTGTGGCTGGTTGAGTTACCAAGGAGATCGAAAATGGCGAAAGGCTTCCTGCAATTCTCGGCAGAACAGAAGACGTTTGAGATTGGCGGCGTGCAGGTCGGCGGACAGCCCGGCGTGCGCCCGGCGGTGCTGGTGGGAACCATCTTCTATCACGGGCACAACGTCCTGCTGAACGACGGCGAGGGCGGATTTGACGCCGAGAAGGCGGAACATGTGATCCGCAACCAGGACGCCTGGTCCGAACGGACGGGCAATCCCTGCATGCTGGATGTCGTGGGCGATTCGCCCGAGGCGATGTGCAAGCACTTGGAATTCGCCGCCCGCGTCAGCCAGGCTCCGCTGCTGATCGACGGCACCACGACGGACGTGCGGCTGGCCGGTTTGAAATACGCCGCCGAGGCGGGACTCGTCGACCGCGTCGTCTACAATTCCGTCCAGCCGGAGACGCAGGACGACGAACTGCAGGCGATCCAAGATGCGGGCGTCACCAGCGCAATCCTGTTGACGTACTACCTGCTGGACTTTACCGCCGCAGGCCGCGTGGAATCCGTGCGGCAACTGCTGCCCCGGCTCGAACAGGCGGGGATCCGCAAGCTGCTGGTCGACACGTGCTTCTTGGACTTGGCGACCTACGGTCAGGCGTGCCAGGCATTGTGGGAAATCAAGGACGAATTCGGCCTGCCGGCCGGCGGCGGCGTCCACAATGCCGTGGCCACCTGGAAGGGCCTAAAGAAGAAACTGGGCGGCGAGGCCAAGGACGCCTGCGTCGCCGCCGCCTGCGCGTCGGCCGTGGCGATCGGTGGCGATTTCTTGCTGTATGGCCCCGTCGAAGACGCCAAGTACATCTTCCCGGCCGTGGCCATGATCGACACCGGCCACAGCCAAGTAGCCATGGAACGCGGCCTGAAACCCGACCCCAATCACCCGAGATACCGAGTCGGATAACCGGCAGTTGGCGTTGCCCCGCCCCACCCAAGGCCATCTGGAACGGCTGACGCAACATCGGCCAAGGCATGCGGTATCGCCTGGCCATGCCAATGGCGATCCCGAGCAACAGGCCAGCGACGAACCTGCGCGCGGCGTGGCGGCGGTACGTTCCCAGTTGCTGAGCAAGCACGTCCAGCTCGGCAGGAAGGGCGAGCCGATCTTGAAACCTGTTTCGAAGGCATTGGCGTTTGGGGATTCGGCGTCATCTGGGCGCGATCCTCGAATTCAGACACCCTTTCTTCCAGAGCGTGTTGCCGTGGATGATTCTTGAATGAGGATGACCCGCTGCCGCTGATCGGTTAGGATTACGAAGGTCCGCGGCACGGAGAGGAGAAGCCTGGGCTGGCGGAGCTTTGATTCCCGGGGCCAATTCAAGGTGGGGCAATGGGTGCCAAACGTTTCGTGCTGGTCGTGAACCCGCGCGGCGGAGTGCGGCGAGGGCTGGCGGTCTTGGAGCAGGTGCAAGCTGGCATGGCGGCGGCCGGTGCAGTGCTGGACGTTCACATTTCGCAGTTTCCGGGGCACGCCGCCGAACTCGCTCGAACGCTGGACCTGCGCGGCTGCGATGGGTTCTGCCTGATCGGCGGCGACGGGACGATTCACGAGGTGGCCAATGGTTTGTTGCAGCGCGGCGACGGCGTCTCCGTCCCGTTGGGCCTGATTCCGGGCGGTACCGGCAACTCGGTCCTGTTGCACTTGGGTTGCACGACCGTCGAGGATGCGGTCGATCGGATTCTTGCCGGGGCAACCCAATGCGTTGACGCCGCCCGGCTGACATGCGTGGATCAAACGGTATACTGCTTGAACATCGTTGGCTGGGGCGGCGCGGTCGATATCAACCGCACGGCGGAACGCTGGCGTTGGCTGGGCCGGCCGCGCTACACGCTGGCCACGCTGTGGCACATCGTCTGGCCGCAGCGAAGGTGGGCCAAGCTGGTCCTGGATGGCCAGATCCTGGAGGACGAGTTCCTGTTCATTTTGGGCTGCAACACAAAGTTCACAGGCAAAGCGATGTACGTCGCGCCGCACGCGGACTTGGCCGATGGCAAGATCGACGTGATTTTTGTCCGCCGTGCGTCGCGTCGGCAGATGCTGGAGTTGTTTCAAGGCGTTTATAATGGGACGTTTGCGACGCGGCCGTGCGTCGAATACCGGCAAGTGCGTTCGTTCCGCATCGAAACCGAAATGCCCGAATTGCTGAACCTGGACGGGGAACTGAAGTCCTGTGCGTCGGCATCCGTCGACATGGTTCCGGGGGCACTGTCGGTGTTTGCGTAAGTGAAACCGATCCGATGTCAACGAAAGGCATGAATCATGAGTTGGCGACAATGGTTGGTGGGGGCGTGTTTCGCCGGGCTGGCAGCAATGCTGGACGGCGGCGTTGCGGCGGCGGACAAGCCGGATGTGCTGTTCATCGCAATCGATGACCTGAACGACTGGACGGGCTGCTTGGGCGGACATCCCCAAGCCAGCACGCCTTGTCTGGACCGGTTGGTCAGCCGCGGGACCCTGTTCACCAACGCGCAATGCGCCGCACCGGCGTGCAATCCGTCGCGGGCGGCGCTGATGAGCGGTCTGCGGCCGTTCACCACGGGGGTCTACAACAACGGTCAGCCCTACGGAGGGCCGCTGAAAGATGCCTTGACGCTGAATCGCTTTCTGATGCAACAGGGATACGGGGTCATTGGCGGCGGCAAGATCTATCACGGCGACGGCGGCTTGCGGGACGAGAAAAAGACGGATTGGCACGAGTACTTCGACCGCGGCGGCGACCCGCACCCGCCGGTCAAATCGGTCAGCGGACTGAACATGTCGCATTTCGACTGGGGACCCTTGGACGCAGCCGACGAGGAGATGGGCGACTATCGGCTGGTCAGTTGGGCGTCGGAGCAACTGCAAAAGCAGCATGAAAAGCCGTTGTTCCTGGCCGTCGGGTTCGTCAAGCCGCATCTGCCTTGGTACGTGCCCCGCAAATACTTCGAAATGTTCCCTTTGGAATCGATCCAATTGCCCGTCGTCAAGGCGGACGACTTGGACGACATCCCGGCGGCCGGAGTCAAGATGGCCAGGCCGGACGGCGACCACAAGGCCGTGGTGGCCGCCGATCAATGGAAGCAGGCCGTCCAGGGCTACCTGGCGACGATCAAATTCCTGGACGGGCAGATCGGGCGTCTGACGGAGGCGGTGGACAAGTCGGGGCGGAGCGAGAACCTGCTGATCGTGCTGTGGTCCGACCACGGCTGGCACCTGGGCGAGAAACAGCACTGGCGCAAGTTCGCCCTGTGGGAAGAAGCGGCCCGGGCGCCGTTGGCTTTCATCGCCCCCGGTGTCACGAACCCCAACACGCGGTGCGCCGCCGCCGTGGATTTCATGAGCATTTATCCGACGGTGGTGGATCTGATGGGACTGCCGATTCCAAAACACGTTCAAGGGCCGTCGCTGCGCCCGCTGCTGGCGGACCCGCAAGCGGCCTGGGACCGGGTGGGGCTGACCACGCATGGCCGCGGCAACCATGCCGTCCGCGACCTCGATTGGCGTTACATCCGCTATGCCGATGGTTCCGAGGAACTGTACGACCACCGCCACGATCCCTACGAATGGACGAATCTGGCCGGCCGGCCCGAGCACGAGGCCGTCAAACGGCGGCTGGCCGCCAAACTGCCGGAGGAAGAAGCCGCCGATGCGCCTTGGGAACGGGCCAAGGAGGCAAAGCCTAAAGCGAACAAACGCGGCAAGGCCTAACGGGCCGAGGATTGATCGGTTACTCGATGGAGTTCAAAACATGGTAAGAACCGCCAGCACGATGTCGCCGCTGGGCTCGTCAGCCCCGGATTTCTCGCTGTTGAACGTAGATGGCCGCGTCGTGTCGCTGCGTGATTTCGCCGACGCGCCCGCTCTGTTGGTGATGTTCATCTGCAATCACTGCCCGTATGTCAAGCACGTGGCGCCGGTCCTGGCTCAGGTCTGCCGGGAGTACCAAGCTCAGGGCGTCGCGGTGGTAGCCGTCAGTTCGAACGACTCCGTCGCCTATCCCGAGGATTCGCCGGAACAGATGGCCCAAGAGGCCCGCGACCGTGGCTACACGTTCCCGTACCTGTTCGACGAGACGCAGGAGGTCGCCAGGGCTTACGGAGCTGCCTGCACTCCCGATTTCTTCCTGTACGACCGGAACCGGAAACTCGCGTACCGCGGCCAATTGGATTCCAGCCGGCCGCGTTCCGATATTCCCGTCACCGGCGAAGACTTGACCGCCGCCGTCCGCGCCGTGCTGGCCGGACAGCCGGCCGCACCGGACCAGCGTCCGAGCCTGGGGTGCAATATCAAATGGAAGCCCGGCTGCGAACCCGACTATTTCAATCCGTCCGGGGTGACTTGATTCGGCTTCCAAGAAGATCGCCCTGCGCAGCTCACAGAATCAGCATCGCGTCTCCGTAACTGTAGAACCGGTAGCGTTGGCGAATCGCCTCGTCATACGCCTGGCGGATCAGTGCATCGCCGCCGAACGTGCGCACGAGAATCAGCAGCGTGCTCTTGGGCAGATGGAAATTGGTCAGCAGCGCGTCCACCGCGCGAAACTGGTAGGGCGGCCGGATGAACAAGTCCGTTTCGCCTTGCCAGGGCCGAAGTTGGCCGCCGGCTGCCGCCGACTCGAGCGTGCGGACAACCGTTGTTCCCACCGCGACGATCCGGCCTCCCGCAGCGCGGATCCCGGTCAAGCGGGCGGCGGTCGGCGAGTCGATGCAGGCCCACTCGGCGTGCATCGGATGCTCGTCCAGCGTCGCCGCGGAAATCGGGCGGAACGTCCCCAATCCGACGTGCAGCGTGACGCGGCAGAGTTGGATCCCGCCATCCTCCAGCTGCTCCAGCAGCGGCGGAGTGAAGTGCAGTCCGGCGGTGGGGGCGGCCACGGCGCCCGGTTTCTCGGCATAGACCGTCTGGTAGGTCTGGCGATCGGCGTCCGCCATTTCTCCGTCGCGGATGTAAGGCGGCAGCGGCACGCGACCCACCCGCTCCAGTAACACGAGCGTTTCCTCGGCGGGATCGGGACGAGCAGCCCAGATTCCTTGCCCGACCTGATCCAGGAGCATCAGGCGGCCCACGTCGCGCTGTTGGCGGTCCTGGAGCGTCACCGTCTCGCCCGGCTTGATCTTGCCGCGCGTCTTGGCAAGAATTTTCCAAACGCCGTGCTCGCCGGATCCCAAGTACAGACCCTCCCAGCGGCCGCGCGTTTGCGTGCGATATCCGACGAGCCGTGCCGGGATCACACGGGTGTCGTTCAGTACCAGCCCATCGCCGGACGTTAAAAAGGCCGGCAGATCCCGAACGAAACGATGTTCCAGCGACTGAGTCTCACGCCGCACGACCAACAGCCGCGCATCGCTACGTTCCGGCAGCGGTTCTTGCGCAATCAACTCGCGAGGCAGCGGGTAATCGTATTGTTCCAATTCAGACATTGGCGGTGAAAACCTCCTTGGGGGGCGGACACAGTATAAGCGACTTGGCGAGCCACGGAAATGGTGACGAAGGCTTAGGATATCCGTCCTGTGCCAAACGTTACGCGGCTGCGATCCTCATCCAGTCCGGATCGATCGCAGAAAAACTTGTCGAAAACAAACCGCGCAGCTATCGTATTTTGTGTCTGCTCCGAGATTCACGTTTCGGAGGTCATGTCGATAACGTCCCGGTTTCCGCCTCGTCTCTCTCGGCACCCGGCGGGATGTTTTGCGGATTTCGTGCGTCCCCTCTATCGGAAGGAGTTCTTCGTAATGGATGCTTGTTCATTTCTCGTGGCCCTGATTTTGGCGGCTCCCGGCTGGGGATCTTCCGGTCCTGTCCCGCAAGTCGACCGCGAAACACAGAACCGAGTATTCCAGGAATTGTGGGGCGAAGATTTCGTCTGGAAATATGACGATCTGCCGGCCCGGGGCGGCGTTCCGGAGTTCCGTATGCCCTACGCCGGTTACATCTATCCGGATTCGATTGGCGGAACCTACAAGTCCCTGCAAAAGTACGACCGGGCTTTCCATCACGGGCGCAGCCGTGCGGCGGCCTACGAACAGACCGACATCGCCTCCCACAAGCAGGTCATTACTCGACAAGTCCGCCGGGGCGGCGGTTGGTTTGGTTCGCGCACGGCCTCGGTCCAGTCATACGGCACTCCCTACTGGCACGGCCATTGCAACGGTTGGACCGCGGCCGCGATCCGCCACGGCGAGCCGAAGCACAGCGTGACCAAGAACGGCGTCACCTTCACCCCGTCCGAGATCAAAGGGTTGCTCGCCGAGTTGTACACCTACTCCGACATCGTGGACTTGGGCGGTGAGAACTATGGCAACGTGCATCCTGGCACGCTGCACGCCGTACTGGCCAATTGGCTGGGCCGCCATTCGCACCCGATCGCCATGGAAGCCACGCCAGGTCGGGAAAAATGGAACTACCCGATCTACTCCTACGCCACGTCGGCAGCCAAGCGATCGGGCGGGCGGCAAGTCGAGGTCAGGATGAACATCAAGTATGCCTCGAATATCAACCGGGAACAGGACCAGGCGCCGCAAAACTCGAAGACCAAGTATTTTCACTACATGTTGGATTTGGATCCATCCGGCAACGTGTCGGGCGGGTACTACTTCAGGGACAGTTCCCAGATCGACCTGCTGTGGGTCGCCCGTTATCCGGCCCCCGGCGGCCAGGAGGGCAACAAGCAGGGCAATCCCCACCTGGACGTCAACGAGGTGCTTTCCCTGTGGCGAAACTCGGTCGATCAGGAGTTGGTCGACAAGTGGGTGAACGTCGAGCCGGTCAAGCCGGAGCGAACGGCAATCGCCGGGACAGCGCCCTCGGCAGAAAGCGTCGTCCGCGCCGACTCGGACGCCGCTGCCCTGCCTGGCAACGCGGCCGCGACGCCACTGAGCCTGCCGAACTTGACCGGCATTGACGGCACCGGCGCGACGGCCGGGGCCAATGGCCCGTAGTTGGAGTCCAGCCTTCAGGCTGTCCGGACGGGCGGAAAGCCCGTCCGGAAACACGCTATCGCGTGAACTCCAACGACCTCTCACGGCACGATCTCGCCCCGCACCATATCCTCGAACGTCTGCCGTTCGCGGATCAGATGATCTTGGCCGTTGCGGATCAATACCTCGGCGGCCAGCGGCTTGGAGTTGTAATTCGAGCCCATGACGTACCCGTAAGCGCCGGCGCAGCCGATGACCAGGTAGTCGCCGACGCCCGCCACGGGCAGTTCTCTCTGGCACACGAATCCGCCTTCCTGCTGCGTGAAGATATCCCCGGATTCGCACAATGGTCCGCCGACCACCACGCTCTGACGGGGGCGATTGACGTCGCCGTCCGCAGGGGCGATGGCCAGCGGATGATAGGCGCCGTACAGGATCGGCCGCGCCAAGTTATTGAAGCCGGCATCGACCAGATAAAAGTGATTATTGCCCATCCGTTTCACGGCCCGGATTTCCGTGACCAGATAGCCGCTTTCCGCGACCAGGTAGCGGCCCGGTTCGACCTCTAGGCGGATCGGATGCTGGAATGCCTGTTCGAGCCGCTTTCGCGTGTCGTCCCACAAGCGGAAATAAAGGTCCAGATCGACATAGGACTGGCTCTCGTTGTAAGGCACCGGCAGCCCGCCGCCGGCGCTGATCGACGTCACCGTCCTGCCGACTGTCAGCGCGGCCTTTTCCAACGCCCCGCAGACCTGGGACAAGTGCTCCAAATCCGTGCCCGAACCAATGTGCATGTGGACGCCCGTGACCGCCAGTCCATGATGGTCCACGCGCCGCAAGCAATGCTCCAACTGCTCGTGCCAAATACCGTGCTTGGACTGCTCGCCGCCCGTATTCGTTTTCTGGCTATGCCCGTGCCCAAAGCCGGGATTGATTCGCAGCGTGATGTTCCGCCCCGGAGCGACAGCCCCCAGTTGCTCAATCATATCCGGCGACCCGGCGTTGACGTGGATGTCGTGACTGCGGACCAGGTCCAGCGATTCCTCGTCAAAAATATCGGCCGTGTAGACCAGCGGCGGCGGGTCTCCGTGCGACGCGTAGCCGGCGGCCCATGCGCGGCGAATCTCGCCGGCGCTCACCGCGTCTACCATCACGCCGGATCGCCGCACCAAGTCCAGAATGGCCAGATTGGAGCAAGCTTTTTGAGCGTAGCGAATGACATCGAAGGCGCGCAGGTCGTCGATACGTTCCACAATCTTCGCCGCGTCGTACACATAGAACGGAGTCGTATAGCGCCGTGCCAGTTCGACGACGGGCATTCCGGCAATTTCGGTACGCAGTGTGGGAAACGGGCCTATGATCGGCATGGATTCTCTCGCGAGAAAATTGTCAGTTGTCACTTGTCCGTTGTCAGGGGCAGAAATGAAACTCCACGGACGACATTCCCTTCGATAATCGAACTAAGCACCGTTCGAGAAACAACTGTCCGATTGCGCTGTGGCGTAAGCTTCCAGCTTGCGGTCAGTGGCGGCACCGCAAGCTGGAAGCTTACGCCACTTATTTCTCGAACGAGGCTAAGTCGTTGAAGCATTCGTCCTTTCCCCGATTTCCTCTGCTTTAGGACTGTAAACAATTTTGGGCTCCGCGTGAAGTGGCCGACCCGTCCATCGTCACCGCAGGCATGAAGCCGGTTTTTCCCGCCGCTCGTCTTACGTCCAGCGGGGGCGCGCGGTATCTTGTTCTTGTCTGAGCCCTTCTCGCCGCATGCAGATCTCCCCCTGGCAAGACTGCCGACCATGACCAAATCGCACGAAGCCGACGACCGATCGCTCGACCGCTACATTCGCCAGGTGCGCTACCCCGGCTTGGGCCCGGACGGCCAGCGCCGCCTGCTGGATTCGCGCGCCTTGGTCTGCGGCTGCGGCGCGCTCGGCTCGGTCTTGGCCAGCACCTTGGCCCGGTCCGGCGTGGGCCACCTGCGGATCGTGGATCGCGACTTTCTCGAACTGAACAACCTGCAGCGGCAAGTGTTGTACGACGAAGACGACGTCGCAGCCGGCCTGCCGAAGGCGGTGGCCGCCCAGGCGAAGCTCCGCCGAATCAACTCGCAAATCGACATCGAAGCGATCGTCGCCGACGTGGACCACACGACGATCGGCCGCTGGCTGGAAGGTGTCGACGTGATCGTCGACGGGACGGACAATTTCGAGACCCGGTTCCTGCTGAACGACGCGGCCGTCAAATTTGGCGTCCCCTGGGTCTACGGCGGTTGCGTGGGGGCCGAGGGCCAGACGATGACCATCCTGCCCGGCGATACGCCGTGCCTGCGGTGCCTGTTGCAGGATGCGCCGCCGCCCGGTTCCACCGCCACCTGCGACTCGGCGGGCATCCTGGCTCCGATCGTCAATGTCATCGCTTCGCTGCAGGCTTGCGAAGCCATCAAAATCCTGAGCGGGCATCGCGAAGCCATCAGCCGTTCGCTGCAGGTGTTTGAACTCTGGGACAATCGCGTGCGGCAAGTGCATTTGGACTCGCTCCGGGAAACGGCGAACTGCCCGACTTGCCAGGGCGATTTCCCCTGGCTCGAGGGCCGCCGCGGCAGCCACACGGTTGTGCTGTGCGGCCGGAATTCCGTCCAACTCAGCTACCCGGATCGCCATGCCGTATCGCTCGACGCTCTGGCCCAACAACTCGAGGGCGTCGGCCGTGTCACCCGCAACCGCTTCTTGCTGCGGCTGGAAGTGGACAAGTTCCAAATCACCGTTTTTCCCGATGGCCGGGCGATCATCGCCGGCACGGACGACGTCACCGAGGCCCGCACGATCCATGCCCGTTATATCGGAGCGTGAGCAAGATCGCCTGATCCACAAAACCTTCTGAACGGGAGCACCCCCATGCGATGGCAAGGCCGGAGACAAAGTGACAACGTCGAGGATCGGCGCGGGATGCCGGTGGGCCGCTTGGCGGCGGGCGGCGGTTTGGGCACGATCGTGTTGCTGCTGGTGGTCGTGCTGCTGGGCGGCGACCCGCAAGCCCTGCTGCAGCAAATGCAGCCCCCGGCCGGCAATCCAGCCGCCGGCCCTCAGCAAGTCGATCCCGCCGAACAGCCCCTCAAGGATTTTGTGTCCGTGGTGCTGGCGGACACGGAGGACGTGTGGCGCGAGTTGTTCAAGAAGGAGGTCGGCCGCGATTACCGGGATCCCAAGCTGGTGCTGTACACGGGCCAGGTGCAATCGGCTTGCGGATTTGCCAGCGCCGCAACGGGCCCGTTCTACTGTCCGGCGGACGAAAAGGTCTATCTGGATCTAAGTTTTTGTGAGGAACTGCAGACGAAGTATCGCGCCCCGGGCGACTTTGCGGTCGCCTACGTGTTGGCTCACGAGGTCGGTCACCACGTGCAGAATCTGGTCGGCTATTCGGATTTGGTGGACAAGCAGCGGGGACGGGTTAGCAAAGCCGAGCAGAACCAGTTGTCGGTTCGCCTGGAACTGCAGGCCGACTACCTGGCCGGCGTCTGGGCTCACCATGCCGAACGGACTAAGAAAATCCTGGAGTCGGGTGACGTGGAAGAAGCCCTGGGCGCCGCCAGCGCCGTGGGCGACGACCGGCTGCAGAAACAGGCTCAGGGCTACGTCGTCCCGGATTCATTCACTCACGGAACGTCCGCCCAGCGTTCGCGGTGGTTCCGCTTGGGCCTGCAGACCGGCGACCTGGCGCGGGCCAAGGAACTGTTCGAGTTGCCGGAGGAACAGCTGTAATCAGGGCGACTCCAGGCCGTCGACCACCGCTTGCAGATCCGCCATGCTTTTGTCCAGCTTGTCCGCAACCGCCGCATAGTCCGGCTGTTTTCCCTCGTGCATCGCGCCGTCGATCTGGCCGTAGGCTTCAAACATCGCCGCCACCGCCGACTTGACGGAAGCCAATTCCGTCTCGCCCAACGCGGCTTTGCCGGCCAGCTCGGGCAACGCCTCGAGCACCGCCCCGACGCCGTGCAGCGGCTGGTGGGCTTTGTCCGTGTCATTCGCTTGAAAGGCGTCCCGGATGGCTTCGTAGTTCTCCCGCAGCTCGACGACGCCCGCAGGAAAATCCTGGGGCCCCGACGGGGCGTCTTTGTGGTCGCCGTGGTCGTGATCGCCGTGGTCATGGTCGTGGTCGCCGTGGTCATGGTCGTGCGAGGCGGCTTCGTTGGCACCGGGAGCCTTGTCGCCGGCTGGGCCGCAGCCAAGCAACGCGATGGACAACAACATTACGAGTGAGTACCCAACCCCGTGCCGAAGCGAGTTCAACATTTGAAAAACCTTCGCATTAAGTGACGCAAGCGAGGAGCAACGAAAACCCCCAACACCCGAACTGACAGGAATCTCGACGCCATGAGTCAGAGCGCACAGACAAATGGTGGAGGAGGAACGCGAACCATGCGGGGAAATTACGGGAAGAACGCGGTTTCTGCAAGAGGGCGGCGCGAAATCCATAGCCGAACGACGAGTCGCCCGCGCAGGCGCCGCCGCTTCCGCTCCGGTAAAATGCGTTAAGTGAATTGACCGCAACCGTGGACCACGGCGACAACCTCGTCCATCTCGACTTGGCTTCCAGGAGTCCCGTGGTGCAACCCATCCGGATTCGGTAGTCTAACCAAGTGACGCGGACCTGCCTGACCCTGGGCGAGCCCGCGTTGGCCGAACGGCTAGTGCTGCCGGACTGTCCCGCGGTCAGCGGCAACTAACGTCAAACGGGACGGCTGCCAGATTGTCAATGTTGCTTAAGAATCAAGGAGTGCAAGCCATGTCGAAGCGTCTCTCCCGTCGTGATTTCCTCAAGGCATCGGGGGCAATTGCCGCTGCCGTGTGCGTTCGTAGCACAGGCATCTCCTCCGTCGGGGCCGCGGTTTCTGCGCCGGAAAAGCAATGGTACAAAGGCAATCTGCACATGCACAACCAATGGTCCGACGGGGACCCGCTGCCGGAATGGGCGATCGACTGGTACAAGTCGCACGGTTATCACTTCATCTGCCCGTCCGACCATAACATCTTCCAATCGGACGCCCTTCGTTTCGATGGTTTCGGGTTCAACAATACCCCGCCCGATCTCGCGGCGTTCAAAGATGAGACATCGCTGTGGAAGGTGATTTCTCCGACTCCCGGTTGGCCGAAACTGACACAAGCCCGCGTTGACGAAGCCGTCGAGAAATTCGGCAAGGATTCCGTCCGGACGATCACCGTGGACGGCCAGACGTATGTCCGCATGACGCCGTTTGCGGAGTTGGAACAGCGATTCGCCGAGCCGGGAAAGTTCCTCATGATTCCCGGCTACGAGCAGACCGGCGGTTGCGTCAACAACGAGCAGCAGGTGCATGCGAATTTCATCAACGTCCGCGACGTTTTCCCGTATCTTGCCGCGGAAACACCGCGGGAGGTCCTCGCACGAACGTTCGCCAAGGGGCTGGAAACCTACGGCGGGCAGAACTATCTCTTCACGGCGAACCATCCGCTCTGGCGGTACTACGACTATTCCCCCGCCGACCTGATCGCCCTTCCGCAGATTCGCCTGTTCGAGCTGAATAACAATGGCATCGCCGGTGGGTTCGACGAACATCCGCAGGGCTGGAAACCGGAGAAGTTCTGGGACGTCGTCAACGCGTATCGGGCCGCACACGACCAGCCGTTGCTGTGGGGCCTGGGAACGGACGACCGCCATTCCTACGGCCCACCGCCCAAAGCCTGGAGCGTGGTCCGGGCGGCGAGTCTCGGCACGGAGGACTTGTTGGAGGCGATTTCCGCCGGCGATTTCTATGCTTCCAACGGGCTGGATTTCGCGGACCTTCAATTCGACGGCAAGACCCTCTCGGTCAAGATCGCCGTCCGGGAGGAAGGCGCCTACCGGATCCAGTTCCTCGGCACGAAGAAGGACTACGACCCGTCCAGCCGAGTTGTCGACGTGGAAAAAGGCCCCCGCTGCCCGGCGCGGAAGATCGATGTCTATGCGGACAGCATCGGCGTGGTCCTGAATACGGTCGAGGGTTGCGAAGGCTCGTATACGCTCCAGGCCGACGACCTGTACGTCCGGGCAAAGATCGTCAAGGTTGCCGAGGATCTCAAGCCCGACTGGCAATCCCAGCCCGCCGCCTGGACCCAGCCGTACCGATAGTCCGCGACCTGCCGCGGTGGTCGCCGGAGGTCACGAATCCTGTTGGACGTCATGCTGGGGCGTGTGTCTCGAGTACCGGCCATGTCTGGAAACGACCGCGCGACGGCAGTTCATGATGGCGTGGCCGCGCTGACGCGTCTCTCAGATGCCAGAAATCGCATTGGACCGTTGCCCGTGCTCCGCAGCCGCGGTAATTTCGTGCATCCGTGTTGTCGAGCTGGATCCAAAACGCAGATACGGATCTTGCCTCGCGCGCCGGGTTCAGATCGGTCCGATGCCGGGTGCGGTCCTTGACAGAACGGCCCCGGGTCCGAAGAATCTTGCGAAACAGGACAACCGACAAAGGAGCCGAACGGTGCGTGTGGATGTTCATCAGATCAAAGACCGAGTCGCGGAAAAGGCCGAGTTGATCGACCGCCTGAGCGCGGAACTTCGCAAGACGATCGTCGGTCAGCAAGAGATGATCTCCCGCCTGCTGGTGGGCTTCTTGACCGACGGGCATATCCTGCTGGAGGGCGTGCCGGGCTTGGCCAAGACGACGGCGATCAAGTCCTTGGCCAAAGCCCTGTCGACCAGTTTCCAACGGATTCAGTTCACGCCGGACCTGCTGCCGGCCGACTTGATCGGCACCATGATTTACATGCCGGGCGAGGGCACGTTCAAGACGCGCAAAGGCCCGATCTTTGCCAATTTCATCCTGGCCGATGAAATCAACCGGGCGCCGTCCAAGGTGCAATCGGCGTTGCTGGAAGCCATGCAGGAGCGGCAGGTCACGATCGGCGATGCGACGTATCCGTTGGAAGGATTGTTCCTGGTGATGGCGACCCAGAACCCGATCGAGCAGGAAGGCACGTACCCGCTGCCGGAAGCCCAAGTCGATCGGTTCATGCTCAAGATCAAGATCAGCTACCCGCAGCCGGACGAGGAGCGCCGCGTGCTGGACATGGCCCTGGACGGCACGACGCGCGCGATCCAGCCGGTGCTGACGCCGGCCGAGATCTTCGGCATGCAGGAGGTCGTGCGGCTGATTTATATCGACGACCAGGTCAAGGAGTACATCCTGAACGTGGTCCGCGCAACCCGGGACCCGGCGGCCTTTCAGCTGGCCGATCTGGCGCCGCTGATCGATTACGGGGCATCGCCACGGGCCTCGATTTTTCTGGGACTGGGCGCACGGGCGATGGCCTTCCTGCAGGGCCGCGGCTATGTCACGCCGCAGGATGTCAAGGATATCGCGCACGACGTGTTGCGGCACCGCGTGATTCTGACCTACGAGGCCGAAGCGGAGGAAATGACCGCCGAGGATGTGATCGCGAAAATCCTGAGCACCGTGCCGGTGCCGTAGGATCGCCGGAGAAATGTCGTCTTTCGCTCCGCGAAAGAACACCCTTTCGCGGAGCGAAAGGCGACAATGTGACGGGGACTGACCATGCCTGATCTATCCGTTGCCGACATCTTGAAGCGTGTCCGCCGCATTCAGATTGTGGCCAACCGCGCCGTGAACGATTTGTTTGCGGGCCAGTACAAGAGCGTCTTCCGCGGCCGCGGGATGGTGTTCGACGAAGTCCGCGAGTACCAGCCTGGCGACGATATCCGCACGATCGACTGGAACGTCACGGCGCGGACGGGCAGCTGTTTCATCAAACGGTTCTGCGAAGAGCGGGAGCTGACGGTGCTGTTCCTGGTCGACGTGTCGGCCTCGGGCGTGTTCGGGTCCACGCAGCGCTCCAAGTTGGATCTGGTGGTCGAGGTGGCTGCACTGCTGATGTTCTCGGCCTTGAAGAACAACGACAAGGTGGGCCTGCTGACGTTCTGCGATGAAGTGCTGGATTACTACCCGCCGCGGAAAGGCAAATCGCACGTGCTGCACCTGATCCGGGAACTGGTCGGCCAGCGGCCCGTGGCCCGCGAGACCCGGCTGCAGGCCGCCCTGGATTTTCTGAATCATGTGCAGAAGCGGCGGGCGGTGGTGTTCCTGGTGAGCGATTTCATCAGCCCCAGCGCCCGGCGGGCACTGGCGGTGACCAAGGGACGCCACGACGTGACGGCGATCTCCGTGGCCGATCCCCGCGAGCAGGCATTGCCCGACGTGGGCTTCATCACGTTGCGCGACGCCGAGACCGGCGAGGTGGTCGAGGTGGACACGCGGCATCCGGCCGTGCGGGCCCTGTTCCAGTCGCGCGCGGCCGAGCGTCGCGAGGCATTTCAAACCGAACTGAAACGGGTGGGCGTGGACGAACTGCCGATCGACACCCAAGGAGATTATGTCGCCGGTTTGCGGCGGTTTTTCCGGATGCGGGAGAAGCGATTCCGATGAGCAGCGATTTGAACCGACCCAATTTGAGTTTGGGCGATCCGCCCGGCCGCCTGCGACGGCCGGCGGGCGGAGTGCCCCGCGGCTGGCTGATCGCGTTGATGCTGTTGCAGTTGGCGACGCTGGGGGTGCTCGCCGTGCGCGGTCAGCGGGGGTCTGCGCCGGGCGGCGAGGCCGCGGCGGACAGCGGGACCGACCAGCGGGCCGTCGCTCTGGAATTGGAGAACCGCAGTCTGTACGCGCAAGCGGCCGAAGCCTGGCAGGACTACCTGCGGAGTGCCCCGCAAGCCCAGGACCGCGCCGAGGTTTGGTTTCGCACGGGACGCTTGTTCATGCAAGCCGAGCAATTCGATCGGGCCGCCGCGGCGCTGATCCGCTGCGAGCAGGCCGCTGGCGATAATGCGGAACTCCGCCGCAAGGTCGGGCCCGAGGTCGTCAACTGCCTGCGGCGGCTGGGCTTGTATGGCGAGGTGGGCCGCGAATTGTCGCGGCGAGTTGAGGCCGGGGCGGAGGACGTGAAGAAGGGCAAAGTCCTGGCGAACCTGGCGGGCGAGCCGTTGACGGAGGCGGATTTGGACCACCTGATCGAACGGCGTGTCGACCAGATGCTGTCCATGCAGGGGGCGGCAGGAAACGAAGCGTTGCGGCAACAGCTGTTGGGCGAATTCGCCCGGCCCGAGACGCGGCGGCAGTTGTTTGAGGAATTGTTGCAGACCGAACTGTTCACGCGCCGAGCCCGCGAGTTGGGGCTGGACAAGGAACCGGAGTACGTGGCCGCTCGACAGGCGTTGGAAGACAACTTGCTGGCGGCCCGTTTTGAGACGCGCGAATTGGCCAAAATCCAGCCGACCGATGTGGACCTGGAAGCCCTGTACAACTCGCGTGAAACCGAATACCGCGAGCCGGAGCAGTTGACCGCCTGGATCGAGCCGTTGAAGGCGGACGACAAGCCGCAAGCCATCCTGGAAGGCATCAAGTCGGCCGACGATTTCCGCCAGTGGCAGAAGAAACACCGCGGCGACGTGCCGCCGGACGGACCCGCCGCGGCGCCGGAAACGTTGATGCGCGGCCGCCCGCACGCGCAACTGGGCAATACGGACGCCCTGTTCAGCCTGGAAGCCGGGCAGTGGACGAAGGAGCCGGTGGTCAACGAGCAGCGGCAGTACCTGGTCTTGGTCGACGGCAAGTCGCCCGCTCGAACGCCGCCGCTGGAGGAAATCCGCGACCGCGTCCGCGCGGATTACGTCGCCCGCAAACGCGAAGAGATGGCCCGGCGCCTGTCAGATGAACTGATGGAACGTTACCAGGTGAAGATCGAACCGTGGGAGGAAACGCCCCAGGCGGAGGCCGTGAAACCGTAGGCAAATGCCACGCTTGGAGTGCAGCGGGTCATTTTGGAGTGCGGTGCCTTGTCACCGCTTTGTGGGGAAGTTGGTCCTGGGGTGAGGCGTCGGGCTCTGATCGGCTGACTTGGGCTGATCTCAAAAAAAAGCGTTTAGCACAGTTGGGGAGCTTGCTCCAAAGCGGTGACAAGGCACCGCACTCCAAAACGGGTACACGAAACCAACATTAACCATGCTCGGCTTCCACAACGTTTTCGACAACCTTCGTCGTAGCTTGGCTCTCCCGAGCCGAGTCCGCGGACGCGTTTTCGCGCGGCTTGCCGTCGCATTCGTGCTCTGCGCGCACGCCGGCTGCTCTGCCATGGCGTCTCAGCCGCCCGCGGCGCCGTCTCAGAAACCGGCCGCCCAAGCCCCGCCGGGCGTGGCCCGAACCCAGATCGACCGAGGCCTGATCAGGATCACTGTCGAAGTGCGTCCTCATCCGGCGCGGCTGTCAGACGAACCCACGCTGACCCTGACGATCGACAGTGCCCGGGGCGTGGTCGTGGAGAAGCCGCCGTTCGGCGAAGCAATTGGCGGGTTCGTGATTCGCGACTTCCGTGAGCCGCTGCCGGAGACGCAAGGCGACCGCGAGGTCCGGCGGCAGATCTACACGCTCGAGCCTGTCCAGACCGGCACCCAGCACATCGACCCGATCACCGTGGCGTTCACGGACCGGCGGCCTCAAGGCGATGGCAAGCGGCATACGGTCCAGACCGAATCGCTGGCCGTCGAAGTCACGTCGATGCTGCCAGCGGACGTGCCTTCGCTGGATCAGTTGAAGCCGATGGCGGGACCGATGGAACTGCCGCAGCCCGCCAACCAAGCTCTCACGTGGCTAATGGGCGGCTCGCTCGCGGCGGTCTTCGCCGCAGCCGTCTGTTGGTGGCTGTGGCGCCGGCGGCGCAAGGATCTGCCGGAGAAGACTTTGTCACCGCAAGAGCTGGCTTACCTGGAACTGGAAGCTCTGCTTCAAGAAAACGTCAGCGCCACGGATGTCAAGCTGTTCTATGTGCGGCTGACGGGGATTGTCCGCCGCTTTATCGAACGTACCACCGGGGTCCACGCCCCGGAGCAGACGACCGAAGAGTTCCTCCGGGAAATCGGCCGCGGGCAGCTATTCCGGGACGACGAGCGGACTCGCCTCAAAGCGTTTCTGGAATCGGCGGATCTGGTCAAGTTCGCGGCTCAGGAGCCGACCGCGGCGGACGTCGAACAGACGTTCCAGCGGGCGCAAGCCTTTCTGGGACTGCAGGCGCAGGAGGCCGCGGCATGATGGGCTGGCGTTTGCAGAATCCGGTTTGGCTGCTGTTGGCCGTCGCGGTGCTGGGCGTCATCTGGTGGACGGAACGGGGACGGCGGCAGAACGCGGTCTTGTACAGCAGCGTCGAGTTGCTGCGCGGGCTGCCGGTGACGCTGGCGATGCGCGTCAAACGACTGCTGCCGTGGTTGCGGGCTGCCGGCTTGATGTTGGTGGTCGTGGCTTTGGCTCGTCCGCAACGCGGCTTGCAGGAGTTTCGCGTCCGCACGGAGGGCATCGCCATTCAGATGTGCCTGGACCGCTCCGGATCGATGCAGGCGCTCGACTTTGCGTTGGACGGCGACCGGGTCAATCGCTTGGCGGCCGTCAAACGCGTGTTTCGCGACTTCGTCTCCGGCCAGGGCACACTGCCGGGCCGTCCCGACGATCTGATCGGTCTGATCGCTTTCGGCGGCTATGCCGAAGCCAAGGCTCCGTTGACGTTGGATCACGGAGCCCTGCTGCAGATCTTGGATACGGTCAACATCCCCCGCCCCGTAACCGACTCGCGCGGCCGTGTCGTCAACCAACAACTGCTCGAGGAGGAGATGGCCACCGCCATCGGCGACGCCGTGCTGATGGCCGTCGATCGGCTGAAGGACGTGAAAGCGAAGAGCAAGGTGATCATTTTGTTGTCGGACGGCGAGCAGACGGCCGGCATTGCGGAGCCGCAGCAAGGGGCGGAAGCCGCCAAAGCGTTCGGCATCAAGATCTATTCGATCGGCGTCGGCACCACGGGCAGTGCCCCGTTCCCGGCCACCGACGGCTTTGGCCGCTCGGTGCTCGTCCGTCAGAACGTGCGGTTGGACGAGGCGACGCTGAAGATGTTGGCGGACACCACGGGCGGAAGGTTCTTCAACGCTCAGGATACGCAGGCGTTGGTCGATGTCTATGCCGAGATCGACCGGCTGGAGAGGACGATGACGGAAGGCCGTTTGTACACGGAGTATCGCGAATTGTTTTCGTGGTTCCTGTTGCCGGGACTCGGCATCGTCCTGTTGGAACTGGCCCTGTCCGCGACCCGATTCCGCAACTTACCCTAGCACGACGGAAACACGATGCGTTGGGAAAACCCGATCTGGCTGCTGGGACTGTGGATTCTGCCGCTGCTGGCGGTGCTGTTGATCTATGCGCACCGTCAGCGGCTGGCCGCGGCGCGGCGGTTTGCGGACCAGGCGATGCTCGGGCGGCTGATGCCGCCGACCGCTGTGCTGCGGGCCTGGGTCAAAGGCGGCCTGCTTCTGATGGGCGTTGGACTGCTGATCGTCGCAGCCGCTCGCCCGAGGTTCGGCGTGTACTTCGAGCAGATCTCGGCCCGCGGCGTGGATCTTTTCGTGCTCTTGGACGTTTCCCGGTCGATGCTGGCCGAAGACGTTGCCCCCAACCGGCTGGAGCGGGCCAAATCGGACATCCGCGACCTGCTCCGCAAATTGCCGGGCGACCGTGTGGGGCTGATCGCGTTTGCCGGCGCGCCCGCCGTGATCGTGCCGTTGACCAGCGACCAAGGGTTCTTTCTCGGTGCCTTGGAGGGAGTACACACGGACAGCGCGCCGCGCGGCGGCAGCCTGATCGGCGATGCGATCCGCAAGGCCATCGAATCGCTCGACGCGACGCGCGACCGCGACCAGGTGATCGTGCTGATCACCGACGGCGAGGACCAGGACTCGTTTCCGCAGGAAGCCGCCGAGCAAGCGGCCGAACGGGAGATCAAGATCTTTACCGTCGGCTTGGGCGATCCCCAGGAAGGCCGGCGCATCCCGGTCCGCGATGCGGCGGGGAGTGTCCGCTACCTGAAACACGAAGGCCAGGAAGTGTGGTCGCGGATGGACGAGCGGCTGTTGAAGGAAATCGCGCTCAAGACTTCCGGAGCGTACGTCCCCGCCCGCACGCGGACCTACGACCTGGGGCAGATCTACGAAGATCATCTGGCCAACCTGACACGCGGCGAGATTCAGGCGGAGAAACGCAAACGCTACGCCGAGCGGTTCCAGTGGTTCGTGTTTGCCGGACTGGCCGCGTTGCTGGCCGAGATGCTGATTGCCCGCTACCCGCACACGCCCAACGCGGTCGAGCCCACGGACGATGCGGCCGCTCGCCCCGCCAGCCGTTCGCGCCGGCCCGGCCGGTCCCGCCGGTCGGCTGCGGCGGTGGGCGCCGTCCTCGCAGGACTCACGTGGCTGTCTCCCGCCGACGCCTCAGTGGGCGAGGCGGCTCGGCATGTTCGCGAAGGAGTCCAGCATTTTCAGCGCGGCCAGTACGCGGAGGCGGCCAAGCGGTTCGCCGAGGCGGACGTGGCCTTGCCGGACAATCCGCGCATCGCCTTCGACCGGGCCTGCGCCGCGGCCGTCGGCAACGACTCGGAGAAGGCCGTCGAGCTGTTCCAAAAGGCCGCGTTGGCCCGCGATGACGAGGTCGCGGCCGAGTCGCATTACAATCTGGGCTGTGTGGCGGCGGCCAAAGCGAAGTCGCTGTTTGGTGCCCAGCCGGAGGAAGCCAAGCCCGAGGTGCGGCAGGAGGGCCTGCAGCTGCTCGGCCAGGCGGTGGCTCACTACCGGGATTGCCTTCGCGTCCGGGACGGCCACGCGGCGGCGCGACACAACCTGGAAGTCCTCCGGCAGTGGATCAAGCATATCCAGCAAGTCTGGGCCGAACGCGACCGCCAGCAGCGCCGCCAAGAGATGGACTTGCTGCAAATGCTGGAAATGATCACGTCGGAACAAGCCGCCCTGCGGCAAACGGCGCGGGGCGCCACGCGAGAGGAGGAATCGCCGCGTCGCCGCCAGGCCGTGACCCAAGCTGGCGAGCAGCAGGGGCAACTGGCGGAAGAGATCGGGCCGCTGAAGGACAAGATCCGGGAAACCTTGCAGCCCTCCGCACCGCAATCGCCGCAAGCACCGCAGCCGAAGGCGGCAACGCCGGACGCCGACAAAGCCGTGGAGATGCTCCACGGCCTGGCCGACCGAACTCACGAAGCCATGACACAAGCGGCCCAACGACTGGCGGACCAGGATCTTCCGGCGGCCGTTAAGTCCCAGCAGCAAGCGTTGGATGCCTTGGAAGACGTCTTCCTGGCCGTCGCGCCGTTTCCGCAGTTCGTGGCGTCCACCACGGGCAAGCAGCAGTCGCTGGTCGAACAGTCCCAGCAGATCGTCCAAGCGGCAAACGAGAAGACCGAGACGCAGCCGGACTACGAGGATCTGTCGCGCGAGCAGACCGTGGTCCACCGCCGCGGTGAACTCCTGCCGCAGCGGGCCGAAGCAGAATTGAAGCAACTGCCGCCGCCCGTCGCAGGCCCCGAGCCGCCTCCCGCGAGCCCGCAGGCGAAGCCCGAACCGGCGGCGCCGAAACCGCCGGATCTGCGGCCGGCGTTGCAGAAGGCCATCGAACTGGGGCCGAAAATCTCGCCGCTGACCAAGCAAGCGGCGGAGGACCTGAAAAAGGAACAGGCTGCGGCCGCGTTGCCGAACCAGGAGGAAGCCCTCAAGCTGCTCCGCGAAATCACCGATTCGCTTCCCAAGCAGCCGCCTCAAGAGGGGCAACCGCAGGAACCGCCGAAGCAGCCGCAGGACCAGCCACAGGATCAGCAGCAAAAACAGCAGCCGTCGGCGAGCAAGCCACAACCGCAATCGCTGTCGCAACAGCAAGCCGAAGCGTTGATGCGCAAAGTGCGCGAGCGCGATCGGCAGCATCGCGAGAAACAGCAGGAATTGCAGCAGTTCCGCCGTGGCGGCGTGGCGGTTGACAAGGATTGGTAGACCAGAGGTCGGAGAAGGAATCACGATTGACGCAAGGGCTCAGACATACAGAATTCAATTTTGCCGGGCAAACGGCCTGCGATATGGGAAGTCGATGTCCGGCAAAATTGAATTCTGTACGTCTGAGCCCGGAACATACGCCTATGAACAAAACCCACGCAACTTTTATGGGACCGCGCACGATGCCACGCCGTTGCTACCTGCTTGCCGGGCTGGTTCTGTCGCTGGCCGCCGGCGCAGGGGCGGCCGAGGATGAACCGGAACTGCTGGTCGAATTGGCGCGCGAGCGGATCTACGAAGGCGAATCCGTCCAGTACGAGGTCACCCTGAATCGCGTCCAGAACCCGCAGCCGCCGAAACTGGAGGGATTTGATGAATTCCAAGTCGAGTTCCTGGGAGAAAATTCACTCGACTCGCAGCAAATCACCATTATCAACGGTCGCATGACCCAGGTCGTCCGCTATGGCCGGGCGTACCGCTACGCACTGACTCCCAAGCGTTCCGGCACGCTACAGATTCCCTCGCCGGTCGCCGAAGTGGCGGGCCGCAAACTGACGGGACGCGAGTTGACGTTGGAGGTAATCCCGCCCTCGGACCAGGATCTCGCAATTCTGGATCTCGCGGTGGACCGCGATCGCGTCTATCCGATGCAGCCTTTTACGATCCGTTTAACCGTCGCCGTCAAGTCACTTCCCGAGCCGGTTGCCGATCGCAACCCGGTGAGCGTCCTCCGCCGCCTGCCGGCGTTGTCCATTCCTTGGGCAAACGACGATTCGTTGCCTACAGGCATTCGCCCGGAACAGCCCTGGCAGGAATGGCTGGAGTCGTTGCGCAGTGACCGGGGTGGTTTCTCGGTGAACAACGTGGGGGCTCAATCGGCGTTTTCGTTCTTTAGCGATGCGCCGCTGGGATTCCTGCCCGAGCCGCGCCGCACGACGCGGAAGGATCGGGCCGGCAAGGACGCTGCGTATTGGGAATTCGACTTCGTCCGCAAGTTCATTCCCCACGAATTGGGCGAATTGTCGTTGGGGCCTGTGACCTTGAAAGGCGAGTTCATCACGCGCGTGGACGCCGATTCGCGGGCCGAGACCGAAAGCGTGTTTGCCGTCGCGAAAGCTCGCTCGGTCACCGTCCGGGATGCGCCCGCCGAGGGCCGGCCGGATTCGTACATTCAGGCGATCGGCAAATTCACGCTCGCCGGTTCGCTGGTTCCTGCCGAGGCCAAGGTCGGCGATCCGCTCACCCTGACCTTGACCCTCCGCGGCGAAGGGACGCTCGATGCCGCTCGCGCCCCTGATCTGACCGCCCGCGCGGAGGTCACGGAGCGGTTCCGCGTGTACGAAGCCACGGAGGAGACCCGCGAGGGAGCTCGCTTGTTCACGTACAGCCTGCGTCCGTTACAGCCCGGGCAGATCGTGTTCCCGGCGATTCCCATCAGCTATTTCGATGTGGAAAAGGAACAATACGCGACCCTGCAAACCCAGCCGATTTCGCTTACGGTCAAGCCGGCCGAGCAGATCGGCGAGGGCGAGATCGCCGTGGCGCCGGCGGCTCGTACCGCCGGCACGTCCGTCGAGGCTCGACAAGACGGGATCCTGGCCAACATCGATGATCTGGCGGCGTTGCGCGATCAATCGGTTCGGCCGGCCCGCTGGCTGGCCTACGTCGGGCTGCTGGGCGTCGCCTACGCCGGCATTGGACTGGCGTCCCGCCAACTGGGTCGCTATCTTGGCGACGCAACGCTGCAGCGCCGGCGGGCCGCACCGGGCCGAGCCCGGCAGAGACTGCAAGCGGCCCGAGCCGAAATCCAGGCCGGCCACGGCCGCGAGGGCGCGGAGCATTTGGGTTCGGCTGTGGTTGGGCTGGTCGCCGACATGGCGGCGCAGCCCGAGGCCGGGATGACCTCGCGCGAGGTCGAAGGCCAGCTGCGCGCGTGGGGCGTCGAGGTTGAATTGCGGCAGCGGATCGCCGTGCTGCTGGAGACTTGCGACGGGGCCCGTTATGGAGCCGCCGCGGACGCGGTCCGCGGTTTGAGCGACTCGGCGCCGGCGTTGTTGGAAGACCTGATCCGGGCCCTGAAGAGCGACAGGCGGTGGCAGACATGAGATCCGGCACGGCGGCCAAGGCGATCCTCTGGTTGGGGCTGGCAGCTCTCTTGCCGCTGGCCAACGGCTGCAGCGCTGCGCCAGAGGGCGAATTGGTGCGCAAGTACCAGCGCGCGTTGGAAGCGTTTGACCAGGCCGCCGCGCCGGCGGATTACTTGCGGTCCGCCGCCCTGTATCAGGAGATCCTGGATCGCGGCGTCGTGTCCGGCGCGTTGCTGTACAATCAAGGCAATGCCTTTATGCGGGCTGGCCAGCGAGGCCGAGCCATCGCCTGCTACCGCCGGGCCCTGGCCTATCGGCCGCGCGATCCCCAGCTGCGGGCCAACCTGCAACTGGCCTTGAGCCCCGGCGCCTCGCTGCAGCCGTCGCGGGTGCTGCTGGATTTCGTGTTTTTCTGGCAGGATTGGATCAGCTACCCGGGAAAGGTCCGGGCCACGGCCGGATTGGCAAGCGTCGTCTTTGTGCTCGGCATTTTGGCGCTGTTCGTCCCCCCGCGGCGATTGTTCCGCCGCACAGGTTGGGCCGTGCTCGCGCTGACCGTGATCCTAGCCGCCTCGGCAGTCTACGACTGGTACCGCTTTGAATCCACCGAGCACGGCGTGGTCGTCCAGCCGGAAGTGGTGGCCCGCAAGGGCAACGCCGAGAGCTACGATCCGGCCTTCACCGAGCCGCTGAAAGAGGGCACCGAATTCCAAGTCCTGGAACGTCGCGGCACGTGGTTGCAGATCGAACTGCCCGGCGGCATCGCCGGCTGGGTTCCCCAGGCGGCGGTGACCACTTACTGAGCGGCGGCCACTTCTTTGCGGCAACATGTCCCTTTTGCACGCCCCTGCAGACGGTCGGGACCGGTGGCTCGGTCGACGACGGGCCACCGCGTGCGGCAGCGCGGGTCGCGCACCGGGCGCGGGTCTCCGACTCCGCCCCTTAGCCGACCGCAGGTCTCCGGCAATGCTGGGAGACCTACGGTCGGGGCCGTTGGCTCGGTCGGAGACCGGCCACAGCGCGCGCTGGGCGCGGATCGCTCGCTGGACGCGGTCTCGGACCGTCGGATCCTCTCACCACTCGACGATGACCGGGATGTACGACGTGTTGGAAAAGCTGCGGGCGAGCCAGCGGCTGGACGCCAAGGAGCAGCCTATTCACGAGCAGGGGCTGGTCTCGGTGCTGCGGCAGATCCACGACGAACTGGACGCCGCGGTGGCGGACGCCTACGGCTGGCCGGTGAACTTGACCGACGGGCAGATCCTGGAGCGGCTGGTGGCCTTGAATCAACAGCGGGCGGAAGAAGAGCGTCGCGGCCTGATCTGCTGGTTGCGTCCCGAGTTCCAGAACCCGGAAGGCCGGACTCAAAAAGCCATCGCCGCCGAAGAAGCCGAGACGCCCACGACCGCGAAAAAGGCCGAGACGGCCAAGCGGCCTTGGCCCAAATCGCTGTCCGCCCAAGCCGCCGCGGTCCAGGCCGCGCTGGCCGAACTGGCCGCGCCGGCCGACGAGGCTCAGATTGCCAAGCGATACACTGGCGCCAACAAGGACCGCATCGCCGAACTGCTCGAAACCCTCTCGTCGCTAGGCAAAGCCCGCCAACTGGACGACGGCAGCTACGTGCCCGTGTGATTGGAAGCGAGCGGAAAGGGCTTCCTGAAAGCGATCCCACGCCGCTGTCGTTGAGCGTCGTCGCGCTGATCTTCCCGCTGCCTTGCCCGTCGCGGGCAACCGCCCCGAAGCCTTACGGGGAAGCGTTCCAGGCATTGGTCTTCAGAGCCCCAACCAATGTTGCGGAGCGGTCTTCGACGACGACTATTTCGATCTGGTGCCGGGGCAGAAGAAGACCGTTTCCGTTGTCACTGCCGCAGGCAGACCGCAACTGACGATCCGCCCCTGGAACGCCGATCCGATTGCCCAGATGCTGGGAAAGCTGCAAGATTTGGTCGAGGGACGCTGTCAGAGATTCTGGCGACAACGTGTCGGCCGATGGTGCAACAGGGCTGCCAAAGCGACGAAGACCTTTCGTCGTCACAGGTACTCGACGGCGAGGATGACATCGAGGCTGTAGTGTTGCCGCGGCCTGCCCACACAATAGCCACCCCGCCTCGAACAGCTTGGCTGCCAGGCAGATCTTGGCTTCAGCCTCGCTGGACACTTGCCGCAGCGGCCGCGTACCTCGAGTCTCACTTCGTGGCGCGCGTCTGCGTCGTTCCCTGATACTTCTCCTGCAACTTGTCGTCCAGCGCATCCGCGAGCGCCATCACGCGGTGAATGTGCATGCCGTACTCCTCGCTATCGACCATTATCGCGCTTTCGGTGGCCGACACGAAGACCCGATTGTCCCGAACGCCAAGTCTTGCGCTGCCCGACAGCATCAGGTTAAGCTCCAGCAATTCCCGGAATAACGGCAAGGTCAGCTCTTTGTCGCTCGGCAGATCCATCACCCTTGCCGCTGCGTGGAAAACGACGTCGTCATCCGTCTCGACAACGTATGCAAATCCTTGGGCCGATCCAAGGTGGAAGTGCCGCCAGCCATCCTCGTCCGTCCGTTCGGACGGGTCCTTGTATCCAACCGACTTCATGAAATCGTCGATGCAGGCTTCTGCATGACACTTCAGGGCTGCCCGGTCTTTTGCGGTGAGCCCCTGTCCCTGCGGCTCTTGTCGTTTCCCAGTGCTTTTCTGCGTCTTCGCCATACTATTTCCTCGTCGGTTCACGATTGTTCCGCGGTCCCCAAATAGTCACGCGATTGGGTTCCGCAGTTTGCGCAGAACCACGGCTCACCTTGGAAATGCGTAAAACCACACAGACGGCAGTAGCACGCCGACAAGCAGGCCTGCCGTCCCGCCGTAAGCGCCCGCCGGATGTCGGCCACGACATAATCGATGGGCAAGGCGAAACGTCCTGCTCCCAGCCCCATGAATCCCCACACGTTGACCCCCACCGCGCGCCCTCGGCCGTCGATCAGCGGACCACCCGAGTTGCCCGGATCGATGGCGGTATCCGTCTGGATGTAGTCGATTCCGTGGATGGTCGCGGCAGGGTTGCTCACCACGCCACGCGAGACGGTGAATCGCAAGGACGACGGATGCCCAACAGCAAGCAGCGTATCGGCGTGCCGCAGGCGGCTGGGATTTCCCAACGCGAGCGTTTCGATGCTTCCCTCCAGCTTGGCCCAGCCGAGCGCGTAGTCCAGTCGCGGATGGGATCGGAAGACAACCGCAGTCGTCTGGCGGTCATCGCGAAACCGTAGCCAAACCTCTCGGCAAGAGACGCCACGTTCCTCTACAACGTGCCTCGCGGTTACCAGTAACCCCGACGGATGGACGAAGAACCCTGACCCAATCCCTCCCTCCGTCTCGATCACTACCGTGGCTGCAATTCCCGCTTTCGCGATCTCTCCCAAGTCCCGAGGTGGTTGTGGCGACCTCGCGGTGTCGCTAATGTCTTGCGGCCGAGGTTCGTTATCGCTGACAGGTGTCTCCTTGAGCGACCTGAGGGGAATCGACAGCAAGTTCAATGCCGCTCCCACCACTCGCCGGGCGAACGCTGCAAACGGTCCTGATTCCGGCTTCGTCGGCGCTGCGGACATGGTCGACGCCGTCCGCACGCCAATCGGGATGGTGATGCGCGTAGCAGCGGCAACTGGCTGCTCAGGGCCCGTCCCGGAACTCATGGGATTCTGCGCTGGGCTGCGAGGCGCGGTCTCAGGGCGCAAGCGATTGTGGACTTGCGTGCAACTCGCTGGAGCCGATGTGTTTTCGGGCGCGTCACTCGTGACGCGGTGCATTGCCTGGCTTCCCGACTCACTTGCGCGTTTCACCGGTTCCGTGGTCGTCGACTCAGGGTCGCTTTCTGCAGATACCGCCACGCCTGGATCGCCCGCTAGGCGAACAAGCACCCGTTCATCGAGACTGGGCGGAAAGCCGACATCGAAATCCGCCTCTAAACCTGAAGCCTGTAGGGCTTGATGGATACGGTCAACGGCAACTTGGCCCCGACGCTGATATCCGAACTTCCCGAGCAGCGTCCGCAGTTTGAGCTTCATCGCGCCGTTGGGACGCTCCCTCAGTTGGGCCGCCAAGTCCGAAAGGTAGCGATCAAGATCCGCCATAACAGAACTCCTCCGAAGCCGCGAACTGTCACGGATTTTGTTCTTTCAATGTCGCCACTGCAACCGGCCTTCGCGCCCGACGGCAGCTTTTTGCCGAATTCCTACCGTTTCCAAGTGTCTCTACAGGGCTTCACGAGCTTTCCGCGATGTGGCGGCTGTCCGAGACGCGAATGTCGGCCGTGGAGCCAGCGGTGTACGGTGACGGCCATCGGGGGTGCGGTTCGCAGTGCCGGCTTCAGCCGGATGGCTCGCCGCCGAGACGTGAATTCGCCATTCCCCACTTCTCCTTCGCAGCCGCCAATAACTCGAAAGCCCGCCCGTCGTCACAGTCCGTCGTGCGGCCCAGCAGGTTGTCGATCCAGCGGGGTGGCAGCCCCTGGCGGCCATGCAGCGCCCCGACGGCCGCGCCCACGATCGCCGCGACCGTGTCGTTGTCCTTGGTGTCGTTCACCGCCCGGACGATGGCCTCCTCCGGGTCATGGCCGTAACGCATCAGGATGTACACCACGCTGGGCACGGTTTCCAGCAAGAAGGCGCCGGAGTGCCAGCTGTCGCCGGCTTCGAGCACGGAGCGCTCCTTGCGGAACGCCTCGCCGACGCGCTGCTCGACGAAACGCCAGATCGGTCCTTCGTAGGCTTCAATATGTTCGCTGCGCGGCCGGTACCGCGTGTCGCCTTCCAGTTCGCGGGCCGTCTCGACGAACGTCTCCAGCCACCACGGCGCCTGCGGCGGCGCGGTCATCGCCAGCAGCTGCCACAGCATCGACACCCAGGCCACGCAGGCTGCGGTGGACCCCGCGTCGTTGTGGGTCAGCATCGCGCACAGCGCCGCGTCGGCCCACAGTTCCGCCGTTCCGGTATTCGAGTGCGGAATCAGGATTGGCGCAATCCGCATCAGCGCCCCGTTCCCGGCCGACGGCGCGCCGCACCGCTCCCACGGCAGGCCAGTCTTGTAGTTCAGCAAGAACTGCCTCATCGTGCTACCCATCCCGAAGATCCGCCCGCGGGAAAAGCGTTCGGCCACATGCGCCGGCACGAATCCGCCATCGTCGAGCATCTGCGCGAGCGTCCAGAACGCCAGTTGCGAGTCGTCTGATGGCAGCCCGACGGTCCTGCCCTCCGCGTGCCGGTTCGGCAAGTAATCCCGAATCTCGCCATACCGCTCTCGCCGCACGGAAGGTATCTGCGCTTCGCTCGTGTTGCCCAACGCGTCCCCGATCGCCAACCCCAGCATCATGCCTTCGACCTTGGCGAAATCGAGGTGCGGCGGTAGTGGCGGAGGAGCCTGATCGAAGATCGCCTCACGGACCAAGTTGATTCCGCCCTCGCAAAAAAGCCGCTCCAGGATTTCACGGTTTGTGGCGGTCATGGTTGTTCTGCTCCTTCTGGTGTTTGTCGGATAGTGCGTCTACTGTGCCCTTAGCTCCGCGGCTTACCCCGCGACCACGACGCTGACATGTACCGGCGAACGGTTCAGCGTCAAGGCCGAAGCATGCACGTCGTCGTCCTGGCTGGCCCGGTACTCGTCGCCTTCGCCCACCGATTCGGCCTTGTGCCACGTCATGCCGGTGGCCGCGCTAAGCAAACGCTCGACCTCGCTCGCTTCCGCCCTTGTTGGACACGCCTGTGTGGGCTCCCGCTCCGCCTCCAACGCATCAAGTACGTAACCGCTCAGCAGCCGATCCCAGACTTTTCGGCACGTGGTTGCCTTGTCGAACAGATCGACGGCGACGATCTTGTTGCCCACCGCGACGGCCAAGCCGCAGGCCCCGTCGATGTACTGCAGTTCTTTCCGGAAATCGGTTACCTTGTCCGCGTAGGCACCGAAGGTGTCGGCCATGGCATGGGTGGGCGACGCCGTGCCCAACGCCGACTGCTGACGGGCGACTTCCTCCCACACCTTGCCCTGGTCCGAACGATGGCCCCGCTTGGCCATCACCGACCGAGTCACGGACTCCTTCAGGAAATACCGCAACTTGGACGACGAATGGCTGCCGCTGGAGCCGAACCGCCGAGACCGATATCGCCAGCGACCCTGCTCGACACAACTGACGGGGATTTTCGTCTTGCTGTGGGCGGCGATCAGCACCGACGTGTTCAAGATGCGGTTCTGCTTGGCGCCGACCAGTTCCTCGCCTTCCAGAAACAGCACCCGCACATCGCCCTTGTTTTCAACCAGCAGATCCGGCACCGATCCTCCCTCCGAGATCTCCTCGACCGACACGGCTCCCGACGCGATTCCGTCGCCGGCCAAGGCGTACTCGACGGGCGTGCTGGAGCCGTCGAACAGCGGAAATACGGACAAACTCTGATACCGGACGGGTTCGCCCACTCGAACCTGGGGAAATACAGCGTACATGATGTCGCCTCCAAATGTTAGATAATCGTTCCCAAATCAACTAAGACACACTCGAACGTCAATCGGTTCACAGCCGAACCGGCTGCGGCGACGAACGACGTCTGGGCGTCGTCGGCGGCTGTCGAACGATTCCAAGTACTTCCTTCACGTGTCGGATGTAGGCTTTGGGATTTTCGATCTCCAACACGTCTCCCTCCTCGTCGAGCCAGATGAAGACTTGCACGTTGTAGGCCAGCCGGATCGCCTGGACGGCACTCTCCACCGTGTCGAACTCGGCGTGCTCCTGATCGAAGCCGGGCGGAAACGGCTTCGGCGGCATCCACCACTTGTCGTTCACAAACACCCGAATCCCAATTTCGCCCCGGTCAAGGGCAAAAAGGTGATGGTCGTCCATGCCCAGCGCGCGACCCTCGAATCGAACAATCGTCATAGCGTTGCCTCCCCTCGATGACATTTACCCGAAATCACATCGCCGCCGTCGTCCCCGGATGTCCGAGGAGCCAGCGTTTCTGAAACGTGTCGAAAAATCCGTCGGCTCGGGCGCGCCAGGCACCCGTCGTGTTGGCGGCCTTGATCCCTCGGCGCGACGCCTCGCTCACGGCTTCTGGGGACGGCACAAACCGCCGCTCGCGGTCCCGGAACTCTGGGTTGTGGCCGGCATACGGCATGGCGGCGTGCAGCAACTCGTGGTACATCAGGAACTCGAGCACGAATCGCGGCACGTCCGGCGAGTTCAGCGCCGGGTTAATGCGAATGCTGTTGTCCGAGAACCGACAAAAGCCGAAGTACCGCTTGCTGCAGCGATCCATCCAGCGGACGTCGCCTAATGTCGGAGTTCCGTTGGGAAAATTCTGCTTGACCGCCAGCACCGCGTCGCGAATCGCTCCGAGGTCGTATCCCAGTCCCTTCCCGCCCCAGGGACGCGGCGTTTTCGTCGGAACCAGTTGTTCGACCTCGGGCTCGACCGGCGGCGGAGGCGGTGTGATCAAGAGCGTCACCTCCCTGGTGACATCCTCCAGGAAGGCATGGAAATTGTCCCGGTACACGTAGCCGCAGGCGGGCACCTGTTGCCATGTCTCCTGCAGGAACTGCTGCATCTTCTGGGGCGACATCTGCTGCTCAAAGACTTGTTTGGCCAAGACCTTCGGGTCAAATCGCCGCTTGTCGTCGAACGTGTACCGATGGATCTCGCAGCCCTTCCGCTTGGCGTCCAGCAGCATTTTGACGTCCGCCCAGCGCGGCAGCGGATCGGGGACATCGGCAAAGTGACGGCGGATCAGGTTCCGGGCGTAGTCCTCGGAAACGTCGTCGGGAATTTTCGCGCCCTTGGCAAGCTCGGCCAGCAGCGACTCGAAGCCTTCGCGCTGGTTCTCGAAGACCATGACCGTTCGCTGCTGGTGATCGTCCTCGAACGTATCCCACCAGATGTACCAGCCGTGCGGCAAGCACTGAAAGACACCCTCCAGGTGCGCGGTGTAGGCGATCGAGATCAGGCGATACGCTTCCCGCACCAGGTCGATGGGGATCGACACACTGGTGCTCGGAGCGTATTGCTTCGGACTGTCGTCGCGATCTTGCCCGTCCCCCAGCACGTACTCCGGATCGAGCACGTTGAATTGGCTCCACGTGTCGAGAAACGTCACCAGGTAGGCGATTTCATTGCCGTTGGCCTTAGTGCCGCGCAGCGCCCGGCCGACCATCTGAGTCAACAGGACTTCCGAACGGGTCGGCCGGGCAATGAACACGGTACGCGTGTGGGGCGCGTCAAAGCCTTCGGTCAGCATTTCGACGTTGACCAGCACATCGGGCTTTTTCTGCTCTTGATAGCGGCCGATCACGGCCTGTGCGTCCTTCCTCGCGTAGGTCACGTAATCCGCGTCGACGCCTGCCCTCCTAAATTCCTCCGCCAGTGTGACGCAATGCGCGGCATCGGCGGCAAAGACGATCGTCGGGCCGTAACGGTCCTTGCTTTTCAGGTACTGCTGGACGATCAGCTTGTTACGCGGGGCATTTTTCGCCAGCCGCGCAAGAAAAGCCGGCCCGAATTCGCCAAACTGCACCAAGAACTTGATGTCTTCAGGCGTGAGCTGACGTTCGAGTTCGATCCGCGTCTTGACGGTCTCGAAACTTGGCACCGCCAGGACGTTGGCGTCGATCAATCGTTGGCGGTTGACCTGGTACACAATCCACTCGTCGAACAGCAAGGCGAGGGCCCGTTGGTCCGCCTCGTCGCCCCGCACCGGCGTAGCGGTCAGGCCGAGCAGTTTGCAGCGGCGTTTCCTTTTCAGGTGGCGCAGCAAGCGTGCGTACCCTGGCGCTGGCGAGTGATGGGCCTCGTCGACGACCACAAACACGCCGCGGCGGGAATCGTGGAGGAACGTCTCGATGAAGTCCATGTTGTTCGCCCGTACGGCGCTCTGCATGGACGCGAACACGATGTCGTGGTCTCGGGCGACCATCGACCAGGTGCAGTCCTCGGACGAGATGGCGATCAATCCCAGCTTTTCCTTGGGATGAGCTGCGTTGCCCAGCCAGCGGAAGGTCCGAAACGCCTGCCGCAACAAGCTGCGACGATGCGCCAGCCACAACACTCGCCCGCCCTTGCGCACGTGATGTTCCAGTAGCCATCGGGTTGCCACCGCCGTCTTGCCGCCGCCCGTGGGCATCACGACCATCCCGGCCCGTTCGCGCCGATCGCCAAAGTGCTGCGACAACGCTTCGCAAGCCGCCACCTGATGGTCCCGCAGCGTGATCGGGGACAACGCATCGGTGAGATTCAAGTGCATGTCCGAAGTCAAGGTGTCCACGCCGGTCATGTTTTCCTCCAATACTTGGGTTTGTGAAACGAAACAGAACCACCCGGTTTATCCACAGGGCGTTTTGCGATCGTCACTTCCGCGGGCAGATGTAATCTCCCATGTCCTTCCAAGCGAACGCTGACCAGACCGATCTGGAACTCCGAGTCGAGCGTCAATTTGAGCCGTTCGGGCAAAATGCACGCGACCAGCTGGATCGCATCCCGCTTGATCTGCGCCAGGCGTCGGGCATCCCGCCACTTCCCCCTCGCCGCAGCGTTCTGCCGCAGCCGCGAAGCAACCTGAGCGCGTTCCCAAGCCGAAACTGCCGCTTCTTGACGGCTGGCGTCGCAGATTTCGCGGAATGTTGGTCGGGGATTTGTTCTCACGGTTTCGTCCAACGCCTCGCCGGTACCACGGTCATGTGTCGTCCCTCCAGAATTGATAGCGAGGCAACGTGGGACTTCCGTCAAAGTTTCTTGAGAATTCTCGACTGTTACGGTCCGCGTTCCGCGAACAGATCCATTCGTGAGCGTCTCCAGTCGGCTTGGTGTGCCTCCTGCATCCCGGTCTGGTTCCCTCTGATCTTGAACGTCACTGTTCAGCTACTATAGCGAGGGCGACTGCTTCTGCCGCAATTCGTTTTCCAGCTTTGGTCGTGCGATTGGCCATGAATTCACGCTACCCTATGCTTACCAACGACTTGCGTCGAAAGAACCGTCTTCAGGTTTGCCGGGGCAACGCCGGTATCATTTGCATGTTCGTACCGACCTTGATTTGGGCACGAACGTCGCTTGGGTCGATTGATGAATCAAGGCGGATGGCTACACTGAACGTTGACGTGGCGGCTTTTTCCGTTGGAGGATCATGCCATGAGTAGTTTCGGAGACACCACACAGATTGCATCTGTCCTGCAACGCCTGCGAGACGGCGATGAACGGGCGCGTAACGAGTTGTTGGCGCGAACCCAAGTACGGCTGCGAGTCCTTGCGGAGAAAGTGTGTCGAGATTTCCCAGGCTTGAGTCCCGACGAGGCACTCTCGGGCGCCAATTATCGCTTGTTCCGGGCTCTGCCCACGGTTCACCCAGATTCCGTAGTGGGCTTCATGCGCTGGGCGGCCATCCAAATGCGGCGCGAGCTGATTGAAATAGTCCGTGGCCGCCGTGAGAAACATCTCGTCGATGACCCGAAATACTCGACGGCTGGACCAGTGGGACAAGTCTTGGCCGCGGAGTTCCACGAATTGATCGCGAAAATGAATGACGAGGACCGACTCCTTTTCGATCTGTTGTACTACGGCGACCTAACAATCGCAGAAGTCGCGGAACTTCTGGGCTGGGCGGAAGGCACCGTGCGAAAACGATGGAATAGGGCGAAATCTCGGCTTCACCGAGTCCTCAATCGGTGACGCCGACCAAAGTCTGCATGGGCGTACCTTCTGGAGAATCTCGTGGCGTCTGACATCCGTGAATTCGACCGTGACGTGGACGAACGAATTTATCGCTGGGACATGGGCGGGCGCGTGCAGTCGCCACAAGAGCTTTGCGGTGATCGCCCCGACCTGAAATCCCAAGTGGCGAGCCGAATTCATGCAATACAATCGATTGAACGTCGGCTTGAAATCGACGATGGGCGCCCACCAGACATTGACGAAGGCGTGGAGTTGCTGGGATACGAACTGGAGGATTGCATCGGCAAGGGGAGGTTCGGCATTGTCTACCGCGCTCGCCAGTCCATATCGAACGGGCCAGCAGCGATCAAGGTCGTCATCGACGGCGACCACCGCCGCATCAAACGCGAGGCGACAATCCTCGCTGAGATAGAGTCGCCATATGTGGTCACGATCTACGAATCTCGTGAGCTTTCGAGCAGACTTTTCATCCTAGTGATGGAACTGGTCGAACGGGGTAACCTTCAAGACGCGATGAACGCGGCTGGCGGGAAACTCGAGGAACTACAAGTGATCGGATGGATGGAGGACGTCGCTCAAGGAATGCTTGCGGCAGCGAACAAAGGGATCATCCATCGGGACTTGAAACCTGCAAATATCCTGATCGGAAAGGGGGGACGAGCAAAAGTCGGTGACTTTGGCCTCGCGACGGGGGCTATTGGCGGTTCTGCCTTCACTCAATCAGGCGCTTTTATGGGCACCCCTTGGTACATGTCTCCAGAACAAGCCGAAGATCCCCATGGCGTCGATACACGTGCTGACATCTACAGCTTCGGAACAACGTTCTATCATGCGCTGACAGGCAGGCCGCCTTTCGACGGCAGTTCCCTAGTTTCCATCCTCTTCAAGCACCTTACCGAACCTCTAATTCCCCCACTCGAGGTGAACCCGATTCTCTCCCAACCTACGAGCCACCTACTGGAGAAATGTCTTGCCAAATCTCCCGCAGATCGGTTTCAATCCTTCGAGGAGTTGCTGGAGTCTCTGACAGAATTGCCAACCCGACGGGTTCCGAAAAGTGATACGTTATGGGTCTACAAGTGCAACGCAAGATCCGGCGCGGAGGGCGACTGGAATTACTTTTTCGACGAAATGGATGGAGAGGGCGAATGGGGCGGGACTTGGTGCATCAAGAATCGTGCTAGCCGGAAGATCATCCGTGAGCGACTAAAGGTCGGCGATCTAGTGCTCGCGTGGCAAAGTGACAAGCAGGCGGCTCTGGGCCTCTGTCGGGTATCAGAGCTGGCGGATGACGGCCAAGACATCGGCATCGTGCTGGAGACCGTGAAGCGGTTTGAGCAGCCGGTCAAATTGTTGGAATGGAAAGGACGCTCGCCTGCGTTGGCTAATGGGAACGCATTCCGACAGGGAAACGCCGGAACGATTTTTGAGGCGACGCCCGCCGAAGCTGCCGAGATTCTCCGGATCTGTGGGGTGGATCCAGCCATTCTCCATTCTGGTCGGAGGCCGCCGACGCCTGCCATGCCTCGAAACTGGTGGGTTTTTCACATCGACGGCAAGAAATGGCTCTCCGACCCGCTGGCCAAGGGCGACACAGACTCGTGGCCCTGCAATGACAAGACGAGGCGAAACGATTGGAGCCTGATCTACGCCTCGAAGCCGGTGTCGGCCCTCGTCGGCCTTCTCGCAGTCACCAGCCACGCGGATGCTTACGAGGACGCTGGCCAGCCCTTCCTCTGCGACGTCAAGTGCCGCGCCGTGTTCCGGACGCCTCTGACCTTGGAAGAGATGAAGAAGGACCCTGAGCTTGGCCAAGAGCCACTGATCCAGCAGGAATTTCAGGACGGGTTTGGCCCTCCGCAGATCGAAGCAGCGATCCTGAACCGTCTGGCCGAGTTGATACCGGAGCTTTCCCGGCTACTGACGCGGTCGAAGTAGCCGGAAGCCGGGGGATAGCGGGTGGGGGATGCGACGGTCCAGCGCGGGATTGGAACCGGCCGAACGCAGATCGCTCGGCAACTCTCAATCCGTCGCGTCCTGCTGCCGAGCGAGAAGTCCTGAAGCGCCCGCTGCCCGTGGGCGTCGAGCACCATCAACCGCGGCAGTTCCGGTTCAGGCACGACGCGCCGGTCAAGGATCGCCAAGACTTCACAGACGTTTTCGGAACAATCCGTCCAGTCCGCCGTACTGCCGAAGCAGTTCTTCACGACCCCGGCGACAGCGTTCGACAATCAGATCCGCCATCTCAACGTCTCCGGATTTATTGACCAAGCCACACTTGAGGAATCGATTCAGGCGAAACCACCAACGGTGCGCGCAGGTTGCGCCGGGTCAACAAATGCTCGGCTTTGGCCTGTGTGACAGGATTCGCCAAGTGGGCATAATTCCAAGTTAACAGATAATCCACCTGGTGTCCCGCGGCAATTGTCAACTGCATAGCGTCGCCGGGATTTTCTGCTGGAATCACAGATTTCACGGATGTTCCTGATCCGTGCCATTCGTGCAATCCGTGGTCGAGTCCGTTGGGTGGCCGGTGGTACGACATTTCGTTCGTCAAGACGATCGCTTCGGACTCGCCTGGTCTGACTTCGGACTCGCCTGGTCTGACTTCGGACTCGCCTGGTTTGAGTCCGAGCCGGAGGGTGCGGGCCATGCCTTGTTCTTGACGGGTTGGACACGGAACCACGCGGGAAGTCGGAAGCCACACTCATGCGCAACGGCACTTGGCACGAAGACGGTCCCATCATGAAGCTCGCGGAGAAGATCGAGCCGCCCGACCAACTTCCGACGTTTTCTTATCCAGGAGACAACGACGTCTACTCGACAACGACCGTGAAGACCGTCCGGGCTTTTCCGGGCATGACCATGACCGTAACAACCGTCAGCCATGCAGAATTGGGCAAGGGAATTGCTGGCAAAGGAATGATGGGGCCCCATTCCGGCCTTGATCATAACATCGCGAACTGCTGGTGGTCGCCTCACTGGCCCGACGCGCAAGCGAGGTTGGTAACCGCTTCCCGCGTTTGCGCTTCCTCGAGTTACGTCGGCTTCTTAACCGCGAAGCGGTTCCACTCCAAAGCCCAGGGTCAGCGGCGGTGACGCCGCGCCACCCTGGGTGACGGTTCCGCGAAATGGTTTGACCGCACCCCAACGGGGTGCCACGACCGTTGTCCCCTGACGCCGCGTTGGGTGCAACCCCTTCAGGGTTGACTCGTGGGGCGTACGGCCTGACCCAGGGTGCGCTGCGCGACCCTGGGCTATGGAGACAAGTTATCAAGTTGCCTTTCGTGGTCAAGCGGGCTGGTTAGTCTGGACAAGGACGCCGTGATTCCAGAAAATGGAAACCAGCGTTCATGGGTGGTTCTCGTCCAAGCACAAAGGGAGCAAGAGGAATGAAAGAGATCCGCGAAGCATTTGATGAGTTTTGGCGGCAACTTGACGACTATTGGACGGTCTGGGGCGACAAGGGATTGCCCCTCGAAAGCCGAACCAGCGCTTGGGGCAAGGTGAAACTCGCCATCGGCAAGTTCGCTGAATTAGTGAATCAGGCTCAGGCAAACGGTCCAATTGAGGTACCACACCTAGCTGATCTTCGGAAAGAGGCAGAGGACCTGCAACGGGACGTCAACGCATGTGACGTGAGCGGGCCAGATCGGGGACACCGGCTTTTGGATGCCTTGTACAACCCGTACCCACAAGGTCCGACTTTTCACAAGTTGTCTTCGCACATGGAGCGGGTACGGGAAGCAGTACTGAGCGAGATAACCAATATCGAAAACAATCGTAAACAGAACGCGTAGACACAAGCAGCGCGGCTAGGGTGGCCACCCGAAAGCCGATCACCTTGGACGGTTGCCGCGCTGCTTTCACTTCCAAGGGTCACTGCCAAGGAGTGACGAAATGCCAACGAAAAAAACCACGTCGAAGGGCAGGAAGCCTGCCAAGCACCCGTCCAAATCAAAAGCGACCGAACCCCGCCCCAGTATCGGCTACCGGGAAGAAGGATGGGACGAGGCGATAAAAGCCGTCCGCCAGGAGCAATACCGCTGGGGACGGGAAGAGCATTATTTGTGCTGCAAGCTTTTCCCGTGGTACGGTGCCGACGTGCTAAAAGCCTGCCCGGCAGAGTCGCCAACAATGCCCTGGGAAGACAACTCGGAAGAAATGCGGCAAGTGCGACTGCATGCGATGGACGAATGGCAAAAACTGACCGGGCTACCGCCCCTATCGCCATGCGAACCGCATCGCTGGTACGCGGCAGCGGCAGCGGCGGGATACGTGCTGCCCGACGTGGAAGCCATGCCCCTGGATCGGCTGGTCGAAATCGTGCTGACGTGGGCGCTGGCGAAACGGGCGAACCGACAGCGAGCCGCAATGGCCAACGGTAACGAACCGCCGGCAGCGGTGTATCTCGGCGACGGGCTACTGCAAATCGGCGCGGAACCCCTACGGCTGCACGGGCAGGAAGAACTAGTCATCGAAGCGCTGGTAGACCTGCACGCGGCGAGCAAAAAAGACCTGGAAGACGAGAGCGGGGTAGCGGACGCCGTAACTGTCCTGCGGCGAATCCGGAAGACGCATCCTATCCTGGAAGCACACATCATCCTGCCCGGCAAAAAGAACGCTGGCGGGTATCGCACCACCATCTCACGCCCAATCCCCAAGGTGTAGCTGTCTACCATCCGCTACACCATCCGCTACACCATCCGCACATTACCGGGGTGAGGTCGCGCGCCATGATATACGCATGGACGCGACGACCATCATACAGCAGCTAGACGCCGATGAGATCCGGCGCCGACTAGTCGAGCTAGACGGCGAGCGGCAGGCGCTGATGACGCTATTGCGCGCCGCGCAGCGGCGACGGCGGCGGGCGCCATCTGACGATACGCGCGACCAGCAGCGGGAGGCTACCCGATGACCGCCCCCGCTACCATCCCGATCCGCGCCCCCGTCTGGACGATCACCAGCGGACGCCCGACCCCCGAGGCTATCGAGAGTCTCGCACGGGTATGCGTGGCTATCGCCCGGCAGCGAATCGCGGAACGGACCAGGGGGCAGGACGGCGACGAAAAACAAGTAGAGGCAATGAACGAAAAAGCCCCGCGCTGGCAGGCGAACGGGGCAAGAGGTAGCACATGAGCAGTATAGCAGAGCAGACCGAGACAAGCAAGGAAGTGGAACCGATCGAAGGGGCAGCGGACCGTGAGCCCGAAGCCATCCCGCAAGAGGGGACGCTAAGCAACGGCGTCAAGGTGGTCCGCACCGAGGACGGAAACGATAAGACAATCGCCCTGCCGTTGCGCATGAGTCAGATTCTGTCTTGGATGCGACAGCAAACCGGCGATTGGCCCCGCCGAGTTGGAAAGTCCTTATTCGTTCACGACAGGCGGCATGGTATCGCGTTTCTCGATTCCCCGCCGGCCTTATTCGGCTATCTCCAGAGTATCTGCAAAGTTTCGTGGCACGGGGGAGGTGCGTTCGTCAAGCAGGCGGAACTGTTTGCCGAAGTGCAGCGGACATCGACCGCCTATGTCAATGTCGAGTCGCTACCGCACGAACCGATGTATCCCGACCATTACTATGCGTGCGAAGAGATAGAGCCCGGCAATGGTGCTCATCTCATGTGGCTACTCGACCGATTCAGCCCGGCGACGATGATTGACCGCGACCTGATTCAAGCCGCCATGATGACGCCGATGTGGGGCGGGCCACCGGGATGCAGACCGGCCTTTTTGGTGACAAGTGACGACGGGCGGGGCGTCGGCAAGACGACCGTGGCCGAAATGGCAGGCGAGCTATACGACGGGATTTTGCAGTTTTCGCCCAACGAAGACATCGGCAAAATCAAAACTCGACTACTGACTCCGGACGCGCTGACTAGACGGGTTGCTCTACTCGATAACGTCAAGTCGCACCGATTCTCGTGGGGCGATTGGGAAGCCCTGATTACCGCATCGACCATCAACGGCCATCGGCTCTATGGTGGCGACGCAACAAGGCCGAATACCTTGACGTGGTTTATCACACTGAACGGGGCGTCACTCAGTACAGATATGGCCCAACGTAGCGTAATCATCAAGGTAAAGCGTCCTGAGCGTTCGGCAACGTGGAAGGAAGAAACGGAAGCCTACATTTGGGGCCGGCACGGGAATCGCCCGCGGTTTCGGTAGGGGGCACGCCATCAGTC
>CAZXYZ010000075.1:0-55193 GCA_964645045.1 uncultured Pirellulaceae bacterium | reverse complement strand
GGGAGCAGGCTGGCGCAGCCCAAGCCGCGACCGCCCGTGCTGCCGCACGGAGCCAGGGGGGTGCAGGGGGGTGTCCCCCCTGCCGCCGTCAGGCGGCGCGCGATGGGGAACGGCCATACCCCGAATCGCCGGTTTTGAAGTTGCGAGTTGCAGAATTCGCCAGAATTTGGGGCGTGGGCTGGACGTGGTGGATGATGGCTCCGGCGACGGCCTTCATCAGAGTTACCCTGACCGGATTGTCGTCCCAGGTTGCGGCGGCTTGGTCAAAGTACTTGGTTTGCAGTTCGGACATCGCATGCATCCTCTTGCCGTTGGTGGCTACCTATCGCATCCGTTCAGCCTCAAGAAGATCTCGCCGTCCGGGCAGCCGAGGGCGTGTTCTTCATCCACCCTGCCGGTTGCCAGGCTCTTCCGCGACTCGGAGAACCGCACCGTCACCGGACGGTTGCCCAGCGGATTGTACACCACCGTACCGTGGTCGAACTCCCGGCTCACCGTGCCATCGGGACGCGATTGCCTCTCGGCAGTTGGTTTTCCCAGACTCCGCTCCCAGAACGGATACCAGTTGTGCAGGTGGTCGGGTGTGGGCAGCGGGTTGGGGTCGGAGAACAGGCAGTAGCCGTCGGAGTGCGTCAGGACCAGCGTCGTGGTGGCTCGCATCAGATCGAGGTCGTTCCGCGACGTGTGGAACCAGGTCTCCAGGCAGTTCACCCGCGGTTCCCGCAGGTGGGTTTCCGCCCAGGCGAGCGTGTCGGCGATGGTCTTCCAGTCCTTGGCCGTCCGGCTGCGGTAGCACTCCATGAAGTAGCCGTTGATGAACGGAGCCGTCTGCGGCGTCTGGCGATCATTGGCGTTGGCGATGATGATCGCCCGCTCGCCCACCGCCTGCCGAACCTCCCGGATCAATTCCAGCCGGCTGGGATCGTCCGACCACCAGTCCAACATCACCCCGTCGGCCGCACCGGATTCCACCACCGCCTTGGCCTGTACGGCGACCTGCGATCGGAACTGCGGGTTGTGGAAGTCCAGGCAGAAGTAGGCGCCTTCATCCCAACCGGGAACGATCCGCCCTTGGTTGTCCCGCAGCCACCAGGTGTGCCCATCCGGCAGATAGCTCCGGTGGGCGTCCCGGTAGCGGATTTCTGCGATCAACACGAGATGGGGGTTGAGCTTCACGAGCGTCTGCCGGAACAGCTGGGCGGCCTGAATACTTTCGGCGGTGAATCCATCGGCGAGGCCGATGTAACGGTTGTTCCAGCGGAGGCCGAAGAACGGCGGCCCGCTCCAGACCAGGTCGTGGCGAGCCACGGTGTGCAGGGGCGATTCATCGGGGACGTTCTGGGCGGGGCTCCATGCCTGGAACACAGAGGGAAACGTACGGCCCTTGATTCGCTCGGCGACCGATCGTCCCGCTGACGCGGCCGGCGGCTGGCCTGGCTCCTGGCCAGCCGCAATGCCGGCCAGCACGACCAGCAGCACGGCAACGGTCCGGCGGGAATGGCGTTGGTCTGCAACGCCCCTGCGGAGATGGCAGTGTCGCGTGTTCAATCGGCCCCCCTATTCTAAAGCGTCTCTGTAATTCAACCGATCAAATTGCGCGCTTAATGCATGCATTTCTTGAACAGGAGACAACCGAGGGAACCGAGTAGTTTCAGCCTCTGTTGACTCTGTTTGCTCCTGTTCAAAATCCGTATGTTTGGTTGGGGCCGAAGGCCGGGCCGCGTTGGTAGTCCCGATTACGGCCGGGCTGTACGGCCGTCATGCGGTCGTGTCCTCATCTGCTGCGAGACGATGGACCGCCCGAGCATGCCAGGTTTGATTGGCTTGGCGCTTCATCATCCTGCTCCGTTCCGTCAAATGCAACGGGGTGTCTCCGGCGTGCCTGTCGGGCGTGTTACTCCTCGGGGGTCTCGCATCGCGGCAAAGGACGATTATAATGCCCGCCGGCAAGCAGTCCCACTGTATTCGCTCTTGTCCGACAAGAACCGGCGGAAGGTCCGTGCGTGCTCCCCACAGAAAACGACCGCCGTCGCGAAGCGTTCAGCCACCTGCGGAAGGCTTGGATGTATCGGGATTGGCCATGCGCGTCACGTCTGCCGGAAATCCGGAACATAAGACGGAATCGTCGTTTGCCGGAGTACCGCGACCTCGTGGAGACGCGACGAAATGTGACACGGCGCTGAGTGGCCGCCTGGGTGATATTCAACGATGGTTGCGACATGCGTTTGAGGTCCAGTGTTTCGGCGGCCCCTGGCAAGATGGTTTTCCGCGCTATGCGGGGTGTAAGGTCGGAGAGGATGTCTACGAAGCACGTCTCGTGAATCGCGGGCTCGGGCAATACAAGGGCTGGCAGTTGGAGCCCGAGGAATGGCCCGATGGAATCGATCGTTTTGACTGGCAAGCATGAGTGCAAGAGTCCCATGAACAACCTGCGATTTGTCTTCGAATGGCAGGATCCGGCAGGAGCGCGCGGTGAGGAACTGCGCGCGACATGGGCTACCGCTTCGCCACCGAGTTGCGGGCTCGCTTGAACGGTAGTGCCTGGAAGTCTCGCTCGCTCGCCGACTTGGCCGGGCACCTGAGTATTGATCAACTCGACCACTGCCTGCTGCCGGAAACGGGCGGGTGCCCATTTCTGGACGCCCTGACCGGAGCAAACCAGCGCGACAATCCGAAGTTTCTGATCGAGAAGAAACGGCCGGACTCTCGGCAATTTGCCTTCTGTCGCGCGATGTTCGAGCACCTGACGTCGCGTCCCGGTTGCTTTGCGGCGGTGTCGAGATTGCGGACCAATCGTCAGCAGATGAATCGTGCCTTTGCTGCCGAGTTTCTCGCGCCGCACGGAATGCTGAAGAAAGACGTGTCCGGAGCGACGATCGGAGAAGATGAGATCGACGATTTGGCATTCGACTACGGAGTGTCGGCTTTCGTCGTCCGCCATCAGATCGAGAACCACGGGCTCGCCCGCGTATCGCTCTGATTCGGCGGTCGCCCCACGCAAACGCTTGCGGTACAATCGGCGTGAAATCGTGGACGCAACCGTACGAGGATCCCGAAAACAAACGGCCCCGATGCGGGTGTGGTCTGGCCAGGTGCGTCTTCAAGCCAAAGAGCTGGCGTTGGATGTGTGAGCGGCACGGCACTAGCCCAATGCCGCGTACTTTGTAGCGGCACGGCGCGAGCCGTCCGGTATTACGGTCGGAGAACCGGGCGGCTTGCGCCGCTCCGCTAACAAAAATGCCACCAACGTTGTCAAAGCAAGTGGCAGTGGGCGCTAAACGCCGGTTCTGAAGCCCACCGGCGGCTAGCGCCGTGCCGCTCACATCCTGAGGACGGCGGGCGACGTCGGAATGGGACGCTACCGGTACGGGATGGATTTGGTCACTACAGTAATCGGTGACCACGTGGAGTTGTGGGACTGGACGCCTGAATCGGGGAATTCGGGACGACTCGCACTTGTTCACGGTCTTGACAGGATCAACGATGACGATGGGACTAGGAGGGTGTTTTTTCGTCGAGTTGCCGACCTGATCAAGGCACGTGAGGCAGGAAGCCACCGGAGGTCGATGGTGGTTGGGGACTTCAACGCACATCCTTTCGAGTCAGCGGTTCTTTCCTCTGACGGCCTTCATGCAATCGGGGTTCGTCAGGTAGACAACTCGACAAACAGACTCGTTCGATTGGGTGAAGCAAGAGAGGATTTCTTTTACAACCCGATGTGGCGATTGTACGGACACATGCCACTGTTGGAAGCCGGTATGGCGACGCATTATTGGCAGAATGGACTTGCGGGCGAGTTCTTTTGGCACATGTTGGATCAGGTCGTGATTCGTCCAGAAGAATGCGTCAGATTCCCAGAAGATAAGGTCAAGATTCTGTCGAGCATAGGGACCGTCCAACTATTGGCTCCGGGCGGCAAATTGGACAAAAGAATAGGTTCGGATCACCTTCCCGTGATGTTCAACTGGAATCTCTAACGGAGAGACAAGCATGGCAAACGAGAGTTTTTGGCCACCCGTCGGTGCATCTCCTCCACGCACAATGGCGGAAATGTTGTATGACGCGGCTGGTGATCTTGGGGCGTTGACAAATGGGAAACTGGATTTTTACGTTGACGCAGTCGGTGTCGCTCCTTCGGCTGCAGGTCCTGTCACCCAAATCAGGTACAACTGCTATATACGACTGGTTGGGAAGTCCTATTTGCACTTGTTCTTCCAAGTGACCACTCCGTCCAGCGGGCCTTTTGATGCAACTTTGGGAACCCCCGAGGGAGACCGAATCCCACCCATCAAAGACGAGAATGAGCTTCGCGGGGCGATTCGAAAGGTATTGCAGCGGCCTCGCACAAAGAAGGTCGTCGAATACCTGCTACGGCTCGCGATCCCCTGTGGAAAGGCTGCCACCATAATCGAGACGAACAGCCCCATGCAGCCGGCGTGAGCGGGGATGGCGATTTTTCGAGATGCCTCGCCCGGCGCTCTGCTATTCTCTCCCGGCCACGCAGGTGGCCAGGGCCAGGTCGCCGGTGACGTTCAACACGGTGCGGCACATGTCCAGGATGCGGTCGATGCCTAAGATGATTGCTACCGACTCGCCGGGGACGCCGACGCTTTGCAGGACCAGGACGATCATCGGTATCGAGCCGCCGGGGACGCCGGCGGTGCCGACGCCGCTGATCACCGACAACAGGACGACCATCACCTGCTGGCCCAGCGTCAGATCGACGCCGAAGACCTGGGCCAGGAACAAGACCACGACGCCTTCGTACAACGCGGTGCCGTTTTGATTGCCGGTGGCGCCCACCGTCAGGACGAAACGAGAGACGGCGGGCGGCAAATGCAGACGCTCTTCGGCAACACGCATCGAGACCGGCAGCGTGGCGTTCGAGCTGGACGTGCCAAAGGCCATCAGCATAACTTCGCTGATCTGGCGGAAGAACTCCGCGGGTCGGCGGCGGCCGACGACGATCAGCAGCAGCGGATAGACGACGAACAACTGGAGGGCAAAACCGAGCATGGCCGTGCCGACGAACCAGGCGAGCGTGACCAGCAATTCGCCGCCCAACCGCGAGGTCATGGCGAACACCAGGCAGGCGACGCCCACTGGCGCCAGCCGCATCGCCCAATCGAGAATGCGCATCGAGGCGGCGAAAACACCTTCCAGGAACTTGACGACGGGCTGGCCGGATTCGCCCACCTGGGCCAAGGCGGCGCCGAAGATCAGGGCGAAGAACATCACGGCAATGATCCCGTTGCCCTTGGAACTGCCGTCCAACGCTCCGGCCATCTCCTGAAGCGGGTTTTCCGGGATGATGTCCAGCAGCATGTCTTTCAGCGGCTTGGCGGCTTTTGACTTGGCAACCGAATCGGCGGCGGCCTTCGAGTACTGCACCTTCAACGCCTCCCGCTTGGCTTGCCCCAAGCGTTCGCCGGGCCGTAACGTGTTGACCAGCGTGATGCCGATCAACACGGCGACACTGGACAGGAGCAGCGTGTAGAACAGCGTGCGCAGTCCGACTCGCCCCAGCCGGCGCAGGTCGCCCAGTTCGACGACGGCCAAGGCCAGGGCCGAAATCACCAAGGGCAGGACGACCATCAGCACCAGCCGCAGGAAGACCCGGCCGATCGGATCGGCTACGTTCAGGGCGAAGCGATCTAATTGGTCGTCGACGCCGTTGGCGTCCTGGTCCCGCGCGTCGACGATGCCGGCTTGTTGCGGACGGGCGAAATGCGAGTGGGCGGCGATGCCGAGGACCGCACCCAACAACAGGCCGATCAGGATTTTCCAGTGCAGGGCGATTCGGCGGCGAGGGGCGGCGGGGGGCGGGGGCGATTCGGTGGGAGTGGGGTTGGACACGGGATGGCTCCGGACGTGTGGTTGCTAGGCGACGTCAGCCTGTGCGGTTTCCGGCCGCAGCCAAACGCAGATTCAGAGGCAGCCCCAACGAATGAAGGCGTCAACGGATCACCGCGAAGATTCGTTGATTCCTTCATTCGTTGGGAAAAATGCATGCACGAAAACGAGAAATCGGGAACTAGTAATACGCACGCGCGGGGCGGTGCCCACGCGGTTAAACGAATTGTGTTACGCGGCGGCCTTCGTGTTTTGCTCCTGCTCGTCCTCGCGGCGGACGGCGTCTTGGCTGATGTGGCCGTCTTCGCTGACGTCCTCGAAGCGTACGGACACCCGCTTGGACACGCCCGATTCCTGCATGGTGACGCCGTACAGCGTGGTGGCGACGGTCATGGTTTTCTTCGAGTGGCTCACGATCACGAACTTGGTCGAGGCCAGGAAATCCTTCAACACGTCGACGAACCGGCCGATGTTCGCCTCGTCGAACGGGGCGTCGACTTCGTCCAGGATGCAGAACGGGCTGGGACGGAACTGGAAGATGGACATCAGCAGGGCCACGGCGGTCAACGCTTTTTCGCCTCCGCTGAGCAGCGAGTTGCTGAACGACGTCTTGCCGGGTGGCGTGCAGACGATCTCCACGCCGGCTTCGAGCGGGTCCTTGTCGGCCTCCAATACGAGGTCCGCGCGGCCGCCGCCGAAGGCTTTGCGGTACAGGGCCTGGAAGTTCGTGCGGATCAATTCCAGGGTTTCCACGAACAGGCGGCGGCTGTCGGCATTGATCTTCTGGATGATCCGCTCGAGCGATTCCTTGGCCTGGGTCAAGTCCTGGAATTGCCCGGACAGGGTCCGGAACCGTTCGTCCAGGCTGTCCAACTCGTCCAACGCATCGAGGTTGACGGCTCCGATCCGGTTGATCTTGTTCCGCAGGTCGTTGATTTCGTTTTCGACTTCGGCCCGCCGTTGTTCCTCTTCGGCCGTTTCCTGTTGCTGGGTGACCGCCGTGATGTCGATGCCGTAGTCCTCGCGCAGGCGATTGGCGAGCGTGTTGCGTTCGTGTTGCCATTCGCCGGCGGCCAGTTCCTGTTTGTGCTGCTGGTCCTCCAATTTGCGCAGGCGGCGGCGCAGCGTCTCCTGCTCGGCCGCCCAGCCCGCGCGCTGGGAAGCGTACTGTTGGCGCGTCTCGTTTTCCCGAGCAACTTGCTCGGCAAGCGTCTGTTTGCGGAGGTACAGTTCGGCCAGTTCCCCGGTTAGCCGCAGGACCTGCAGCTCGGTCTGGTCGCGGCGCTGCAGAGCCTGCTGCAGCTGGGTTTCCGCATCGGCGATCGTCCGCGCTCGCTCGCGGTGGTCGGTTTCGAACTGGACCATCTGCGCCCGCAGGGATTCCAATCGCTGTTCGCTCTTGGCCAATTCCACTTGAGCCCGCGTCAGCTCGCCCCGGCATTGTTCCAGCCGCGACTTGATCTGGTCCACGCGTCCGTCGTCCAAGCGGATCTCGGTTTCCAGGGCGGCGATGGCGGATTCCTGTTCCGCCAATTCGCGGCGGGCCTCGTGCAACTGTTGCTGCGACGTTTCGTGCTGCGTTCGGGATGCCGTGCATTCGTCGGCAATCGCCTGGCGTTCCTGCTCCAAGGATTGCTGACGGTCCTCCAGGTTCCGCGTGCGGACGCGCTGATCGGCCAGGGCGGCATCGGTCTGACGGCAGGCTTCCGTCAGCAACCGGTGTTGTCGTTCGTGGCGGTCGGCGTTTTCCTGCAGACGTGTGATCTCGTCGGTGAACTGGGCGATGCGGGTCTGCAGATCGAGCATTTCGCGTTGCAAGGCCCGCAGTTCGCTGCGCCGCGAGATCAGCCCCAAGCTGGCCTGAGCCGGACCGATCAGCAGGGTCCCATCCGCTTCCAGCACTTCGCCTTTGGGGGTGACAAACCGCAGGCCGCGGCCGACAGTTTTGCTGAGGGCCAGCGCATCGGCCAGGTTCTCGGCGAACCAGGTGTCGCCCAACAGGTGGCTTAACAGCGGGCGGAACGGTTCGCCGGTCCGCACCAGGCGGTCGGCGCGGCCAATGACACCAGGCCGGCCCTGCAAATCGCCGCGGCCGGGCAGCAGCAGCGGGCCCAGCAGCAGGGGCGGCGTCGCGCTAAGCGCGTCCAGGCGGACAAAGCCGACGCGGCCGGTGGGCTTGAAATCGCCCGTCTCGATGCGTTTGACCAGCCGGCTGCCCGAGATGACGATGTATTGAGCGGCTTCGCCCAGCGCCGCGTCGACCAGCGGTGCGACTTCCACCCCGGCGTCGATCAAGTCGGCGACCATGCCATGCACTTCGTCGCCGAATTGGCTGGCCTGCTGCCTGGCGGCGGCGAGCACCTCTTGGACACCGACACTCAAGCCGGCCAGTTGCCGCTCCAGTTCTTCGAGCACTTCCGCCCGCTGCCGATCGCCCGCCAGCTTGCCTTGCAGGATGGCCAGCTCCTGCTGCCGCCGTGCCAGCAGGCGGCGTTGTTCCGCCAGTTGGACCGCCGAGGCCTCGAGGGCGGCGTTCTTCCGGCCGGCTTCTTCGGCCAGGCTTGCTTCGGCATTGCGGCAGGACTCAAGTTCCGCGGCGTGAGCGGCGACGGTGCGGTCCAGTTCTTCCTGCCGCTTCAGCGCGCGGCCGGTGCGGTTTTGGGCGGATTCGACGGCCGACTCCAGTCCGCTGACACGGTTGCCCAGGGCGGCAACCGACCGCAGTAGTTCGAAGTGTTGACTGCGGCGAGCGTCCGCTTCCTGACGCACACGTTCCAAGTGATGCGACAGGTCCGCCGCAGCTTGCTGGTGGTGGGTCAGGTTGCTGCCCGCCTCGGCGTACTCGCGCTCGGCTTGCGCCAAGTCGTGTTCGGCGGTCCGCAGACGCTCCTGCAGGTTGCCGGCCCGATGCGTCATCGCGCGGAGCCGCTGGCGATGCCGTTCGGCTTCATCTTCATAGTCGGTGCGCCGGTTGCGGTGGTCGGCCGCCGCCGACTCGCGGGCGGCAATCTGCTCCCGGTTGCCGGCCAGTTCGGCTTCCAGCGTGCGCAGCCGTTCGGCCGCCTGGTCCACCACGCTGCCGACGTTCTGGAGCCGGTCCTCCAGCGTCTGGGACGCTTGCGCGGCCTCGGCGGCTTGCGTGCGGAGTTCTGCGAGTTCCGTTTCGATCGCCGTCAACTTGTCCGACAGCCGCCGCCAGTCTGTCACGCCGACTTGGGTCCGCAGCTGCTGCAGCCGCTCGCTGTACTCGCGGTAGCGTTGGGCTTTGGCGGCTTGCGCCCGCACGCTACGGAGCCGGCTTTCGACCTCTTCGACGATATCGGACAGCCGCAGCAAGTTCTGGTCGACGCGTTCCAGGCGGCGCTGGGCTTCCACCTTTTTGGCCTTGAACCGGCTGATGCCCGCCGCCTCTTCGAAGATCGCCCGGCGGTCCTTGGCGTTGGCCTGCAGCAGGCTATCGACCTTGCCTTGTTCGATCAAGCTGTAGGCGTCCACGCCGACGCCCGTGCCGCGGAACATATCCCGGATGTCCCGCAGCCGGCAGGGCTTGCCGTTGATCAGGTACTCGCCTTCGCCGCTGCGGAACACGCGGCGGGTGACGTGGACTTCCGGGGCGTCGACGGGAAAAGCGCCTTGCGGGTTGTCGAACACCACCGTGACTTCGGCCGTGTTCGCCGGCTTGCGGCCGCCGGTTCCCGTGCCTTTGAAGATCACATCCGACATTTCCTGGCCGCGGAGGCTTTTGGCACTCTGCTCGCCCAGGACCCACTTCAGGGCATCGACGACATTCGATTTGCCGGATCCGTTCGGTCCGACGACCACCGTGATCCCGTCCGGGAACTCAAAGCGCGTCTTGTCGGCAAAGCTTTTGAAGCCGATCAATTCAAGTGCTTTGAGCATGACTTCCCCATCAGAACCACTTCTTCACCTTGCCCAGAAAGCCTCCGTCATCCTCTTCGCCCTTGGACGGACTCACATCGTCCGGCTGACGGCCTTCCCGGTCGCCGCCCTCCCACTTCTCATCGTCCGTGCCGTCTGCCGGCTGGTCGCGGAACAGATCGGGCATGGGGCTGGCCACTTTCCGAGTATCCTCTTCGGCCGCAGGCTCAGCCGTCGGGCTGCTGTCGTCGCGCCGGTGGACGCGATTCACGCGGGGCAAGGCGTCGACCACGACCCGCGGTTCCAGATACTCCTTGCGTTTGGCCTCCTGGAGACATTGCGCCACGTCGTCGTAGCTGCCCCCGACATCGACGATCGTGCGGACGACGTCGTCCAGTTTGGTCGAGCACACCTGCTGCCGGTCCTCTTCACCGGCGGCGAATCTCGAAACCTTGATCCGGCCGTCGCCAGCATCTTTGAGCATGATTTTCGTGCCGGCGTACAGGAACGCGGGAGGCCGCAGCTCGAGATCCTGGCCAAACACGACAATTTCCGGCACGCGCGACCGCGACAAGTGGATCATGGCCGGTCCGGTGGTGTCGAGCGTATGATAGGTGAACCGGTCGCCGAAGGATTGGCCGCGGACGACCGGGTCCAGCGGGTTTTTGGCGCGAAGCGCACGGAACGCGGCATAACGCGTCTCGGCGCTGGGCACGTGGAACAGCTTGGCGAGTGCCTCGTAGGCGCCCACCTGGTCCATGACCGACAAGGCCGCGATGGCGTGCCAGCGGAAGGCGGGCATCGTGCGCGCCGTGTCCGCCAGGACCTCGGCGGCCGTGGCGTCATCCAGGTAGGCCAGGGCTTCGGCGGAATAGAACCGGACTTCCGCATCGCCGGACGCCAGTCCCTTCTTCAAGATCCGGACGGCCTCTTTGCCGATGGCTTCCAACTGCAAGGCCGCGGTGGCCGCAGTGGCGGGTTCGAGCAGCTTGCGTTCGAGTTGCTCCAGCCGCCGGACACGGTCCGATGCCGATTCGCCCAAGGCGATGTTCTGCACGATGCGGACGTACCGCACGAGGTTGTGTTTGTAGTGCGGATGGATTTCGAGTTCGACGAAGTTGTCGCGTTTGGGCGTCGCCACGCCCCGCTTGACTCCCCGGTCGTAGGTGTGGAAGCGGGCGTTGATGACGGCTCCGACTTGCGAGCTGGTGCGGATGGAATGCTGTTCGCTTTGCACCACCAGTCCGATGGGGCGCGACGTCAGGGCCACGCCACCGCCCATGACGCGCCCGCGGGTTTCCTTGATTTTGTCCTTTTCGCCGTCAAACACGGCGTCGATCAGAACGCGGCCCTCCGCCAGACTTTCGACGTGTCCGGAGTGCAGCGCGTTTTCCAGCACGGCCGTTTCCCGCAACCGGGACCGCATCAGCCAGCCGCCGCGCAGGCTGGTCGTTTCGGACTTGGAAGGCACCCGGACTTCGACGTCGTACCGGTCGCCCTTCTGGACCCCGGGCGGCAGGAAACAGCGGACCAGAACGAGCGCCGTTTCTGGGGAAGCCAGAATCATGTTGGGATTCTTCACCTCGTAGGTTTGCATGTCGCTGATCAGCGCCGTGCGTTGCGGGGACGGCGGCGGATCGCAGCCCGTTTTGTCCAATCCGGTCACCAAGCCCACGCCTTCCAAAACGATATGATTCAGGCCCCAGGGCACGGAAACATCCTTGACCAGCAGAACGCCGTCGTCCTGCGTTTCCGGTTCCAGCTCCGCTAGCGTCTTGGAATCCTTGACGTCGGACGAGGTCATGAGCAGTTGCGAAGTGCATCCGGACAGCAGCAGCGCCGCGAGAACCCAGATGCCGGCGTCCAACCGATGAAGGGGGCGACTCGTTGTAGGCTTCATGCCTCACCGTGCTCCTTGCGCAGGGCCGCTGTCTCCGCTAGCACCGATTGCCGCGAGTCTGGAAAAGAACTTCCCGGCATGCCATCCGTCCATGGACGCACCCCGAGCGGGCCGCGGAGACAAAATACGGCGTGGGGACGATAGACAGTTGCGGCGCGGCGGTCAAGGTCGGTTCGGAGAACGAAAAAACGGCCCAGGCCCTTCTCGGCAAAACATTGACAATTGATTTCCGATGTTGCCAAACAGGGGAATCGATATTGGCGGAAGACAAAATGGTTATAAATAGCGGGTTATAGATGAAACGTTGAGCGGTCACCATACCCTTCATTTATAACCCCACATTTATAACCAACTTTCAACTACCGCGTCGGGGCCGAGACTTCTTGGCGTCGTCCAAGACATCGCATAGATTTTTACCGTGCGAAGTGTTAGCAGACCGAGTTCGTGACGGTGCTGCCCCCGGCTTGCGGGCTGTTGATTTAATCGTGGGGTAGGCTTCCAGCCTGTCGAATGGGAAAACGGCGCATCATAGTCACTTGTAACTGGGCAATGCTGACAGGCGAAAAACGCTTCGTCACTTCGGGCGCACGAACTCGACGAACTGCCGGAACTCGTGCGTCTCCTTGGCGACTTGGCTGACAAACCGGTCGTCTTCGGCGGTGCCCAAGACCGCCGTCATTTCGGCGGCGTTGCGGAACGTTGCCTGCCGGAATGAGTTTTCGTAGTCTTTTTTGCGGGTTCGGTAAACCTGGTTGCAGACATACTCTTGAATCCGTAGGCCCTCGTCCAGTGCGGCCGTCCATAGAGGTGTGGTCAGGCGGTCCGCTTCCAGCAGGGTCAGTAGTGTGGCGAAAGCATGGCGCTGTTTGGCCAGCGGGTACGCCTCCCACCAACGATCATATTGTTCGTGGATTTCGCGCCAGGTGCGGAGTCTTCCGGAGCGGATATCCTCCCGCAGCGCATCGACGTCTTCGGCGGGCACCAGTTGCCCACCCAGGTTGATCCAATCCGGCTGGCGTGTGCCGCCCAGCGCGTCGTGCATTTGCTCCGTGGTCGCCTGCGGATGGCTGCGGACGTAATTTAGCACGTTCTTCACGGCGTAGTAGTGCAGCATTTCTCGATACGCAAGGTAGCCTCGCCAGGGCTTGCTGAGAACCGTTTTCCGGCTGGAGTTTTCCATGGCCTCGCCCAGAACTTCCAGGTTCGCGACGCCGGACTCGGGTCCCCGCAACAGTGGACGCCCGATCGCCGCGAGTGTTTGCGCGTCCAGGTCTTTGGCCGACTGATTCTGCTGGCGGAGGGCCGCTGTCCCCGTCCAGGTCTCCAGCAACGCCAGGGCGTGCAGGATTTCTTCCGTCGTGTCCGGCGCCAGCGAGTCGAACTCGATGTGTTGCGTTTTGATCTTCCGCCGGTCGCGAGCCTGGTACTTCCATGCATTGCGGGCCAAGGCGTACAGGTTGCCGGTCCACCAGTAGGCCGGAGTCACCAGCAGCCGATGGTGAGGCGCATCGTCGCGGACCAGGGCGAAAGGCAGCGGGATGTTCAACTCGGCCTGGTAATCGCCCTTGGCCAGCAGGACGAACGAGGCAAAACGGCTGGAGTGCTTCAGCGTGGTACACAGTCCCGGCCAGAAGCCGCGTCCGGCTTGGATTTCGCCGTCATTGCAGCGGCTGTTGTGGTTGGAACCGATCGTGGCGCCGGCGGCGATGTTGCTCTGGCCCATCACGAGGGTGGCGATGAGAAACGAGTTGTTGTGGTGCTGCTCGTGGGCGGGAAACACGAGGTTGTTCAGGATCTCGCAGCACGAGACGGTGGAGTTGTCGCCCAGGAAGGAATGGATCAGGCGGGCCCCGTACTTCAGCTTGGCATGGTTGCCCATCACGAACCGCACCGCCTTGCAGCCGTAGAAGATGTGGCAGCCGTAGCCGACAATTCCGTTGACCAGCTCCACGCCTTCGCCGATCTGGCTGGGCTCGTCCTCGTGCGAGTTGATTGTCAGATTCTTCAGCTTGTTGGCGCCTTTGATGTAGCAGCTGGGACCGATCTTGACGTCCTTGAGAATCTGCGAGTTCTTCACGACGGCGGCATCGCCCACGACGCCGACGAAGCCGCGTCGGGCATCGAACTGGCCTTCGGTGATCTGCTGCAACCGGTGCAGCAAGGCGGTGTCGTCACGGTACTTGGCCCACAGGTACGCATCCGCGGCGATCATGCCGTCGAACGGCAGCACCGCCCGGCCGCCTGCTTCGTTCATTAGTTCCATCCAGATCCGCACGCTCTCCGGTTCGCCGTCCTTGACGATCCCATTGCCGAACTTGGCGTGATTGGTGGTGTGCATCTCGTCGATATTCAGCAGGATCACGTGATTCCCAATGATGTACCGGGACAAGTAGCGCACATTGTGAATGGCTGCGTTGTCGCCGATATCGCACGAAATGATCCGGCTGTTCGTGATCCCGGCCGGCGTTTTTAAGCCATGATGTTCGAGGACCACATCTTCCAGACGCCCCAGGCGAATCAACCCCGAAAACTCGCTGTTCTTGATCAGATGCGGCGTAAACGGATCGCTCACGTACAGCGTGTCCCAGTCGTCGCAGGTGACGCCGTTCTTGACCAAATCCGCAATCTCGTGGGAGTGAAGTTGCCGCCGGCTGCCGGCCGGCCGGCCCAGCTGCTGATCGCGCAGATAGTTGTCGTCCTGGCCCGGCGGTAGGAATTCCGTGGGAACGAAATGGCCGCCCAGGGCGTGGGCCGGAAGCACCTTGATTTCGCTCATAACGTTATTCTTTGCCGCCGATGGCCCGGCGGAGCAGATTGTGCGTCATCTGCTGCACCCGCGGGTCGGGACCGTGCGGGCGGCTCCAGTGCGACCACGGCAGCGTGTGGCCGGGCGGCATGGACAGCCCCTGCACCCAGAAGATGGTCGCGGCGTTGAACACAAAGTTGCCTTTCGGTCCGGGAAAGACCGTGGCGGTCCAGTGCGCGGGCGTGACGCCGCCGGCCCAGACAGTGCCTTCGGCAACGACTTCCAGACCGGGCAGCTTGGCGGGCGAACCGTGATGTTCCCAACCCACCAGGCCGGGGATCGCATCGCCTTGTTTCATGCCGGTGCCCGCGAAGATCCAGTGGTCCGGCTTGACACAGGTCCAGTCGCCGCCGCCGCTGAACGGGATGATGGTCCGGGCCCCGATAATCAGGCTCTCGTCAGGGCCCGCGCGCCGCCAATCCTTCGTCAGGACGTTCTCGGCCGCGGCGAACTCCGCGTCGGTCAAGCCCGCAAAGTGGCCGGTGCGCGTAATGATCCGGTTCGGGCGGCCGTCGGCCGAGTGGGAAAACGGGCTGACGGCGAAGACCGAGTTGCCGCTGAGCCAGAGCACGCTCACGCCGGCCTCGATGGCCGCCTTGGCCGCGTCGTACTGCCGGACATCCCAATACTCGTCGTGCCCCACGCTGATGAACGTCTTGCAGCGCGTGAGCTGCGACGCGTCCAGGCAGTCGCTGTTGGAGCAGTACGTGACGTCGTAGCCGTGCTGTTCCAGGAAATAGGCCAGCGGCTGTTCAAACGACAGGAACTCGCCGGAGCCGACCGACAGCGGATCGTTGACGATCCCGGTGTACTGCGGCTGGCGTCCGTAGGGCCGGTCGAAGCTCACCGCCACGTCGCGGGCATGGGCGCCGCGCGGGTCGGTGTACAGCGAATGGTCGGCCGGCCAGCGGTTGTACGCCTGCCAGGTATTGTCGCTGCACTGGACCAGCACGTCGGCGCGGCGCACGTCGCGGACGATGAAGATTACAAAGCTTTGCCAATACGGCTGGTCGGCCGCCTCCGGCAGCGTGGTCAGCCGGCCCAGATACACGCCGCTGGGCCAGTCGGCGGGAATCGTCAGCGTCGTCGCGGGCGTCCAGCGGCATTCGCGCAACCTTTTTTCGCCGACGGGCGGGATGGGTTGCGCCACCCCTGGAAACGGCCCCAGCATGGTCATCAGCCGGGCTCCGCGCCCGCCGTAGTAACCGGTGCGGAAAATCTCGATGCGAAACGGCACCGGCGGGTCGGTGCTGACCATGATGTCGATCGTCTCGCCCGCCAGCACGGATTGCTTCGAGCAATAGCCCTCGATCCACGGCGAGCGGAAGTTGTTGCCATCCACACGCACCCGCGTCAGCTGCCAGTCCAATGCGCCGGGCTTGGCGTTTTCCTCACGGATCAGCGCGCTCTGCCCCAGCGCGCGCGGCACCACGGCACCGCAAGCCAGCAGGGTAACCAGCAGTGAAATGCGGCTGAAGATCAGGAAGCGTTTCATTGGTGTCTCCTTTCGGTCGGCGAAGCTTGAGACGAAATCATCTCATCGCTTGGTGCCGGTTGCAAGCACGCGCCGGTCCGTCCCGCTCGGATCCGAAATGTTACCGGACGCCGAGCGTACCAGGCGTTTCCCCTGGCCGCGGAACTGCAAGAACTGGGGATCGGGACGGAGCTTACTGCCAAGAGCCGAATCGCCCAGTGCGGACCCGCCCGCGCTCGTGGTGTGGGAGGGGCCCCGGGGCAACCCGGGTCCCTATCCCGATGGTGGTTCCACGACACGACCGATTCGTTCAGACCGCAGCCTTTCTGACGTTCTTACGGGCTACGCCCACGAGCGCACGGAGGGCTGTATTCACCGACTCCGAATCTGGGAAGAACTCAGCCACATCCGGGGCCAAAATGACGATGTTCGTACCCTCCGCATACCGCTTGGCGTACTTGCCGCGAACGCCCTTGCTGAAGTCGTATTCGTCAAGCATGCCGGGTGCCGACGTCTTCTTAGCGGCCTTTTTCATAGTCTTTCCTCTCCCTGCGGCTGGCTACCCGTGCGCTGATGATGCGTATCCGATCACCGCGATCGGTGAATACCACCACCAGCAAGCGTCGTCGTTGGGATTCTCCCAGGACGATGTACCGATCTTCGTCGTCCGAATGGACCGGATCGTAAATCGTTACCGACAACGGATCGGCAAACACGGTACTGGCCTCTTCAAAGGTGACGCCGTGCTTGCGGCCGTTCAACGCGGCTTTGCTTTCGTCCCATTCAAAAACCAGACCCATTGCTGCACCGTTTTGCGGTCGAAGACCGGACCGAACTCTTCCACCGTTACGATACCGGCAAAGGACCGTCCGCGTCAACTACGGCGGCCCGCCACTTGGCGTTATAGGATTCGAGAGCGCCAACCAGACGTTGGCGGCACAGGCCGCCGCGGAAAAAGCCGCTGTCACGACGACGTGCTGAATCAGCCAAGCAGGAAACAGGCGACTCCCAGACCTGCGTGGGCGATGGCCGCCGTAGTGAGCGGAATCAGCAGCATCCACATGGCGGAGCGAATCCACGGTTGCGCATAGGCTCGCCGAACGAAAGCTAACTGGGCCGCGGCCAGCGAAGTTGACTTCAGATTTCGCGCTCAATCGCCGCTCCGGTTGAGCGATTAGGCGAGTTCGTATGTTCGGTGATCCAACGATATCCGCTCTTGTCTTTATCAACGTCAATGTAACAGGAAAGTTCTCCGGGGTAATGCACTGGAAGCGGAAAAACTTCCGGGGTAATACGCATTCGTCGGAAGAATCTCCGATGGAATGTGCGACCCCCAGATCGCGCCGCAGCTTACCGAGGCTCCTTTCCGGTGGCGAGCTTTCCGTCAGATTTGCCACCACTGGCCTTGGAACATTTATCCAGTCACTTGCATATCATGGGCCCAGGCGGTGGCACGTTCCAAGCTGAAGCACGGCGGTTCCACAACGTCCCGCACCGGCCTACATCGCTACATCATGTCGCCGAAATCGAGATTCCGTTGGCAGCTAGCATTCCTTAGCTCAGGCGTCGAGGCTCGCGCGGCGTATTTCTATTCCAGTTTGGTGTTGCCGCTAACCGACGTTAAGACTACAAGTCGAGCCGTTTTCTTGCGGCGGTCCGCGGATTCCGAGGGTTCTTTGCCAAGATCTGGCGCTGGAGGGGTGGTCATGGATCGACGGGCGTTCTTGGGCAGCTGTTCCGTGGCGCTAGCCGGCGCCGCGGGAGTGCTTTCGCTGGCCGGTTGTCGCGGACACCAATACGCTCATGTCTTGAGCCCGGATCAAAAGGACATGGTGGGCAGCCACGAAGCCGGCGCGGAGACGTTCAATCCGCTGATCGATACGGCGGTGGCCCAGCTGTTGGGGCGGCACGCGGGCGGCTTCCAGCCGGCGTCGTACAGTCCGGACAAGCCGCCGCCGGCCGGGCCGCTGGCAATTTGCTTCGTCGGCGTGGAAAACAAGAGCGCCGAAGAAATCGGCGACTTCAAGGACCAAATCTACCAGCAGATCGATACGCGGATCGTCCAGTCGGGCACTTTCCGGGCGATCAGCAAACGGTTTGTCGACGCGGGGCTCCAGCAAACCCGCCTGCGTCCCGATTCGCTGTTCGTGCCGACGAATATGCGGATGTTCGTCGAAAGCCTGGAGCAGATGGGGCAGCCGTTCGAGTATCTGCTGTACGCCACGATTACCTCCGGCACGACTCAGAGCAATCACAGCTATCAACGGGATTATCTGCTGACCATGGAATTGGTCAATGTCCAGAACGGTGAGTACGACAAGGAGTCGGCGATGGTCCGCAAGGGCTACCACAAGTCGAAGTTGGGGGAGATCAAGAACTACAACCCGTTCAAGGGCTGATCTGTGCGTTGCGGGGCGAACCCGCCGCTGAACTTGGGAGTACGGTGATTCATCACCGCAATGGATTTGAGACGTTGTGCCTGCCTCTGGTTCCTGCTGTTTGCCGTCGCCGCAGGCTGCGCGACCCATGCGGACCGCGTGCGCCAATGCCGGGACCTGTACTTCCACGGGCAAGCGGAGCAAGCGGCGTTGGAGTTGGAGAAGTTCCTGCCCCAGGCCGGCAACGAGGAGGATGTCGCCAAGCTCGATTTGGCGATGGCCCAACTGTTCGCCGGCCGCCCGGCTCAGGCCGAGCAGACGCTGCGCGAGGTCCGCGACCGGTTCGATTACCTCGAGCAAAAGGATCTCGCGGAAGCTGCGTTAGCCTATTTGACCGACGATAACCAGCGGGCGTACGCGGGCGAAGACTACGAAAAGGTCTTGATCCGCGTCACTCTGGCGTTGGCCAACTTGATGGGCGATGGCGGAGACGCAGAAGCGTACAGCCTGCAGGTGAACGCCAAGCAGCAGCAGATCATCGAATCGGGTTCGCAGTTGGACGAAGAGAACCCCAAAAATGCCTATCGCCGCGTGGCGGTGGGGGCGTATCTGCACGGGGTGCTGCGCGAAGCGACGCACGGGAACTACGACGACGCCGAACGCGCGTTTGCCAGCGTCGTGTCGTGGCAGCCCGATTTTCCTGCCGGCGGGCTTGATCTGCAGCGGGTCCGCGAGGGCCGGCACTCGGCGCCCGGCAACGGCGTCCTGTACTTGTTTGCCTTTGTCGGCCGCGGGCCTTACAAACGCGAAGTCAGCGAGATTCCGACCAGCCAGGCGATGTTCATCGCCGACCGGATTATCAGCGCTGTCGGCGAGCATTCAGTACCCCCCACGTTGGCGCCGATCAAAGTGCCCCAGCTTGTCACCTCGGAGAATCGGCTGGACCGCATCCTGGTACACGTCGACGGCCGGCCCGTGGGCACGACGGCGACGGTCACCGACGTGGGGCAACTGGCCGTCCAGCAGTACCAGGCCATCTATCCGCACGTTCTGGCACGGGCCGTCGCCCGGCGGGCGGTCAAGAAGGCCGCCGTATACGCCGTCAAGGAGCAGGTGGACGGGCTGAACGTTTGGGCCAGCTTGGCGATGGACGCCGCGGGAGTCGTTTGGGAAGCCACCGAGTCCGCCGACACCCGCTGCTGGACGCTGTTGCCCGACAAGATCCAAGTCCTGCGGATCGAATTGCCGGCGGGCCAGCACCGCGTCGCCTTGCGGCCTGCTCAGGGTCAGATTCCACTGGCTGGCGAGGCCCAAATCTCGGTCGCCATCGAGGACGGCCGCAACTGCTATGCCCTGGCTTGCTGCCCCGACGAGCGTTTTGCCGGGCAAATTCTGGTGTCACACCGGTGAAACTGGGAAAAACTGCCGGACTCGGGGGTTGGCGACTGTTGATCTAAGTTGGCGAATCTGTTAAATTTGCGATCTTTCCTCAGTCCGCTTGCAAGCGGCCGCCGTGGTGGCGGCCCAAGGGGGCAGAGGTTGCCTTTTTTGTTGAGTGCCTTCCTGGAAGGCGTGTGCTTGTGTGTTTCGTGGGCTGCTCCGAGCGTTGTGCTCGACGATTCCGCGGAACTCAGGCGTTTTGAGTTTACTATGGTTAACCGAAATCTGATTCGAAATCTGGAGAGCGACCACCAAATCGAGAACCTGTTCCACACGGCTGTGGCAGATATCGAGGATCCCACGGCGATGATCGACTTGATCGACACCGACCGCGGCTTCCAGGTGAACAAGATCATCGAAGGCCGTGTGATCCGTATCGACGAGGAGTCGGTGCTGATCGACGTGGGGTTCAAGAGCGAGGGCTCGATTCCGCGGCACGAGTGGGACGAGAACGAAGATCCACCGGCGGTGGGGGACATCGTCAAGGTGCTGGTCGAGGAAGTCGAGGAGGAATTCCCGAACATCGAAGACCCGTTCAGCATGGTCAGCCTCAGCCGCCGCAAAGCGTTGAAGCTGATCGAGTGGGACAACGTGATGAACTCCGTCAAGGAGGGGCAGGTCGTCACGGGAACGGTGACCCGGAAGATCAAGGGCGGGCTGCTGGTGGACATCGGCGTCAACGTGTTCTTGCCGGCCAGTCAAGTGGACATTCGCCGTCCGTCGGACATCGGCGACTACATCGGCCGCGCCGTGCAGTGCGAGGTGCTGAAGATCGACGAGGCGCGGCGGAACATCGTGGTCAGCCGCCGGTCGCTGATCGAAAAGCAGCGCAAGGAAGACCGCGAACGCCTGTTGGAAGAGTTGGCCGACGGCCAGGTCCGCAAGGGCGTGGTGAAGAACATTGCCGAGTTCGGCGCGTTCGTCGACTTGGGCGGAATCGACGGTCTGCTGCACATTACCGACATGAGTTGGGAGCGCATCGGGCATCCGTCCGAGATGGTCGGGCTGGATCAAGAGATCGAAGTTGTGATCCTGCACATCGACCGGGAGAAGCAGAAGATCGCGTTGGGCTTGAAGCAGAAGCAGGCCAATCCGTGGGATACGGTGGTCGAGAAGTACCCGGTCAACACGACTCACCGCGGTTCGGTGGTGAACGTGATGAGCTACGGGGCGTTCGTCAAGCTGGAGCCGGGGATCGAGGGCTTGGTACACATCAGCGAGATGTCGTGGACCAAGCGGATCAATCATCCCAACGAACTGGTCAACATCGGCGACGAGATCGATGTCGTCATTCTGGGCGTCGATCGCCACGGCCAGCAGTTGTCCTTGGGGATGAAGCAGACCCAGCAAAACCCGTGGGACCTGGTCCGCGAGCGGTATCCCGAAGGCGGCATTGTGTCCGGCCGCGTGCGGAACCTGACGAACTACGGCGCCTTTGTCGAATTGGAGGAAGGCATCGATGGGCTGCTGCACGTGTCGGACATGTCCTGGACGCGCAAGATCAGCCATCCCAACGAACTGCTCGAAAAGGGCAGCCAGGTCACCTGCCGCGTGCTGTCCGTGGACCGCGACCGGCGGCGGATCGCGTTGGGGCTGAAGCAGTTGGACGAGGATCCGTGGAACCATGACATTCCCAACAAGTACCAGCCGGGCCAGGTCGTCAGCGGCAAGGTGACGAAGATCACGAACTTTGGCGTGTTCGTCGGCCTGGAGGACGGTCTGGAAGGCTTGCTGCACATCTCCGAGTTGGCCGATCACAAGGTCGAGAACCCGGACGAGGTGGTCAAGGTCGGCCAGGAGATCGAAGTCAAGATCCTGCGCGTGGACACGGAAGAGCGCAAGATCGGCCTGTCACGCAAACGCGTCGAGTGGGCGGAAGAGGAAGAGCATGGCGAACGGCCTCGGGACCGGGAGCGTGCGGCCTTGAAAGGCGGTCTGGGTGAAGCCGGTCCGCTGATCGCGCCTCGCGCCGCCAAAGACGAATCGTCGGCCAAGGACGAATCGTCCGCCGAGTCGGCGCCCGCCGCGGAATAGCTGGCCCAACGGCGGATTTTTCCAGCGCGAGCATCTGCAACACCCCGGCTGCACCGGCAGCCGGGGTGTTTTTTGTTGGCAGCGGCTGAACGCGGCTTTGCGTCGCGGCTTCACTCGTTTAACGGCAAGCCGAAGGCGTCGGCGAGGTGAGACGCAGTCGCCTTCGGCTTGCCGTTAGACGAAGACGCCCGCTCGTATTGCACTTGTTGCCACGAACGCCGGTAAGCACCGTTCGAGAAATAAGTGGCGTAAGCTTCCAGCTTGCGATGCCATGATCTCACGCAAGCTGGAAGCTTACGCCACGGAGAAACCGGACACTTATTTCTCGAACGGTGCTAAGGTGTTTTGGACCGTTGGTGCAGGTTGCCCACGATGGCCGCGTGCGGTCATTCGGTGAACCGCAGCGAGTACAGGTCGGCATCTTGGAGTTCGAACCGCAGCCGAACCGGCTTGCCGGCCAGGGATCCGACATTAGCGCCGCCGGTCCACGAGACCGTCTGCTCGATCGCATCGCCGCTGAACGGTTGGCAATCGGCCAACGCCAAGCCGTCGATCGCTTGGCCGGCCGCATCTTGGATTTCCACGCGGATTCGTCCCCCGGCGGCCGTGGCGGCGTTGAGGGTCAGTTTCGTTCCGGCAAAACGCAACGGCTTGGTGACCAGTTGCCCGCCGGCGGCGGAAGCGTGGACGGCCACAAACCCGTCGACGCGATAGGTAAACCGCCTCACTCGGCTGTCCGGACCAGTGTAGTAGGCTTCCGTCGCGTACACCGAGTACTGCGTGTCGTTGCCGGGCAACTGGACCAGTCCCCACGTCATATAGTTGCTGCGGTTGCCGTCGCGGTTCTCCGGCGCGGTGACGGGGATCAGGGCCTCCGGCCAGCGGTGAAACGTGCAGCCATCGCGGCTGGTCATGAACAGCGGCTCGACCTGGTCGCCCCGTTCCGGATGGAACCGCGTCGGAAAGCCGATCAACAGGTGCGGAGCCCGCTCGTAAGTCTGAATAGCGTTGGTGTACAGGTGCTCCTTTGCCGCGCCGGGATATTCGAGAAATACGGGTTCGGTCCAGGTGAGAAAATCGCTCGACGTGCCCGTCATAATGTCGCGGACGCCGCGGAATTGGCGATGAAATTCGCGGTAGATCTTGGCATGGGGATCCCAAAAGGCGAGGTTCTGCGAGTCGAACGCGCCTTTGGTGATGACCGGCTCGTTGCGGATCAATGACCAGTGCAAGCCGTCGGCGGACTGGAAGGCGTACAGTCCGTGTTTCGCTCCGCCGCCGCTGCCGGCCAGCGCTTTGTAGCGGGCCTCGGGCGGGCAAGCGGGATTGGCGTCTTTGAAGGGCGTGAAATTGTGGCCTCCCGGCCCGTTCCACACGATGTTGTTGGCCGTCGAACCGGCGAACTCGCACAGGCCCAACTCGGGCTTGGTCCAATGAATGCCGTCGCCGCTTTCAGCGTAGCAGACGACCTCCGCGTGGGCGGGCTTGCGGGTCTGTGTGTCGTAGTGCGATCCCCGGTAGTACATCCGGTATCGATCGCCATCTTGGAAGATCGTGTAGTAGGCGCACGTGTTACCTTCCCAAGGCTTGTCCGTCACCAGCACGACTTCTTGCGGTACGGGTTTTTGCAGCACTTGCCGCGCATCGCCGATCAACTGGCCGATCAAGTGGTCGTCGACGAACAATTCCCGCTGCGATCCAATGTCGATCGGCTCCGCCGCGCGCGCGGATACACCGCAGAAGATCACGCCCCAAACCAGGATGATGAAACGCAGGTGGCACATCGTAAGACTCCTTGGATGGCAAAATTCCAAAGCTGGTATCAGGGAACATCGCTCCACGCTGGCAAGCAGCGTGGTGGCGAAGGAATCACACTCCGGGGGACTTTGTTTCTCTTCCTTGCGTTCGTTACAGCCGGATGGTCGCGGCGGCTTCCTGGATGATCCGGGCGCTGCGTTCGATGGCGGCCTGTTCGTCGGCGTTCAGGACCGGCTCCAGCGTAGCGACGATCCCGTCGGAGCCGACGACTCGGGGCAGCGACAGGCTGACCGGCCCCAAGTCGCCAAAGTTGGCCGGCGCCGACACGGTCAGCACCGAACGGCTGTCGCCGCGGATCACGCGGACCAGCAGAGCGATCCCGGCGCCGATGCCGTGGTAAGTTGCGCCTTTGCCCTCGATGATCCGGTATGCGGCGTGGCGGACGCCGTCGTCGATTTGCTGCTTGAACTCGGCCGTGATGGGATGTCCCACCTGCTCGGCAAATTCCTCGACGGGGACTCCGCCCACCTTGGCGCTGGACCACACCAGCACTTCCGAGTCGCCGTGTTCGCCTACGACGTAGGCATGGATCGAATGCGGAGCCACGCCGATGTGCTCGCCGATCAGCGTACGAAAACGGGACGTGTCCAGAATCGTGCCGGTCCCGATGACGCGCCCGGCAGGCAAGGGAGCCAAGCGGGTCACGATCTCGGTCATGATGTCCACGGGATTGGATGCCACCACCAGGATCGCGTTCGGGGCGTGCCGGATGACCTGCCCCACGACTTGCTTAAAGACCGCCGCGTTCCTTTCCAGCAATTGCAGCCGCGTTTCGCCGGGACGTTGGGCGACGCCGCAGCACAGGATCACCGCGCCGGCTCCGTCCAGTTCTTCGTAGTCACCTGCCCAGATCCGCACCGGATCGGTGAACGGCGTCGCATGCAGAATGTCTTCGGCATGCGCTTGAGCCAGTTTCGGGTTCAAGTCGATCAGCACAACTTCGCTTGCGGCGCCGGTTAGCGCCACCGCATACGCAGCACTGCTGCCGACCAGGCCACTGCCGACAATTCCCACTTTCACGATTCGTCCTCCGGCTTGTTGCTCAGGCTCACAGGCACCACGACTTAGGGTAGCGATCGGCGTGGCTTTCGGCCGCAACCCCCCTTTTTTTATCATCCGTGCTCCGGCTTTGCCATCCGTGCTACCAGAAGAAACACGCCGTTTAGCACGGATGGCAGAGCCGGGGCACGGATGAATGGGCGGTGCGAAATCCTCGCAGACAAAGGTGGAATTACCCTGTTTCGTAGTCGCCCAAGGCGACATGCTGTCACCACTACGAGGTTATCAGATCCCAAGTCACGGCTTAGGCGAATTGTCCAATCGGCGCAAGGCTGCTATGGTATAGGAACCACCCCTGTAAAGGTGCGATTATCTGGGAAATCCGCAGTGCCGGGTCTTGTTGGAGTCCACGCTTTAGCGTGCCAGGCGGGCCATGCCCGCCACAAGAACACGCTAAAGCGTGGACTCCAGCGACGTTGCCACTTTACAGGGGTGGGTATAGGAACTTGCCCAGATCAACGAACGTCCGAATCTGGTTCTCGCCGCATAAGGTAAATGCCATGCGCACAGTTCTCTCGCGTTTCACCAAGCCGTTTGCATATCGTTTTGTCGGGATTCTCTGGTTGGTGGCCGGATCGGCTGGGCTCGTGCTGGCTTGTGACACCCCCGTCTATCGGTATGCGATGTACCGCTGGGAGCCGGCGCCGTACGAGGTCTACTACTTCCACGGCAAACCGCTGGACGACCAGGCCTCGCAAGTGCAGAAACTGGTCGAATCCGCGTCGCGATCCGAAGAAAAGCCGGCGAATCTGTTCTTTGTGACCGTCTCCCTGACGGACGATCCGGAACTGAAGAAGGTCCCGCCGGATGTGAAAAAGATCTGGCAGGATCAGCAGGACCGCCCGGTTCCCAGCTACATGGTGGTCACGCCTCACGGCCGCAGGCTGTATCAGGGGACCTTGGACGAGCAAATCTTGAAAGCGATGTTGAGCAGTCCCGCTCGGACGGAGATCTCGAAACAACTGGCCGAGGGTAAAGCGGGGGTGCTGATCCAGTTATCCGGCAGCGATGCGGCCACCAACGACGCGGCGGAGAAGGTAACCAAGGAGCTGATTGCCGACGTAGGAGCCGGCAAGATCGAGTTGTATTTACCGCCGGGGATGGGCGAGCCGGCGGAGGGTGGCGAAGATCAGCCCAATCCCGGCCTGCAGCTCGGATTCGCCAAGATTGCACGGAGCGATCCCGCCGAGAAATGGCTGATCGATTCGCTGCTGTCGATGGAAGACGACTTGACCAACGACGAGTATGCGGGGCAGCCGATGATCTTTGCCGTTTTCGGCCGCGGGCGCGCGTTGCCTCCGTTTGTGGGCAAAGGCATTACGCGGGAGAATCTGCTGGAATGCGTGTACTTCCTGACCGGCGCGTGCTCGTGTACGGTGAAGGACCAGAACCCCGGCATGGACCTGCTGTTCGCCGAGAATTGGTGGACGATGGCCGAGAAACTGGCCTCGATGTTCGGCGCCGAGGAAGGAAACGAAACGCAGTTGGGAGCGGCCCAGTTGTTCCCGCACTTGATGATTCCCGGCGGGCAGGCGGTGGCTGAGGGACCGAAGGAACCCGCCGGAGAAGCAGCGAGCACGCGGGTGGAGGGTTCGAAAGCCGAAAGCCCGAAAGAGACAATGCCAACGGCCAAAACTCCGGCGACAGGTGCCAGTGGCGATCCGAAGGCCGCTGTCGAGAGTGCCAAGCCGGTGACCGCACCCGAGCAACCGCAGGATCCGGCCAAAGCTCAAGCCGAAATGCCGCCTGCCGAGGAACCGCAGGACAAGGACAACGACAAGCCCGAGAGGGAGCCGGACGGCGCGGCGAAACCGACCGCATCACAGCCAGATCAGCCAGCGGCGGCGCCGGCCGCCGGGCGTTCCGCGCATCCAAACAATGCCCACGACGCAGACCACCCGGAGGCGCCAGCGGCCGATGCCATCGGCGTTTTTGCGGTTGGCGCAGGCCTGTGTGTGGCCCTGGTATTGTTGTTCGGCGTAACCTTTCTGGTGATGCGACCCAAGTAACCGCGCTGTCAACGTGTTAACCTCGCTGGAGTGTACGCTTTAGCGTGTCTTCGGCGGCGGACGTGGTCCGCCTGGCACGCTAAAGCGTGAACTCCAACAAGACCCAGCACCTCGCATGTCACAGAAAGCCGCACCTTGACAGGATTGGACCCCAGTCACCCATGATCGAATTGCAGAATGCGAGCAAGGTGTTCGTGACGCCGCAAGGCGACGTTCGGGCGTTGGACGACGTCACGATGCGGATCGACGACGGTGAATTCGTCGCCATCTGCGGCCCCAGCGGTTGCGGCAAATCCACGTTGCTGTCGCTGGTCGGCGGCTTGGCATTGCCCTCGGCCGGCACGGTGACGGTGGCGGGCCTGCCGATTTCTGAATTATCGCCGGCCGAGCGGGCTGCATTTCGGGCCGACAATCTGGGTTTCGTGTTTCAGCTGTTTCATCTGCTGCCGTACCTGACGGTTCTGGAGAACGTGTTGTTGGCCGCCACGCCCCGCACGCAAGCGGCGGGCGGTCCACGGGCCGAAGAGCTGCTGGTTCACTTCGGCTTGGGCGATCGGCTGTCCCATCACCCGGGAGAATTGAGTGTCGGGCAGCGGCAGCGCGTGGCGATGGCTCGGGCTCTGTTGAATCGACCGCGGCTGTTGCTGGCCGACGAGCCGACCGGCAACCTGGATCCCGAAAACGCCGGAGCCGTCCTGGATCTGCTGTCCGAGTACCAAACCGACGGCGGCACGGTCTTGCTGGTGACGCACGAGGCCTACGCCGCCGCGCGTGCGCAGCGGCAGGTGAATCTGTGCGAGGGACGCATTCGAACGGCGTAATCATTTATGGCAGCTGCCATCGCCTTGGATGATTTTCTGGCCCTGCTGAAAAAGAGCCGCCTGCTGACGGACGCGGCATTTGATTCTGCGCACCGGCACGTACGCAACGCTGGGGCGGCGACCGCCGAACAAGCGGCCGACGCGCTGGTGACCCAAGAAGCAATCACCAGGTACCAGGCGAACCGCCTGCTCGAAGGTCGCCGCCGCGGACTGTTCATCGACGATTACAAGATTATCGAACTGCTGGGCTGCGGCGGCATGGGCTACCTGTACCGGGCGCAAGAAATGAAGACCGACTGGGAAGTAGCCCTCAAAGTACTGGCCGACCGCTTCCGGTTTGACAAGGGCCGGCTGACCCGCTTCCAATTGGAGGCCGAGGCGGGCTTGAAACTCAGTCACCCCAACATTCTGCGGACCAAGGCTTTTCGCCGTAGCGAGGACATTTACGGCGCCATTCACTATATGGTCATGGAATTGGTCAAAGGCGTCAGCCTGCGCGAGTTGCTGGAGATCCGCCGCCGCACGCTGTATTGGCGTCAATCATGCGACGTTATTTGCCAAGCCGCCACAGGGCTGCACTACGCGCACCAGATGGGGTTGGTGCATCGCGACGTCAAGCCGGAGAACTTGTTGATCCGCACGGACGGGGCCGTCAAGGTGTTGGATTTCGGTTTGGCGATGATTGGGGGCAGCGATGCCGAGTATTCGCTGGCCACGATCTTGGGCCAGAACTGCCTGGGCACGGCGGATTACATCGCGCCGGAGCAGTCCATCGACAGCTTGAACGTCGATTGCCGCGCCGATATCTACAGCCTCGGTTGCACGTTCTACTTTCTCGTCACCGGTCAGGTTCCGTTTCCGGCCAAAAAGACCGCCGACAAGTTGGCCGGTCATCGCGACAGCCGCCTGCGGGATGTTCGCGAACTGAATCCGAAGGTGCCGGAGCGGATCGGCAGGATCATCAAGAAAATGACGGCCAAGCATCCGGAGCACCGGTTTCAAACGGCCGAAGAAGTCCGCGAGATCCTGGCGCCGCTGGCCCAACGCAAGCCGATCGATTTTGATTTCGACGCGGTCTTGGCCAAACGCGCGGCCCTCGCCGAACAGCGGCTGGCCTCGGAAAGCATCCTCCGCGGCGACTCGCGCGTGACGAGCGTCAGCAAGCTCGAAATTCCGCCGCCGGCTGAACTGCACCGGCCCCGCTAGAGCGTTGTCAAAACGAAATGTTGGGGTAGCCGCGGTCGCCAGACCGCGGGAATCCCGCACTCTGGCGAGTGCGGCTACCCGGAAATCAAGTTTGGACAACGCACTAGAGCAAACTGGCCTCGACGGTTTCCACCGCCGACATGGGCAGCGGCAGCCCGGATGTTGCGGACGGCTCGTCCAGGGGCAGGCCAAGCACTTCGCAAGCCAGCTGCCGATAATCCTTGGCGCCGTTGGATTCCGGGGCATACTGAAAGATCGTCTGTCCAAAACTGGGAGCTTCCGCCAACCGGATGTTGCGGCGGATCCGCGCGCGAAAACTCTTCGCCCCCGCCCAAACGGCGCTGGGGGACCGCTGCTGTTCGAGGAATTGCTGGACGTCGGAAGTGACTTCCGCCGCCAGTCGCGTGCCCGACTCGTACATGCACAGCACGACGCCGGTCAGGCGCAGACCGGGATTCAGACGCTGGGCGACGATGTCGACGGTCCGCAGCAGTTTGCCGAATCCGTGTAACGCCAGGAAATGCGGCTGCAGCGGCAGAAAGATCTCCTTGACCGCCGTCAGGGCGTTCAGCGTCAAGACGCCCAGCGACGGCGGACAGTCGATGATCAAGTAGTCGAAATCGCCGTCGTCCAGCACCAGTTTGTCCCGCAGGATCAGTTCGCGTCCGACTTCGCCGGCCAATTCCAATTCCGCAGCGGCCAAATCCAGATGCGACGGCACCAGCCACAGCCGCTCATCGATCTGCAAGCGGACTTCCGACAGACGGGTGTCGCCGGTCAGAACCTGGTAAATCGAGCGGTGGTCGTCGCGCACCGCCGCGCCCAAATGCAAAGACGCATGGGCTTGAGGATCCAGGTCGACCAAGCAGACCCGCTGGTTTCGTTCGGCCAAGGCCGCACTTAGATTGACGGCCGTCGTGGTCTTGCCGACGCCCCCCTTTTGATTGATAATCGCAATCGTTCGCATTTTGGGAACTCCGTTTCCGTCGCGTGCGGCGTGAGGGACTTGGCCGCGGAGCGGCGGCAGGATGTAGCCAGGGGCATCAGCCCCTGGAAAAGCCACACAAAGCCCTGGTGCCAGACGCCAAACTCAATGCTTCAGGCCCGCCAAACCTCTTTGACACCCGTGTTTTCAGGCTGCTAAACCTAATCTGTGGGCGGATTATAAGCCCGTCCTCCCGTTTTGCACCAGATGAATCCCGAACCGGGCCGCTAGCACCCGTTGGTTTCCAGGGGAAGATGGGCTAAAACATGGCAGCGGGATAGCGAATATACCGCTCGCGGCTGAGAATGACCGTAGCCCGGAGGTGCTAGCCTCAGCCGCCAGCGACCGAAGGGCTTTCATGCAACAGGAGCCACCTGAGTGCGGGTAATTATCGAAAAGGGCGAGAACGAAGTAGCGAGCCGAGCGGCTTGTTTTGTGGCCGATTTGGTCCGCCGGAAGCCCGCTTGCGTATTGGGCCTTGCGACGGGCGGAACGCCCCTGGGTATGTATCGCGAGTTGATTCGCCTGCATCGTGACGAAGGGCTCGACTTTTCCCAAGTTACGACGTTCAATCTGGATGAATACGTTGGCGTGCCGGTGGACCATCCGCACAGCTACCGCTACTTCATGCAAGAGAACCTGTTTCAGCACCTGAACCTCGTACCGGCCAACACCCATGTACCCGACGGACGCACGCTGGATTTCGAGGCCGGTTGCCAGCGCTACGAGCAGATGATCCAGGACGCGGGCGGGATCGATCTGCAGGTTCTGGGGATTGGCCGCGACGGGCACATCGCCTTTAACGAGCCCGGTTCCTCGTTGGGCAGCCGCACGCGCGTCAAGTCGTTGACCGGCGAAACGATCCGCGACAATGCGCGGTTCTTTGGCAGCGAAGACCAGGTTCCCCGGCTGGCCATTACGATGGGCGTAGGTACCATTCTGGAGTCCCGGCGTTGTCTCCTGCTGGCCACCGGGGCCGCCAAAGCCTCGGCGATTCGCAGCACCATCGAGGGCCCGGTCACGGCCCAGATCACCGCCTCGGCGCTGCAGTTGCACCGGGATGTGATCGTCGTGTTGGATGAAGAAGCCGGCAGTTGGCTGACGCGGCGTGAATACTACGCCGAAGTCGAGCGGGCGCAGACGTTGTTAGAGACCGGTCAGTTACGCGAACTGAGAATTGGCAATCCCTAGTCATGCGACAGATCGGCACTTTACAGACGCAGGCTCAAGCCGACCGGTTCACAGCCTATCTGATCACCCAAGGCATCTCGGCGGTGGTCGAACCGGAGGCGAATTGGTGGACCATTTGGGTCCGGGACGAGGACCGGGTGCCGCCGGCCCGCGACGCGCTGGAAGAGTTCCGGCGGAATCCCGACGACGCACGCTATCGCGGCGTCATGCGCGAAGCGAACGCCGTGCTGCAGGAGGATGCCAAGCGGCGGGAGATGGCCCGCAAGAACGTGATCACGATGGGCGCCCGCGGAGGCGAACTCGGGATCCGGGCCGCTCCGCTGACCGCCGTCATCATCGCGCTGTGCGTGGTGCTGTTTGTGCTGTCCGGCTGGGGCCGGCAAGCGTCCAGCGCCCCCTTGCGTGCGCTGCTATTCTGTGACGTCCGCCATTCCCGGGACATCGAGTGGGACGAAACACGCACGGCGGATCGGCTGATCGACATTCGTCAGGGCCAGTGGTGGCGGTTGATTACTCCCATCTTCCTGCACGGGGATTTGTTGCACCTGCTGTTCAACATGATCATGTTTCACCTCTTTGCGAAGCCTATCGAGATCCGCAAAGGCGCGGGGGTCCTGGGGTTAATGATCCTGTTGATCGCCCTGGCGTCCAACGTAGCGCAGGGCCTGGCGCCGTCGACATGGGGTCCGCTCAGCGGCGGACCGTCGTTCCTGGGCATCTCCGGGGTGGTCTACGGCCTGATGGGATACCTGTGGATGAAAACGATCTACGACCCGGGCTCCGGGTTGTACGTGAGGCCCGGAACGGTCCTGTTTCTGCTGGGCTGGATGACCCTCGGCCTGACCGGCGTGTTCCAGGACTTTATGCCGATGGCGAATATGGCCCACGTCTGCGGTCTGCTGTCCGGAATGGTCCTGGGCTACGTCACTTCGCCGCGAGGCTGAGCCTGCCCGCCCGAGCACGCTTGGTGGGCCAGGTTGCGGTACCCCAAACGTTGCAGAGATTCTGGCGAGCGGTGAGGCGTAAGCCCACCGGTGTGTATGCTCTGCGGGCTCTCCACCTTCCGTCAGCTGTTTTCACCGAAGGTGATCTCTGCGGACCTATCCAGCGGCCGGTGAACAGCACGCGGCCGGCAAGTCGCTGCCGGCCATCGCGGCCGAATTGAACGCGCAGGGCCACACGACCCGGCCGGCGGGGTGAGCCCGGAAAGTCAGCCTAAACGGGCTTCGACGAGGCGACAGGACCCGCCACGCAGCGCACAGATGCCACGGTAAGCGATTGCGGCGACGGCCGACATTCGGACACGTCCAAGCCGGCTTGCGGTAGTCAGCCGGCGATTCTCGCAGCCGTTGCGGCGGTTGGCCGATTCGACGAGTTCTTGGATAAAACAGTCCGCAGAATGCCAAGCCAGTTGAAAACCGATTTGGCGGGGGGTAGGCTATGGCCGTCGGGTGCCGGTCGGTCTAGCTAACCGCTCGGCTGAAATCGGCTTGCGGGGGCGTCCGTATCTTACCCGACATTTGCGACGGATGCCCCGCAGGCCGGCCCGTCGCGGACGGCAAGGGGGCCGGTTTGTTCCTGGACCCGTGAACCGCTTGGGTGAGGCGTCGCGCTTTGCACAGGAAACGGCGTAAACGAGGGCGGCGGCAGGATAAAGAAGCGATGAAGGCCAGTCTGCCAGCCAAGGCATGTTGTTTGACGTAGGACCGATGGCTAAAGCAAAAAAGAAGAACGATACCGGCGCAAACCTGGGATTCGAGGCCAAGCTGTGGCTGACCGCCGACAAGATGCGCAATAACATGGACGCGGCCGAGTACAAGCACGTCGTCCTGGGGCTGATCTTCCTGAAATACATTTCGGACGCATTCGAGGAGTATCACCAGCAACTGGAAACGGGAACCGCCGATCCGGACAGCGAGTGGTTCGTCAAGGACGCCAAGCAGCGCTACGCGGTGCTGGAAGACCGGGATGAGTATCTGGCCGCCAACGTGTTCTGGGTGCCCAAGGAGGCCCGCTGGGCGTACCTCCAGGCCCACGCCAAGCAGCCCACGATCGGCAAGCTGCTCGACGACGCGATGGTCGCCATCGAGCGGGACAACCCGCGGCTCAAGGGCACGCTGCCCAAGGATTATGCCCGGCCGGCGCTGGACAAGCAGCGGTTGGGCGAGTTGATCGACCTGATCGGCACCATCGGCCTGGGCGACGCCGAGCACCGGAGCAAGGATGTCCTGGGCCGCGTGTACGAGTATTTCCTGTCCCAGTTCGCCAGCGCCGAGGGCAAGAAGGGCGGCCAGTTCTACACGCCCCGGTGCGTGGTCCGCGTGCTGGTCGAGATGCTGGCCCCGTACAAGGGCCGCGTGTTCGACCCGTGCTGTGGATCGGGCGGGATGTTCGTCCAGTCGGAGAAGTTCGTCGAGGCCCACGGTGGCCGGATCGGCGACATTGCGATTTACGGGCAGGAATCCAATCCGACAACGTGGCGGCTGGCCAAGATGAATTTGGCCATTCGCGGCATCGACTGCGACCTGGGACCGGAGAATGCCGACAGCTTTCGCCGCGACTTGCACAAGGACTTGAAGGCCGACTACGTGCTGGCCAACCCGCCGTTCAACGACAGCGACTGGGGCGGCGAGGGTTTGCGACAGGATGTGCGTTGGAAATACGGCACGCCGCCCATCGGTAACGCCAACTTTGCCTGGGTCCAGCACTTCATCCACCACTTGGCGCCCCACGGCATGGCCGGTTTCGTACTGGCCAACGGCTCGATAAGTTCCGGCCAGTCGGGCGAGGGCGAGATCCGCAAGGCGATGATCGAGGCCGACATCGTGGATTGCATGGTCGCTCTGCCCGGCCAGTTGTTCTACAGCACGCAAATCCCGGTGTGCCTGTGGTTTCTGGCGCGGAATAAGTCCGGCAAGTCTCCCTCGCCCCGTACTCGGGGAGAGGGCCGGGGTGAGAGCTTCCGCAGCCGACCGGGCGAGACGCTGTTCATCGACGCCCGCAAGCTGGGCGTGCTGATCGACCGAGTTCACCGGGAACTGACCGACGAAGAAATCGCCCGTATCGCCGGGACGTATCACGCTTGGCGCGGGGACGTTGGAGTACAGGCTTCAGCCTGCTCGGACAGCCTAAAGGCTGGACTCCAACATGCTCGGCGCGGGTCTCCCGACCCCGCCGAAACGCCCGACCGAAGGTCTCCATCCAAGAAGGGAGACTTGCGGTCCGACAAGGTGGCTCGGTCGGAGACCGGCCACAGCGCGTACCAGGACATCCCCGGCTTCTGCAAGTCGGCCAAGACGGCGGATATCGCGGAACACGGCTATGTCCTGACACCGGGGCGCTACGTCGGTGCGGAAGAAGTCGAGGACGACGACGAGCCGTTTGACGACAAGATGGAACGGCTCACAGCCACGCTGTATGAGCAGTTTGCCGAGTCCGCCAAGCTGGAGAAGGCAATCCGGAAAAATATGAAGGACCTGGGCTATGCTGATTGACGACGGTGTGCTGGACTTTCGGATGCTCGTGGCCGCGATTCGCGATGTTCACGACCAGCTTTCTTCCCAGGCTGGCCGCGCGGTGAACGTATGCCTGACCCTGCGCAACTGGCTGATCGGATGTTACATCGCGGAATTCCAACTACGCGGTGCCGACAGGGCGGCCTACGGCGAGCGGCTCCTGAATGAATTGGCGACGGTTCTCCAGCAGCAACGCGTCAGCGGTGCCGGCCGCCGACAGCTCTACGGCTACCTTGCTTTTTATCGCGCCTACCCGCAGATTGTGCGGTCGGTGCCCGCACAATCAAGGCATCTCGTCCCCGTGGCCGCGACAGGCGCCGAGAAAGTGCGGACGGTGTCCGCACAATTGTCCATTTCGCCGGAAGACGTAGTACAGAAGCTCTCCTACAGCCATCTCGAGCAACTGGTCGCTATCGACGACGCGCTCAAGCGGGCCTTCTACGAAATCCAGTGCCTTCGCGGCAACTGGTCGGTTCGGGAGCTCAAACGGCAGATCGGCAGTCTGTATTTCGAGCGGTCCGGGCTCTCGAACGATCAAGACAAGCTGGCGGAATTGGTTCGCGCCGATGCCGAACAGTCCGACTTGCGGCTGGCCATTCGCGACCCGTATATATTCGAATTCTTGGGGATCAAGCCGCGGGACGTGATGGGCGAGTCCGATTTGGAGGACGCGTTGCTGGACCGGCTGCAGGAGTTCCTGCTGGAACTGGGCAACGGTTTCTGTTTCGAGGCGCGCCAAAAGCGAATTTTGATCGGCGACACATACGGGTTCGTGGACTTGGTCTTCTACCACCGCATTCTGCGCTGCCATGTGCTGATCGAATTGAAGGTCGCCGCCTTCAACCACGGGCACCTGGGCCAATTGAATACGTACGTTAGTTGGTATCGCCGCAACATGATGCTCGACGGCGACAACCCGCCCATCGGCATCCTGCTCTGCACGCAGAAGGACCATGCCCTGGTCGAGTACGCCTTGGCCGGTTTGGACAATCAGTTGTTCGTGTCCAAGTACCAGTTGGAACTGCCCAAGAAGGAAGAATTGGAGCGTTTCCTCCAGCAGCAGATCAAGGAGGTACACGATGAACGGTAAACGGAAGTCGTCGTCCCGGCAACTGTCTGTCGAGGTGAGCGGGCTGAAGAAGGCCATCCGCTCGAATCTGGAGGGCTTGGGCTATGGCGGGTGACGGATCAGGTCTTGGTACGGGCCGAACGGGCGGGCGCGACGCGACCACAGGGACGATTCCGGGGCGATATGCTCTTGCTGTCGGAATACCAGACCTGCCGTCGACACCGGGCTGGAAGTGGACACTGCTCAGCGAGGTCGCTCAGCTTGAGAGCGGTCACACCCCCAGCCGCAAGCATCCGGAATACTGGGATGGCGAGATACCGTGGATCGGCATCAAAGACGCCACAGAAAACCACGGACGCACGATTCTCGAAACACATCAACATGTGACGGATCTTGGGCTTGCGAATTCTTCCGCACGATTGCTGCCAGCGAATACGGTGTGCGTGTCTCGCACCGCCTCCGTTGGATATGTCGTGGTGATGGGCTGCCCAATGGCGACCAGCCAGGATTTCGTGAATTGGGTCTGTGGCCCGAGACTCAATCCCCAATTCCTGAAGTACGTCTTGGTGGCGGAAAACGAGGCTTTATGGCGCTTTGCCAGTGGAACCACCCACCAAACAATCTACTACCCAGAAGCCAAGGCATTTGCTGTTTGCCTTCCCGCTATCGCCGAACAACGTGCCATCGCCTACATCCTGGGCACGTTGGACGACAAGATCGAGCTGAACCGGCGGGTGAATGAGACGCTGGAGGGGATGGCGCGGGCGTTGTTCAAGTCGTGGTTCGTGGATTTCGACCCGGTACGGGCAAAGCTGGAAGGCCGAAAGCCGGTCGGCATGGACAAGGCCACCGCCGCCCTGTTTCCCGACTCGTTCCAGGACTCGCCCCTGGGGAAGATACCCAAGGGGTGGGACGTTCGGCCGTTGGACGAAATAGCGGACTTCCTAAACGGGCTGGCGCTCCAGAAGTACCCGCCTGTGGGCGACGGTGATTTACCAGTAATCAAAATAGCTCAACTGCGCAGCGGCAACACGTCGGGAAGTGATTTGGCGAACCGCGACGTTCCTCCGCAGTATGTGATCGAAGATGGCGACGTTTTGTTCTCTTGGTCAGGCACTCTCGAAGTCGGGGTGTGGTGTGGCGGACTCGGAGCGTTGAACCAGCACCTGTTCAAGGTCACGTCTCCAAGCGTTCCCAAGTGGTTCTACTACCACTGGACGTTGGAGCATCTGCCGGGGTTTCAGGCAATCGCGGCAAGCAAGGCGACGACGATGGGCCACATCCAGCGGCACCATCTGAAGGAAGCCGAGTGCGTCGTTCCCCCCGCATCCACACTTGCGCAACTCGACAGGGAAGTGGCTCCGTTGCTGTCGAAAGTCGTCGCCAACGAGTGCGAAAGCCGTTCCCTAGCCGCCCTCCGCGACGCCCTGCTGCCGAAGCTGCTGTCGGGGGAGATACGAGTGCCGGAGGCGGAGCGGATGGTGGGGAGGCACGTTTAGGCATGACCACCACACCCGCACAGATCGACCGCTGGCTGCAGGCGTCCTCGGAGCATGAACGGTTGGAGTTCAAGGAAGCGAAGATCCAGTTCGACAACCGCAGACTGTACGAGTACTGCGTGGCGTTGGCCAACGAGGGCGGAGGCCGTCTGCTGCTTGGCGTGTCCGACAAGCCTCCGCGTTTTGTGGTGGGGACGCAGGCATTCAACAATCCGGTGGCGATGGCGGAGAAGCTGTTCCAAGCCGTAGGCTTCCGAGTGGACATCGAAGACGTCTCGCACCCGGCCGGCAGAGTTTTGGTTTTCCACATTCCGTCCCGGCCCCGCGGGAGCGCCTATCACCTGGAAGGCAAGTACCTGATGCGCGCGGGTGCTTCCCTGGTGCCGATGAGCGAAGATCAGCTGCGGCGAATCTTCGCAGAAGGCGAACCAGACTGGCTGGAGGAATACACCAAATCGGGCCTGGACGCCCAGGAAGTGGTCGAGCGGCTCGATACTCAAGCGTTCTTTGAGTTGCTGGGGCTGCCTTACCCGACGGATCGCGTAGGCGTGCTGGACCGTCTAAAACGCGAGCGGCTGGTCGATGACGTGGACGGCGGTTACGCGATCCGACGACTGGGCGGGTTGCTGTTGGCGAAGCGGCTGGAGAACTTCCCTGATCTGACCCGCAAGGCGCCGCGGGTCGTGGTGTACGCCGGGACATCAAAACTGGAAACGCGGATCGATCAAGTCGGCGCAAAGGGCTACGCAGTGGGTTTCCAGGAGTTGGTCCAATTCGTGATGAGCCAACTGCCGCAGAACGAATTGGTCGAGGATGCGATCCGCAAAGAGGTCAAACTCGTTCCCGAAATCGTGGTCCGCGAATTGGTCGCCAACGCGTTGATCCATCAAGACCTGACCATCCCGGGCATGTCGGTGATGGTCGAAGTCTACACCAATCGCGTCGAGATCTCCAACCCCGGCGAGCCGGTCGTACCCGTCGAACGGTTCATTGACGGCTACCAGTCCCGCAACGAGCGACTTGCCGACCTGATGCGACGCATGGGCATTTGCGAGGAGAAGAGCAGTGGGATCGACAAGGTCGTCCAGGCGGCCGAGATGTACCAGTTGCCGGCGCCCGATTTTCGAGCCGGACACCGCCGCACCATCGTGATGATTTACGGCCCGAGGAATTTCGAGGGGATGGACAAGAACGACCGCATCCGAGCCTGCTATCAGCACTGCGCGCTGAAATGGGTGATGGCGGAGCGGATGACGAACCAGACCCTGCGCGAGCGGTTTCGTTTACCGGAGCATCGAAGTGCCATTGCGTCGCAGGTTATCAATTCGACCGTCGAGGCAGGCTTGATCAAACTAGATGAAAGGGTCGGAACATCCCGTAAGTACGCGTGTTACGTACCCTTCTGGGGCTGAGTTTATTTTAGAGCTAACCCACTCCCAGCAGCACGCTGTGACGTAAGTCCTTGCAAGAGTGTGATTTGCTTATTTAAGCGTTTGCCAAATCCGTGAGGGAATCAGGTGCCAACAGCCTCGCAGTTTTGAAGAAAACCTTCCCATCCAAGCCATGACCACTCCTGCTCAATCGCTCAACGAATTTACCGTCGAAAACATCGCCCTGTCCTGGTTCGCCGACCTGGGCTACCAGGTCCGGCACGGCGAACAAATCGCCCCTGGCGAGCCCGCCGCCGAACGGGACGCCTACGGTCAAGTGGTTCTACTCGGCCGCCTGCGCGACGCCGTCGAACGGCTAAACCGGCAGATCCCCGCCGACGCCCGTGAGGAAGCTATCCGCAAGGTGCTGTACCCGGAATTGCCGGCGCTGGTGGCCAACAACCGCAAGTTCCACGCCATGCTGCGGGACGGGGTGGAAGTCGAATACCAACGCCAAGACGGCTCCATCGCCGGCGACCGCGTGCAGTTGATCGACTTTGCCGACCCGGACAACAACGACTGGCTGGTCGTGAACCAGTTCACCGTGGTAGAGGCGGGGCACAACCGCCGCGCGGATACTGTCGTTTTCATCAACGGCCTGCCGTTGGGCGTGTTCGAGTTGAAGACCCCCGGTGACGAAAGCGCAACGATCTGGGACGCCTACACGCAACTCCAGACCTACAAGCAGCAGATCCCGTCGCTGTTCGTCTACAACGAGACGCTGGTCGCCTCGGACGGCCTACAGGCCCGCGTCGGCTCGCTGACCGCCAACAAGGAATAGTTCAAGCCTTGGCGGACGATTGACGGGGACGCGGTGGCACCGTCCACCATGCCGGAACTGGAGGTGCTGGTCAAGGGCCTGTTCGACAAGCGGCGGCACTTGGAGTTCCTGCGCAACTTTGTGGCCTTCGAGGAGGATCCGCACAGCGACTTGCTCATCAAGATCCTGGCCGGCTACCACCAATTCCACGCCGTCCAGGAGGCCGTGGACGCGACGATCAAGGCAACCGGCCCCACAGGCGACCGCCGTTGCGGCGTCGTTTGGCACACGCAGGGCAGTGGCAAAAGCCTGTCCATGATGTTCTACGCCGGCAAGGTCATCCTGGAACCGGCGATGGAGAATCCCACCATCGTCGTGCTGACCGACCGCAATGACTTGGACGATCAGTTGTTCGGCCAGTTCGCCCGGTGCCATGAACTGTTGCGGCAGCGCCCGGTCCAGGCGGAATCGCGGGAGCATCTCCGTGAATTGCTGAAGGTGGCGTCCGGGGGCGTGGTGTTTACGACAATCCAGAAGTTTGCACCCGAGGCCAAGGGCGACCGCAACCCGGTGCTGTCGGATCGAAAGAACATCATCGTCATTGCGGACGAGGCCCACCGCAGCCAGTACGACCTGATCGACGGACTGGCCCGCCACATGCGCGACGCCCTGCCCCATGCCTCATTCATCGGCTTCACAGGGACGCCCATCGAAAAGACCGACGCCAACACACGGGCCGTGTTTGGCGATTACATCAGCATTTACGACATCCAGCGGGCGGTCGAGGATAAAGCCACTGTCCCGATCTACTACGAAAGCCGGATTGCCAAGCTGGCCCTAAAAGACGAGCAGCTTCCGAAGCTGGACCCGGAATTCGAGGAAATCACGGAGGGCGAGGAGCAGGAGCGCAAGGAGAAGCTGAAAACCAAGTGGGCGGCCCTGGAAATGCTGGTGGGCGACCAACGGCGTTTGGAGTTGATCGCGGCCGATTTGGTCGAGCATTTCGAGCGCCGCTTGGAGGCGATGGACGGCAAGGCGATGGTGGTCTGCATGAGCCGCCGGATTTGTGTGGACCTGTACAACGAGATCATCAGGCTGCGGCCCGATTGGCACAGCGAGGACGACGCCGAAGGCGTGCTGAAGATCGTGATGACGGGCTCCGCGTCCGACTTGCCGGAATGGCAGCAGCACATCCGCAACACGGAACGGCGCAGCAAGCTGGCCAAGCGGTTCAAGAAGCCCGACGATCCGTTCAAGATTGTGATTGTACGCGACATGTGGCTCACTGGGTTCGACGCCCCCTGCTTGCACACCATGTACTTGGACAAGCCGATGCAGGGCCACGGGCTGATGCAGGCGATTGCCCGCGTCAATCGCGTGTTCCGCGACAAGCCCGGCGGCCTGGTGGTCGATTACCTGGGATTGGCCGATCAGTTGCGCAAGGCGCTGGCCGCGTACACCGAGAGCGGCGGCAAGGGCCAGACCACGATCGACACGGAGGAAGCGGTCGCGGTGATGCTGGAGAAGTACGAGGTTTGCTGCGGCATGTTCCACGACTTCGATTGGTCCAAGTGGACAACGGGCACGCCGGGCCAGCGGCTGGCGCTGATTCCTCCGGCGCAGGAGCACGTCCTGGACCAGGAGGACGGCAAGTCGCGGTATTGTCAGGCTGTTACCCAATTGTCGCAGGCGTTCGCCCTGTGCGCCGCCCATGACGAGGCCAAGCGGATTCGGGACGACGTGTCGTTCTTCCAGCACATTCGTGCGGCGCTGGTCAAATCCAGCCCCAGCGGCAAGACGGACGAGGAACTCGATCAAGCCATCCGGCAGCTGGTGTCGAAAGCCATCGCGGCCCCGGACGAGGTGGTGGATATCTTCACGGCGGCCGGACTGAAGAAGCCCGACATTTCCATCCTGTCCGACGAGTTCCTTGCCGAGGTGAAGGCATTGCCCCACCGGAACGTGGCCGTGGAACTGTTGCGTAAGCTGTTGACCAGTGAGATCAAGGCCCAGTCGAAAAAGAACGTCGTGCAGGCCCGCTCGTTTGCCGAGATGCTGAAACGCACGGTGCTGGCCTACCAGAACCGGGCGATTGCGACCTACGAGGTGATCGAGGAGCTAATCAAGCTGGCGCAGGAGATGCGGGACGCAGGCCAGCGAGGCGAGGATTTGGGGCTGACCGACGACGAGTTGGCGTTCTACGACGCGCTAGCCCAAAACGCGAGCGCCGTCCAGGTGATGGGCGTGGACGAGTTGAAGGTGATCGCCACGGAACTGGTGACGAACGTGCGCAAGAGTGTCACGATCGACTGGACAATCCGCGAATCGGCCCGCGCCAAGATCCGGGTGATGGTTCGGCGTATCCTGCGCAGGCACGGCTACCCGCCCGACCTGCAGGCGGAGGCGACGAAGCTTGTGCTGGAACAGGCGGAGGCGTTGTGTGCGGAATGGGCGGGGGATGAGTGAGGGGATCATCTTGGATCAAGATGGCCGGCGTGATCCAAAGCGGGGGATGAACATGGCTAACAGAGAATCTTGCCAAGGCCCGGAATTCGATGTCTTCCTTGCTCATAACAGCCAAGACAAGCCATCGGTAATTGCCGTCGCAAACGAGTTGAAGAAACTAGGTGTGAAGCCTTGGCTCGATGGGGAGCAGATTCGACCCGGCCAGCCGTTTCAGGCTGTCATCCAACAGGCACTCCAGGACGTGAAGTCGGTCGCAATCTTTATCGGCCCCGAAGGGCTAGGCCGCTGGCAGGCGATTGAACTCCGGTCAGCCATTTCGCAGTGCGTCGAGAGAGGTGTACCCGTAATCCCCGTGCTTCTTCCCCTTTCGTCAGCTGTTTTCCCCGAAGGTGGTCTGGCCGCCCCCTCACGCCAACGTGCCGGCATGCGGAAAACCGGCGGGCTCACGCCGGCCGCTCGCCGCTCGGTAGGCAACGACGTAGGTAATGCTGCACTTCGCGCTGGGTTTCACGGCGGACCCGACCAGCGCACAGCCACAGATGCAGGCGGTCGCTGAGAAAGACGCCCAGCCAAACGAGGACGATCGCCAGCATCAGGCCCTGCCAAACGGCGGTGCGGGCGAGCATCTGCAGCACCTGGGACCAGGCGGCGGACAAGTTGCCTTCATCGAGAATCCGCCGCGAGAGCCACGGCACCAAACCGTACAGGACGGCCGAGCTGATCAGCGCCACCAGAGCCCAGATGCGGCGCGGCGTGACGACCAGCCACAGCGTGTGCTCGCAATCGTCCCGGCCGTCGCCGTATTCCAACCTCGCCACCAGCGGCTCGTGCCTGGACCACCAGCAACTCGGCAGCCGTACGCCATCGTCGTCTCGTGCGAACTGCAGGTCATAGCGGGTAATCGTCCGGCCGTCCTGGACCAGCCGCTGCTCCTGATCGTTGGCTCGCCGCAGCGGACCCGCCACGAGGGACACGGAACGCGGCTCGTCGCTTTCGCCGTCGACCGTGATCTCCAATTGGTAATGCCCGCGGGGCTGCAGGTGGCAGCCCCACGGAGACTGCCGCACGGGGCGTTTGTCCTCCGCGCGGACAATCCGGCACCGCCGTGCGGCGCGAGGCTGCAGGCACACGGGCATGGACCACCGCACCGGCCGGCGTGCGACCCAGGAAGTGTCAAAATTCGAAGCGTTCATGGTGTTGATGCTGCTACGTGAGTGGGTTCGGTTGTGTTGATGGGCGCCAAGTCCGTCAGCAGGTAACCGGTGCGTTCGAGAATAAACCGGAACGGGGACTCCGAAGCCGGCATCGCGGCGGCGTATCGGGTCAGCCACTCGGGAAAGCCGAGCAGCCAAGCAAAGTCGGGCAACGGCAAGGGAAACTCTGTGCCGCCGGCATGTCGACGGGACCCCGCGGGGCCAACAGCCGCTCCATGTTGTCCAGGGCAAAGACGATCGGGACACGTACCGCCGCCAGCGTCTCGGCCAGCGTCTGCAGCAGCAGCGTGACCACGTCGGCCCGCGCGGGAGGCAGGGCGGCATCGGGCTGGGCAAAGTCCTGTTCCAGCAGCGACGCCAGGCCGTCCAACGAGTTGCGCAGCGCCAATTCGCTGAATGCCAGCAGCACTTCGCGGCGCATGCGGACGGCGGCTCCCATGCCCACCTCGGTGCGCTCGACGTGCCGGGTGACCAACGCCCGAGCCGTCGCAGCACTCAAGCCGTGACGCGCGCAGACCGCGTCCAGCGGCGTCGTACTCGCCCCGGCCGCCAAATCGTCCAGCAGCGATTCCCCGCCCGCCCAGCGGCGTTTCGCGTTCCGTAGCAAGAGCGGACGGGCCCGCAGCGGCCGCGACCATGCGAGCCATTCCGCGGGACTCAGCGACGCGATCGCTTCGCTCAGCAGGCGGCGCGTCAATTCCCGGGCCGACCATCGCAGGCGAGCGGACGCCTCGGCTTCTTCCGACGACAGCAGCGACCGCGCCAACCCGGTCAGCAGATACTCCCGCAAAAGGGAGTGACTTTGGATTTTGTGCGTTGTTCGCCGCACGGAGCAATCAGCCCCATTTCCAGACACTGCTGCGCAGCCGCTTTCGCAGCGGCCGACGAAGCCAGGAAGATGCCGGGATTGGCTTTCGACCCGTGCAGTTTCCGCGGACACGGGTCGGCCAAGGCCCGTTCGATTGCTTCTAAGACCAACTCCTCTACACCGGCGGATTTCGCCATCGTTGTCGCCTCCTTGACCTTAGTTTGCTCAACTCGGCTGCGGATTTCCAGGGGCCAACGCCCAATGCCACTTACATTGGGAACCTTGGGGCGTTCTTGTTAGCGGAGCGGCGTAAGCCGCCCGGTTTTCCGAGTGTAATACCGGACGGCTCGCGCCGTGGCGCTACAAAGTAAGTGGCATTGGGCCAACGCCGCAGATCTGAAACGGCGGATGGATATCGAGGATCGCAACCAGCGGCCGCATGCGGTATTCTGGATAACGCGTCGCCGAAAGTCCATTGAAGTGTCGGGGCCCGGCCCCGTTTTTCCCCCAGTCAGGAGCAAACGTATGCGTTACCTTCAGATTTTCGCGGGCTTGCTGATCTGCCTCGCGGCTTCGTCCGTTCTGCGGGCTGCCGACGACGTGAAGATCGTGCCGGACGTCGTGTACGGCCACAAGCACGGTTTGGCTATGACGTTCGACGTCTTCCAGCCGCAGGCCGGCGCCAATGGCGCCGGTGTGCTGTTCATGGTCAGCGGCGGTTGGTATTCCAGTTGGCAGCCTCCGGAGAAGGCGCAGGGAATGTTCAAGCCGTTAACCGACAAGGGATTCACGGTATTCGCGGTGCGGCACGGCAGCAGTCCCAAGTTCGGAATCCCCGAGGCGCTCGAAGACGTCCGCCGGGCCGTGCGGTACATCCGCGGAAACGCCGAGCGGTTCGACATCGATCCGCAACGGCTGGGCGTGTACGGCTACAGTGCCGGCGGCCACCTGTCGCTGATGCTGGGCACCGCGTCCGACGAAGGGAATCCGCAGGCGGACGACCCAGTGCTACGTACCGGCAGTCGGGTGCAAGCGGTGGTCGCCGCCGTGGCCCCCACCGATCTGCGAATCATGGTTTGGAAGGCGCCGGACCATCTGCCGGCCTACGATCGGTTCCCGGCCCTGGATCTGCCCGTCGAAGAAGCCGCCCGCGTCTCGCCGCTGTTACAGGTCACGGCCGACGACGCACCCACGTTGTTGATCGCCGGGGATGCCGACGACCTGGTTCCCGTCAAGCACAGCCGCGACATTCAAGCGGCTTTCCAAGACAAGGGCGTGACCAGCCAATTGGTCGAAATCAAGGGCGCCGGGCACGGTTTCCGCGGCGACGAGGCCACTCGGGCCACCAAGGAACTTGTCGCGTGGTTCGAAAAACACCTGACCAAGACGGCACCGGCCGGACAATAAAGCACCCGGGACCAGCCCTGTACGGTGCAATTTTCAGGGAGTTCCGCAGTGTCGGGCTTTGTTGGAGTTCACGCTTTAGCGTGCCAGGCGGGCCATGCCTGCCAAGAAAAACACGCTAAAGCGTGAACTCCAGCGAGGACACTCTGCGGTCTTCAAACACAATCGTGCCGCGATTCCTATCCGGTTCGGCGGCGGAGCTGTTCGGCGGCGAGACGAGCGCGGGCCAGGTGATTCAGGACGCATTCGATGGCCTGGGACGCTGTGTCCGAAACTTGCCCGAGCAATGGAGTCAATTCGCCGATGGCAGCCGACAGTGCCTGCTCGATCTCGACCGCGACGCCCGCGCCGCCGGCCGTTTCCGCCGGCCCGAGACCGGTGGTTTGCTTTTGCTGAGCCGCCGCACGCTCGAGGGTCACGATCCGTTCGCCTTCGCGCAGCCGCACGCGCAGTTCGTCGCGGTCAAACGGTTTGCTCAGGAAATCGTCGGCCCCCGCATCCATCCCTTCGACCAGGTCCTCCTTGTGCGAGCGGGCGGTCAGCAGGATGCAGTACACAAATCCCGGCCGCTCGTGCGCCCGGATGCGGCGGACCAACTCAACCCCGTCCATCTCCGGCATCATCCAATCGGCGATCACCAGCGGAAAATCGTCGGTCTGGAACAGCGACCAGCCGACGGCACCGTCCTCCGCCTGCGTCACTTGGTAACCCCACTTTTCCAGATACGTCCGCAGCAGCTTCCGCGAAATCGGATCATCGTCGACAATCAGGACCTTCATGCCAACCTCGTTTGAAAAGTAGCCCCGTCTGTGTCCCCTCGCCTCAGAGCCACCGGCGTGTCCAACTGTAAAATAGCGCCAGCCCCATCATAATCATCGTGCCGAACCACACGGCCCAGAAACCCCAGGGATGCTCGGCCAGCGGAATTTTGGAAAAATTCATTCCCCAAGCCCCGAACACCGAACCGGCAAACGCCACCACGACAGTGATTACCGTCAGCGTTTTCATGGTCGCATTGACCCGGTTGGAAACCACGGCCAAGTGCGCGTCCAACGCAGCGGAGAGCATTTCGCGCTCGGTGTCCAAGGCATCCAGCAACCGCAGTACATGGTCGTACACATTCTGAAAATACGCCAGGGTGTTGCTGGAAAAATAAGGATGGTCGCGACGCAGGAAGACATTGAATACCTCGCGGAGCGGCGACAGGACCCGCCGCAGTGCGACCAGCGTGCGTTTATACCGCACCAGCCGCTCGACGCCAAACTGCTGCGTAGGGTCGAACATCTGCATCTCGGATGCTTCGAGTTCGTCCTCGATGCCGTCGATCACCGGAAAATACGTATCGATTACGGCATCGACCACCGTGTAGGTCAGGAATCCGATCCCTTCGTTCAGCATCTGGCCCCCGCGTGCCCAGCGGTTCATCGCATCGTCCAACGCGGCCAGAGGCCCCTTGTGCAGCGAGACCAGATAATTGCGGCCGATGAACAGACCGACCTCTTGGGCACTGAATTCCCCCGGTCTTCCTTGCTTCGCCGCGCTGTAGAGGACCACGAACAGATAACCTTTGTACTCGTCGACCTTGGGCCGCTGCTGACCCTTGGCGACGTCTTCCAATGCCAGTGGATGAAAGCCGAACTCCTCCAGCAACATCGAGAACTCTTCCGGCCCGGCGTCTTGAATGTCCACCCAGACGATGTTCGTCGGGTCTTTAACATACCCCTGCACCTCGTCCATCGACACGCCCCGCTCGAGACTGATCCCGCCCAGGCAGGCCAGCGTCTTGACTTTGGCACGTGCTGACGACGTCGATGCCGCACCCGGAATTGCCACTGGTTGCTCGTTGCTCATCCCCTGCCTCGAATGTGACGCATCCTCTGTTGCAGAGCAAAAACGGATCGGGTAAAAACAGGCGGATGATTATACCCGGTTCTCTGGTGCGCCGAAATCTGCCACCGCGTGGCATCGTTCGAGGAATCCGCAGACGCAAGAATTCGGATGTGCGTTGAAACGGGTGGGAACCCAAGGGTAATTCTTGGGCTTGGCAATGGGAACGGAGAATCGTAACGTGGTTCCTTCGTTCCACGTTCGGCCGGAAGGCTATCACGGCGGGCAACGGATTCCCGTCGTTCTAAGGGCGCAGGGACCGTGCAATCGTGCGGCACCCCGGCAGCTTGGCTGCCGGGGTGCTCTTTCTTGGCGAGCCGTCGGGCGTAAGCCCACCGGTGCAATCCCTTACCAATCGGGCGTAAGCCCACCGAGTCGCGTCCCCGCCAGCGTTCTTCCGGTCAGCGGATTTCGCCGACGGTGATATCGCACACACGTGGCAGAATCGTGCTGTCACGCCGACAACCGGCGGGCTCACGCCCAATGCCGCTTGCTTGGTAGCGGCACGGCGCGAGCCGTCCGGTATTACACTCGTAAAAACCGGGCGGTTTGCGCCGCGCCGCTAACAAGAACGCCCCCAAATGGTCCGAAGGTAAGTGGCGGCGCGCTCACGCTCCGCCGTTCGCCTCGCATCGTCCCTGCCCGTTGAGTTTTGTGCCTGGCTAGAGTATTTTGATTGTCCAATACAGGCGTGTCCAAAGCCTTCGTCTCACCAGGGGGAGTTCCTCGATGACCGCAGAACTGGAAAAGTCGGCGAAAGAAGCTCGGGAAAAACTCGACGCGCACGTCGTGGAAATGATGGCGTGGCATTTTCACGAGTCCACCGGGTGCCCGTTTTGGCTGGAGCAGAAATCGCAGTTGAAGTTCGATCCCCTGCGGGACGTCAAGGGCTTTGCCGACCTGCGGAAATTTCCCCCGTTCGAGGACGAGTGGCTGCGGGGCGGACCGGTGCGGCGCTGGGTGCCCAAGGCGTATCAAGACAAGCCGGTCTACGTGTTCGAGACGGGCGGTACGACCGGGATCCCGAAAAGCCGAATAGTGATCGACGATTTCCGGATCGACTACGAGATGTTCAGCCACACGCTGCCGGACAAGTTTTTCCCCAAGGGCTCGAACTGGCTGATGCTGGGCCCTTCCGGTCCGCGGCGGTTGCGGCTGGCGGTAGAACATCTCTGCCAGTACCGCGGCGGGATTTGCTTCTGCATCGACTTGGACCCGCGGTGGGTCATCAAGCTGATCAAGAAGGGCTGGATGGAACACCTGGAAGCGTACAAAAAGCACTGCATCGACCAGGCGGTGACGATCCTCACCGCCGGCCACGACATCAAATGCATGTTCGCAACGCCCAAGCTGCTGGAAGCGCTGGCCGTGGCCTTGGAGGAGCGAGGGACGACCCTTCCCAAGATCGGCGTCACCGGGATTTTTTCCGGCGGTACGGAATTCACTCCGCAGTGGACGCGGTTCTGCGTCGAAGAGTATTTTGGCGGCCCGCCGGAGGTCAGCGGCGTGTACATGACGCCGACGTACGGCAACACGTTGATGGGCTTGGCCTGCAGCAAGCCGGTCACCGCAGCGGAGGGCTACAAAATCTCCTACTTCGCACCCCAGCCGCGCGCGGCGATCGAAGTGGTCGACTTGGACAATCCCGATCGGGTCGTGGGCTATGGCCAAACCGGGCGCGTGCGGCTCACGACGCTGACCAAGGAGTTCTTCGTCCCCGGCTTTCTGGAACGGGATGAAGGCGAACGCGAACCGCCTTACGCCAAGTACCCGTGGGACGGCGTCAGCGGCGTGCGGCCATTCCGCGGATTGGCCGGCGAGACGACGGTAGGAGTCTACTGAAGACATAACACTGGAAACGATGAGGAGACACCTGCGATGCTCAAGATCCCTGTCCTGCGTTGGGGCACCCCCTACGAGTCTCTGGAAGTGGACGAGGTCAAGCATTTCCTCACCGGCGAGCCGATCGCCCGGGTCAGCCAGGCCAACGGTGGCATCGTCCAACGGGACATGCGCCGGGCACCGCAGGCCCGCGAAGTCCTGCGGCAAATTCCCTGCGAGGACCTGATACAGCGTGTGAGTCAAGCCGCCGACTGGTATGAAAACGGGACGCTGCCGATGGGCGACGGCGTGCAATCGCCGGAGGATTTCGTCCGCCAACAGTCGGCCAGCACCGGGCTGCCGGAGCATCTATGCCGCGCCAACATCGCGAAGAATGCGTTCGTGCTCCGCAACATGCGGCAGATTCTGGATTGCTTGACCCGCGGTCTGCCGCTGGAGATCCTGGCTCGCGGTTGGGGCTTGGAAAACCGCGGCGTGATCGTCAGCTATCAGGCTCAGACGCCCGTGCTGGGCGCCGTGCTGCCGTCCAACTCGCCCGGCGTCCACACCCTGTGGCTGCCCGCCGTGCCGCTGCAATTCGGGCTGGTTTTGAAGCCCGGTTCGCAAGAGCCGTGGACTCCGTACCGCATCGTCGCCGCCATGATCGCCGCCGGGATTCCCGCCGAGGCGTTTTCGCTGTACCCGGGCGGCCACGATGCCGGCGGGGCCCTGTTGTCCGCATGCCAGCGGGCGATGATGTTCGGCAGTGCCCAGACCATCGAGCAATACAAAGGCAACCCGCGGGTCCAGGTCCACGGTCCCGGTTTCTCCAAAATCCTGCTGGGCGACGACGTGGTCGACGACTGGGAAAAATACCTGGACCTGATGCTGGACAGCATCTTCCTGAACGGCGGCCGCAGTTGCATCAACGCCTCGGGCATCTGGGCCTCGCGTCATACCCAGGCCATTGCGGCGGCGCTGGCCGAACGGTTGGGGCCGATCGAGCCGAAGCCGCCGCAGGACGCGGAAGCGGGCCTGGCGGCCTTCACCGTCCCCAACGCCGCCCAAGGCACTTGGCGGATGATCGAAGCGGATCTCAAGGCGGGCGGCGTAACGCACGTGACCGAACGTTTCGGCCCCCGCTTGATCGAACTGGACCGTTGCGCTTACCTGCGTCCGACGATCGTCCACTGCGTCTCGCCGGACTGTGATGTCGCCAAGAAAGAGTTCATGTTCCCGTTTGCCACGGTCGTCCAGTGCCCGGAAAGCGAAATGCTCGCCAAGATCGGCACAACCCTAGTGGGCACCGTGATCACCAACAATGCCAGTTTTATCCGCGCCGCCACCGACGCGACGCACATCGATCGCTTGAACATTGGGCCGATCCCGACCACGCGGCTGAACTGGCTACAGCCGCACGAAGGCAACCTGATCGATTTCCTGTTCCGCTCGCGGGCCTACCAGGTGGCCGACGGCTAAAATTCTTGCCGTGTCGACTATCGAAATCCGGCGCAGGGCGTGCTAAAGTAGTGCCGTTACGAACCTCGCCCCAAGAAAGGTCCCGCCATGGCCGCCAGCGTCTTGTCGCGTTACTTGGATCCGGAAGTGCTCAGTGCCGTTGCCGACCGCCATTTCGAGCCCCGCGGTCTGGTTGTCGGCAATTTGGCCGGAGCGCACAAATCGCCGCTGTCCGGGTTTGCCGTCGAGTTCTCCGGCCATCGCGAATACGCGCCGGGCGACGATCCCAAGCACATCGACTGGCGCGTGTATTTCAACCGCGACAAGTTTGTCGTCAAACAGTACGAGCTGGAGACGAACTTTGTGTGCCACCTGCTGCTGGACATCAGCGCGTCGATGCGCTACGGCGAAGGCAGCCAGCAGAAACTCCTGTATGCCGCCCAGATGGCCACGACGTTGGGCTATTCGATCGTGCGGCAGAGCGACAAGGTGTCCCTGGCCACCTTCGACACGCACGTGCGGGGTTTTGTCACGCCCAGCAACTCCATGGATCAAGTGGTGCGGATGACACAGCACTTGGACGAGGTGGCGCCGGTCGAGAAAACCGAAATGGCCACGTGCCTGACCGAATTGGCGCAGCGCATGGGCCGCCGGGAAATCGTCGTCGTGTTCAGTGACTTTTTCACCGACCTGAGCCACATCGAGTCGGCCATCCAGCGCTTGCGGTACAACAAGCACGAAGTTGTGCTGATGCAGGTCCTGCACCACGACGAACTAAATTTTGAATTCGACGAGATGACCAAGTTCGTCGGCTTGGAGATCCCCGAAGAACTGTTGGCCCAGCCGGACGATCTGCGGCGAGCCTACTTGCAGGCCCTGAACCGGTTCAACGACCAGCTGCAGGAACTGGCGCAGCGAAATATGTGCGAACGTGTGGTGGTCGACACCAGCCTGCCGTTGATCGAAGTCTTTGCCGACTACCTGAACCGCCGTACCCGCTTGCGCCGCGTGCGGTAATTCCGGCCCTTCGGGATGTCGCCATGCCTGTCTCCTCCGAGCAATTCATGCGGGAGATCGCCGAAAGCGGTTTGATTCCGGCCGACGCCGTCGCGGCCATCGTCGCTCGTCTCGCAGCAGACAAGAAACCGCAGGACGGGGACCAACTCGCGCGCGAGTTGGTCCGCCAGAAGAAGCTCACCGCTTATCAGGCCCAGCAAATCTATGCGGGCAAGGGCAAATCGCTCGTGCTGGGCAACTACGTGATCCTCGACAAGCTCGGCCAGGGCGGCATGGGGCTGGTGCTTAAGGCCGAGCACCGGCGGATGGAGCGGATGGTCGCCTTGAAGGTCCTGTCGCCCAAGGTCGTGCAAAGCCCCGATGCCTTGCGGCGGTTCCAGCGCGAGGTCAAGGCGGCGGCCAGGCTGACGCACCCCAACATCGTGATCGCCTACGACGCCGACGAAGCCGGCGGCACGCACTTCCTGGTGATGGAGTACGTCGACGGGAACGACCTATCCTCCCTCATCAAGCAGCACGGCCCCCTGCCGCCCGACCAAGCCCTGGACTGCATCCTGCAAGCGGCCCGCGGGCTGCAATACGCGCACGAGCACGGTGTGGTGCATCGGGACATCAAGCCGGCCAATCTCTTGGTGTCCGTGGTCCGTTGTCAGTTGTACGGAACGACGGACCACGGGCAACTGACCACGGTCAACGGACAACTGACCACGGACAACGGACGACTCTCAAGATCCTCGACATGGGCCTGGCCCGGCTCGACGCGGCTGACGGCCAACGGGACGAACTGACCGGCAGCGGGCAGATCATGGGAACCGTGGACTACATGGCGCCGGAGCAGGCGGTGAGTTCCAAGCACGCGGACGCGCGGGCCGACATTTACAGTCTGGGAGTCACGCTTTGGTATCTGCTGAGCGGCCAGCCCATGTATGCCGGCGAAACTGCCGTGGAGAAACTCATGGCTCACCAGACGAAACCGATCCCGTCCCGGTGCAGCGTATGTTCCGAGGTGTCCCCGTCGCTGGATGCCGTTTTCCACCGCATGGTCGCCAAGACCCCGGAGGATCGTTCCCAAACGATGGCCGAGGTGATCGCGGATTTGGAGCCGTTTTGCGGCCGGGTGGCGACTGCCGAAGCGAGCGGGAGGATCGCCGGTGTCGAGGATTCGAAGCGAGACGCGTTCTCTCAGAATCTTGGACCGGCCCACGCATCACACCGGCGGGGCACGGCGGTGAGTAAACCAGCGCCGGCGGCGGCGCCGGCAACCCAGGCCGCGCCCGCTCCCGTCGCCGATCCGGACGCGACCCAGGACTGGTCCGGGCCGCAGGTGGACACAGACCCGAAGACCGAGCCGTCGCTGCCCAGCTCTGGACCGGCTGAAGGCGGCACGACCAGCGCTCGTAGTGCCGCCTTCAGGCGATCCAAACCGGCTAGAGCCGGCACTACGAACTGGCACGACTGGCGAAAGCTGGCTGCGGCCGGCGCGGGTGGGCTGCTGTTGATCATGCTGGGCATCTGGGTCGCGGTCAGCGATAAGGACGGCCGGGAAGTTGGGCGGATCAAGGTGCCCGAAGGTGGCAGTGTGACGCAGGAGGAATCCTCGGAGAGCGCGACGGGCAAGACCGGACCCGCCGACAAGGAAACGGGCAATGCACTGCCGCACTCCAAATCGCCAGTGCCGCTGCCCCCGTGGAATCTGCCGGCCGGTTCGCCGCCGCCGGCCATCGCTCCATTCGACGCGGCCAAGGCGAAAGAGCATCAAGCGGCCTGGGCCAAACACCTGGGCGTCCCGGTCGAGTTCGAGAATTCGATCGGCATGCGTTTCGTGTTGATCCCGCCGGGGGAGTTCCAGATGGGATCGACCGAAGCGGAGGTCGCTCGGCTCTTGGAGGAAGCCAAGACGCGGAAGGCGGAGCAATGGCATATCGACCAACTGCCCACCGAGGCCCCCCAGCAACGCGTCAGGCTCACCAAGCCGTTCTACCTTGGCGTTTGTGAAGTGACGCAGACCGAGTACGAGCGGGTGATGGGCAGCAATCCGAGCAAATTCAAGGACGATCCGACGCGTCCCGTGGAGATGGTCTCCTGGGACGAGGTGTCCGCGTTTTGCCGCAAGCTTGGGAAACTGGCGCAAAAGGAGGCGATGTACGATGAGTTTCGGCTGCCGACTGAAGCCGAGTGGGAGTACGCCTGCCGCGCCGGCACAGCGACCACTTGGTACGCAACTGACGATGAGGCCGCGTTGAAAGAGCATGCGTGGTTCAATGCCAACGCCGGCGAGACGGCGCATCCTGTGGGTCAGAAGACGCCGAATGCGTGGGGCCTATACGACATGCATGGCAACGTGGTGGAGTGGTGTCAGGATTGGCGGGGGGGCGGGTACTACGCAACGTCGCCGATAGAGGATCCAACCGGGGCTGGAGGAGGCACTTCCCGGGTGCACCGGGGCGGCAGTTGGATCAACGACGCGTCCTACTGCCGCGCGTCGTTCCGTTATGGGAACGACTCCAGCCTCCGCTACGACCACCTGGGCTTCCGCGTCGCGAGGCACGTTCCTTCCGCTTCTCCCTGAGTTGCCTTCGGCCGTAGCCGTCCGAGAGCGGAACCTGGAGCGATCCCCGTAGCATGGCTCTCCTGAGCCGTGCAGTTCGTCGCCACCCCACGGGATGCTGGCCTTCCGGCGAAGCGAGCGCGTGACGGTGCGTCCGGACCCATCCCGCACGGCTCTGGAGAGCCATGCTACGAGTAGGCTGACGGGCCGGAAGAGGAGGTCGCCTCGCCCCGTAATGCCGTAGCGGAAGCTGGCGCCGGTTCACCGTCGGTTCGGCACGTACTGCCTCCGCTTCTCAGCGTTTGCGGCGGATGATAGAATGGCGAGTAGTGGTGGAGCCGGAGACGCGCCCCGCGCCGACCTGCTGAAACGGCAGACCTAGTCAGTGTCCGTACCGCGAATTCTTGGAGATTCCTTGATGACCATCGACCTTCCAGTGGATGTGCAGCCGATCATCCACCAGGCCATCGCCAGCGGTCGAGGGACGGATGAAGTGGATGTGGTTCGCCAAGCCCTGCGAGTCTACGACCGGTTGGAGCAGCGTCGCCAGTCGCTGAAACGCGAAATCGAAAAAGGCGTCCAATCGGGGGCCTCGATCCCTGGTGAAATCGTTTTCCAGCAACTTGAGCAACTCGCCGACCAACTCGCTGCGAGTGCGGGCGAGACGGCTCCATGAAGCTTCCTGATTTCTCGCCTCAGGCGCTCCTCGATCTCCAAGGAATCCTGGTCTACATCGGCAGTGACAGACCGCAAGCGGCGCAACGCTTCGTGAAGCGACTGAAGGAAAAATGTCGCTTTCTCGTGACCACTCCGTTTGCGGGGACTTCTCACGATGATCTCTCGCCGGGCTTGCGTGCGTTCTCGGTCGGGGACTACGTCATCTACTACCATCCCACGGAGACGGGAATCCGCGTGGAGCGGGTACTGCACGGCTCGCGGGATGTTGACATGATGTTCTTTGAATGATCCGCCCCCGCGGCGCTCCGCGCCCCTTCGCCGGGCCACGGCTCTGCTTGACCAACGTCCGCGTTGATGAATGGTAGGCCGGTTCGCCGCAGGTGGGCGTGAGAAAAGATTGTCTTGCCAGCGCCGTTGGGGCCCGCAAGGGCCATGATGATCGGTCTGGCGTCCGGCGGCGCAAAGTCCATCAATCGGCTTCCTGGAACGCCGGTTGACAAACCGCCCGACCGTGCGTGTCCCGTCTGCCGCGATGCGAGCCAACATCCCGGGCGCATCCGGTGCCGGCTCGTAATGCGGAACCGGCTGGTTCTCCAGATGCTTGGCTACTCGGCGCCGGCCTCCCCCCAAATCCACCGATTCCATACATTCCGAGAGCGGCTTTACCGCCCCGGCCCGGCGCAAAGCCAACACCTGGGATTCCTGCAGCAACGGGCGAGTAGGGTTGGGGCTCTGCGATTTAGGACGAAGTTTGTATTCCCTGTTG
>CAZXYZ010000074.1:0-55830 GCA_964645045.1 uncultured Pirellulaceae bacterium | reverse complement strand
CGGTCTTCGGAACCGAGGGTTGGGGGTTCGAATCCCTCCGGGCGCGCTTCTGACTTCCTTTGGCGGGTAAGTATGCATGCACCGGACGCCAAGTTGTGCGGTTGTAACGGAGCGGCAAGTTCCCCTGCTTACCCCTACCCAAGAAAGCAGCTTTCTTGCATCGGCCTCATCCACGGCGATGGCTTTCCGAAACGGTGCAGCTTCGAGCAGTAGTCGCGGACGATTACTAGAGGTTCGGCTGACACGATCCCGGAGTACCGGCACCCCATGAACCACGTGCCGCGGAGCAGATGAGCGGGAATCTCATGGCACTCAAGAAATCTCAACTCTACAGCTCCCTGTGGCAAAGCTGCGACGAGCTGCGCGGCGGCATGGACGCCTCGCAGTACAAAGACTACATCTTGACACTGCTGTTCGTGAAGTACGTCTCGGACAAGTACGCCGACAAGCCCGACGCGATCATCGAAGTGCCCCAGGGCGGCAGCTTCGCCGACATGGTCCGGCTGAAGGGCGACAAGGAGATCGGGGACAAGATCAACAAGATCATCGGCCGACTGGCCGAGGCGGCCGACCTGGACTTTCTGATGCCCGGCCAGTCGGCCGACTTCAACGACGAAACCAAGCTGGGCGCCGGCAAGGAGATGCAGGATCGGCTGTCGAAGCTCGTGGCGATCTTCGATGGGCTCGACTTTCGGGCGAACCGGGCCGAAGGCGATGATCTGCTGGGCGATGCCTACGAGTACCTGATGCGGCACTTCGCCACCGAGTCGGGCAAGAGCAAGGGGCAGTTCTACACGCCGGCCGAAGTCTCGCGGATCCTGGCCAAGGTGGTCGGCATCAGTTCCAAGACCAAGCAGGACCAGACGATCTACGACCCGACGTGCGGGTCGGGCTCGCTGTTGATCAAGGCGGCGGATGAAGCCGGCCCTGGCGGGATGACGATTTACGGCCAGGAAATGGACAACGCCACCTGGGCCTTGGCCCGCATGAACATGATCCTGCACGGGCACGCCACGGCCGAAATCTGGCGTGGGAACACGCTGGCCGGTCCGCACTTTAAGAGCAGCAGCGGCGGCCTGGAACGGTTTGATTTTGCCGTCGCTAATCCGCCGTTTTCGTCCAAGGCCTGGACCAGCGGCTTCAACCCGGCCGAGGACGAGTTCAAACGCTTCGAGTACGGCGTGCCACCGGCCAAGAACGGCGACTACGCCTTCCTGCTGCATGTGATCGCCTCGCTCAAGAGCAAAGGCAAGGCTGCTACGTGCTGATCGACCTGAAGCGGGACAAGCTGACCCACGAAGACCTCGGCCAGATGCAGATGTACGTCAACTACTTCGACCGGCACGTGAAGCTGCCCGACGAATTGCCGACCATCGGCATCATCCTCTGCCGCCGCAAGAACGACGCGCTGGTCGAACTGACCCTCCCGGAAGACGCCAACATCTTCGCCTCGAAGTACCAGCTGTATCTGCCCTCGAAGCAGGAGCTGAAGATGCAATTGGAAAAGATCCAGCGGGAACTGGGGGACAAGGAGGGCGGGTCATGAGATCGATGAAACGGCAGAATGGGAGAAGTCGACACGTAGCGCGAGACGCTCAGGTCAATAGGCGCGAGACACTCGAAGCAGATGAGGTGGTGTGGGGATGAATCCCGCTACGAAGGTAGTGAAATCGACAGTCGGAGAGATGCCTTCGACCGTTTTGGCGCCTGCATACAAGCGGACGGAGGCACGTGCGATTCCAATTGATTGGTCCGTTGCTTCTTTGGCCGAGATTGCGCAGTTTGCATCTGGCGACTGCATCAGCGTTGCTCGTCTCTCCCGCCGATCGTCAGACTGCCAAGTCCCTGTCTTCGGTGGCAACGGTATCGCCGGGTACACCGAGCAAGCAATGGTATTCGAGCCGACCGTGGTCTTAGGACGCGTCGGCCAGAAGTGTGGCGTCGTCTATCGCACGGAAGGTCCGGCGTGGATTACGGACAACGCGCTCTATCCTCGACGTTTCACGCGACCTGTCGACGTCGGCTTTCTCGCATTGGCGCTGCAACAGGCGAGGCTGAACGATGTCCGAAATCGCAACGATTTGCCCTTGATCACGCAAGGTATCCTCCGAAATGTCAAGGTCTTGTGGCCAAGGTCGCTCTTGGAGCAACGCGCCATCGCGGGGACGTTGTCGGATGTGGATGCGTTGATCGGGGCGTTGGACAAGCTGATCGCCAAGAAGCGGTTGTGCTCACGGACATGGACGCCGAGATCACCGCCTTGGAACGGCGTCGTGACAAGACCAAGGCGATCAAGCAGGGGATGATGCAGGCGTTGTTGACCGGCCGGGTGCGGTTGGTGAAACCGACGGGCTGCGGGGAGGCTGCGGGGGATGCGAACGCCGGGACGCCGAAGGGGTAGGGGAACAACGGGATATGTCCTATGGGTCAAATGGGACCTATGATGTCCCATAAGCCGTATGGGACCTATGATGGGGCGCGTCGCGACTGCGTCGAAATCCGCGACATCCGGCCAGCCAGGAGAAATCGCCATGACCGAAGGCTTCATTCCAGCGCACGGCGGATACCAGGACCTGCTGTCTTATCGCAAGGCGCTGATTGTGTTCGATGCCACGGGGCATTTTTGCCAGCGATTCCTGAGCCACGATCGCCGGACGGTGGATCAAATGGTCCAGGCCGCTCGGTCCGGCAAGCAGAACATCGTCGAAGGCAGCATGGCCTCGGCAACCTCGAAGGAGTCCGAAATCAAACTGACCAACGTCGCCCGGGCCAGCCTGGAGGAACTGCTGGAGGACTACCGCGATTTCCTGCGCTTTCGCGGGCTGCGGTTGTGGGACAAAGACTCGCGCGAGGCGCTGTTCGTGCGAAAACTGGGGGCCAAGCCGGATGTGTCCTATGAGTCGTATAGGACCTTTATTGAAACCCGCCCTGCGGAAGTCGTGGCCAACATCATCATCTGCCTGATCCATCAGACCAATTACCTGCTGGACCAGCAGATCCGCAAAATGGAACAGGCATTCCTCCAAGAGGGCGGTCTGCGGGAACGCATGACCCAGGCCCGGCTGCGCGAACGGTCGCGGCAAAGCCGCTCCACTGGAAGCGGAAACCGGCCGGAGGGCAAAAATCACTGAGCAGCGGCATTGGACCGCATACGTCGTATGGGACGTATAGGACCTATCAGGAGGCACAACGATGTCGATAGTCGGCCAGAAGGAAATCCTGACTCAGATGCAGATGATCCGGTGCTTTCAGAATCAGCTGGATCACGACTACGCCAGTTGCACGCCAATTCAGATCCGCATCTACGACGATCGCATCCTGATCTGGAACAGCGGCACGCTGCCCGACAACTGGACGGTCGAACGGCTGAAAACCAACCACCCGTCCAGTGCCGTTCAATCCCGACGTCGCCAACGCATTCTTCCGTGCCGGCAAGATCGAGGCTTGGGGAAGAGGAATCGAGCGGATGTGTTCCGCTTGTACGGCGGCCAGCGTCCCCGAACCGATCTTCCGACACGAGACGATCGGCTTGTGGGTCGAGTTGCCGTTTTCGCCTGCGCGGGTCGGTGCCGGCGGTTCTACCCCAAAAACTACCGTAAGAACTGCCCCAAAACAGACCGAGACTACCCCAAAAAGCACCCAGAAAACCTCGACGGGCGAGCAAGTTACAGGTGAAGTCACAGGTGAAGTCATAGGTGAAGTCACAGGTGAAGTCATAGGTGAAGTCACAGGTGAAGTCCAGCAGTTGTTGCGGGTACTTTGGCAGGGCCCCCGGACCAGAGTCGAAACGCAGGCGGTACTCGGGCTCAGGTCGCAGGCGAGTCTTAGGGACCGCTACATCGAGCCGGCGTTGGCCGCCGGGCTAATCGAAATGACGATTCCCGATAAGCCCCGTAGCAGCAGACAGAAGTACCGCATGACAGAGAAAGACGCGGCGGTGCTCGCAGCGGTCCAGGAGCGTGTGGAATGACCCAAGTCGGCCAAAAAGAAATCCTGACGCAGAAGCGGGTGATCCGGTTCTTCCGGGACCAACTCGGCTACGACTACCTCGGCGATTGGACGGACCGCGAAGGCAACAGCAACATCGAGGAGGAGCTGCTGGCCGATTGGCTCCGCCGCCAGGGATACAGCGACAAGGTGATCGACAAGGTACTGTACCACCTGGGCAACGCCCGGATGGTCAGCGGCAGCCGGACGCTGTACGACGCCAATCGCGAAGTCTACGGGATGCTCCGGTACGGCGTGAAGGTCCGCCCGGACGTGGGCGAGCAGACGGTCACCGTCTGGCTGATCGACTGGGAACACCCGGAAAACAACGACTTCGCGATCGCGGAAGAAGTCACCGTGGGCGGCATGCATGACAAACGCCCGGACTTGGTCCTGTACGTCAACGGGATCGCCCTGGGCGTGCTGGAACTGAAGCGGTCGACGGTGTCGGTCACCGAGGGCATCCGGCAGAACCTGGACAACCAGAAGAAGGACTTCATCCGCCCGTTTTTCGCGACGGTTCAACTGGTCATGGCCGGCAACGACACGGAGGGTCTGCGGTACGGCGTGATCGAAACGCCGGAGAAGTACTACCTGACCTGGAAGGAAGACTGCCCGATCGGCAATCCGCTGGACCGGGCGCTCGCCCAAGTGTGCCGCAAGGACCGTCTGCTGGAGATCATCCACGACTTCACGGTGTTCGACGCGGGCTGGAAGAAGACCTGCCGGCCCAACCAGTACTTTGGCGTGCGGGCCGCGCAGGGCCACGTCAAACGCCGCGAGGGCGGCATCGTCTGGCACACGCAGGGCAGTGGCAAGAGCCTGACGATGGTCTGGCTGGCCAAGTGGATCCGCGAGCACGTGCCGGACGCGCGGGTGCTGATCGTCACCGACCGCACCGACCTGGACGAACAGATCGAGAAAGTGTTCAACGGCGTGGACGAGGGCATCTACCGCACCAAGTCGGGAGCGGACCTGGTCAGCGTCCTGGATCAGAGCGACCAGTGGCTGATCTGCTCGCTGATCCACAAATTCGGCAAGTCCGAGGAGGGGGACATCGACGCCTACCTCAAGGACATCGAAGCCCACCTGCCCAAGGGCTTCCGTGCCAAGGGCAACATTTTCGTGTTTGTGGACGAGTGCCACCGCACCCAGTCGGGCAAGCTGCACCAGGCGATGAAGGCCATTCTGCCAGGGGCGATGCTGATCGGGTTCACCGGCACTCCGCTGTTGGCCAAGGACAAGAAGAAAAGCATCGAAGTCTTCGGGCCGTACATTCACACGTACAAGTACGACGAAGCGGTCCGCGACAAGGTCGTGCTGGACCTGCGCTACGAGGCCCGGGACATCGACCAGAACATCACGTCACAGGACAAGATCGACCAGTGGTTTGAGGTCAAGACCAAGGGGCTGTCCGACCTGGCCAAGGCCCAGCTCAAGCAGCGGTGGGGCACGATGCAGAAGGTGCTCAACTCGCAGGACCGGCTAAGGAAAATCGTCGCTGACATCCTGATGGACATGGAGACGCGCGATCGGCTCAAGAGCGGCCACGGCAACGCCCTGCTGGTGTCCGACAGCGTCTACTCGGCCTGCCGGTTCTTCGAGATGTTCCAGGAGACCGACCTGAAGGGCAAGTGTGCGATCGTCACTTCGTACCGGCCATCGCCAGGCGACATCAAGGGGGAGGAGACGGGCGAAGGGCTGACCGAGAAGCTACGGAAGTACGCGATCTACCGCAAGATGCTGGCCGACTACTTCGACGAGCCGGAAGACAAGGCGATGAACAAGGTCGAGCAGTTCGAGAAGGAGGTGAAACAGCGGTTCGTCAAGGAACCGGGGCAGATGAAGCTGCTGATCGTCGTGGACAAACTGCTGACCGGCTTCGATGCGCCGCCGGCGACGTACCTGTACATCGACAAGCAGATGGAAAACCACGGCCTGTTCCAGGCGATCTGCCGCGTGAATCGGCTCGACACCGAGGACAAGGAATACGGCTACATCATCGACTACAAGGACTTGTTCAAGTCGCTGGAGAAGTCGATCAAGGACTACACCGGCGAAGCCTTCGACGGCTACGACGAAGAAGATGTGGCGGGCCTGCTCAAAGATCGGCTGGAGCAGGCTCGGGAACGCCTGGAAGAGCTGCGCGAGGCGGTCCAGGCCCTGTGTGAGCCCGTGCCGCCGCCGCGGGACTCGGCCGCCTACCTGAAGTTCTTCTGCACGCCCGATTCGTCGGATGCGGACGCCCTAAAGGACAACGAGCCGAAGCGGGTCGCCTTGTACAAGCTCACGTCGTCCCTGCTGCGGGCCTACGCCGAACTGGCCAACGAAATGAAAGAGGCCGGCTACTCCGCTGCCCAGGCGGCGGAGGTCAAGGCCGAGGTCGAGCACTACGAGAAGGTGCGGGAGGAAGTGAAGCTGGCCAGCGGGGACTACGTGGACATGAAGGTGTTCGAGCCGGCGATGCGGCACCTGCTGGACACCTACATCCGGGCCGAGGAAAGCGAAAAGGTCTCGGCGTTCGACGACATGAGCCTGGTCGAGCTGATCGTCGAGCGTGGCGTGACTGCCTGCGACGCGCTGCCCAAGGGAATCAAGGACAACCCGGAGGCGATGGCGGAAACGATCGAGAACAACGTCCGCAAGGTCATCATCGACGAGATGGCCGTGAATCCCAAGTACTACGAGAAAATGTCGGAACTGCTGGACGACTTGATCAAGGCCCGCAGGAGCCAGGCCCTGAAGTACAAGGAATACTTGGCGAAGGTCGTCGAACTGACGAAGAAGGTGAAAAAACCGGAGACGCACTCAAACTATCCCGCCCCCATCAACAGCCCGGCGCTCCGTGCCTTGTACGACAATCTGAAGGACGTTACGGACTTGCCGGTCCAAGAGGCGGCAGCAACGTTCGATGGTGTGGCCGTAGCGGACGAGGCGTCCCGGCTGGCCGTCGAAGTCGACCTCGCCATCCGGAACGTCAAGAAAGCTGGCTGGCGAGGCAACAAGTTCAAAGAGAAGGAAGTCCGCATTGCCCTCAAGTCGGTGTTGGGCGCGGACGCGGAGTTGGTCGACTCGATCTTCGACATTGTGAAGAATCAGCGTGACTACTGAGCGACATCATCTCGAAATCAGCGGCATCCGCGTGGAGGTGGTCCGCAAGGATATCAAGAACCTGCACTTGGCGGTCTACCCGCCGCACGGACGGGTGCGCGTGGCGGTCCCGCACCGCACCAACGACGAGACCGTGCGTCTGGCTGTGATCTCCCGCCTGGGCTGGATACGCCGACAACAGATCACCTTGGAGCAGCAGCAGCGGCAGTCCGAACGCGAAATGGTCACTGGCGAGAGCCATTTCGTCCAGGGCCGGCGTTACCGCCTGGACGTAATCGAGCAAGACGCTCCGGCGTCCGTCGTGATCCGCAACAGTAAGACCCTGGAACTGCGAGTCCGTCCCGGCACCGACCGTAACAAACGGGCAGGCGTGCTGCAACACTGGTATCGGCAGTTGCTCCGGGAGCAGATTCCCGATTTGCAGGCCAAGTGGGAGCCGGTCATCGGCGTCCAGGTCGCGTCCTGCGTCATCAAACGCATGAAAACGAGGTGGGGGACATGCAACATCGAACGACGCCGGATCTGGCTCAACCTGGAATTGGCCAAGAAACCGCCGGCATGCCTGGAATACATCCTGGTGCATGAGATGATCCACCTGCTGGAACGGCACCACAACGACCGTTTCCGGGCCTACATGGACAAGTTCCTGCCCCATTGGCGTCTGCACCGCGAGGAACTGAACCGGGCCCCACTGGCACACGAGGACTGGGAGTATTAATAACTCGCTCGACGACCAGGTTAACCATTCCCAAAGGAGGATACACCCATGAAACCGTGTTCGATGCGGTACGATCGAAAGGCTGCGGTGGCGATGCTCGCCGCCATCGGTTTGGCCATGTGGTGTTGGGCCGACGCAGCGGGCGCCGACGTGGTCAGGACGTTTCCGGAGACGGAGGAAACGTTCGCCAATCCCGGCCAAGGCTGGATGACCACGCGGCGCTTGCCGGATGGTCCGGGCCGATTCCCGTATTCGGTCGCCTACTTCCGGCTGAACTGGGAGGACATCGAGCCGGTCGAGGGCCAGTACAACTGGCAATTGATCGACGAGCCGCTGGCAGCCTGGACCAAGCGGGATGCACGGATCGCCTTGCGGATCATGACCACCAACGCCCATACCAAGGGCTATTTCTGCTCGCCGAAGTGGCTTTTTGATGCGGGCTGCAAATCCTACGACTATGTCGCCGGCGGTGCCGATATCGCGTCGGGCGGAGCCCGGATCACTCGGATCGAACCCGACTACGGCGATCCGCTGTACCTTGAGAAACACGGCCGGTTCATCAAGAGCCTGGCCGAGCGGTACGATGGGAATCCCCAAATCGAGTTCATCGATATCGGTTCGTACGGTATCTGGGGCGAGTGGCATACCAAGCATCCGCAGCCCTGGCCGGTCCGCAAGCAGATCATCGACATGTACCTGAACGGCTTCCGCAAGACTCAACTGGCTTCGATGTCCGACGATGCCGAAGCCCTGGCCTATGCCTTGGCTCATGGCGCCGGTTTTCGCCGGGATGGGGTCGGTTCGCCGTGGCACGAAGCCAACTGGATCGGGTCGCAGAAGTACGCCCAGGTGCAGGGGTTTGCCGATCAGTGGAAGCGGGCGCCGGTGGTTTTCGAGTGGTTTGGGCCCTACGAGTACCTGATCGAACGCGGCTGGTCTTTCGACCGGGCGTTGGATTTCATGGCGGCGAACCACGTCACGTTCATCAACGACAACGTCGGCAAGGTGCCGCCCGAACAAATGCCCAAGCTGGAGCAACTGGCTCGGCGAGCTGGTTACCGCTTTGTGCTGCGCGAGATCTCGCATCCGGAGAGCCCGGCACGCGGCGAAACGCTGACGGTGGACATGAAATGGTCGAACGTGGGCGTGGGCAAGCTGTATCGCCGCTATCCGCTGGTCCTGTACTTGCTGGACTCGAAGGGCGCCATCGTCGTCCAACAGCCCCAGACCGACATCGATGCGACAGGCTGGCTGCCCGGCGAGCGGTCGGTTGCCGCGACGCTGCGCTTGCCGACAACCCTGCAGGCTGGGCAGTACATGCTGGGGCTGGCCCTGGTGGACCCTGCCAGCGAAAAGCCGGCCATCCGTTTGGCCATCGACGCGCCACACACCGACCGGCTGTACCAATTAAGTCCGATCCGCGTGAAGTGAACCGCAAGGACAGTAACCGCAATTACACGTTCACGACCAGCCCTGACGGCAAGTCGTGGGCCCCCGGCGCGCACCGCGGCTTCGTCCCCAACGGCACGAACTCCAAGCCGACCTTTGATTGTTTCCAGGGCGTCTACTACCTGGGCTGGCAGGAAGCGAGCCGGATCAAGGGCGTGCATCGTTCCGTGGTCAATGTAGACGTCTCCGCGGACGGCGCGACCTGGAAGCGAAAGTACCGTTTCGAGACGGAAAGGTCCTTCCAGTATCCGACCTTCCGCGACTACGCCGGCAGCATCTATCTGACGGTCACGCAGGGGGAGCACTCGGAAAGCCGGAAGGAACGGATCATGTTTGGGCGATTGACCGACGCGCCGCCCACGCACTGGACCGGCAGGCCGTAGCGTTTGAACCGTCTGCTGCGGGGCGATGGCCGGTCGTTTCGCTTGCTGGGCGATGAACCGGCCGACGGCCCGGGTTTGCCGCAAGTGGGGCTGGAGGTCCTGCCGACGCGGACGATCTGCCGCTTTGCAAATGACCAGATTCAAATCGCCGATTCTTCGCGGCTCTGCGCCTCTGCGTGACGCCAGTATTCCGATGGATTTGGGGCAGGGTGTTGATTTCGGCGTTCTCGGGGCACATGCTGGCGGCAGCTGGTGGTAATCTCGTGTTGGCGAGCTGGAAAGGAGCAAGTAGGATGCGAAATGGCGTGGGCTGGGTGTTGCTGTGTTGTGTAATCGCGATTCCGGCAGGGGGCGCAGGAGGCGAGGTGATGCGTGAGAACTTTGATGCACCGGGCGGGACGCTGCCGGACGGTTGGCGGCCCCTGCAAGGGCAATGGGCGGTGCAGGACCGCGCCCTGGTAGGCGAGGGTTCGGAAGCGTACATCCTGTTCGGCGACGAAGCCTGGCAGAACTACGAGATCGAAGTCACGGTGACGTTCCAGCGCGTGCGCGACGATTCACGGTGGTTCTCGGTGCTGTTCCGGGCCGCCCACGACGGTGCCCCGCCGTGGATGCAGATCCCGGTTCGATTCCGCAGCACGCTGCGAAACGGGACGGAGTTTGCCGTGCGGACCGGGGACGGTTGGAGCGTGCGGCAGACGGCCAAGGCGAAGGCGGATTCGGTGCTGGGCCAGGCCCGCCGGCTGCGTGTGGCCGTGCGCGGCTCCAACGTGCTGGCCTACCTGGACGGCGAATTGCTGATCGAGACGGCCTTTGCGCTGGACCGCCAGCGCGGGTGCGTGGGCTTGGGGCTGAGCGGCGGCACGGTCCGCTTCGATGATTTCTCCGTCACGCGTCTGCCGGACACCCCGCCGCTGACCGGGATCAAGCTCAGCCGCTGCGAAATCGTCGGCCATCGCGGCTGGTCGGCGGTGTACCCCGAGAACACACGGCTGGCCGCGAAGATGGCCGTGCAGGCCGGCGCGGACGGCACGGAGTTCGATGTCCAAGCCACCCGCGACGGCGTGGTCGTGCTGCTGCACGACAAGACACTTGACCGCACCACCAACGGCACGGGCGAACTGGCGGCAAAGACCCTCGACGAACTGCGCCCGCTGGACGCCGGATCGTGGAAGGACCCGCAGTTCGCCGGCGAGCCCGTGCCGACGCTCGAACAGCATCTGCGGGCGCTGAAAGGCAGCGGCTGCATGCCCGTGATCGAGATTAAGATGACCGGCATCTCCGCCAAGGTAATCCAGACCGTGCGGGATCTGGACATGGTGGACCAAGTGGCGGTGATCGCGTTCAGCGGCGAGGTGGTCCGTGAGGTCCGCTCTCTGGAGCCGCGAATTCCGTGCGTCTGGCTGTGCAGCGAGAAATTGACCGGCACCGTCGCCGAGCGCGCCGACTGGATCGCCGCCCAGGCGAAGCTGTACGGCACCGACATGGTGGATCTGAACTACAACATGCTCTCGCGCGAGCTGGTCGCCGAACTGAAGACCCGCGGTCTAAAGGTCTGGTGCTGGACGGTCAACGATCCGCCGGTCATGGAGGCTTTGATGCGCTGGGGCGTCCAGAGCATCACTACCGACCGTGTGGATGTGCTGGTCAAGCTGCGCGAGGAATTGACGAAAGGCGACTGAATTTTGTGGGCCGGCCTTCCAGCATGTCGGCAGAAAAGACAGGCTGGAAGCCACGGCTTGCAGCGGATTGAAAAAACACGTCCCCGCTTCCAGCGTGTCGGCAGAAAAGACAGGCTGGAAGCCTATCCCACGTTTCACGCCTCGAAATCGCTCCGCCGCGGCTGGACCGGGTCGGCCTTTTCCTCGATCGTCTGCCGTTCCCGCCACGGTTTTTTCTGTTGGTAGCTTTCGAGTTCTTTCTTCAGCTGGTCGTCCACCTCTTTTTCCTCGACCCCCAGTTCCACCGCTTTGTTGGACCACTTCACGGCGGCCTCGAAATCGCCGGTTTCGGCATAGGCTGCGGCCAGCGTGCTGAGGATGTGGGCCTTCTTGTACTCGGTCACCTCGCAGGCCTTCGTCGCCAGCTTGATGGCCCGCGCCCCGTCGCGAAGCTTGTCATCGGGGGACGTGGCCAGCACCCAGGCAAAGTTGTTCAGGATGCTGTCGTCCGCGGGTTCCTGCTTGAGCAGGATCTCAAAGTCGGCGATCGCCTCGGCGTGTTTGCCAGTGCTCAACAGCGTGTCGGCCCGGGCTTGCCGCGCGAAAAAGTCCTCGTCATCCTCGGCCAAAATCTTCGTAAAGATGTCCAGCGCCTTGCTCGGCCGACGGTCCTTGATGTAGTAGCCGGCCAGTTGCAGACGCCAAGCGACGTTCTTGGGATCCTGCTTCAGGAGCGATTCGATGTCTGCAATCGCGTCGCCCACCCGGCCCTCCTCGGCGTAGATCATGCTCCGCATCAGCACACCCTGGGACAATCCGGGGCTGATCAGCAACACGCGTTCGACGTCGTCCTTGGCGGCCGCGATGTTGTCTTGACTCAGATACAGCCGGGCGCGAATGACCAGGGCCGTCACATCCCGCGGCTCGATCTTGATCGCCTGATCCAGATCGGTCAACGCGCCATCAACGTCCTGTTTGAGTACCTTCAAGCGGGCGCGCAACGTGTAACCCAGCGGGGAATCCGGTTTCAGTTGAATGGCTTTCTCGATGTGCGGCAGGGCTTCGTCCAATTTCTCGAGATTCGTCAATGCCTCGGCCAGCGCCAGGTGGGCGTTGGCGTTGTTCTCGTTCTGCTTCAACAGGCTGTTGAAGTCTTCGATTGCTTTGTCCGCTTCGCCCTGGTCCAGGTGGACCAACGCTCGAGCCTGCCAGGCGTCCGCGTTGCTTGGATCCAAGTCGATGGCCTGCGCGTAGTCCTGCAACTGGGCTTCGGGCTTGTCCCGGAACCCGCCGCGAAGCACCAAAGCCGCCGCTTTCTTTTTCTTGTCCTCGTCAAACAAGTTCACGGCCGCACCGGCCGCTTTTGCACCTCGCTCCGCGTCGCCTCCGGGCAGCGCGTGCAGGCGCGCGACCAGCAGGTGCGCGTCGCCCAGCGTCGGGCTGATTTCGACCACGCGTTCCAAGTCCTGCAACGCAAACTGCCGCAGCAGCGGCCAGCGGCGGTCGGGCGGTGCTTGCTCGAAAATCGGGCCGCACAGCTGTTCGGCGTGCTGATACAAGGTGGACGATAACAACTGTTTGGCGAACGGCTGGTTGCTTTCGTCCAATCCTTTCTTCAGGGCGCTCTCGCACAACTTGGCAACTTTCTCCAAGTCGGACAGCGATTCCGCGGTGACCTGCAGTTCGGTGGCCTTGTCCAAGTCGGCTTGGCCCTCATTGGCGGCCAGAGCCAGAGGAGCCGAAATCACGGTCAAGGCGATAAAACAGACGGCAATCAATGCAAACAGCCCCGCGCGAGTCATTCTGGAGTTCTCCCTGCGATAGCCAAATTTTGAGATGCGTGGACCGAAGACTCGATCCAACCTAGTGCATTATTACGCAAATCGCGGTTTTCGGCTATCCAAGGTATCGCGAGGGTGCTAGCAGGATGATGCTACGGCAGTTCTTTGATGTAGATGTTCGTAAAGTACAGCGAATTGCCGTGGTTTTGCAGTTCGATGGCGCCGGTGGGGTAGATCGGTTTGTCGCGTTCCCAGTAGTTTTCCATTGTGACGTTGTCGACCACCAACTGGCCGTTCAGCCAAACCCAGACTTTTTCGCCCACCATTTTGATCCGAAACGTGTTCCACTCGCCCACCGGCTTGTCGGCACAGGCGGTCGGCTTGCTGGGGTTTTTCTGGTTGTTGTACAGCCCGCCGGATCCTTCGGTGCGTGCCGCGGCGTCCCAAATCTGCACCTGCGGGCTGCCGCGCAAGTAAATGCCGCTGTCGCCTTTGGGCAGGATCTTCCAATCCACGTACATCTCGAAATTGCCGTAGTCCTTCGCGGTGCACAGGCTCGACCCCTTGCCGTCGAACACGATCACGCCGTCCTCGACCTTCCAGTGCGCCCGCGCCTGCTCGTCGGCTTTCTTCTGGGCGTCGGCCAGTTGTTCCGGCGTCATCTTGGCTCGCTTCGGCGGATCCGCGACCAGGCCTTTCCAGCCGGTCAGGTCCGTGCCGTTGAACAAGGCGGTGAAGCCCTCCGGCGGCGTATTGTCAGCGGCACGTGCGGCATTCGCCAACAAAACGCAAACGAAACCTGCCATCAGACATGTGCTTCGGATCATGAGAAACTCCTTGGTGTGAGAGGGCACTTGTGACTTGGCGGATCTTCCGGTGCGGGAGAAATCTTCTGCGCCAACTCCCTGAGCCTATCGCGGTTGGCGGTCGTCCACAAGTAAGGAACTAATCGATCCCGACCCTCCCCAACGTCGGCTCGCCCCAGCAGGCCCCGTCGCAATTGAACGAGCCATCCGAGTCGGTTACCAGACTGAGAACGACCACTTGGCCGGCCCATTCGGAAAGGTCGGCCGACAGGGTCTCCCACGCACCGGGCAGCATCCGGCGCCGCGTCAGCTCTCGGCCGTTGGCTTCGACCGCAAAGATCACGCCTTCCGATTTCGCGCCGTCGCGCAAGCCGATCGCACAGGACAGCCGTGCCGGCTCCTGCGGCAACGCGATCGCCTGGTAGGTGATCGTGCGACCGTGATCGGGCGGATGCACGAACAGCCCGGCTTTCGTCACTCCGCCCACAGTCAGCCGCTCCGGCCGCACGACGGCATGTTCAGGATGGACCAACTCGCGGCCGGAATCATCCAGAAAGACGACGGTCCGCGGCAGATCCACCAGGCTCGCGGGCAGCGAGATGGCCAGCGGCGGCTGCCGAAGCAGGAAGACGGTGCCGGGCTGAAAAGCGTCCACCGTCAGCAAACCGTCCGCGCGCCGGATGGGCTGCAGCCCGCGGCTATCGACAGCAACGGCATAGTCACCATGGCCGCCGAAGGCGACCGCCGCGGCGCGCTGTCCGCGTCGCTCGATGCGCGGGTTGGTCCAGCGCGCCCAATCGTAGCTGGCCGATCGCTTCGGACCCGGATCGACAGACAGCTCGACGGTTGCCACCTGGCCGGCCAGCGGCGTGAGGTCCAACTCGATCCGCTGTGCGTCTTCCGAGGCGTGGTGCAACTGCGTCGCCAACTGCGTCGAGCCCGCGCTTGCGGCCATCCGAAAGGTCACGCCGTCCGACCGATCGGGCTTCGCGGCCTCCGGTGCCAAGGCGACCTGGCTGACCAGCAGCAGTTGCGGCACCAAGGGCAAGTCCACGCAATATCGTGCATAAGCGACGCCTGTCCCACCGGAACGTGCCGCCCCCGTGGCCGGGTCCTTCCAAGCGGCTTTCCACGGCGGATGCGCGGCCAGCACGCCGTCGCCTTGATCGGCGAAACTGCCGCCGTCCGTTGCGGTGCCGGGGCCGAGCCATTCTGCGGCGTCGCCGTCGAGCGGCCGCGAGCCGCACATGGCGGTGTCGATGCTCGCCACAAGATCGGCGACCAACAACTGCCGGCTGCGCGAACAGAAAACCGCCAATTCGTCGCGGGCGATCACGCCTTCGCAAATCACGTCGTCGGGCAGCGCCGCCACGTGAAACGCGTTCGGATCTCGCGGTTCGGCAAAGCAAGGATACCAACGCTCCGGATCGAGGCCCAACAGATGCCGGTCGTCGTAAGCCCGCCAATCGGGAATCGTGCCCGAGGTTGCCGCCTGCCCAACGCCGCCAATCGTGCGGCTGATTTCGATCCCGGGAAAACCCGAAGCGTTAGCGAGGGCGGGAGAGCCTGTTTTCCCTCTTGCTGGCGCTTCGGGCTTCAGTGGGGCGCTCCCACTCGCTGACGCTTCGGGTTTTGATGTGAACGCATCTTGACACACCAGTCGCCCATCGACCGTCCTGACGGCTCGGCGGCCGCCGGCGGTCCGGAACGGAAACGCCACGCTTGCCGGCCACGGGGCCTCCAGGTCGATCTGCAGCCGGTTGCCCAGCCAGAATGCCGCCTCGTCGAAAAACTGCCGGGAAAAGCCGGTGGGATTGCGCAACTGGGCCAGCTCCGGCTTGAGTGTCGGAATCACCCCCCAGTGCTCGTAGGCTTCGTTCCACGCCGCGTACAACTGCCCTCGCGTGGGCGGCGCACAGCCCAGATAGCCATTGATGACGGTGTACGGCCGAAACAGGTAGGAACTGATCGGATGAGCACAGCTCAGCGGCCGGCGGCTCCAGGTTCCATCCGCGTGGTTGACGCCCCAGGCGTGCCGCTGAGCAAACGCTTCGTACCGGCAGGTGACCTCGTTCAGTCCTTCGCCGCTGAGAGCCACCTCGTTCAGGGCCTCGCGCAGCTCGCGGTGCAAGGCCAGATTGCCGTCGATCATCGACGCCCCGTCAATCAGGCCGTTGTGATCGTTGTAGATGCACAGCGTCTGGTCCAGGTGCAAGGCATCGATTTCGTACCGTCGGCACAGCGCCGCCATCTGCCCCACAAAATACTCGCGCCACGCGCGGCAGGCTGGATTGATATAGGCAAAACGGATTTCCGGTTCGGCCCGGTCCCAAACCCACCATCGCCGGCCGTGATCGCCCCAGGGATCGCAGACCTGGTACCGCTCGAATTTTTCATACAGCGGATGCTTCGGGTCCACGCCGAAATAGTTCACGTGCAGCATCACCCGAAACCCCAACGCGTGGGCCTGTTTCACAAACGGCTCCAACGTGTCGAACGGCGCATCATACGTCGGATAATCCCGGTCATAGCCCGCCGCCCGCCACGAGGGGACGTACAGCACGGTCTGCGCCGGGTCCAGTCGCTTGGCCAACTCGGCCAGCATGGTCTGGTCCATCCCCATGATTACCATACAGCGGATGTCGCCGACCCAGGCGGGTTTCTGTCGTTCGAGCGGCACCGGATGGAACTGCTGCGTCATCCAGTTCCGATACCGACGCGCCGCCACGCGCCAATCCCCGCGATAGACGCCCAGTCGCCACGGCACCGACTCGCACGATGTCAGGGTATCGAACGGCGCGTGGTTGATCGTCACCAGCGTCAGTTGCCAGCCATCCCGATGCCGCTCGACGATCAGCCGTTTGAACCGTCCCCGCGCATCATCCGCCCAGACATAGAACCCGCGGTTCGGCCCTTCGACAATTACCAGTTGCGCCTCCCAGCCGATCGGATAATCGAACTGGTGCTTGCGCCCTGGACTGTCGGCCGTCAAGCGAATCCCGGAGTTCCCCGGCACCAAGATGGCGAATTCCAGCGGAATCCGCCCGATCGCCCAACTGACGCCCCACACGCCTGCCGTGCTCGGCGCGGATCGCGCGCTCGGCGCAGGTCTCCCGACCCCGCCGGAACCGGCGACCGCAGGTCTCCCCTCGGCGTTTGCCGCAGATCCCACTCTCTGCCGGACGACCACCTCTCCCGCTTCCTTGTCCAGCGAAACCTCACAATCCGCACTCACCCCATCCAATCCCTGGAACCCCAGGCAACGTTGGACCGCCGTCCCATCCGCCCCAAGCCGTCCCGGCCCCTCGGCAGCGCCGGCGTGAAACTCGCCCGACAGCGTGTGGACGCCCAGGGCGACGGTTTGCCCGGGTAGGTTCACGTACTGAGCACCATCCGCGTCCGCCAATCGCACCAGCATTCCGGAGTCGAAGCGGGCAGCGAATCCTGGGGTGCCGACATCCAATCCGGAACGCAGCTGGGCGGCCAAGCAGAGCAGCAGGATGAGGGCTGAGGCAGGAAGCATCGTACATCTCCGTCAAAGCTGTTGCGATGGGGATGGGCTACGGGTTTTGCCAGTCGCGCAACGCATTTTCCAACCGGTCCAGGACCTCCAATTCTTCGGCCCACTGCCGCAGGTAGGCTTCGTCAAGCTGGCCCTGCATGAAGAAAATGTCTTGAACATCCACCAGGTCGCGCGGGCGGCGATCAGCTTCAGCAAGATCAGGTCCTCCGGACTGACAAACCAGATCCTGTGTCCATCGAGATCCTGGCATTGACGGCGGGCTAGGAGACTCTCCTGGAATTCAGATTCCGCCAGGAAGATGTCCACGTCAATGCCGTGGTCTTCCAAGTACATTCGCAGCCTGACCGGCGGCATACCAGCAACTTGATCCACCCAACCGCGCAGATAGGGCTCGGCCACCGAATAGCCTGCTTCGACGGCCCGTTGGAAGAAGTCGTCCAGACGGTCGCGATCCAGGGCCACCGTAAAGTCGACATCGTGCGTCGGACGCGGTATGGCGTGAATTCTCACGGCTACACCGCCCATCACTGCATAGCGCGCAGACAACGACTCGAAAATCTCCGCAATTTCACTCAGGGCTTGCGTCAGGTCCTTCATGGCTTTCGTTTCGTGCGAGCGATGGCCGTCAGCATATTCCGATTGCGAGCATCGTTTTCCTGCTGAATGCGTTCGAACCGCCGAAGTACGATCTCCGGTGGGCCGTGCAAGAGGAAAGGCGTGTTCTCGCGGATCATCTGCGCAGTCAATGCGAGCCGCTGGCTGGTCGTCATGCGGCGGTAGGCTTCGAGTGTTTCCCGGCTCAACATGATTTGGTTCCTGTATGCTACCATCTTAGCTGGACGGACACCGGCTGCCCAGACGTGCAGGAAAGCCCAGTGGGCCGACCGATTCGGTGGAAGATCACAGGCAGACAGTCGCACTAGGGTCCCGGTTTCGCCAGCGGCTTGCGGCTCGTGCCGCCGAGTCGTCCGGCTTTGGAGCGGCCGTCTTTCCAGACGTCGTACTGGGGGTCGGCGTGGCGGCGGAAAAAGCTGTCCAGGCGTTCGGCCAACTCACACTGCATTTCCGCGACGGTGGGCTGACCGAACAAATTAAAACGCTCGCGCGGGTCAGCTTGCATGTCGTACAACTCGAAGGGACCGTCCGGATGCCGCGCGACGTACTTCCAGCGGTCCGTGCGGATCGCCCGAGTATGTTCCATCTCGTAGAACGTCACGTTGTCCCAGGGAATCGGATTCCCGAGCAACGCGGCGGAGAAATCGCGGCCGGGGGATTGGGCGGGGGTCTTGTCTTTGAGGCCGAGATAACTGAGCACCGTGGGCAGGAAGTCGTAATTGCTGACCAGCAAATCGCTGGTCTGGCCGGACGAGATCCTGCCGGAGTGCCGGAAGATCAGCGGGATCTGCATCATCAATTCGTGAGCGCCGACAGGCCGCGTGTGGTCCCCCATTCCCCACAAGCCGTTCTGGCCGCCCATCCAGCCTTGGTCCGCCGCGAAGACCACCAGCGTCCGCTCGTCCAACTGCAGACGCCGCAATGTTGCCAGGACCTCGCCGACGCCGTCGTCGACGCCGCTGATCTCGGCGGCCACGCGGCGAATCGCCAACGGATTGTTCAAGAACTCTTGATTATTGAATTGCCAGGGATGCATCGCGTCGCGCGGGAAGCTGAGCAGTTCCTTATCGGCGTAATACTCCGCATGCCGATTCCTCGCTGGGTTGAGTAGCAGCCGGCCGAGCGAATAGGGTCCGTTGTACGCCAGGTACAGGAAGAACGGCCGGTCCTTGTTCTGTTCGATGAACCGCACGCCGTGTTCGGTCCACAGGTCGGTCAGGTACTTGGGCTCCTTTCGCACTTCGCCGGTTTCGATCACCTGCGCATCGTAGAACTCGGTGGTATGGCCGTGCGGCATGGTGATCCAACTGGAGAAGCCTTCCTGGGGCGTGAGGTTGGCGCCCAGGTGCCACTTGCCGCTGAGTCCGCACACGTAGCCGGCCGCGCTGAGGATCTTGGGCAGCGAGGCGAACTCGCGAATCGTGCAGTACGCCTCCGGCCCCATCTGCGCATTGGGCCGCTCGCCGCCCAGGTAGCTGTGGACCCCGTGCTGCGAGGGAATCAGTCCGGTCAGAAACGTCGCCCGGGTCGGCGAACAGACCGGATTGCTGCTCAGCGCTCGCGTGAAACGAATGCCTTCGGCGGCCAACCGGTCGATGTGCGGCGTGCGGATGTCGGAGTTGCCGTAACAGCCCAAGGTCCACGCACCGTGGTTGTCCGTCAGGATGAACACCAGGTTCGTCTTCTCGGCGGCGTACGCCTGGACGGGGACAACAAGAAGCACCCACGCCAGCAGGACGCAGGATTTCGAGCCGAAAAGGCGGTAGAGCGTTGGCTGTGCGGGCATGGCACCCTCGGCGGTAAGAGTTAGGAACGCGATGAGTGAGCGGCATGGCACTAGCCGCCGGTGGCAGTCGATACCGGCGGCTAGCGCCCAATGCCGCTTACTTTGTAGCGGCACGGCGCAAGCCGTCCGGTATTACAGTCGGGAAACCGGGCGGCTTGCGCCGCTCCGCTAAGAAAAACGCCCCCAAATGGTCCCAAATTAAGTGGTATTGGGCTAGCGCCCTGCCGCTCACCGGGAGCCGCATAATAGCATAACACCGCTAGGCCACCGCCTGCAGGGGCCCTTTGGGCGTGCGCAGATTGAACAGGCCGAAGATCTCGGATTGCGTCAGACCGGCGCTTTGCCGCGGGCCTTCGTGCTGCGAGAAGATCTGGTCGAACAGCGCCCGTTTCTCTTCCAGCACCTGGTTGATGCGTTCCTCGATGGTGCCCAGCGTGAGCATCCGCGTCACGGTTACAGAACCGGCGACGCCGATGCGGTGGGCGCGGTTGATGGCCTGGTCCTCGATGGCCGGATTCCACCAGCGGTCGAACAGGAACACGTAGCGGCAGAACTGCAGGTTCAAGCCAACGCTGCCCGCCCCGTAGCTCATCAGGATCACGTGCTTGTCCGGGTCGTTGCGGAACCGTTCGATCACGCCGTCGCGCTGCTTGGACGGGATCCGCCCGTGGTACTCCAGCGGGCCGAATCGCTGCAGGTGCTCTTTCAGCCGGTCCAGGCAGTGAACCCATTGGCTGAAGATGATGGCCTTCTGGCCGCTGGCGGCGACTTCCTCCATGTCGGCTTCCAAACGCTCCAACTTGCTGCTGGCCCCGGTGACGGGATCGAAGTTGCAGATTTGCTTGAGCCGCAGCACGAGTTCGAACACGTGTTGGATCGTGATCCCCTCGCCCATGCCTTCCAGCCGCAGCACGCCTTCGTCCTCGGCGGCCTGGTACGTCGAGAACTGTTCAGGCGTGAGTTCCAGTTCCGCATCGCGGAACAGCTTGGGGGGCATATCGGTCAGGACCATGTCCTTGGTCCGCCGCAAGATGTAGTCGCGGGTGGCCTTGGCCATCTGCCGCGGTTTCATGTCCACCGACAGGAAGCCGTGCGCGAGGAAGTCGAAAATCCCCACCAGGTCGTCCGAACTGTTCTCGATGGGCGTCCCGGTCAGGGCCCAATTCCGCGAGCGGGAAATGGCGCGGACGACCTGGCTGGTGGTGCTGGAGCGGTTCTTGATCCGCTGCGCTTCGTCCAGGACGACCAGGTCAAAGTGAAGATCGGGATCGACAATCACGTCGCGGTCGCGCATCAGCAATTCATAGTTTGCGATCTTGACGGGCGTCTGCTCCTGGCGCCATTGCCACTCCCGGCGGACGCGGTCGCCTTCAATGATCGCGAGGGGGACTTCCGGGGCCCACAGCGAAAACTCGCGCCGCCAATTCGTCACCAGGGGTTTCGGACAGATCAACAGCACGCTGCGGATTTCGCCCGCGTACAGCAGCAGGCGGATCGTGCTGATGGCTTGCATCGTCTTGCCCAATCCCATCTCGTCCGCCAGGATGGCGGTGTAGCGGGAATACAGAAAGGCGATGCCTTCCAGCTGGTATGGAAACGGCTCGAAGGGGAACTCCAGCGAGTTCGTCGCCACGAGAGATTCCAGAGACGGCTGCAGCACGTAGTACAGCCGATCGTGGAGCTTGATCACGTCGTTGGGAGGCGCGATGCGAGTCGACTTGCGGTCGGGGCGAGGTTCGGGCGGCGGAATGGCCTGCGTCGGACGGGCGTCGGGCTTCTTTGCCGGCTGGTTCAATGCCCAGGCGGGGGCTTCGGGAAAGGTGAAGCTGAACGTCTTGATGGGCGTTCGACGGCACTGGACCGACAAGATCTTGGGCGTCTGGCCGTCAAAGGCCAGTCCTTCCACGACCACTTTCGGCGGGCGGCCGATGGCGGCGTTCCAGCCCGTGTTGTACGGGTCCACGGCAATTTTCAAATCCAGCTGCGAAACCTCGGGGCGGGGTTCCGTGGGCCGGGAATGGGAGTCGCTTGACGGCACGCTCGATACGTCGGCGCGGGGCGGCAGCAAGGGGAAGCGATCGGGCGGAGAGGCGCCGGTTGCCGCGGGGCCTTCCCGGTCGGCCGCGCCGAATGCGGTGCGATCTTGCCACGCTGCGGTTTCGCTCATCGTCGTAGCTCCTCACGATTTGCCCCGACGCGACGGTCTGGAAGGGCCCGTCCTACGCCCAGCGACGGCGGGGCCGGCGCGAACGCAGTCGCCGTTGGCTCCGGGTTAAACGACCGAATCTACCGTGTCGCACTGCGCCGGGCTTCATCGACGGCCTCGCGGATCCTTCCGAACGGCTCCTGCAAATCGAAGTCGGCTGCCAGTGGTTCCCAGCGCTGGGCGATCAGCTCGGCATCCTCCTCGTGGTCTTCCAGGACCGCCAACTGGTGCTTGCCAACGTCGAATGTGTGCAGACGCAGCGCGAACGGCGACGGCGGGCCGCTGCGGCCCGCGTCCAATCGCAACCGGCGGGCCGGCGCGTTGCCGTCTGTCTCGGTGGCCGGAGCCGCGTCCGGCGTCATGACACAGGCCACGGGCAACGAAGTAAAGCTGCGTACCGTCAGGACTGCCTGGGCGTCCGTAAACACCACCAGCGGCGTGGTTTTGGCCTTTTCCAGCAGGGCTTGGCCGATTTGCTCGCCGTACAGGTACGCCTGCAGCGTGGCTCCGTACAGGATTTCCTGGGCCCGGCTGGGCCGGACCGGCGCCGTGCAGTGAAACTCAAGGGGGCGACCGGCGGTATTCAGGATCAGGTAGCCGCCGAACACGCCTTGCGCTTCGTGCTCGCAGACGGTCAAGAAACCCACGGGCTGAGAGGATCGCGAACTGCTGGTTGTCATGATGTCGGCGGTGGTTCTCCGGTTAGCTTGTCTCACCATGACATCGGGCGGCTTGCGGCTGTGACTTTAGCGTCCGTGCGGTTCGGGACGGGGCCGATCGAGCCCGCTAGCAACGACAGCAGGCGGGAAAACCGCCGGTGGCTCGACAACTTGGGTAAACTGTGGCTATACTGGTCGTCGGCTGAAGGATTTATTTTTCGGCGCCAGAATTCTTTCCCCAGGAGCCGTGTCGTCCATGTCCTACGATCCCCATCAGCTTCCGCCGCTGTTCCATATCGATGTCGTGGGCGCCTCGACGGAAGCCCCGAAAGTCAGCACCGACAAAGGGGATCTGATCATCGCCCTGCTACAACGTTTGGTGAACGGGCAAGATCAGCAGAACAAGCTGCTGGCAGAAATCCTGCAGCAGACGAACGCCGTGCATCGTCAGCGGCAGTTCGAATTGGGGCAATGGAAGCAGGCCAATCCAAAGCTGGCGCAACGCTGCAAGCGGGCCGCGGAGACCTTGAACCGCGTGCAGAACGAGTTTTTGAAGAACCTGACCGATGAAGTGGCCGATAGCGAAGAAAGCTTGCTGGACGGCGAGTACATGCTGAATGAATTCGTGGACCGGTTCGGCCCGCGTCTGGCTCAACTGCACGGCGTGCTGCAAGTGCTGTCGCAGTTGAGTTGGGTTTCGGAAACCACGGGTGGTCCGCCGCATTAAACGGCCTCAGGCGGAACCCGGACGGCAGCCGGAGCAATTTTTCGCTGTGCCAGCGTTCCGTTTGCCACGGCGGATTGCAATCGGCATCGGTGAGCCGGTCGTTCATGGCCGTCAGGCCGGTTGTGTTCGGATACCCGGCCTGCCTGTCTTTTCCGACTGGCAGGTTGAAAGCCTATCCCACGTGTTGATGCACCGCGTTTTTTCTCCGCCAGCCGTTAGCCGTCCAGCGTCCAGCCGGAGCGGTACTGTCGCCGCAGCAGTTCGTTGGCCTCGGGGCTGTTCGTGACTCGGCCGGCGGCGCCGTCGTAGTCGAGCTTCTTGCCGACGCGGTAGGCGACCAGACCGAGCAGCAACTGCTCGATCATGTTGCCGCTGTACTCGAAGTCGCAAGCCGTCTTGAGGCTGGTGTCCTTGCAGGCGTCGATCCACTGTTTCTGGAAGTGGCCCAGGGGCGGCAGCACCTGCTCGGGCGAACGCGGTTTGTAATAGGTCAGGTCGGAGTTGTCGCCAAACGGCAGCAGCAGCCGCGAACCGAAATCGCAGATCACGTATCCCTTCGAGCCCTTGAACATCGCGCCGTGGTCGATCCGCTTCAGATCGACGTAGGGCTTTGGCGACTGCGGCATGGCCCCGCCCTGGTACCAGCTGATGCGGATCGGGCCGCGCCAGTCGTTGGCCGGGTGCTCGAAGTGCGACTCACACTCCACCGGCGTGACGTCGGGATTGAACGCCTCGCCTTTGGCTTCGGCCGAGGTCGGCAGCGTGGCGTCGACGGCATTCCACAGCAGGTCCATCGTGTGGCTTCCCATGTCGCCAATCTGGCCGGCGCCGAAATCCCAGAACATGTTCCACGACAGGCAGTTCATACCCGGTCCGCCGGAGAAATAGCCGGGGTTGTAGGGATGCTCGGGCGACGGGCCGAGCCAGAGGTCGAAGTGGAAACCGGCGGGCGGCTGGCCTTCGGCGGGCAAGTAGCCGGCGCGGCGGATCTGCCGGTCACCCCAGGCATAGGCCGCCGACAGTTCGCCGATGGCGCCGTCGCGGACCAGTTCGCGGACGCGGTTAAAGTTTTGCATCGCGTGCCGCTGCATGCCGACTTGCGTGGCCAGTTTGTCCTTCTTCTTCAGCCAGTTCGCCCGCACGATGCGCGCTTCCTCGACGCTGATGGCCAACGGCTTCTCCATGTACACGTGCATGTCGCGGTTCAGTGCCCAGTTGGCAATGAAGGCGTGGGTGTGGTCGGCCGTGCAGCAAACCACCGCGTCGATGTCTTTCTGTTCGAGGCACTTGCGCCAGTCGACGTAGGTCTTGGCCTTGGGAAATCGGCTCAGAGCGTCCGGAAACCGGGCCTCGTTCACGTCGCACAGCGCGACCACGTTCTCTTCGGCCAGCATGTCGTAGTGCGCCAGGCCGCGGCCCCAAACGCCGATCAGCGCGACGTTCAGCTTGTTGCCGGGGGCGTTCTTGCCCGCGCGCGCGCCGCTGGGCAGAATCAGGAATCCGGTCCCGGCGGCGGCCGTTTTCAGGAATTGGCGACGATACATGGTTGCTTCTCCGGTGGGCTCGTGTTTTCCATTCGCACGCGGCTCGGATACGCTCCGAACTGCAGAAGTCCCCGATGGTAGCAACGGGGAATATGACTGTCCAGCTGTCGCGGCGATTCCGCAAGTCCGCCTTAGCCCGAGCGCACCGTTATCACCGGCGGGCTGACGCCCAGTGCCACTTACTTTGGGACAATTTGGGGGCGTTTTTGTTAGCGGAGCGGCGCAAGCCGCCCGGTTTTCCGACTGTAATACCGGACGGCTCGCGCCGTGCCGCTACAAATTAAGTGGCATTGGGCTGACGCCCGCCGTTCGCCACCGCGATTCCGCAAGTCCGCCTTACCCCGTGCGCACAGCAGCGTCGTAGATCTGGCCGTACTCGGCGGCGGCGCGTTCCCAGTGGAATTTCATGGCCTGGGGATACAGCCGGGACAGCATGTGCCCGTACAGGGGCGAGTCGTTCTGAAAGATGCGGATGGCTTCCGTAAGAGCGGCTGCCAGTTCGCGGACCAAGGACACGTACAGGGGAAAGTGCATGCGGCTGGCGGGATCGGGGCTGTCCAGGACCGCCCGCCATTGGCGGCCTTGTTGCTCGGCCGTGCCGGCCTCTGGGAGCCGGTACAGGATCCCCGTGGCCTCCGCCGGATTCAGCCGCGCGTCGACGACTTGCTGCACCAGGCCGCCCGTCGCGTGGGCCACGACGGGCGAGCCCTGAAGATACGGCTCGGTGGCGGCCCCGAACGGTTCGTGCAACGAGGGCATGACGCAGTACGTGGCCCCTGCCATGCTCTCCAAATAGCCCTGCTGCATGCGGAACGGGAAGATCACGACGTCCCCTGCTCGCTCGCTGGCGACCGCTCGCCACAGATCGAGGAACGCCTCGGCCCGGGCAGGCACGATCGGGCAAACGATGAACTTGCCGGTCGCCGGCGGAAGGCTGCGCACGGCCTGGGCCAACACATCGAAGCCCTTTTGCCCGGGGTCCATCCGGCCGAACATCATGAACACCGGCACGTCGGCGGGCAGTTGCGTCAAGTCCTCGTCTCCCGCGGCCAACAGGCCGCCGATCCTGGCGGGCGGGCGGTATTGCGTCAGGACTTCGAGCATTTTCGTTCGCTTGGCCCGTTTTTCGGACAGGATCTGCTCGACCTCGCCTCGCGACGCACGCTCGACGGTGTCCAGCGTAAAGGCGCAATGGGGCTTCATGAACAGACCGTTGTCGACTCCCACCAGCCCTCGCAGCCGAAAAACCTGTTGGAGATGGTTGGCAAAGTGCATGGTCTGCAACGGATTCGTGGTCAGGTCCCTGGCGAACTGACGGCTGACGGTCGATACCGGCGCGTCGAACAAGGGGATCATGCACTCGTAAACCGTCGTGCGGCGGCGGCCGGGGAGATCGTCGCTGGCGACCAGTTTATCGGCCGTCCGTGTCGGATCGCCGACCACCGGCGTTCCACGGTCCGTGGACGGATCCCAGACGTCTGAGGCGACGGGATCGGCGAGTTGCACATCCGCCGTGGCAGGCTCGGGACGCGGCCACTGGTCGCCGTTGGCGCGTGGGGTGATCTTCGCCAGATCCGCCAGTGCCAGTCCGCAATCGTACGGATTGTGCGAGGTCAGCACCACGGCGGCCGAATCCAGCACATCGTCCACGATGGCCTCCTTGACCGTCAAGGCGGTGGCTGCCAATTGCCAGTCCTGAACATGGACGGTCACATTCCGGGTCAGTCCCAACTTGCGGAGCACACGGGGAATCGCGGCGGCTGCGAACAGCCCGTCGCGCAGCAGCAACGGATTCGACTTCACGTCGGGACGTTCGGCGCTGGAGTGATCGTAAGGGTCGTCTCCCGTCGGACCTCCCGGGGCGTCGAAAAACGTGTCGGCTCCGAACAGATACCAAGCCACGCCTTGACTCTCGTACCGAAAGATGGTGGTCTTCTCGAACCGGCCATCAAACGGCACATCCACCTCGCCGACGATGACGCCCGGCGAATGAGGCGCCTTCCTCAGCCGGCGGTGAAAGGGACTGAGGACCACGACCTGTGCAGACACCTTACCCAAGGCTTGGGGTAAACTGTCGGCAACGGCATAAATGCCGCCGCTGCGGGCATGATGGTTCTCGTAGACGGCGTACACGACGGTTCGATGGGCCGAGTCGATTCGGCGTCGCGCCTCCTCGATCTTGCGGAGTTCCGGGTCGGTAAATAGCGGCCGCAATGCCCAGAGCTGAGGAGCGGACTTTTCCAGTTCGGAATCGAGGCTTGGATATGGGGCCATAGGTTCCTACGCTTTCCGCGGCTGGCATGGGGCTGATTCCCCGGCGATATTGGTGTCTCAGTCTGTTAGGATACGAGCCGAGCGCGCATCTCGTATTACCAGTTCCCGATTTCTTGTTTTCCTGCACACATTTTTCCCCAACGAATGAAGGAATCAACGAATCTTCGACAGTGATCCGTTGACGTCTTTATTCGCTGGGGCTACCTGCGGATCTGCGTTGGGTTGCGGCCGTTAGACCGCGTTGGACGGTAACCACGATCCTTCAGTAAAACGAGCGACTTGGCCGTCGTCAATCCGTGTCTCCAAACGACCTGTGCTCGACGCGGCCACGGTTTCGGCGTGTTTTCCCGAATTGTTTTCGAAGCAATCCGTTGACTTCTGACGGGAAACCCGCAACGATACTGTGGAACTTGTCTTCAGGGTGCCCGGCGGTGGAAAGTATGCTTTCTTCTTCGAATCAGACTCCGGCCTTGTCCCGGCATTCCGCCTTTACCCTGGTCGAATTGCTGGTGGTCATCGGCATCATCGGGATTCTGGTGGCGTTATTGCTGCCAGCCGTGCAAAGTGCCCGCGAAGCGGCGCGGCGGGCTCAGTGCGTCAACAACCTTCGGCAGATCAGCCTGGCGGCGCACAATTTCCATTCGGCCCTCAAGCATTTTCCGCCTGGATACCTGGGGCCGTGGCCGCCCGTCGAGATTCCGCCGGTCGGCGACCAGTTTGTGGGGGTTCTGCCGTACCTGCTGCCCTACTTGGAGCAGGACGCCGTCCGCGACCGGATCGAAATCGAGATGAATGTGGAAAAAGTGACTTCGGGCTGGTGGACGGATGCTTCGACCTGGGCCGTCTCGCAGGCGAAGCTCGGCTTGTTTCTTTGTCCGTCCGACGATCCGTATGCAAACGTGACCGGAACCTTCGTGGGGTTGCACACGTGGTGGGACAAGAACAATACAAAGACACCTCCCGGTGAAGTCTGGCTGACGGCGGTATACATGGCAATGGACGGCGGAGGACAAAACATCGGCCGGACCAACTACGTCGCCAGTGCCGGCGGGATGGGAGTCACCGAGAACACCTATTGGGATACTTTCCGTGGCCCGATGTATAACCGTTCCGTCCGTTCGACGAGCGACGTGCTCGACGGCAGCAGCCACACCCTCATGTTTGGCGAAGCTCTGGGGGGCGAGTCCGGGAATCGGCGCGATTACGCGCACAGCTGGATGGGCAGCGGTGCCTTGCCGACGGCGTGGGGACTGAGCGATGCGGATTATTACCGCTTCAGCAGCCGGCATTCCGGGATCGTTTTCTTCGCTTACTGCGACGGATCCGTCAGGCCGCTGGCAACGACCATCGACGACGACACGATGAAATACATGGGCGGCATGCAGGACGGTCATACGCCTTTGTGAGAAGGGGGATCGATATGAAACAGTGTCTGGCAATGATTCTCGTGGCGTTGGCCCTGTTCGTTTGCCCGGTGGGCTGCAGCAGAGGTGGCAATACCGTCGAGTTTCCGGAGAACCCCGACCCAATGCCCAAGGAACCGCCCGTTGCGGCGGGCGCCCCAGCCCCGCCCGCACCGCCCACCCCCGCCGAAGCGTCAAATGCGATCGAGAAACCGTAAGGAATCGGACAGGACATAGCCAGGCAGCCCTCGGTTGATCAGAAAGGGACGAATATGAAGAACTGCGAAGTCGTGCGTCGTTCGACCTGTCTTCTCCTCATGGCTTTGCTGAGCGCGGCCAGCGCTGCGCTCGCCCGGCAGGCGCCGGCTGCGGACGAGCAGAAGCCGGCGGGAGACCAATCCACGGAACCGGCGCCACCCGCCGATCCCAAGCTGCAGCCCACCCACACCCAGACGGCCATCATCCAGGTGACGGGCGCCAACGGCCAGTCGCTGCCGCTGCACACCTTCTGCCTGACCAAGTCCGGGCAGATCTTGGCGGGCGTGGGCGGAGGCTCCAGCGAAATCCGCGTGTACGACGCCGATGGCAAGCCGCTTGAGTCCTGGCCGGTCCCGGTCCAGCCCGAAGCGGTGAACGTGGCGCCGGACGGGACGGTGTACGTCGCGGGAAACGGCCAGCTGTTGAAGCTGGACGCCCACGGCAAACTGCTGCTGCAGAAGGAAGCCCCGCACGCGGCGGCGATCAGGACCGACGCCGCCAAGCTGCGCGAGGAAGTCGTTGCGCAAGCCAAGGAGCGGGTCACGACGATCGGCAGGCAAGAGGAACTGTACAAGAAGCAGATCGAGGGGCTACAAAAGGGGCTGGAAAAACTGACGGCACAGCCCGCTGAAGCGTTGACCGATTTGCAGAAAAAGCAAATCGAAAGCTACAAGGCGACCATTCAACGATTCGAGAGTGCGCTCGAATCCGTCCGCCAGTACCTGAAGGAAAACCCCGCCAAGGAAATGACCGAAGAGGAGATCAAGCAACAGGTCGAGGGGATGGTGCAGTCCAAAATGGGAATGGCTTCGATCAGCGCGACCGAAAGCGACGTCTTCGTGGCCTGCCGGGCGGCGGTGGGCTACGGTTTCGAGGTTTGGCGGACCAGCCGCGACTTTGAGGGCGGGACGCGAATCGTGAGCCAGTTGAGTGGCTGCTGCGGTCAGATGGACGTGCAGTCGAGTGCGGACGGCGTGTTCGTGGCGGAAAACGCCCGCGCCCGGGTCTGCCGTTACGACCGCGATGGCAAGCTGATTTGCCAGTGGGGCGAACGGGAGCGCGAAGGCGAGGTCGGCTTCGGCAGCTGCTGCAATCCGATGAATGTGGCGTTCGGCCCGCAGGAGCAAGTCTACACGGCCGAGGCCACGCTGGGCCGGGTCAAGCGGTTCTCGACCACGGGCGAGTTCCTAGGGCTGGTCGGCAGCGTCGACATCGTGCCGGGCTGCAAGAACGTGGCGATCGCCGTCAGCCAGGACGGCAGCCGCGTCTACATGCTGGACATCACCCGTTCGCACATCGTGGTCATGAGCGTCAAACCGGCCGCCGCGACCTAAGTTGGAGTCCAGGCTTCAGCCTGTCCGGGCAGCCTGAAGGCTGGACTCCAACATGCGCGTTCTTGGAGTGCGGTGACTTGTCACCGCTTTCGTTAAGGAGTGCTCTGCCTTGATGCGATACTTCGCCCCCCACTGGTCGGCTCGTGGCCTGATTCTACTGCTCCTCTTTCTGAGCTTCGAGCGGGCCCCCGCCGCGTCGGAACCACAGCCGCTGTCCCTGGTCGTCATGGACCCGCTGGCCGCACCGCTGTCGTGTCCTTGCGTCGAAGGCTACGCGCAGCGGAAGTACGAACAGCTGGCGGAATACCTGGAGCAGACCTTGGGCCGGCCGGTGCGACTGACCTTCTCGGAATCGCTGCGCACGGCGCTGGCGGGCAAGGCCAAGGGCCGTGCGGACCTGATCATCGGCAAGGATTCCGTGGTCCGCGCAGATGCCAAGGCGGCGCGCGTTGCGGTCACGGCTGTCATCAACCTGACGGGCAAAGACGGCGCGACCACGCAGACCGGCCTGATCGTCGTCCCCGCAGGAGATCCGGCCCAGCGGGTCAGCGACCTGTCGGGATACCGCATTTTCTTCGGCGCGCCGGAGTGCGACGAGAAACACGCCGCCGCGATCGAACTGTTGCGCTCTTCAGGCGTCGCCGTCCCGGACAAGATCGAAACCAGTGCCGCCTGCAGCGACGGCGCCTGTAAGACTCTGGAACTGGGCGCCGGCGTACGTTCGGCGGCAGTTATTTCCAGCTACGCCAAACCCTTGCTCGAAGGCTGCGGGACGGTCAAGAAGGGCGATCTGCGAGTGATTGGCGAAACCGCGCCCGTACCGTTCATCACGGCGTTCGTCGCCGACGGACTGCCGGCTGCCGAACGGGATCGCCTGCACGAAGCGTTGCTGGCAGCGGGGACCAGGCCCGAACTGTGTGCGGCGCTGGAGACGTTGCTGGGATTTGTTCCGCTCGGCGCCCCGGACGAACATGCCGTAAAAAAAAAGTGACGGCCGCCGAACGGTCCGCCGCCGCTGAGGCGTGGACGGGGTGGCGCGGCCCGCGCCGGGACGCGATCAGCGGGACTCTGCCCATGTCGCTGCCCGCGGCACCGCAATGGATCTGGCAACGCAAGCTGGGTGGGTCCGGCCTGGGCGGCTTGGCTGCCACGCCCCAGTACGTCGTGTTTGGCGACCGCGACCTGGACGATTTCAACGATGTCTTCCGCTGTTTGGACGCAGCCGACGGCACACCGGTGTGGACGGTGGTGCATCCGGCGATCGGCAAGTTGGACTACGGCAACACGCCGCGTGCCACGCCGCTGATCGACGGCGATCGGGTCTATCTGCTCGGTGCCTTTGGTGACCTGCACTGTGCCAAGCTGGCAACCGGCGAGGTCGCATGGTCGCGGAATCTGCTCCTGGATTTCGGCGTCACGGCCAAGTTGATCTGGGGCACCTGTTCGTCGCCACTGCTGGCCGACGGCAAGCTGATCGTTAACCCGGGCGGCGAACTGGCGTCGCTGGTGGCGCTGGATCCAAAATCGGGCGAAGTCCTGTGGCAGACGCCCGGGGGCGAGGCGGGCTTCGGTTCGCTGATCGTGGGCAGCTTCGGCGGCGTGCGGCAGATCGTCGGCCACGACCGCACCACGCTGGGCGGCTGGGACATTCAGACCGGCCAGCGGCTGTGGACGCTGACGCCGCCGGCCAAGGGCGACTTCAACGTGCCCACGCCTGTCCAGGTCGGTGACCGATTGTTGGTGGTCACGGAAAACAACGGCGCGCGACTGTATGCCTTTGATCCGTTGGGGCGGATCATCCCGCAGCCCGTCGCCAGGAACGATGACCTTGCGCCCGACATGAGCACGCCGGCGGTCGTACACGACCGCGTGTTTTGCGTTTGGCAGGATCTGTTCTGCCTGGACTTGAAGACGGGCCTGCGGACTCGGTGGACCGGAAAAGACCCTGCGTTTGGGACTTACGCTGCCGTCATCGGCGGGCCGGACCGGGTGCTGGTGATCGGCAAAAGCGGAGAACTGGTCTTGGCTGACGCTCGCGCGGATCGGTTCGAGGTAGTCTCGCGTCTGCGTGTCTTCGACGAAGAGCCGGCGGAACTTTACTCCCATCCCGCCCTCGTCGGCCGGCGGCTTTATATCCGCGGCGCCATGTCCGTCGTGTGCGTCGGCCTGGGCGGCGGCGAGTGAGACTTGCGCACATGAGACTTGCGCACAAGTGCTCGCGACTCCGGCGGCGGTACGCTAGACTACGGAATACGTGCAGATGTCGCATTCGTGGAGCACCGCCGGGCAACGCTGTAAAGCATTTCTCGCGGCTGTTTTTCGGGATTTTCGTCGTAGCCGCGTTCGCCAGAACGCGGGGCGAGTGCCGCCGCAGCCCGCATTCTGGCGAATGCGGCTACGAGAATACTTCACAGCGCTGACCGCCGGGGCGCGAAAAGAAGGACTTGGCGCTGCCTTCAGCCGCAACCCAAGTCGCTTAACGGCAAGCCGAAGGCGACCGCGTTTACCAACAGGCCAAATTCGCATGTCAACCCACCACGCCGTTGTTCAATCCAGCTGGTACGACGCACCTCAGTACTACGATCTGGCTTTCCGCTCGGAGACGCCGCCGGAGGCGGACTTCATCGAAGCCGCTTGCCGCAAGTACTGCGCGTTCCCCGTGCGGCAGTTGCTCGAGCCGGCCTGCGGCACGGGGCGACTGGTCGCCGAGTTGGCCGCGCGCGGCTACAGGGTAACCGGATTTGATCTTAGCGAGCCGTCGTTAGCGTACCTGCGCCGGCGGCTGGCCCGGCGCAAACTCCAGGCCACGGTGTTTCATGCCGACATGGTTGATTTCTCGCTGCCTCGCCCCGCCGACGTGGCGTACAATACGTTCGACAGCTTCCGCCACCTGCTGACGGAGCAGGATGCCCGTCGCCACCTGCAATGTGTGGCGGACCATCTGCGTCCGGGCGGCATCTACATGCTGGGGTTTCACCTGCTGCCGCCCAACGCCGACGAGGAATGCACCGAACGCTGGACCGAACGGCAAGGCCGCACGCAGGTCACCGTCACGCTGCGCGTCGTGGCCAGCGACCGCCGCCGCCGGCTGGAGTCGATCCGCATCAGCCTGTTGGTCCGCCGCGATTCGAACAAGTTGCGGCTCCGCGACGAGTTCCCCCTGCGGCTGTACACCGCTCGCCAGTTCCGCCGGCTGTTGGCGCAAGTCCCGGCATTCGAATTGTTGGACGTATACGATTTCTGGTACGAAATCGACCATCCGCTGCAACTGAACGACGAAATCTCGGACACGGTGTTCATTCTGCGAAAAGCTGACCGCCGGCCGAGCAGCCCCAGACGCCGCTGCGGCTTGGATCGCAGACCGACGGGGAAGTAGCTCAAGTCGAGTTGGTGTGCTTGAAACGCGTGACTGCGGGGCTTAGGCAGCGCCATGCGATCTTGGGGCGGCGCAACGGCTGTTGGCCATTTCTAGAACCTGCGGGGACTCGACTTTAGAGCTTCAGCGGCGACAATGAAGTCGCTGATACCCAAGGGGCTCCGCAAACCAGACGACCGCCGGCTCGACTCGATCGTGGTCGGCGTCGGACCGCGTCCGTAACCGCCCGCGGCGGAATGCAGCCGCGCAGATGTGGACCGGATCTCCCTGGTGCGGGAACCGGCTTCGAAGGAGTGACCTGCGGCCATGTTCAAATACATCGACCTGGTGACCCACTGGCTCAAACGCGTCGTTACGCAACCCTTGCAGGAACTGGACCGCTGGCAAATGGCGGCCCGGTTCGCCTATGACCTGGGACGGTTCGGCGCGCACCAACTGCGGCAGGATCGGGCCCAGGATATGGCCGCGGCGCTCGCCTTTCGTACGCTGTTCGGGCTGTTGCCGGTGCTGGTCGTGACCACGGTGCTGGTCAAGGGGATGAGCATGCAGGAGCACTTTCTGGGGCCGCTGAACGAGTTGTTCGCCTTCTGGGGCCTGGACCAGGTGCAGATCCTGCTGCCGGGCGAGACGGGCGGCGCGACCAGTACGCTGGCGGTCTGGCTGGGTGACCGGGTGCGCGAGGCCGAAAGCGTGAGTCTGGCGGCCATCGGCTGGGTCGGACTGGGGCTCACCATCTACGCCGCCATCAGCCTGGTGGTGACGATCGAGGATTGCTTCAACGTCATCTACCAGGCGCCGCAGGGACGGCCTTGGGCTCGGCGCGTCCCTTTGTACTGGTTCGTGCTGACGATCAGTCCCGTCGTGGTGGTGGCCAGCACGTACGTTAACGACTGGTTCGAAGGGCGGTTGGCGAGCCTGCATGCCCACCCCGGGTTGACGGTGGCGATCGGGTTGGCGTGGAGCGTCTTTGTGATCTGGCTGCTGATGAACCTGTTGTACCGCTCGTTCCCCAACACGGCGGTCCACCGGCGGCCGGCGCTGGTCGGATCGCTGGTAGCCGCAATCCTGCTGGAAATCGGCAAACGGTCCTTGGGGCTGTATTTACAGAACGCGCTCTCGCTCAGTCAGCTGTACGGTTCGCTCGGCCTGATTCCGCTGTTCATGTTCTGGGTGTACCTGATGTGGCTGGCCGTGCTGTTCGGCCTGCAGGTGAGTTCGACGTTGCAGCATCTGCACGGCCGTCAATTGGCCGAGTTGCAGCAGCAGGTTCAGGCGGTGGTGATCGATCCCGGCGTGGTCGTGGCCGTCATGCAAGGGGTCGCCGAGCGGTTTGTGGCGGGACAGACGGCGAGCGTCGAACAGCTGGCCAGGGCGACACGCTTGCCCGAGCCCGTGGTCGAGCGGCTGGTGGGCGGATTGGTCGACGCCCAGCTGCTGCATCGCGTGGCGCAGGTGGAGTCACGAGTGGTGCTCAGCCGTCCGCCGGACCGGATTCCTCTGGCCCACCTGCTGGACATCGCCTTCGCAGCCGTCGACCGCGATGTCGGCACCGCGCAGGCGGCGCGGTGGCTGGATCAGTTGCGCACCGCGCAAAAAGTCGCCGCCGCCGATGCAACTTTGCGGTCGTTGCTCACCGTCAATCCAGTTCCTTGACGCGGACTTTGCGGCAGCGGACGAATTGCCGAGTGAACCTATTCCCGTGTCAATCGTGCCCCGCGCCAACCTCGCTGCCATTGTTCGGTGAGCCGCCCGACCAGTTCAGCATTCTCGGGGGCGTGGGCGATGTTCACGCTTTCCAGCGGGTCGGTTTGATGGTCGTACAGTTCTACGGCGTCCACTTTCGAGTGGTCGTTGCGGCCGACCCAGCGCGTGAAACGGTAGCGGTCGGTCCGCATCGTATAGCCCATCAGTTGCCGGCCGTCGACGCCGCGCGGGTATTGGCTGAAGGCGGCGTTCTTCACGGCCTTCGCCGGATCGCGCAGCACGGGCACCAGACTGGCGCCTTCGAGGTGGTCCGGCAGCGGCAGGCCGCATAATTCCGCCAGCGTGGGGTAAATGTCGACGAACTCAGCCAATGCCTCGGTGCGTTGGCCGGCCGTCTTCAGGCCGGGCACGGAGATCAGCAGCGGGGCGTTGGTGTCGTTCTCCACGTTGCTGTGCTTGCACCAGCCGCCGTGCTCGCCCAGTTTCCAGCCGTGGTCGCCCCAGAGGACGATGATCGTTTTCTCGGCCAGCCCGAGGCGGTCGAGTTCATCGAGCACGCGGCCCACCTGGGCGTCCATGTAGCTGATCGCCGCATAGTAGCCGTGTTTCAGTTGGCGGGCGAGGTCGTCGGGAATGGGGCCTGTGGGAATCCCGTGATAGCTGCGCAGTTCGCCACCGGACAGCACGGCGTAATCCGGCGCACCTTGGGGCGGGAACGGATTCGGCGCGAGCCGGATCGTGGCCGGGTCATACAGGTCCCAGTACTTCTTCGGAGCGACGAAGGGCAGATGCGGGCGGATGAAGCCGACGCCCAGCCAGAACGGCTGGTCTTTCTGGGCGCACTCGGCCAAGGCCGCCACCGCCATATCCGCCAGCGCGCCGTCGTGAAACGTGTTGTCCGGCACGTCAGAACTTTCGAAGGCGGGACCGCGCGGGCCGCGGCTGGCGGCCTTGCCCTTCTTCGCCTTGGGAGCATTCTTTGGCGTTGCGACCGGGGCTTGCTTGTTCAGGGCGTTGTTTTCCGGCAAGCCGTAGGTCCCGTGGCTGGTCTTGGGCGCCGCCCACGGCACGGACCACGACTGCGGGTCGTCGAAGCCGCCATGGTACAGCTTGCCCATGCCCTGGACGAAATAACCGTTCTGCTTGAAGTGCTGCGGCAGCGTCACCACGTCCGGCAGCGCTTTGCGGAAATGGGTTTCCAAGTCCCACACCTTGGTCGTGTCGGGCCGCGTGCCCGTCAGCAGGCTCGACCGCGTCGGCGAACAGACCGCCTGCTGGCAGTAGGCACGGTTGAACGTCACACCGCGATTGGCCAGCCGGTCGAGGTTCGGTGAATGGATGTACGTCTTGCCGTAGGCCCCGAACTCGGGACGCAGGTCGTCCACGGCAAAGAACAGGACGTTGGGCTTGCCCGCTGCATCCGCGGCAGCGCAGCACGACAACGTCAACAGGGCAAGCAAGGTGGCAACCGACTGCAACAGGCATCTCATGGTTTGGCTCCTTGGTGATGTCAAAGGCGAGAAAGCGAGCGTTTGTGATGCAGATGGTACGCGACCCGCATGGCCCGCGAAATTGAGTCCCCATTCCGTCCCAATTCGTTTAACGGCAAGCCGAAGGCGACCGCGTACTGTCGACACTGCGAGATGCTATCAGGCGAACCAACCCCAAGCAACCATGCAGGCCGCGGTCGTGTTTCGGGTGAGGACCTCTTTCATCTTCTCCACGCCGCTGCCACAATCCAGGCACCCCAAAAAGGGGCTCGATTCACGAAAGATAGACCCATGAGCGACAAGGCTGGCATCGCCGCCGCTTCCAGATCCGGTTCGTTTGGCTCGACGTCGGCGAGCTTGCTGGCGGGGATCAAGTCCCAGCAGCCGGAGGCTTGGTTGCGGTTGGTTGATCTTTACTCGCCGCTGGTTTACGGCTGGTGCCGCCGGACGGGCGTTGCTCCTGGGGATGCGCCGGATATCGTCCAGGACGTCTTTGCTTCCGTGGCGGGAAGCATCAACGACTATCGGGGCGACAGCGTGCAGGGCGGGTTTCGCGCGTGGTTGTCGAGTATCACACGGCGGAGGATGAGCGACCATTTTCGTGCCAAGCTGAACCAGCCGGCAGCTGAAGGTGGGACCGAGGCACGAGCCAGACTGCTCAGCGTTCCCGAACCGACGCTTCCGCTCGATGCCGAGGAACTGGCCGACGAGAGCGCTCTGGTCTGGCAGAGTGTGGTCGAGTTGGTGCGCGGCGAGTTTGAGGCGTCCACCTGGCAGGCGTTTTGGCGCGTGGCGGTCGATGCCGTCCGTCCAGCCGACGCGGCCGCGGAGCTGGGGATGTCGATCACGGTTGTCTACAAAGCAAAATCCCGCGTCCTGTGCAGGCTCCGCCAGGCCCTGGAGAACCTGGAACAGGAGCGATAGGGACTCGTTTAACCGCGTGGGCAACGCCCCGCGCGTTCGTTTAACCGCGTGGGCAACGCCCCGCGCGAGACGAGGATGCAAGACAAAACGCCACTCCCGCGCGGGGCGTTGCCCACGCGGTTAAACGACGGGGAGAATGTCCATGGTCCACGGGTATCACGTCATCTTTGGGGCGTACGGCTTTTGGCTGCCGAACGATCCGCGCGGGTCGTGGTCCGAGTTTGTGGGCAGTTGGGAATTGGTGCGGTTTGGCAGGGCGACCAAGTCACTGGTCCGAAAGGAACTGACAGCGGAAGAGGAAGCCCAACGCTTGGCAGCAAAGCAGGCCCTTCAGTTTCCGCCGGTCCAATGGAGCGGCATTCAAGCGCGGGCCGTCGCAACCGGCTTTGCCACCGCATGCCGCAAGTCCGGACTCACGCTTTGGGCTTGCTCGATCCTGCCGGAGCACGTACACGCGGTCGTCGCGCGGCATCGCTTCAAGGTGGAATACATCGTCGGGCTGTTCAAAGGCGAGGCCACCAAGCAACTGAAGCGCGAGCAACGGCATCCCTTGGCGGCGCACGCCCGGGGTATCACCGTACCCACTCCTTGGGCCGAGCGATGTTGGAGGGTATTCCTCGACAACGAAGAAGCCATTGAAAACGCCATCCATTACGTGAACGACAACCCACTCAAAGAAGGCAAGCCACTGCAGACATGGTCGTTCGTGACGCCCTTCGCCGGCATCGCACGAAGTGGCTGGATTACGTATCACTAGGCAGGGGGCGTCGTTTAACCGCGTGCCCAGCGGGCCGCGCGGGAGATAGCGCCAGTGCGCGCCGGGAGATAGCGCCGGCGCGCGGGGCGTTGCCCACGCGGTTAAACGATGGCCGGGCACTGACTTGGCACCTTTACAGGGGTGGGTGATGAAACCCGTCGCGATTGTCAACCCTGAAGGGGTTGCACCGATTGTGCCACCCATTCAGGGTGCGATTGCCCGATGGTGATTCTTTCCCAGGGTGGCGCGGCTGCGCCGCTGACCCTGGGCTTTGGGGTGCAACGCCTTCGGCGTAAGGAAGCCGCGAGGTCTTCCGCCCCGAAGGGCCCTTCGGGGCAAGGAGAATGCGTGTTTGTGTCACTGACTCGCCGATCCTGTGCGTCTGGGGCGCGGCGAGCTGGATTTGAGGATGCGTTGCAGGGCCTCGTCGACGCGGGCGGCGTTGGTTTTCTGCAGGGTGATGATCTTGATGCGGCGGGCGGGGTTTTGTTCGGCGGCCTCGTCCAGGTTCGTGATCAGTTTCAGGATTTCGTCCAACAGCGGCGAGGGGGCCATCACAATCAGCGAGTTGGTCGTCGCGTCCACCGCGATCTCGGGCGTGACCCGCGACAGGGCCGAACTGCGGGTGCTGCCGGCCGTGGATCGGGTCATTTGGCTGCGGAAGACGTCTCGGACCACCTCGGCGACCTCGCTGGCGTCGGCGAAGCGCACGGGGACGATCTGGGGCTTGGATGCGGTGCCTTCCTCGGTGTCCAACGCGCGGATCAGCCCATCAATGGTCTCGCGGTCGATCCGGCTGCCTTGGACCAGGATTCGGTTCAGCCGTTCGTCGGGCACGATGACGACTTCGGTGCCGCCCAGCTGCCAGCTGCGGCGGCGCGTGTCGTACAACTCGCGGACCTTTTCCGCGATCTCCACGGCGTTGGAATGCTTCAGCTGGTAAATGCTGATGTTGCGGCCGATCTCGCCGCTGGCTCCGGACATGGCGCGGAGCAACTTTTCGAATTGCTCCAGCGCTTCGGGGGCCTCGCAGACGATCGTGATCGAGCCGTCGCTGGGAACGACATACAGCGGGGCCGGAGCGGGCGGCGGGGACGCGGGGGTTGCGGGTTTACTGGGTGGGGGGACTTTGGAAGGGACGTTCTCGGGAGGCATGGCCGGCTCGTCGGCGGGCTTGTCGGCCTGCGTTTCGCCGGATTCGAAAGAGACGAATTGGAAGCGGGGCTCGGTGCCGAAAGGGGGATCGCTGCGCCGGGACGAGGATTTGTTGGGGGCGGGTTTCTTGGCTGGCGGATCCGCCGGTGCCTGCGGGGGCAGCGGTTGGTTGGGCGAAACCACGCGGATCTCGTTCTCGCGGAGTTTGGGCCAGATCCGGCGGATCTCCTCTAACGCCGCCTTGGCATCGCCCGTAAAGGGAACGGTACGCATGTTCTGGCTGCTGCGCCCGCCGAGGAGCGTCAAGCTGGTCTCGCCCATCTTGATCAGCAGTTCGCGGATCTTCTGTTGCTGTTCGGCCGTGGCCCGGATGAACAGCTGTTGGGTGACCGGATCGGTGCTCACTTCCGGCGCTTGGGCGTCGTCGTCGAATTGGCGCAAGATCGCCATTTCAGCGGAGCCCGGATCGACGTACTTCAGATCGTAGATCTCCAATTCCGGCTCCGGTCCGCGGAGCTGTTCCAGCAGTTTGGTGATCTGCTCGTGGACTTCGGGCCGCGCGATCGCCACCAGTTGGTTGCTGATTTCATCGAGGGAGATGTCCGCCTTGCTGCCCTGCTTGTCCAGCATCTGCTGCAGAATCTCTTGGGCCGAGGTCGCGTCGACGTTGCGCAGGGAGTACAGTTCCAGGGTGGCTTGGGCGTCCTGCCGGGCCGCGTCCTCGATGGACTTGATCAACTCGGCGATCCGCTCCTGCTTGCCGGCGGACGCCACGGCGATCACGGCATCGTTGTCCAGGTCCAGCGACAATTGCACGGTCGCATCCTCGCGGAACAAGAGAGCCAGCGAGCGGTACACGTTGGCCACGCTGCCGACGGTCACGCGGTGTACTTTCAAGGCGGGGCGCTGCCCTTCCGCATCTTCGCCGTCCATCTGGTCGATCGTGGCTTTGATCTTGAGGTGGTCCTCGGGCATGGCGCTGGCGACCAGACTGCCTTCCTTGGCGTCAATGGCCATCTTGGCGGACGGGACCAACGCTTGCAGCACGGTGTAGGCGGCTTGGGGGTCGGCGTAGCGCAGGCGATATACCTGGCTGGTCATCTGCCCTGCGCCGGTCTCCATTTCCTCGACGGCTTTCTTGATCGCTTCGTGATCCGCGGGCGTGGCCCAGGCGATCAGCCGCCGAGGGTCGGAGCCGACGGAGAATTGCGCGGTGGGCACGGCGGTCTGGAGAAAGGTGATGGCGGTGGCGGCATCGCCCGCTTCGAGCGTGTACACGGCGACTTTGCGAGCCAGCTCGGCCGGGCCTTTTTCGCCCAGCCGTTTCACAATTTCATCGATGATCTTGTGGTCCGCGGGGCGAGCCCAAGCGATCAGCTGATGCGGTTCCGCGCCGACCGACAGGCTGGCGGTGGGCACCGCCGTGCGCAGCACCCGCATGGCCTCCGCCGGGCTGCCGGACTGGAGCGTGTAGACGACGGCCTGGGGCACGGTGTCCGCCGGGGCTTCCTTGTCCAGTTCCTTGATGACCTCCGCAATTTTGGCGTGGTCCCGCGGCCGGGCAAAGGCGACCAGTTGGCTGGGGTCGGCCCCGGCACTGAGGGCGGCTTGAGGCACGACGCCGGCCAGCGTCTGCAGGGCGGTGGCCGCCGTGGCGTGTTTCAAGCTGTACACTTGGGCTGTGCCGGTGGCGTCGGGCGCTTCTTCGACCAGTTGCTTGATCAATCCCTGGATCGTTTCGTGGTCCCGGTCCCGGGCCCAGACGACGACTTGGCCCCCTTCGCCGCCCAGGGCAAGGTTGGCCCCGGGCACGGCTTCGCGGAGGAACCGCAGGGCGTAGTACGCGCCCGTCTGGCTCATTCCCTCCAGCTGATAGACACGCGCGGTGGCGGCCGATTCCGGATCGGGCTTGACGTCCATCTGCTTCAGGATCTCTTCGATCGCCGTGTGGTCGGCCGGCGTGGCCCAGGCGTTGATCCGCTGGGGATCGGCCGGGTCGGCCGTCACCTCGGCTTTGCGGACGGCCGACTGCAGGAACACCATCACGGCGTCGGCCGTGACGTGTTGCAGCGTGTAGACCTTGATGGTGCGGGCCAGTTCCGGCGGTGGGGCCTTCTGCAGTTGCTCGATCAGCGTCTTGATCTGGGCGTGGTCCTTGGCCGTGGCCCAGACGACCATCTGGCCCTCTTCCGAGCCGGGCGTGAATTTCGCGTTGGGCACGACCTGAGCGAGGAACGTTCCGGTGTAGTACAAGGCCCGCGTGCTCATGCCTTCCATCGTGTAGATCGCGACCGAGTACGAGGCGTCGGGATCGCTCGCGGTGTCAATCTGCGGCAGGATGTCTTTGATCGTCGCGTGTTCCAGCGGGGTGGCATAGGCCGTCAACCGCTGCGGATCCGCCGCGTCAGGAGTGAGCGTGGCGCGGGGGACGGCGGAGCGGAGGACGGACATGGCGGTCGTGGCGGAGATCTCTTTCAGGGTATAAACGGCGGCTTTGGACGCCTCGTCGGGCGGCGGGGCGGCGTTCAGGCGGCCGACCAGGGCCTGGATGTCCTTGTGGTCCTTCGGGCTGGCCCAAGCGACGAACTGGCTGGGCTCGGTGCCCAGCGAAAAGCGGGCGCGGGGAAAGGCGGTGGTCAACAACTGTAACGCATAGGTCATGGAGGTGGCAGCTTGCTGGCCCTGGAGCTTGTAGATCTGCACCGACGAACGTCCGCCGCCTTCGCCTTCGACGTCGATCTCGTCCAGCACCGTCTTGATCGTCTCGTGATCCGCGGCGCGGGCGCTGGCGGTCAGCCGTTGGGGATCGTCCGGGTCGGTGGTGAAGGTCGCCTGGGGAACGGCGGTCTGGAGCACTTGGGATGCGGCGGTGCCCGTGATGAACTTGAGCGTGTACAGGACCACCTGAGGCTTCTGCTCCGGCGGCGGTCCGGCGTTGATCTGCTCGACCAGCGTCTTGATCCCGGCGTGGTCTTTGGCCGCGGCCCAGGCGATGAACTGGCCGGGGTCAGCGCCCGTGGAAAACACGGCTTGGGGAAACGCCGTGCGGAAAACGGACAGCGTGTAGTACGTCGCAATCGAACTGGTTTGGTTTTCCAACACGTACACGGCGACGGTCTCGCCGCCCGCCCGATCGCCTTCGATGTCGATCTTGTCCAGGATGGCCTTGATCGTCGCCTGGTCGGCCGGGCTGGCAAAGGCGGTCAAGCGGCGGGTATCCTCGGTGTCGGGCGTGAGTTTGGCCAGAGGGACCGCGGGGGTCAGCACGCTCAGGGCGGTCGTGGCCAAGAGGTGCTTGAGTGAGTACACCGTGGCCACGGGAGCTTGCTCCGGCGGCGGCCCGGCGTTTAGACGATCGACCAGGGCCTTGATCTCTTCGTGATCCTTGGCCGAGGCCCAGGCGACGAACTCGTTGGGTTCGGTCCCGGTCAGGAAGCGGGCGCGCGGAAAGGCCTGGGTCAACAGGCTGATCGCATAAGTCATCGACGTGGGAGACGTCTGCCGCTGGAGCCGATACACGGCCGCTGACGAGCGTCCGCCGCCTGCGCCTTCGGCGTCGATCTCGGTCAGCACGGCCTTGATCTTCTCGTGATCCGCGGGGCGAGCCAATGCCGTCAGCCGCTGAGGATCGGCGGGGTCGGCGGTAAACGTCGCTTTGGGGAACGCCGGCGTCAGGACGGCGGTGGCGGTCGTCGCGGTGATCCACTGCAGCGTGTACAACGCCACCTTGGGCGTGTCTTCCGGAGGCGGTGCGGCGTTCATTTGTTCGACCAGGGCTTTGATCCCGGCGTGATCCTTGGCCGTGGCCCAGGCCACAAACTGGTCGGCTTCGGCACCCACGGAGAACGTGGCTTTCGGGAACGCCGTGCGAAAGACGCTCAGGGTGTAGTACAGCGAACTGGCGGCCGTCGTGCCTTCGAGCTTGTAGACCCCGACGGTGGCGCCGCCGGCGGCGTCTCCCGCGACGTCGATCTTCTCCAGGATCTGCTGGATCGCCGCCTGGTCGGCCGGGCTGGCAAACGCGGTCAAGCGGCGTGTGTCTTCGGCGTCGGGGGTGAGCTTGGCCTTGGGCACCGCCGTGGTCAGCAGGTTTAGCGCGGTCGTGGCGGTGATGTGCTTCAGGGAGTAGACCGCGGCTTCGGGCATTTCTTCCGGCGGCGGCCCGGCATTCAGTTGGTCGACCAACGCCTTGATTCCCTCGTGGTCCTTGGCCGAGGCCCAGGCGACGAACTGGCCCGGTTCGGTGCCCACCAAGAGGCGGGCGCGGGGAAAGGCCTGCGTCAACAAACTGATCGCGTAAGTCATCGCCGTGGCCGCGTCCTGCCGCTGGAGCTTGTACACGGCGACGGCCGATTTGGCTGCCGCCGCGCCTTCGACGTCGATCTCCTGCAGAATGGCCTGCAGCAGTTGATGCTCGGGAGGCCGAGCCACCGCGACGACCTGGCTCTCGTCGGCGCCGGCCGATATTTTCGCGGTGGGCACCGCCGTGGTCAGCACGGGCAGGGCCGCCACCGCCGTGATGTTCTTCAGGGCATACGCCTTGGTGGTCGGCTTGGAGGCCGTCACCTCGTCCTTGGACATCTCTTCGACGGCCTTGCGGATCGCTTCGTGTTCGTCGGGCGTGGCCCAGGCCGCCAGGCCGCCGGTCTGGGAATCCACGGCCAGACGGGCCGTCGGGACGAGGCTGGTGAGCATCAGCACGAGGGCTTGCGGGTCGGCATCGCCGCGCGGGTAGACCACCAGCCGCGGCTTGCCCGGATCGTCCGCTCCCGATTGCAGTTGCTCGACGGCCTTGGCGATCACCGCCTGGTCCGCCTTGTTGGCCCAGGCCAGGACCCGCTTGGATGTCGCGTCGGCGACAAGCTTGGCTTCAGGCAGTTGCTGCTGGAGCATCGGCACCGCCACTTCGGGCGCGACTTTGGACAGCGGATACGCCTGGAACTGCAATTCAAAATCGCCCGGCGTTCCGCCGCTGCTAAGTTGTTCCAGGGCGGGCTTGATCTTCTCGTGATCTTGCGGCCGAGCCCAGACCAGGATCCGCCGGGATTTGGCGTCGACCACGAACTTGGCATCGGGAAACAGCGTGGTCACGAACATGGAAATCGTCGTGGGGTCGGCGACCGCACAGGAGTAAGTCACCAGCTGCAGTTGTTCGGTCTGCGGCACGTCTCGTTCCAGCTGTTGGATCAGCTCGCCGAGTTTGAGCTGTTCGCTCGGTCTGGCCCAGACGGTCAGCGAGCCGGGGTCGGCGTCGGCCAGGACTTGCAGGCCCGGCATCTCGATCAGCAGCGTCGGCAGAACGGCCTCGAAGCGTTTCTTCTGAGCTGCCGTGACCGGATAGACGGCCAGCTTGCGCGGTTCCTCGGGCGGCGTGCTGGACTCGAACTGTTCGATGATCTTCTGGATGGCCTCGTGGTCCGCCGCGGTGGCCACCGCGATCAGGCGTTTGTTTTCCGCGTCGGCCGTCAGCTGGGCGGTAGGCGCCATTTCTTTCAGGATGCTCAGCAGACCCTCGGACGGCGCACGCACCAGGGGATGAAAGCGGACGGTGGGACCGGCGTCGCCGCCCAGGCCCGGCTGCAACTGCTGCAGCGTGGTACGGATCAGCGCCTGATCGGCGGGCACGGCCATTGCGATCAGACTGCCGGTCTTGGCGTCCAGGGTCAGCTGGGCGTCGGGAGCGAGCTTCTGCAGCAGGGCCAGGGTTGTGGTGGCATCGACTTTGACCAGCCGATGGACTTCCAACTGCGGCGTGTTCTGCGGAGCCGGGCCTTGGCCCAGCCGCTCCAAAGCGCGGCGGACAATCTTGTGTTCTTTGTCCGTGGCCCAGACGATCAGATTCTTGACTTTGCTGTCGATTGTGAACCGCGCGCCGGCGACCAGCGGCTGCAGCGAGGTGACCAGCGTGCCGGCTTCGGCGGCGGTCGCAAAGCCGTACAGCGGATAGGATTCGAATCGCGGCTGCTCGTCGGCAGCCGGCTCGGCTTCCAGCTTCTGGATCGATGCCGCCAGCGACTCCTGGTCTTCCGGTGATGCCCAGACGAGCACGCGTTTGGTCGGAGCGTCGAGCACGAGTTGCGCCTTGGGATAGCGGACTTTCAGCAGTTCCAAGAGACTGGCCGGATCGGACGATTTGATCGTGTACGTGGCCAGTTCGGGTTTGCCCTTGGCCGGCGTGGCCTGCTGGAATTGCTGGAGGGCCGTTTCGACCGCCGTTTGGCTGGTCGGCGGAGCCACGACCAGCAAGCGCTCATTGTCCTTATCGACGGTGATTCTGGCCTGCGGGGCGACCTTGCCGAGCAGTTCGAGCACTTCGGCCGGTGGTTCCTGCTCGTACGCATAGAACTTCAATTGCGCCGACTGCGGACCGGCCGGGTTCGGCCGCAGTTTCTCCAGGGTGCTCTTAATCCGTTCGTGATCGGCCGGCGCGGCGACCGCGACCAGGCGCTGCTGGGTGGCGTCCGCGGTGAACTCTGCCAGCGGAACCAACTGTTGGAGGAGCGTCTGCGTGGCGGTCGGATCGGCCCCGTCCAAGAGGTACGCTTCCATGGTGCGGGTGTCGCCCGTCGCTTTCTCCAGGCCCAACTTCTCCAGGGCCGACTTGACCAGTTGTTGCTCTGCCGCCGTTCCGTAGACGACCAGGCGGCTGGTTCGCGCGTCGTAGTTGATTTTGGCCTCCGGCACCAGCGGCTGGACCTGGGAAATCATGGCTTCGCCCCCGGCGGCCGTTCCCGCGGCCATCCCGGCGGCGCGGACTTCATACGTTTCGAATTGCGGCTGATCCGCGCCCGGTGCGTCACCCTCGGCCTGCACCCGGACCAGCGTCGCCCGGATCGCTTGCTGGTCCGCCGGCTTGGCCAACGCGATCAGGCTGCGCGATCGCTCGTCGTAGCTGAGCTTCGCGTCGGGCACCAGCTTTTCGAGCATCGTGATCAGTTTGGTCGGATCCACGCGAGTCAGCCGGTAAATCTCCAGTTGGGGCGAGGTCAGTGGATCGCCGGTGGGTCCCCCGCCCAATTTGCTCAGCGCCTCGCGGATCGTCTCGTGTTCGGCGGGCGAGGCCCAAACGATCACCGCCGTACCGTCTTCCTTGAGCGACACCGTCGCCTTGGGAACGACGGCTTTGAACATCTCGGTCAGTTTCGCTCCCGTCCCCGGCGCCGGCGGGTCCAACTGGTACACCTCGACGCGCCGTTCTCGATCCGTCGAAGCAGCGGTGCGAATCTGGTCCAGGATGGTCTCGATACTGGCGTGCTGCGTGGGAGTCGCGTTGGCGTGCAACTGGTTCAGGTTCGGATCGAAGACCAACTGAGCCGTTGGCACCAGTTTCTCCAGAATGGGCAGCAGCGCGTCCGGATCACCCTTGTCGATCGGATAGACCTTCAATTGGGGAGGCTCGGGCTTGGGCGGTACGGCCGGTTGAACGGGCAGTGGGGTCTCAGGGATGGATTGGACGACCTTTTGGACCTCGCTCATGACGCCTGCCCGATCGGTCACGAACAGTTGTTTGGTGGGAGCGACGGGAAGCAGCTTATGGTACGGTCCCAGCAGCGGCGTAACCGCTGCGGTTACGGCTTCGAGATCACGGCGGCCCAGCGTGAACTCGACCGTCACCAGTTCGTGCTTGCCTCGTTTCCCGACTTCCTCCAGCGTCACCTTGGGGATCAGCCCCTCGGGAAATTGCTCCGACACATCGATCAGCGTCAGCATGCGCTCGCGGCGGATCAGCGTGTAGCCTTTGGTCAGCAGCACGCTGTTCAACAGGTCGAGTGCTTCCGATGCCGAGTAGTCGCGGTTATCGGAATAGTTGAAGGTCCCCGGCGGCGGGGCATCCAACACCAGCGACAGGTCGGCTTGTTCCGCAAACCACTCCAGGACATCCGACCAGCGCTGGTAGCGGAAGGTGAACCGCAGCCGCTTTTCGGGCAGTTCGACCGGCGGCTTGACGGGTTCCACGGCGGGTTTTGCGCCGAGTGTCGCGGCAACAGGCTTGGGTGCCTCCGTGGCTGGCGCGGACGCTTCGACAGCAGGCTTGGCTGCCTCAGCAGCGGGCGCGGGGGCTGCTGCAGCGGGCTCGGCTGCCTCGGCGGCGGGCGCAGGAACGTCCGCAGCAGGCTTCGCTGGTTCCGCGGCAGGGGCGGGGGCTACCTCAGCAGCGGGCGCGGCTGCCTCGGCAGCAGGCGCTGGGGCTTCCGCTGCGGGCTTGGCCGGCTCCGCGGCAGGCACGGGTGTTTCCGGCGATTCGGCAGTTGGGGCGGCAGGGGACTCCGCGCCCGCTGAGGTTGGGGCCTGCACAACGGCTCCGGCAGCCAAGCCGAGGATCAGCAGGGCAACCAACGAGAAACGCGGATTGACGATTGCGAAGGAGTTCGTGTGTTTCACGACGGGGGCCTCCGAAGGAATGCGGTTTCGTAGCACGGATGGCAGGGCCGGGGCACGGATGGCATGAGGAAAGCTTGGTTGCGCGGCCGCCAGCCGCGCTACAAATCGCAAGTGCGTGGGTAGGGGGGGTATACTTGGACTGCTTTCAAGCGGTGTGTAAAACTGTTCTCCTCCTAGGATACCCGGATTCACACGCATGGTAAACTCGGTTAATCTGGCTAATCCGGAACTTGTTGCCAAAGTTCGCCGCGAGGTATACTGAACGGACGATAGTCTGGTTGACTTCACAGGACGCGCGCCGATGACACGAAAAAACACTTTGCTTGTCGTGACCCTGGCCGTGTGGTTCCTGCCTGCCCATGGTGCGCTGGCGCAATTATTCGGAAATCGCAGCCTGGGCAGTTCGATCTCGCGTCAGCCTTCGCCTTCTGCGGCCAGCCGGTCGTCCGCGGCCCGGCCGACCAACCGTGCCAGTGCTGCCAGGGGCACTGCCGAGGCAAAACCGGTGGCCGGCGAAGTTGGGGGTTCGCTGATCAGTGAGGACGCGCGGTTTGTCCGCGGAAACCGCGCAGCGGCGGATTTCGTCGGCACCGACGTGGGCGAGACTCAGCAGTTCGTGGGCAGTCAGCAGGCCGGGGGGGACGGCGAAGAGATCCGTTCGGCGATCGACGAACTGCAGGTCGAGTTGGCGCCGGACGCGAATCAGACGGCCGCCGCGGTCCGGCCGCCGAGGGTGCCGATGTATGCCCCTCGTCTGAGGATCGACTTCGAGTTTTCCCCGCCGCCGTCGACGGAAGTCAGCGACGCTCTGGTGCGTCGTCTGCAGGCGGTGCCGGCGCCGGCTGGGTCCAGCCGGATCGAGGTGTCGGTGGAAGGCGGCGTGGCCACTCTCCGTGGTGCGGTTGCCTGCGCACGGGATCGTAAGTTGGCCGAGTTGCTGGTAGGTTTCGAGCCGGGGATTGCGTCGGTGCAGAACCGGTTAACGGTGCGGTCTGCTCGCTTGCCGCCGCCACTCCCGCCGCCGGTGCGAGACTGACGGATCCGGCATCGGTTGCGGTCACCGGCTGGGCCGGTCTCTGGGACGGCCGGCTTTCCTGTCCGGAATCTTGCCGACTTACTCCGTTGCGCGATGCCGAGAGCAGCCGATTGGCTTGCCGCGGCGCCACGTCGATGGTCACCGACCGCGGCGGTTTAGAAGCCTGCGGTGCGGCCGCCTGCCGGGGATCGATGACAGGCGCGTCGTAGGAAACAGGTTGGATATCAGGCGACATGCCGGGGACCGGACCCGCTGAAGACCAACCGGACGGCACCTCCCTGCCCGGGTATTCTTGTCCGATTCCGGGCCGGACGTTCCGGCTCGGCAGATCCTGCGGAGACTGCGCCAATCCGGAGTTGCCGGGAGTTGGTGCGATCGGACCGGGCAGCGTGACGTGCGCCATTTGCGACATGACGATCCTGCCGCTCTTGTCTTCGAATCGCGTCAGCAGACTGATCCGCCGTTGCGGGCCGCCGGCATTGTCCCAGGGCAGCCAGAAGCTGTAGGAAGGCCCGAGTTTCGAGTCGCTCTGATGAGCCGCCAGGTTGTCGGCCGGAAAAACATATTTCTTATCCGGCGCCGGATCTTGCTGGTTCGGCCGGTCGTTATCGTAGGCGTAGACGATCACCTTGCCTTCGACCGGGACCGCCTGCTGCTGGTCGCCGCCGTGGAAGATGATCCGCCCGCCGAAGCCTCGGACCACGGGCTCCCCGGGATGATGCAGCGACGCTTCGGTCCAAACCGCGGCCACGCTGTCGGGCGTCTGCGGTTGAGGCTCGGACTCCCATAGCGCAAAGCCTTCGCCCAGTTCCAGCTTGTTGGCACAGCCCGTCAGGGCCAGCAACAGGCTGAGGAACGCCGGAGCCAGCCGGCGGGCATGACCGCCGTTCGTGGCCGCGGACCAAGGGCTCAGACGTACAGAATTCAATTTTCGCGGTCCATCATTTTGCTTTGCGAACACGCTTCGCTCCGCGAGAATTGAATTCTGTACGTCTGAGCCCGGATGCGCCGAGCCCCGATGCGCATGCGTTTTAGGACCGGCTTGATCCGGCCTCGATGGAGTGAATTCCACCCAATTATGGTTGCGGGTGCAGCTCGAGTTCGTTTGCGTCATCGTACGTTGCGGCTCCTCATGGCAAGGGAGCGCCGGCCGCATCCGGCGGCGCTGCGGGCGGCGGTGCCGGCGTGGGCAACTGCTGGAAGTTCGGCGAGAGCGGCAACCTTTCAAGCGGGACCGGCTCCGGCGAAAACTCGCCGGGCCGGCGGCCTTCCGGGTTGGTATCAGGGAAAACCACTTCGCCTTCGCCCACCAGGCACCCGCCGTTCACGTCCTCGTACAATCCGGTTGGACCATGAATCTCGTGGACATCGGCCAAGCACCAGCTCATCCTCGCCGCCTCCGTCTGCTTGATCCGTTCCATGTCCTCGCGAGTCCGGACGATGTGCGGCGTGAGGAAGATCAGCAACTCGGACCGGCGTAAGTCCGAGCCGTCGTAGCGGAACAGATGGCCCAGGACGGGGATGTCCGACAAGAAGGGCACCCGGCGTTTGATCACTTCGGTGTCCTTGGTAATCAGTCCGCCCAGCACGATGGTTTCGTTATCGGTAGCGCTGACCGTGGTCTGGGCCATGGTGACCGTGATCCGTGGCGAGCGGATCTCCCGCCCCTCGACGACGGAAACAGGGATCCCCTGCGCCTCGTCGCCCACCCGGGACTTCTCCGCGTCGATTTCCATCACCACCATGCCGTCGGGACTGATCCGCGGCGTGACGCCGAGGATCAAGCCGGTGTTTTCGTATTCGATGTCGTTGGTCTGCACGCGGCCGTCAAACCGCGACCCCGAGATCCGCGGGACGCGTTCCCCGACTTGGATGAACGCCGGCTGATTGTCCAAGGTCATCACTTGCGGCCGTCCGAGGACTTCCATCCGCCGCGAATGCTGCAAGGCACGGATCATCAGGCTGACGCTTTCGCTCGACGCGGACAGCACCATGCCGCCGTACCCCAATTCGCCGTTGGTCCGCCCCATGTTGAAGAACGACGTTCCCTGCGTGCCCACCCGGTTCGACCCGGCAAAGGCGCGCTCGCTGCCCGCGTTCCCCAACGGCTGGCCGTTGAAATCGAAGCCGGGCGTGTTATTGGCTGCCACAATCTCTTCCTGGACGGTCTCAATCAGACCATTGGTCGTCGTTTCGGTGATCGTCTCCAGATTGCTCAACAGGCTGCGATCGAACAAGATCGAATCCTGCAAGCCCAATTCGATCCCAAACTCGTCCACATTGTTGAGTTCGACTTCCGCGATCACCACCTGAATCATCACCTGAGGCGGCTGCTTGTCCAACTCTTCCACGACCTTCTGGATCTCCTCCGAGAACCGCGGCGTGGCGCTGATGATCAGCGAATTGCTGACCGGCTCAGGCACCACGATCACCTCGCGCTCGATCTGGTCGAAGGGGCTGAGCATGCCGGGCGCGGCCTGTTGCACGACCCGCTCGCTGCGGAGGAACTCGTTGATGGCCGTTGCCACATCCCCCGCGGGCGCGTTTTTCAACCGGTAGACGGTATTCACGCGTTGCTCGACGTCTTCTTCATCCAGCCGCAACAGCAACGCCTCGATGATGGCCAAGTCGTCCTGCGAGCCGGTGGCGATGATGCTGTTGGTGCGGACGTCGACGGAAAAACGGACGGGAACCAGGTTCGTCTCGCCTTCGGCCGCGGCGAGCTGGGGACCGGCCACGGTCACCTCGGCCGGCAGCAGGACGCGGAGCATCTCGACCAGGCTGTTGGCGTCGCCGTTGACGATCTTGAAGACCTTGATTTGGGCCACGGCCGTGGGCGTGTCCAATTGCTCGATCAAGGCGGCCACCAGCTCCAGGCTGTCGGTTGGCGCCGTGACGAGCAGCGAATTAGTGTGCGGATCGGCGGTCACGATCACGTCCTGCAGCAGGCCGGAGCGGATCAGTTTCTGACCGGCCACGTCGGCCGTCAGCAACTCGAGGACGGCGGACCGCTGGTCGCCTGTGCCGCCGGCGGCGGCGCTGATCGCGTTTTGCAGCGTTGCGGCCAGATCGACGGCCAACGTATTCTTGAGCTTGAAGATCCGCGCCTGGTTCACCGCGCCACTGCTGCCGTGATCGAGGCGGCCGATCAACAGGTCGACTTCAGTCAGGTCGCCGGGCGCGGCGCGGACGATCAGCGAATTGGTGCGGCTGTCGACGGTGACTTGGACCCGCGGTCCCAGGCCTTCGGGGGCCGGAAACGTCTGTTCGATCGTCTGCCGAACGGTCGCCGCCGGAGCATGGCGCAGACGGTACACGCGGATCTGCGACTGCGGCGGGACAGGGATGTCCAGCTTGGCGATCAGTTCTTTCATGGCCGCGACCGCTTCACCCCAGCCCACCAACAGCACGGCGTTGGGTTTGACCAGCGGCGTGATGTGGATCTTGCCCTGGCGGCCGCCGATCAGATCCTGGGCGACCAGATCGATAATCCGGACCAGGGACAGGCAGTGAACGTGCCGCAGGCGGTAAATCTCAATCTGGGGAATGGTCTCGGCGCTTAACCGCTCAAGTTCGGCAATGATTCGCGCCACTTCGTCGACATCCGGATCGCGGCCGCGCAGGATGATCACGTCCAGGTCGGGCAGCGTCTCGATTTCGACGTTGTCTCCCAATTGGCGCAAACGATCTTCCTGCTGTGGGGGCGCGGCGCCGGGTTCTTCGGCAACGGGAATGCGGCGCACGTCCGGCTCGGCGGCCGCGGGCTGGCCCGCGCCGGCCGGTTCGGAATGCTGGGCCAGGCGGACGGGCCAGCGCGGTTGCGGCTCGTGCCGGCTGGTGTCGCCCGAGGCCGGCTTGGCCGCCGGCGAGCCGGCCTCCGAATCCTGACGCAACGCATCGACCGCCTGCTCAACCTTGGCGGGATCCGCGCGTTCGAGTGGGATGATGCGGACGGCCTGCCGAGTGACTCCGGGGACGGGCTCCGTCACGTCGAGTGCGGACAGCAGGCGACGGATTTGTGTGACCAGCGGCGGGTCGCCGAACAGGTGGACGGTGTTCGTCGGCCGCTCCAGGGAGATTTCCAACCGCCGCGTGCCCTTGATCAGCACGAAGTCCGGTCCTCCCGTTTGACTGGGGGGCCGCGGTTCGAAACGCGGACCGAGCATCTGACGCAGTTGAGTTTCGATCCTCGCCAACGGCACGCGCGTCAATTGCAGCGAACTTGCCGTCGGCCGCGCGGGCAGGGACGCAGGCCGCCCGGTAGCACCCGCCGCCCCGACCATGGCAGGACGCGCCAGCTCGCCAGCGATCAAGGCTTGCACATCCGGCGGCGCCAGCACGATGACTTGGGAGGTATCCGGATCCGTTGTCAGGCGCACTTCCGGGCGCTCGCGAAACCGTGCTTCGAGCCGGGCCGCCGTCGCCGCCAGCTGTTCCCGCGGAACCGGATAGCCTTGCACGACGGGTGCCGCGGCCGAAGGCTGGGCCGGTCGCGCGACTGGCGATGCCGTCCGCGGCCGATCGACGGACGCCAGGAATTGACGCACGATTTGCTGCGCCTTGTCGGAGCCGCGCAGCAGAATCTGATTTCCCTGCGGGTCGGCAATGATGTGCGGCGGCGGCTGGAGATTTTGGAGCAGCGGCGTCAGCAGCGGTTGAATCTCCGCGGCTTTCTTGTGCTGCAGCGGAAACGCCTGGTACGAGCCGCCTTCGGCGCCGATGCTGATCCAGCCCCAGAGTACGAACAACAGCAGCAGGCCCAGCGCGCCGTAACGCACGCCGGCGGACGTACTCAGTTGCTGCAGAACCCGTCGTAATTGGATCACCGCGTGTACCTGCTAAGCGACGAACAATACGGACCCCTTCTTCCGCTTGCCCGCGATTTCATCGTCGACACGCCAGCGGAGACAATCGCGGCGGATGCTAGACACCGGGGCAGATCGCATCAAGACCAGTTGCCCGCCGACGGCGGAGAAACACGCGATTTGCCCGCAACGATGCCAGCACTGCTGGCGCATCACGCGGGGCTGACGCGGCGGAAAGGGGCGCAGGTGCCGGCTACCAAGGTCCTGCCCTGCAAGGCCGGAGAAGATGTCAGCAACCGTCTTCGGTTCTCCGCCGCTCATGCCCCGCGCGATCGCAAGAGACGGTTCCTGCCATCTTTTCCGGGCGGGCCATGCTGCCCGTGAAGTTCTCGAAGTACGTGCCGGCCGTGACGTTTTCGGGCGTTTGATGCAGGATGTGGGGCGTGTTCGGCCCGGCGGCGCTGCGGAGATACTCGCCGAGGCTGTACTGAGCCGCTTGATCCAGGGGCCAAATCCAGCGATCGCGGTCCAGGAAATCACGGAGGTATTTGGCCAGCAGCGTCGCGAACGCCAGCCCGCCGGCCGTCGGCCGGAGCACTTGAAAGCTCGCGAAGTATTGCTGCCAGAGAAGCTGTCGGTTCACGGGGTAGCGTGTGAGAGACACGTCCCAAGCCCCCGCAGCGGCGACCAGGGGCGCCAGGTCTTGTTTGACGATCAGGTCGGCGTCGAGAATCACCAGTGGACAATCGTAGCGGTGAAGCAACTGCGGGGCGATGAGGAAACGGCTGCTGGCGTAGTAGACACGCCGCTCTCGAATCCGCTCGCAGGTCGCGAGTTGATCCACGCCGACCCCGACGGTCTCCGTGCTGATCGCCACTCGACCGGCCGACGCCTGGAACAGCCGCTGCGCCAGTTCGCGGGACGAGCCGGTGGGATTGACGACATGCACGTGCAAGCCGGCCTCGTCACCGTGATGCCGCAGGAACGAATCGGCCATGGCCGGCACGTAGCGTTCGAGATAGCCGGCATCGACGCTGATCAGCGCCCACCAACCCATCGCACGGTCCCGCCCGGGGAATCGGATGTCGACGTGATGCACCGGTTCATCGGCGGCCTGGAGAGCCTGCCAAAACTCCTCGCCGAGCCGGAGGTTTCCGTACGGCCACGCATAGCGTTTGGCCACACGCTGAAAAATGGCATCGGCCTCCGCGTGGCGTCCGAGCGTCGACAAGGTGTAAGCCAGCGTCCCCGCCGCAAAGGGCCATTCCGGCTGCTGGCTCCGAGCCTGCGCGTAGAAACGCGCGGCCTCCTCGAACCGGCCGTTGAAGAACGCGTGGTTGCCCAAGGCGATGAGATGTTCGTAGGTCGCAGGAATCCGTCCGTCGGGATACTCGGCAAGCAGGTCCGGCTGATCGACCGTAGCCAACGCGACCCACAACCGCGTATACGTGCTCTGATCGTTCGGCGAAGCCGCGAACTGCTGCTTGAACTGCCGGATCCTCGCCAACGCAGGCAACTTGGTGGAAGCTGTCGTATTCATAACCTCGTAGCGAAAAAGATGTCAGGAGCTGTTGTCCTCAGCCGCACAAGATGTTGTGGGTCCCGAGGCCGATGACAGTGCCATTCGTTCCTGACACCACGCGCCGGCTGGAGCGGCGATATCGCCGCGCCCGGCGTCGGGCTATTGTAGTTGGGGGGGGACGCAGACATAGAATGCGCAAGAGGAGCTTCTTCCGGCAGGTTATGGCCTTTCTTCCACAGCACCAACGCTAAGCAGGGAAACGTGGTGAGTCAAGGGGGGATGGCGGGTTCAGGGCGGTGGCTGCCGCCCTGAACCACCCCTGTAAAGTTCGGATTTCTCAGGAAAAGCTGACAGACGATTCAGTTGGAGTACAGCCTTTAGGCTGCCCGGGCGGGCGAAGCCCGCCGCCGATACACGCTAAAGCATGGACTCCAACAAGACCCGGCACGGCGGA
>CAZXYZ010000073.1:0-56855 GCA_964645045.1 uncultured Pirellulaceae bacterium | reverse complement strand
CCCGCGCACCCGAGGGCACGAACAGTTATGTCATCAGAATAATTCTGTGGTAACAGCCCCAAAATCAGAATCATTCTGGTATTGGCGGGGCAATTTCAGAATCGTTCGCAGCCGCTCCCCTTGTCTGTCCAACGTCGCGGGCTGTCTGGCCCGTGCGGGTTGCGCCGCGTCAGCGACAAGCAGGGAACGCCCTGCAGCGTAGCGAGTTAAGGCCGTGTGTCAATACGGGAGGCCCCGGCCCGACGGCGCCAGAAGCCAGCCGAGAACGAGACGGACGGCCGCTCGGATCATCAGACCGTCGAGTCCATCGCATGCTCACAATTTACGTCTCCAGAGAAATTCAGTACCGCACCAGGTAGTACGGTGTTCGGTCACGGGCACCGTCTATCGTCAGGGTGCCGCCAGCCGGCTTCAGCGTTCCCGCGGTGGGCCGACCGTCGTGGTCCAGGAGGACGACGCGCGGCGCACCCGGTCGGAGGAGCGTGATCCTGGCCTTGACCGGCTCCATGACGATCGGGGCCGCGCCGAGGGCCAGAATCCGGTCGCCGCCGGGCGAGAACTTCATGCCCGTATTGCGGGCTTGCGCCAGACCAACAATCAGCGACTCGCGGGCCGAGTCGATCGTTGCCGTGGGCTCGCGGGCCGTGACATAGATGGCCGGACCGCGTACCTGCCCCATCGGGCGCATCAGGAATTCGTCAAGCTGGTCGGCCCGCACGTGGACAAAGTGCTAGTTTTGATTATTGGACGAAACGCTGAGGGAACGGGTGGCGTACGGGTGCGGCCGTTCAGCCAAACATTTCGTCGAGCAACGCCTCGCGGTCCAAACGGAGGTATTCGCCGACGTCGGCAAGGACGGCGGCGAGCGTGCCCACTTTCAGCGGGTCGTGGTCTGGAACCGTTACGTGGTGTTCGCCGTCGCGTTGGGTCGTGAGCCGAATGTGAGAACTTTTCCGGCGGGTCACTACGTAACCGACACGTTCCAAGCCGCGGGCAACGTCTTCCCCGGAGAGGTCGCGTGGGAGCTTCATGGCGTCAACACTTCCTCACGCACGAAGTGGAGGCGTATGACTCGTGGCCCCATCCGTTCCGCAAAATGGCAATCGACGGCGTCCCGAACGTTGCGTCGCAACTCGTCCAGCGTGTCGGCTTCGGTGAAGACCGAACATCCCAGAGCTCGAGCGATGTAACCGCCCGCAGGATCGTCTTCGACAAGGAAGATTAACTCGCTCATCGGCATGGCTCCATCGACAATGAAATCTTCATGACCGGAGAACGGATGAGGCTCTGGCGGTCGTCATTTTCTGTTTCCACAAGCTGTGATTACATTTTCATTTTATCGCCTTGCGACTCGCCCCACAAGGCTTGCGGAACGGTCCCACCGCGGGGCGTCCCGCGTCGTTCGTCTCCGGCGTTTCCTCGGGGGCCAAATCAGTACCGCACCAGGTAGTACGGTGTGCGGTCGCGGGTGCCGTCGATCGTCAACGTGCCGCCGGCCGGATCCAGTGTTTCCGCGGTGGGCCGGCCATCGTGGTCCAGGAGGACGACGCGCGGCGCACCCGGTCGGCGGAGCGTGATCCTGGCCTTGACCGGCTCCATGACGATCGGGGCTGCGCCGCGGGCCAGAATCCGGTCGCCGCCGGGCGAGAACTTCATGCCCGTATTGCGGGCTCGCGCCAGACCAACAATCAGCAACTCGCGGGCCGAATCGATCGTTGCCGTGGGCTCGCGGGCCGTGACATAAATGGCCGCGAACGGGCTCTCCGGCTCGATCGTGACACTGCCCAACTCACACCGCTGTCCAGCGGCAAAGCCGACGACGGCCGCGGTACCGGGCGTGTTCATGGTGAAGAACCCGCCGGAGTTCGCACTGCGCTCCTGCCAGCGCAGCTGGCCGGTGCTGGAGACAATCTGCCCGTCACGCTGGTACGGTGCGAGGTCGAAGGCAGGCGTATCGGCATATTTGTCCGTAAAGGCGATCACGCTGCGGGCGACGGCCAGGGCGCGCGAGGAGACCTTGCTGCTGTCCAATTCCTTGTCATCGTAACCCTGGGCCACGGTGTCGTCGAAGCTCAGCCGGCCCTCGAACAGCGACGGCACGTGTACGTTCCGCACGGCGGTCACCTCCGACTGCCGCACGTCGCCACGGTGGACTTGACGTGCAACCGCGGGGAACAGGCCCAGAATCTGCGGCGAGGTGACGTCCCATTGGTCGCGGCCGATCCGGTCGCTAAAGCCGCCGTTGTCGCGGTTCTGGAACAGGTACGACACGTCCCAGCCTTGCAGCCCCAGGCCATAAGCGCCGATAATCGCGGGGCCTTCCGCGCCCAACTCGTTGGGGAACACGTGGATCCATTCCGACAGCATGAACGGCCGGTCGAGCACCTGCTGCATCCCGCTGCTGAGCATGCCGGAACCGGCCCGCGCGAGCATCGAGGCGTTGGCTTGGCCGGCGCCGAAATAGTTGTGCCGGTCGATGGTGCCCACCAGGTAGTCCGAGTGCAGGTTGGCGAGGTGGCTGTACGCCCGGCCGGCTTGCCAATTCGAACTGAGGATCTCGCCCTGGTATCCCGCCTGGCGGACTGCCGCGACATACCGTTGAAAGAACTCGCACTGCAGTTCGTACAGGAACTGGAGCGAATCGAGCAGCCGTTGGCGTCGGAATGCTTGGGACCCGCTCAATTGGACCGGATCCCAGAACCACGGATTGCCCAGCGGCAGGATGTTCTTCCTGTCCAGTCGCTCGCCCTCGGATGGAAAACCCTCGCCGGCGAAGCTGTCGAAGGCGTCCTTGCTCCAGGCGGCTGCCAGCTGCTGTTCACCGCCGTACTTCTTGTCCAGCCAATCGCAGAATCGTTCGGCGACCTGCTTGCGGAGCGTCGGGCTGGCCTTCAGCGGCGCCATCGACGAATAGAACAAGATGCTCTGCTCGTTGATGATTTCAAGAAACGCGACCGCCGGATCCCGGGCGTAGGTCATCCCCGTGTACGGATTCTTGTGTTGCAGCAGCTTCACCATCTGCAGGATCTGCAGGCGCTGCAGTTCCGGCGAGTAATGTACGGCGCTGTGCGGCGTCTCGACACGCTCATTGCGGCCGCGAAGCGAGCCGAACTCGTCCAGATAAGGCACGTATTGTTTGTCGGCCGCGCCGAGTTTCTGCGAGCCGAAGTGGGCGGAAAGTTTTACATAGATCCCCGCCTCTTTGAACTTCGCGACCTGGTAGTCCATCCGGTCCAAGCCTTCCGTGTCGAATTCGGCAAAGCTGTCGGGCGATTGGATGCCGGCCCAACCGGGACCATCCGCGTACTTGTGGAGCCGCACCGAGTTGATGCCGTACTTGCGGTAAAATGCGGCCCGCTTGTCGGCCAACTCCTTCTCCGGCGCACAAGTGCCATAGCACAGATTCAAACCCCAGAGCTTGATCGGCTGGCCATTCACCAGCAACTTGTCCTCCTGCCGGATGATCCGCCCGTGTTTGCCGGCGGGCCGGTCAAGCCAGTCGTCCAGCCCGATTGCGCTGGCCTCCGTGTCGCCGGTGGCCTGCCACGGATACCAGGTTGCAATTCCGGGTTCGTCAGGCAAGTCGGCGACGCTGGGATAGAATTCCACTGGGCCGGGAAGCTCGACGTTGACGGTCAAACGGCGCGGGGCGTTACCGGGCAATTTGTCTTTGGCCAGCACGATGCGGGCGGCGCCGTCCGTAGGGATCTCGCAGGGCGGATCGAAACGGATCGTAGTAACGCCGCCACGGGCATCCGTCATGCGCACGCTATCCACGCGCTCGCCCAATCCGCGCCGCTCGAACGGACAGCGGACGGAACTCTGCCGGCCCTGCGACTGGACGACGACATCGCGGCCCTCGAATGTTCTGCCGGGCGCCAATTCCAGAACGACGAAAGTCACAGCGGTGTCCTGCTCGGCCTGCAGTTCGTACTCCAATTGTAATCGCTGGGGCGCAGGCCGGGACATGTGGAACGCGACTCGGATCGGCACGCCCGTGCCGCTGACTTTGCCCGCCAGCGTTCCGACGGCCGCCCCCTGTTCGTTGCGGCTGCTGCCGTTCAGCCCCATCCACGCCCAATTGGGCCCCCAGGCAGCCACGTTCAAGCCGAGGTAGTCGTCGCCTTGGCGGCTGACGACCAATTGAGCGTCGCCCTGCAAGTAGGCGGTAAAGGGGCGTTGGTCGGCTGCGGTGGCCGAACAGGATAGGAGGCCGACGCAGAAAACCGTCAGGACGGCCAAGGAGGTGAGCCTCGGTTTCGATCCTTGCGGCGCTGCGGCCGAACTGTTCGGGGCTGGTGTCCAGTGGCGTGATCCCCGCTCGCGATCTGAGCAATTGCCGGTTGGGTTGATGTTGGTCTTGCTGCCATTCATCGAGGATTTCCTTCGTGTTTTGCTGAGTTGCCTTTGCTCTGGGACGCAGAGTCTGTAGTTTTTTCGAGGTTCCTCGCGTTGGAGTCCAGGCTTTAGCCTGTCTTTCGCGACGTTCCAATCCGTTTCGCAGCCTAAAGGCTGTACTCCAACAGCAATCCTCACCGCCTCGGAGTTTGCGGCCTACTATTCTCCGTCCGCTGGCTTCAATTCAGCCGCCAGCTGCAACAGGGCGTCGAGCATCTTGTCCGAGGCGTCGATTTCGAGCCGGTTGGTGCCCAGCCACGTCTCGTAGCCGCCGAGGGCGTGTTGCCGAGGCGTGGGCAGGTAGCCCAAGTAGCCATGCGCCAGCGACACCAGGAACGCCGGTTGCAGCGGACTGCGTTTCTTGAAATCCAAGCCGATCTCGCACAGCACCTCGCAGGGCATGGTCCCCACGCAGACGTCGCCGATGCGCAGGACTTGCAGCGCGATGGGCACGGTCGGCGGGGATTCGGCCAGACGCAACATCCGATCGGCATAGATGGCCGGAAGGTCCGCCTTGCCGGGCGCCGCGGCGGGCTCGGCGAGTTTCTTCTTCGCCCAGTCAAGCTGCTCGGCCGTGGGCTGCCGCCGGGCGATCTCGAGGTCACGATAACTGGCCGCCAGCGTGACACGGTCGCGATACTCGGCCTTGGCCAGGGCCGCGTGGACCTTGCCGGCGACGTCCTCGGCCACCTTGCGCATTTGGGCGTAGGGCCCTTGGCCGGGCCGAGGCGTGCGGAAGTTGATATTGTTGATATCACCGCTGGTCCCGTTGGCCAGCATGGCAACCGGCGGCGGATCCTGGTTCTCCGCTTGCAGCAGCCGCTCCAAGTGCCGGCAGTACATTCCGTAATAGTCGGCGGAGATGTGTCCGGAGCCGACGCCGCCCACATAGTGCAACGAGTACGCCGCGAAAACGGCGATCGACCGGCCGTCGGGCTCGCGGACGGACAGGAACGAAATCGTCGGGTCGGTCGGGCCGGCCGGTTCGACCAAGTCGGAACTGCCCGCCGAAGGATTCATCTTTACCTGGTCCGTGCCGCCGAACGGATTGGGCGGCATCGTGCCCGGCTTCAGGAACCACCGCCGGTTGAAAACGTGCTCCGGCGCCTCGGCCGTGCCAAAGGCAATTTGAGCCGGGCGAAGATTGTTCTGCGCGCACTTGACTCCGTCGGCGATGCGGCGAACGACGAACTGCTGGTATTCATCCAGCGGTTGTTCCGGTTGGTAGCGGTTGCCCAGGGCGCTGCAGGCCGAGTGCGTGTGCGTGGCGCAGATCAGAACGCGTTCCGGCGGTATCCCGGCACTCTGCGCGACCAGCTTGCGGGCCTCGTCGCTGACGCTGCGATGAATGCCCAGCAGGTCGAGGACGACCAGGGCTAGTTGGGTTTTCCCGTCGTCCAGGACAAGGCACCGCGCGTGCAGTTCGTCGTGGACGTGCGTGGCCGGAAAGGGCACGAAACCGCCGATGATCCCGCCACCCAGAGGCGGCGTGATGTTGCTGGTCGCCGCACCGGCTCGAAACCGAGGCCCAGGTGCAGGGTCCGCCGACAGGGCCGAACCGGTAAGGCAAGCAAGCAGAACAAAGATACAGGACTTCATGAAGTGGCCTCCTAATATACAAGTGGATCTGGTCACCACTGCAAAAGTGATGTTTTCTGGGAAATCCGCAGTGCCGGGCCTTGTTGGAGTTCACGCTTTAGCGTGCCAGGTGGGCGATGCCCGCCGCAAAACACACGCTAAAGCGTGAACTCCAGAGAGGTTAGCACGTTTACAGGAGTGGTCGCTCTTACCAAGGCGTTCATTTGGCCCACAGCGCATCGATCAGTTCCACCGTCCGGTCCACCAGGACCTGTCCGCCCTCGGGGCCGACTCGGCCGCTGTGGACCACGGCGCTGTAGCTGCCACCGCGGACGGCCCGTTCCGTGGGCAGATAGCTGCCCGGTCCGACCAGTTGGACGACAAACGTCTGGACCGCCGGACTGCGGGCTTTGATGCGGACGCCATAATCCGTGAACAACTCGAAGGGGTTGGTACACACGACGGCGTCGCCAATGCGTAGCACGTGGACTTCTACTTCGTGCGTTGGGGACGGGTTGGTCTGTTGTTTCTCGAACCGCTCGACCGTCGCCTCGTACCACTTCATGCGACGTTGCAGCTGGTCGGTCGCTTTGGGGTCCTTGGCGATCTGGTCGGCGGCCTGCTGCGCGGCCGCTTTCGCTTCGGCGTATTCCGCGTCGGTGACCAGCCGCATCGGCAGCGCAATCGTTTCCACGCGATGGATGAGGGGCACATCGGTATGCCGGTCGTCTTTCACCGCTTCGTAGGCTTCGTCCACGGCGCGGTCCAGGCGGCGGGCGATTTCTTCCATACGGTTCAGTCCGCGCAAACTGAGCATACGTTCGTCAGCCGCTTTGCGGTACATCAGGTGCGGCGATTGGTCGCCGGCCGCGCCGATCCAGCCCAGGACGCACACGTCCGGGCCGTACCGCTTGTGCAACGCCTCGCGCACGGGGTGCCAGAAGTCGGCGTTCACGTTCGATCGCCCTTCGACCTCCTGTGCCGTGCAGGACACGTTTACCACAATGCCGATCAGGTTGCCGGCTTCGTTCCAGAAGAACAGCGAACCGACATCGTGGTCTTCGTACCCTTCCAGCCCGCGAAACTCCGGCACATTCGTTTTGCCATACATCTGTGCCGAACCGTCGGCATAAACTGCGCGGCGGTTGTAGGCCACCACGGCGTGCCCCAGCCCCCAAGTGACGCTCCCCGGACTGCGGCCGCTCCACGCCTGGACAATTGCGTCGGCAACTCGCTGGACCAGAAAAGCCCGGTACTCTTCGACCGGTGTCACGCCCTCCTTGGGAAGCACGAAATTGCCGGGCTCCAGAACGGGCGCCGTGTGCGTATGGGTCCCGTTCAGGAAAATTTTCTTCGTATCCAAGTCCGGCAGACGCTTCTGCACCTCCTCGCGCACCAGTCGCAGAACCTCCGCCGGAATGCCGATCAGGTCGCAGGAAACCATGATCGCCGCGTCGAGCGAACGATCCCCGTCGCGCGACTCCAGCACGACCACGTTAGCGGTCAGCGGAGTTTCATTCGTCCGGGAAATTCGCAGATTGAACTGGCCCACCAGGGCCACGGGGCCCGCCGGCGTAATGTCCGAACTCGCAGCGCCCACGAATAACTCGGCGGCCGGTGCCTGTACGCTCCAGGCCAGTAGAATCAGCAATAGGCAGGCAGTTTTTTTGATGCGGGTCCACATAGAAATCGGCTCCTTTGTCAAACGGCAAGAAAACTTCGCGTCGTTGTGCCTTCGCGTGAGCTTGTTTTTGACTGCTGTACGCTAGGTCAAGGAGGGAGAAAACATGGAAGGAAAACGGGCTGCCTGGGTTGGGGACGCGGCCCCCGAGCGTCCGTTCTACGCCCCGGTCGGGCGCGAGTCAAGCAGAATCCTTGCAGCATTCCGCCATAAAGAGGGGGGACGGTGTTGGCTTGTATGCTAGACTATCACGATTCAACAAGAACGGGAGAGATTGCATGTTAGAACGACACTTCCAAGAGATGTCCCTTCCTGACGAGGTCAAGGAGTTGCTGGCCAATTGCCCCGGATATATTGTACCGCGGGACCGCCAGACGCTCCTCGATCTGGCGATGGGTGGCGACAGGACGGCGGACGTCTATGAGGTCAGTTACGAGGTAGCGGGCCGCGGCCAAGTGGTCGAAGCTATCGTAACTCGCTGTAAGAACGGGCTTTCCGTGAACTACACGGAAGCCTACATGCGCCGCCGGGAACCGGAATGCCTGGTGGTGGCGGACGACCAGCCCTCGGACAAACCTCAGTACAAGGACCGTTTTGGAGAGCCGTTCGCATCGGTGCGGGCTGCGACGTTTGCGTGGCTGAGGCAGCAGGAACTGATCGTCTTGCCGCTTTATACCGGTGGGCGGGATTTGGGTTACCCGACGATGCTGATCTGCCCAAAGAACGCGGCGTTTTTCTGCGGAGCCTTGGCGGACTTGCAGGAGATGCTGCCCAGCGAGAAAGTCCCACTGGATTTCGCGCCGCAAGCGATTTTGTACATCGCTCCGCCGTTCCGGCACACGCACTTCAAGGGCAAGCAAGTGGTGGTCCACAATCGCCATGACGGTCTGCACGAGATCTTTGCCTACAACCTGTATCCGGGTCCCAGTGCGAAAAAGGGCGCTTACGGCGTGCTGATTCATCAGGGCGAGCAGGAGGGCTGGCTGACCGCGCATGCTTCGACGGTCCAGGTCGTCACGCCCTACGACAACGTGGTCACGATCCTGCACGAGGGCGCCAGCGGCGGCGGCAAGAGTGAGATGCTCGAGCCCATTCACCGCGAACCGGACGGGCTGGTGCTGCTGGGCCACAACCTGGTCACCGGCGAACGCCGCACGCTGTCGCTGCCTCGGACGTGCGATCTGCGGCCCGTTTCGGACGACATGGCGCTGTGTCATCCGTCGCTGCAAGGATCGGGCGACCGGCTGGTCGTCATGGACGCCGAGAATGCCTGGTTCCTCCGTTTCAACCACATCGCGCACTACGGCACCGATCCGTATTGGGAGGGTCTGTGCTGTCATCCGGCCGAGCCGCTGTTGATGCTGAACATGGACGGCAAGCCGGGGGCGACGGTGCTGATTTGGGAGCACACGCTGGATGAACCCGGCAAACCGTGCCCGAATCCGCGGGTGATCATGCCCCGGCGGCTGGTGCCGAACGTGGTGGACGATCCGGTCCCCGTGGACGTCCGCAGCTTTGGCATCCGCACTCCGCCCAGCACGCGCGAGCAGCCCAATTATGGCATCCTGGGCCTGCTGCACATCTTGCCCCCGGCGCTCGCCTGGCTGTGGCGGCTGGTCTCGCCCCGCGGCCACGCGAATCCCAGCATTACCGAATCGGAGCACATGAGCAGCGAAGGCGTGGGCTCGTTCTGGCCGTTTGCCACGGGCCGCCGGGTTACCCAAGCCAATCTGTTGCTGCGGCAGATCCAGCAGACGCCGAGGACCCGGCATATCCTGGTGCCCAACCAGCACGTGGGTGCTTGGGAGATGGGCTTCACGCCCCAGTGGCTGGCTCGCGAGTATCTGGCGCGCCGCGGCGGCGCCCGTTTCCGCCGGGACCAGATCGCCCCGGCACGCTGCCCCCTGCTGGGCTACGCGATGCGCTCGATGCAGATCGAAGGCACTGCGGTCCCGCATTGGTTCCTGGAAACGCAGACCCAACCGGAGCTGGGTGTGGAAGGCTATGACGCGGGAGCCGAACTGCTGTATCAGTTCTTTCAGCGCGAGTTACCGCAGTACCTGGAGCCCGACCTGGATCCGATGGGCCGCCACATCATCAAGTGCTGCCTGGATAACGGTACGCTAGGCGATTTGGAAAGCCTGCTGCCGCAAGACGTGTTTGTCGAGGAGCATCGCCTGCCGTTGCGGCGCAGGTGAGCGGGGAAAGCGGTCGGGGGGCAGCGGTCAGCTTTCAGCGGTCAGCGGTCGAGGGTGTGAAACGGATTCCCCGTAGCCGGGGGCGGCGCGGACGTCAAACGGGCCACGGCGCCCACGCCAAGGATCGCGACCGCGCCCCCCACGGAACTGAGCAACACCAGCGGCAGGCTGGGCGGCGACGCGAAGACCAGCGGACCGAGCAGCAGGCCCAGGATCCCGCCCAAGAGGATGCCCGACAACACGCCGCGCCAGCGCGAGTAGTGGAACAGGCCGAGCAGCAGCCCCAGCAAACTTAACAGCACGCCGCCGGCCAGCGAGGCAATCAGCAGTTCCTTCAGCCCCGCTTGCGGAGGGCCACGGAACATCGGCGCGACCATCGCCAGCACGACGCCGCTGGCCGTAACCAGCAGGAACAAGGCGCTGAGCGGATATCCACGGCTGGGGGAAGATTGGTTGGTATTCACAGCAGACACCAGATGCTTCCTCGGGATGGTACCGGCTTATCGTCCCATGCTCGTAGCCTTGGCCAAAATCGCCGGACGCGCTTGCTCCATCAAGTCGCTCACGTCCGCGTACCGCATCGTGCGGCCTTCGAATGTGCGGCTGGCCTGGGCGCCCAAAAAACGCGACTTGAATTCTTCCATGTTCGAGCCGTAGATGTGAAAGCTGTCCGCCATGTGGCAGTAGCGGCCCAACCGGATCGGGCGGCCCGACAATTCAGCCAACCGAGCGGCGATGCGGCTCTGCAACTGGACCAGCGCGAACAGGTTCATAAATGCCGCTTTGTAAGCATCGTTGCTGCGAAACCGAACGTTCATACTCAGGACGGCACCTCCCGCGTCCTCGGTCAACCGGCACCACAGACTCTGCAGACAGGCGGGATCGTAGCAGTGGCGGTCCTCCCAGACCTTCCACGTCACGGCCTGGGCGCGCCGCGTGTAACCCGTTTTGGCCAACTGCTGGCAGATGTCCTCGATCTGATCGATCGGCTCCGCCACCGACGGCACCGTGTAGGCGAACAGCCGTTGGTGATAGGTATATTCCCACCGCGTATCGGCCGGGTCGCCGGGATCCCGCACACAATGGTCTTTGATCCCGTCGCAGACCTCCATGACGTATTCCTGCAGGTCCTCGAAGCCACCCGGAAAATCGCGGTGGATCATCGGCTCGGCCAGCGGGTCATGGACCGTGATCATCATCGTCGCGTCCTTGCTGGGCGGATCCCCGGGCTTGTCGTACTGCGTGCTGATGTCGCAGCCCTCCGCGTACAGTTTCAGAAGAGCGTTCTCCCAGGCGCGCGCGATGCCTTCGCCTTCGGCGGTCAAGACGGGAATTCCATTCATGGGTGGCACATCCAGATAACGAGCGATTCCGAACGGCGGAATTCACTCCGCTTGAGCAGACGGAAGTCCGCTGTAGGAGGACACGACGCAGTTGATGCTTTCCAGGCACTTGCTTCCGGTCCGGCATTGTAGCTCATGCCGGACGGCGTTGCCAACGCCTGAGCAACGAGTTAGGATCGGCGAGTCAATTACTGTCGCCTTTCGCTCCGCGAAAGGGCGTTCTTTCGCGGAGCGAAAGACGACACTCGTTTCTTCGCCAGTCCTTTTCGACGATCCGGCCCGCCAGGCATCCTCCATCGGGCCCTTGGCAAAGGCATTCACTCACGCAACGAATCGCCGATCTGGCTGCTGGCCGAAACCGCCTGGGCCGCGTCTTGCAGCGGGGACCGGCGTCCCTGTTTCATCATCAGCAAACCGGCGATGGTCAAGACCACGCCCCAGGCCAATTCGCGGGAAGGCGCCTCGTGAAAGATCAGCACCCCCGCGATCGCCGCCATCGTCGCTTGAGTCGCATTCAGGGCGTTGACGTAGACCAGGTTCGCCAGCTGCAGGGCTTTGGTCAGAGCCAAGAAGGCCACCGCGTTGAAGATCCCGGCGGCCACCATCATCGCGAAATCGTCCGGCGACGTCGCGCGCATTCCCTGCCAACCGATGCGCCAGTGACTCCAGCCACCCAAGCTGACCGCCCCCAGCAGGCTGACGGTAAACAGCGTGATCGACAGCGACGCGCGCCCTTTCACGCCGTACCGGATCACCACGCCCAGGATCGAATATGCCAGCCCGGACAGCATCGCTCCCGCCACGCCCAAGGCCACCAGCCACCCGTCCGCCGTCGCCCCGGCGAGCGGGCGGGCGTCAGCCCCCCGGGCGACCGACCGGTGCGCGTCGCCCGCCCCCAGCGACAGCACGGCGATGGCGGCAATCAGCGTGATCACGGCCGCCAGCATGCGCATGGTCAGCGGCTCGTGCAGCAAGGTCCGGCCCAGCAGGGCTCCGCCCCAGATGATCGTCCCCAGCGTCAGCGGCACGGCGAGCGCCAAGCCGATCACGCCCAGCGACCATTGAAAGACTACGTTACCGATCAATTGCCCGATCAGGGCCCCCATGGCCAGCAGCCACAGGACGTGACGTTCGGGCAGGATCTTTCGTCCGCGGCAGGCCTGGACGGCAATCCACGGTCCGACCATCACCAGCGTAGGAATCGCCTTCATGGCGGAAACCCAGATCGGATCGCAATCCGACACGGCCCGCAGACAAGCGTTGGCGACGGTGTAGCCCACGGCCGAAAACAGGCCGCACAGCGTCCCCAGCACGGCGTGCGACAAGTAGGAATTGGAGGGTGGGTTCGGGGGGGTATTCAAGAGGGCGGTCGCCTTTGTGGCTAGGGTCGAAGACGCACCCAGGTAAAGTTGCCAACGTTGCTGGAGTCCACGCTTTAGCGTGTTCTTGTGGCGGGCATGGCCCGCCTGGCACGCTAAAGCGTGGACTCCAACAAGACCCGGCACTGCGGATTTCCCAGATAATCGCACCTTTACAGGGGTGGGTCGAAGACGCTGCACGTGCGTCCGCATCATCGTAACCATTCGTCCCCGCGTTTGCCCAGCCCTCAAAGTTGTCGTCCGGCCGCCGTCAAACGCAGATCCAGAGGTAGCCCCAACGAATGAAGGCGTCAACGAATCACCATCGAAGATTCGTTGATTGTTTCATTCGTTGGGGAAAAACGCTCACGGGAAAACAAGAGATCGGCTGCCAGTAGTACGAGTCCAGCGCCAGCCCGTGCGGCGTAACCCGCGTGGGCAACGGCCCTTGGGATTGCTAGCAGGTTGCACGGTCGCAGTGCCGGCCCGGGAGCTTTGCGGATCGGCTCGGGCATCCGGTTCAACTTGCCACGTCAACCAGCCGATTCGAACACTAGACCCAGTGTATGCGACTCTCTTGACCCAGAGACGGCGGACGGAACCCGTTCGCAACCTAAGCATGGCTTCACGATCCCGCGATCTTGATACGACCGCGAGGCCCGACGTGATTGCGCCCTGGCTGCCCGCGATCGGCAATTGGCAGCTGGCGGAATTGCTCGGCGAGGGCCGCTGGTGCAGAGTCTATCGCGCCAGGCCCTTGACTCGCGACACCGACGCGCCCGCGGACTACGCCGTGAAATTGGTCAAGCGTTCGGCGGCGTCCGATGCGCTGGCGATCCAACTCCTGCAACGCGAGGCCAACGTCGCCCGCGAGGTGTCCCATCCCAACTTGACCTGCATCCTGTCGGCTCGCGTCCATCGGCCGCCATATTACGTGGTCATGCCGTATTTGCCCGGCCGGACGCTGGAGGCCGCGTTAGGCGATCACGAGCGGTTGTCGAGCGGGGAGGCGGCCCGCATCGCCCGGCAGACGGTCGAGGCGTTGGCGGCGCTGCACCAGGAGGGTTGGATTCATTCCGACATCAAACCGGGCAACATCTACGTGGGTTCGACAGGCCACGTGACGCTCCTGGATTTGGGCTTGGCCAGAAAGGCCGGCGGCCTGGGCGGAAGTGACGGACCGGCGCTGGTCGGCACGCTGGCCTACACGGCACCGGAGTCGTTTGGTTCGCTGGTCGAACTGGGGCCGGCGCTGGATGTCTACAGTCTCGGCGTCACCCTATACCGCATGGTGACGGGCGTGCTGCCGTTCCCGCAAACCGATCCCGCCGCGCTGGCGGCATCGCATCTGCATCACCGCCCGCCCAGCCCGAAATTGTTCAACCCGTTGCTGGACCGGCGGGTTGTACACCTGCTGGACGCGATGCTGGAAAAACAGCCGGGCCAACGTCCCACGCTCGACGAATTGGTCCGCTGGCTGGACGAGTTGGATGTCGGCCCGGCGGATCACCGCGTGGCGGCGTAGGGGGCTTCGGATCGAAAAAGGGCTCGCAATTCAAATCGTTCAATCCCAGCTCTTGCCGCCTTTTCGAGTGCCGCAAATGGCGACTTCCATGCCCATCGCTTCCGCCATGCTGGCCTTGGCCAGCAACGCCTTGTCGGCCTCGGCCGCCGAATTCGCATAGGCCACTTGGATGTGATTGGCCTTGTGGCGGGCCATCATCTGGTCGCGGGACACTCCGTAGGTGACGGCATGCATGATCGGCCACTGCGAGGTCGTCGCCTTCCAGCGGCGTTCCGTTTCCTCCGCCGGCAGTTCGATCACGCCCGCCCGGCCCAAATCCATTTTCAGGCGGTCGCTTTCGATGAATACGCGAGACCAAACGATTTCGCCCGTCTGGGAGATGCCCTTCAACGTCCCGCCGCCGTTGGGGAAGTACATCGCTGGCTGCCGTTCGCTGGACGCGTTTTTCCAGCCGCCGAAATGCGCCGGCGGGGCCGATCCGCTGATCAGGAACACCCACACGTAGTCCTCGGTCGTCCCGGATTTGTCCCAATCGCCCCAGCGGAGGTCGTGCAGCGTATTTTCGACCGGCTGGCCCATCGCCTTGTGAACGCGGTAGGTCATCAGGCCGTCCAGGCCCGCGCACTCGTCCACTTCGTTGAAATGCGGCAGCGGTTGGCCTTCGTACAGCACACGGCTGCCGTCACGGCTGGTGACCGGGGGACGCTCGGTGTTGTTCAGTGTACCTTCGACCAGATCGCTGGCGGGCAATAGGTCCTTGAGGCCCTGCTGGTATTGAATCCCGATCAGAGCACAGCCGAAATCGTCGGCGATCCGCAAGGCGGCGATGTACATCTTGCACTGTAACAGAATCTGGTTGTCGGTCAGGTCGCGGACGTGATCCGGTCCCGTGTGGAAGGTCAAGCCGCGGTCTTCCATCCAACGGCGGACGGCTCGCGCCTCGTCATCGCCGACCTGCGTAGTCTCGTAGTACAGAGCCGACTGGCTGAGCCGTTCCTTGTAGACTCCCGTGGCGTTCAGCATCTGATCGGGGATCATGGCATTGAACATCCCCATGCAGCCCTCATCAAAGATCCCCATGATGGCTTTGTCGCGGCACAGCTGGGCGGCGAGTGCTTCGCCCAGCTTGCGTTCTTTCGAGCCGACTTTGACCTTTTTTAGCGGCACCACGTGGCCGGTTTTGTGTTTGAGGCGGCCGTCTTTCAGCCAAGTCGCCAACTGCTCTTGAAAACCGGCGTCCGAAAAGTCCTCGCTCCACAGGGTCGAATACTTGACGCCTGCCGTGGTCAGCGAGCCGTTCAGGTTCAGCATTCCGACCAGCCCCGGCCACGTTCCCGACCAGTTGGCGACGGTCAAAATCGGGCCCTGATGGGAAATCAGACCGTGCAGCAGGTGGTGCGAGTACTGCCAAACCGCTTCGGCGACCACCAGCCGGCAATTCGGGTCGATGTCCCGGAAAACCTGCATGCCCTCCTTTTGCGAGCCGATAAAGCCGTGTTTTTCCGCTTCTTTGTACGGATGGGCCCGTTTCAAGGTGTAGCCGCAACTCTCGACCGCTTTCGCCAGTTCCGTTTCCATTTCCTGCTGGGCGGCCCAGCAGTTCTGATTCGCCGACAGCCGCAGATCGCCGTTGGCCACCAGCAAAACGTCGCGTTTGCCGGCCTTGGGGGGCTTTACTACCGTGGGTATTTCATAAGCCGTCATGGTCTAGGTCTCCTCGAGATGTCAGGGCCTGGGAAATCAAGTATCGCGACAGGTTCCCATCTTACCTTCGGATTTTCGCAGCGGAAAGTGAGGGACGGGGAAATCCGGGCCGTTCCCTTTCGCCCGCGTCAACGTTACCATCTATTAGGTGGGCAATTCCTGTCCTTCGCCCGAATGGATGGGGTGCCTGGGAAACCGTGAGATGCGAGATGATCGTCAGCGACCATCCCCTGATACGCGTGCTGCTGATCGACGACAGCCCCGGCGACCGACGTTTGATCCGCGAGATGCTGGCTCGAAGCCGGGATGTCAGCTTCGACGTTGAATTTGCGGAAACGTTGTCGGCCGGGCTGCGGCGGTTGTCCGCCGGCGACGTCGACGTCGCCGTGATCGACTTGGGTCTGCCGGACAGCAAGGGCTTGGGCACCTTCGAGCGAGCCTGCCAGGCCGCGCCGCAGCTGCCGATCGTGGTGCTGACCGACCTGAACGACGAAGCGACGGCGGTCCAGGCGGTCCGCGATGGCGCGCAGGACTACTTGATGAAGAGCGAGTTGGACGGCAACGCGCTGGGCCGCGCGCTCCGTTACGCGATCGAACGCAAACGCACGCAGCACGAGTTGCTGCAGGCCAAGGACGCGGCCGAAGCGGCCAGCCGCGCCAAGAGCACGTTCCTGGCGAACATGAGTCATGAGATCCGCACGCCGATGAATGCGATCATCGGCATGTCCGAATTGGTCCTGAACAGCCCGCTGGACAACCAGCAACGCGAGTACCTGCAGATGGTGCTCGATTCCGGCGAAGCGTTGCTGTCGATCATCAACGACATTTTGGACTTTTCCAAGATCGAGGCCGGCAAAATTGCGTTGGAACGCCGCTGCTTCGATCTGCACGCGGTGCTGCAGGAAGTGGCCCGGACGATGAAGGTGCGGGCGCAAGGCCGCGACCTGCGCGTGGAATGCCAGGTCGATCCGTCGACGCCGCAGTTTGCCACGGGGGATGGATCCCGTCTGCGGCAAGTGCTGGTGAACCTGGTCGGCAACTCGATCAAATTCACAGAACAGGGTCAGGTCGCGATCCGCGCGCGGGCGGAGAACGACGGACTCGACCGGCTGGTCCTGCACGCCGACGTCGCGGACACCGGCATCGGCATTCCGGCCGACAAGCAGCATCTGGTATTCCGCGCCTTTGAGCAGGGCGATGGATCGACCAGCCGCAAGTATGGCGGTACGGGGCTCGGCTTGGCCATCACCAAGCGTTTGGTCGAGTTGATGGGCGGGCAGATTGATTTCGAGAGCCAGCCGGGCCGGGGCACGGTGTTCCATCTGGCCATCGGCTTCGGCAAGCCGGACGCCGAGGACATGGCGAACTATTTGGGCGAAGCTCCCGCGCGGCCCGCGGCAACGGCAACGCGTTCCGACAGCGAACCGGCCACGCCCAGGCAACTGCGGATTCTGCTGGCCGAGGACAGTTTCGTGAACCAGAAACTGGCCTTGGCGCTGCTGAAGAAACATGGGCACGAGGTGGTCGTCGCGGACAACGGCCGCCAAGCGGTGGAATTGGCGCAGACGGACAACTTTGATTTGATTCTAATGGATGTGCAGATGCCGGAAATGGACGGCTTCGAGGCAACGCGGAAGATCCGGGAACGGGAACGGCAAACCGGCATGCACACGCCGATCATCGCGCTGACCGCGCACGCCTTGAAGGGAGACCGGGAACATTGCCTGGACGCGGGCATGGATGCGTATGTTTCCAAACCGATGCGGGCGCGGGACCTGTACGAGACCATCGAAGTCACGATGGCGGACTACGGCGGCCGCGCCGGACCCAGGCCATCGGCGGGCGGGGGCCAAGTCGTTAACTGGATTGAAGCCGTGGCGGCCGTGCAAGGCGACCGGACCTTGCTGCGCGAATTGGCGGAGATCTTCTTGGCGGACTATTCTGCCCTGCTGTCGGACACGCGCATGGCCGTGCAGCGAGGCGACGCACCGGAGTTGCAGCGGATTTCGCATACGCTGCGCGGGGCCGTGCGTCAGTTTTGCGCCAAGACGGTGGAGGATGCTTGCAGCGAATTAGAACGGGCCGCCAGAAACGGCCCGCCGGCCGGCGCGAGCGAAGCCGTCACGGCGCTCGAACTCGAAATGAACAAACTGGCGGAAGCCCTGCAGGCTTTCCTGGCCAAATGAGGTAGCAGATGAGCAGGGACATGCCGCGGAATGCCGAGTTCTCAACCGGGCGGCTCGCGCGCTGCATTCCAGGCTGCGGAATTCTTCGAAAGTCGTGGACGTGGCGCCGATGAATCCTGATTCCGATTTGGTCCCCATGCCGGACGGCCCGCCGCCGCGCGTGTTTGGCGATCGGTTCCGGGAAGAGCGGATCCTGAAGCAGGGCCACAGCATGGAGACGCTGTACGGCCTGGATGTCACCAACGGCGAGGCCGTGGTGATCAAGGCCGTCGTCGCCGACCGCATCAGTCCCGCCGCGCGGATGCGGTTGGAGCACGAAGCGGAGGTGCTCCGCAAGATCGACAGTCCGCTGTTGGTGCCGTTGCTGGCTGTCGGACAGCATGGCGGCTTGTTTTTCATGGTCACGCGGTACCAGGCCGGGACCACCCTCGAAACGTTGCTCCGCCAGCGGCGTCTGACGGTTAACGAGACCTTGACCGTGGCGCGGTGCGTGCTGGCCGCCCTGGCCGAAGCGCACCGCCACCGGGTCCTGCACCGCGACATCAAATCCGCGAACGTGATTCTGGAACAGACGGACCCGGTCGAGCGTGCCGTGCTGGTCGATTTCGGCTTGGCGCACAGCTCGCAACTGGACGTCGGGGTCAGCGAGCCCTCGCTGAACAGCGTGCGTTACGTTTCGCCGGAGCAGGCGGGAATGCTGGACGCGGAGGTCGCTCCGTACTCGGACTTGTACTCGACGGGCGTGGTGCTTTACGAGTGCCTGGCCGGCCGCACGCCCTTCGATGGCCGCTCGATCGGCGAGGTGCTGCGTCAGCACATGACGCTGCTGCCGGCCGAGTTGCGGAGTTTCGGCCTGGAGATCCCGCACGCCGTCGACGCGATCGTCCAACGGCTGCTGCGCAAGGATCCGCGGGACCGGTACCAAACGGCGGCGGCCGTCCTGGCCGATCTTGAAGCGCTCAGCGGCCAGCTGCAAAGCGGCCAGAGCGACCCGGCCTTGGTGATTGGCCTGCACGATCAGCGCCAAACGCTCACCGAACCGGCCTTCGTGGGCCGCGAGCAGGAGTTGGCGGCGCTGGACGGGCAAGTGCGGCGGGCCCGCGGCGGCCGCGGCGGACTGGTTCTGGTAGAGGCCGAGTCGGGCGGGGGAAAAACCCGGCTGCTGGGCGAGTTGTCCCAGCGTTGGGCCCGGCAAGCGGTCTGGGTGCTGCGGGGACAGGCGCAGGACCAGGTCGGTCAACATCCGTTCCTGGCGTTGGAGGGGATCGCCGACGAGATCCTGACCGCGTGCCGGGACGACCCGCAGTTGGCCGGCGAGATCCGGGAGGGACTGGGCGACCGGCTGGACGCCGTCGTGGCCGTGCTGCCGCGGCTGACGGAGGTGCTTGGCGGTTCCCCGTCGCAGGTGTTGGGGCCCGAATCGTTCGGCGAGGCGCGGACCATCGAAGCCCTGGTGACGTTCTTGGCTGCGCTCGGTTCGGAGAACCGGCCGGCACTGATTATCCTGGACGACTGCCAGTGGGCCGACGAGCCGACGCTCAAACTGCTCCGGCGGGCGCAGAGCCGGCGGAAGATCGATCGTCACACGCCGTCTTACGCGGTGTTGATCTGCGCGTTCCGCAGCGAAGAGGTCCGCGAGGGGCACATCCTGCGGAGCCTGTCCCCGTCTCTGCAACTGCGGTTACCGCCCTTTGGCGAGGAGGACACGCGGCGGCTGGCGGAATCGATGGCGGGCAGCCTGCCTTCCGAAGCCATGGAATTCATCATCGATCTGTCGGACGGCAGCCCCTTCATGGCGTCGGCCGTGTTGCGGGGGATGGTCGAGTCACGGGCCTTGCTGCCGGAGCCGAGCGGCTGGCGGGTCGAGCGGGCGGCGATGGACGAAGTGCGCTCCTCCCGGCATGCGGCCGAGTTGCTCGCCCGGCGCATCAACCTCTTGCCACGGGTTGCCGTCGACTTGCTCAAGGTGGCGGCCGTGCTGGGAAAAGAGTTCGAATTGAACCTGGCCGCCAACCTGGCGGTCCTGCTTCCCGGCCACGCGCTGCTCGCCTTGCGTCAGGCGCAGAACCGGCACATGGTCTGGACGCGGCCGGACAACGAGCAATGCATGTTTGTTCACGACAAAGTCCGGGAAACGTGCCTGACGCTGCTGACTCCTGATGAACGCCGGGATCTGCATTTGCGCGCGGCGACGCTGTTGGAGCAGCGATCACCGCAGCCGACCTTCGACTTGGCCTATCATTACGACTTAGCGGGGCAGGGCGAGCGGGCGTTGCCCTACGCTTTGGCAGCCGCGAAACAGGCCCGGGCACAATACTCCCTGGAGATTGCCGAACAGCAGTACCGGATCGCGCTGCGAGGTTCTGGCTCGGCGGATCAGGCAACCCGTTATGCAATTGCCGAGGGGCTGGGCGATGTACTCATGCTTCGCGGCCGGTACGACGGAGCGCGGCAGATGTTCGAGGCTGCCAAGTTTCTGGCGGAAGGAGATGTCCCGAGAGTCAAGGCAAAGATCGAAGGCAAGTTGGGCGAACTAGCGTTCAAGAAGGGAGAAATCCGAAACGCGCGCTATTCGCTCGAACGCGCCTTGTTCCTGTTGCGTCTTCCGGTTCCGCGCACGCGATGGAGCTTCCTGCTGCACGCGTGTTGGGAGATCTGGATTCAAGTCCTGCACACCTTGTTTCCTGCGCTGTTCGTCGGGCGGCGAGCCTCTGACCGTCGTCCGGCCATGCCGGTCGCGATCGAACTATACAACCGCCTGGCTTACGTGTACTGGTTTGCCGCCGGGAGGGTTCCCTGCTTGTGGAGCCACTTGCGCGACTTGAACCTTTCCGAACGTTATGCGGTGGACGAGGAGCTTGCGCGAGCTTACGCGGCCCATGGTCCTGTGATGAGCCTTCTGTCGTTCTACAAGCGTGCGATTAGCTACATGGAAGAGGCATTGCGGATTCGCAAACGCCTGGGAGACATTTGGGCGCAGGGACAGTCCCTCAACTACTACGGGTTCGTGTTGTACGCGGACGCCCGGCTGCCGGAATGCATCGACAAGTGCCGCGAGGCCGTGCGGGTTCACGAACGCACCGGCGATTTTTGGGAAATGCACATGGCCCGCTACCAGATTGCCGCCTCGATGTATCGCCTGGGCGATCTCCCGGCGGCGGCTGAAGAGGCCAAGCGTTTGCACCTTTCCGGTGTAGAATTAGGGGACACACAGATCAGCGGGATTAGTCTGGACGTTTGGGCTTGGGCCACGTCCGGCAAGGTGCCGATTGAAATCCTTGAGGTGGAACTGAAGCGTAAGCGTCACGACGCCCAGGCTACCGTGCAAGTCATGGTAGCCGAAGCCGTCAGGCTCCTGGGGATTGATGAGCCTCGGGCGGCGGCAGAAGTGCTGAATAGAGCGTGCCGAATCGCTCGTGCCGGCGGTGTGCGGAATGCCTATGTGCTGCCAGCCTGGGCCTGGTTGGCGACTGCGCTCCGGCAAGAGGTGGAGCAGGCACCGCACTACACACCCGGCCGACGTCGAAAACTGTTGAGCCGAATGGGGGCTGTGCTGCAAGAAGGTCTTCGAATGGCACGCACATTCCCCAATGACTTGCCCCATCTGTTGCGGGAGAAAGCCATGCTCATGGCGATGCGCGGGCGAACTCGCGCGTCGCGCCGGCTGTTTGACCAGAGCGTTCAGACGGCCGAACGGCTCGGTTTCCGTTATGATCGTGAATTGGCGATTCAGCTACGCGGCCAGGTGGGCCTTGAACTTGGCTGGCCGGCCGCCGAGCGGGATCTGAGCGGATCCGAGTCAGCCCTTTGCCGCCTACGATCCGGGATCGAAGAAGACGATGACGACAGTAGCGATTCCCATAAGATGGCAACGACATTGTCGCTGATGGACCGGTTTGAGACGCTGGTGGAAGCCGGCCGAAAGATCGCTGCCGCCTTGTCTCGGGACGCAGTTTTTGTTGAGGTCCGCGATGCTGCGCTACGGTTGCTGCGGGGAGAGACCTATCTCATCATACGGGTTTCGAGCGCCGGGAATGCAGGTGGGGGAGCCACCATCGAGGAGGCCGATGCGCGGACATCGAACAAGGCGCCGATAGGCAACAAGGAGACGGAGGTGGCGCCGAGCATTTCCGCGGGACTTCCTTCGATCGCGCCCGCCGAATTCGAGCACGATCTGGTACCAGACGCCGCCGATCGCGGGTTGGTCCGACGCGCGTTGATGGAGCGGCGGACGATTGTGGCCAGCCCGGACGACGATGAGGAAGCGGTCCAACGGACTTTTGACCCAGGCGGAGAAAAGTCCGCCTTGTGTACACCCATTTTCGTGCGGAGACGCCCAACCGCTTGCTTCTTGGTGACCCACCGCCATCTCACAAATCTCTTTGGTGAGGACGAGGTTCGTTTGGCAGAATTCATCGCCACCATCGCCGGCGCTGCGCTGGAGAATGCGGAAGGCTTCGCGGAACTGCAGAACCTGAACGCAACCCTGGAACAACGCGTTGCGGAACGGACGGCCGATTTGGCGGCCCGAACCCAAGAGCTTGCCAGGTCCAACAGCGACTTGGAGCAATTTGCGTACGTCGCGTCACACGACTTGCAAGAGCCCTTGCGTACCATCGCCGGCTATTGCAAACTACTCGACGATCATTGTGGCAGCCAATTGGACGATAAGGCCCGCGATTATGTCGTGCAGGCCGTCGCTGCGGCACGTCGTATGCGAACCTTGATTAATGACCTGCTGGCCTATTCTCGCGTCGGACGGCAGGGCACTCCGCTTGAGCGGATCGACTGCAATCGAATTCTGGATCAATCACTCCGCAATCTGAGTCTCGTCATTGAAGAGGCTCATGCCGTGGTGAAATGCGGGGCCTTGCCAGAAGTCATGGGAGATGCGACGCAGTTGCTGCAGTTGTTTCAGAACTTAATTGACAACGCCATTAAGTTCCGCAGCCCCGCACACGCGCCGCACGTGGAGATTACGGCCGAACGCAACGACGGCGAATGGATTTTCGCGGTTCGCGACGACGGGATTGGAATGCAGCCGGACGATTTCCAGCGTGTTTTCATGTTGTTTCAACGATTGCACAACCGAGACCAATATCCGGGCACGGGCATCGGACTGGCGGTGTGCAAACGAACCGTCGAGCGACATGGTGGACGCATCTGGGTCGAGTCCGAACTTGGCCAAGGCAGCGTGTTTCGGTTTTCGATTCCCACCGTGGATGGATCGAACGCACCTGATTCGTCAGGCCTGGCTAGTGCATCGCAAGCGGCAACCGACTAGGCTATATTTAACGATTGTCCGGGTGAACTCACGATTTCAAAGGCCCAAGGGTTAGAGAAAATGCAAGCTCCAGTTCAAGCTCCGGCGAAGGCTCTTCATGAACACGAACTGACGCTCTTTGACGAAGACGGTCTGTTCGATGACTCCGAACTCAGCGACGTCTACGGAAAGGTGCTCGAGGGGAAGGGCTGGCAGGCCATGGAGAGGCTCTTTGATTGCTTGAACGTGCGGCTGAAGGAATCCAGTGATCAGGAATGGAAAGAGTTCACGAAGATCTGCTTACGGCACCCGCTTCGGGAACTGGTGCATCAGGATCCGTTTACCTATCGCGGCTACACGAAACCGCGGGGTTATGCTGGGGATGCGATTCTGATGGATTACATTTACGATTCCCCGATGCTCAAGAACGGGCCGGAGGGATGCACGGACGTCGGCCGGCAGGTATTTCAGTTCATCACGAATCTGCGCTGCGCGAGAGCGGTGCGCAACCGGCGGGATATCGTCGCCAAGCGGATCGACGAAACCGCTTCCCGCGTGCAACAGCCGAGCGTTCTGGCGATTGCCGCCGGCCACATGCGGGAGGCATGTTATTGTAATGCACTGAAGGAGGGCCGCATCGGAAACTGGCTGGCTTTCGACTCCGATACCCTGAGCCTCAATGAGGTTTCCCGAAGCTATACTCAGTACGGCGTCAACACCATCGCCGGATCGGTCCGCCAATTGTTGACAGGCAAGGTTCAACTCGGCAAAGCCGACTTGGTCTACTCGACGGGAATGTTCGACTACCTGCACGAAGCCCTAGCCAAACGGTTGGTCCAGCACTTTTTCGACGTCCTGAATCCAGGCGGCCAATTGTTGATTGCCAATTTCCTGCCGGATCAGATCGAGCAGGGATACATGGAAAGCTACATGGACTGGTGCCTGGTCTATCGCACGCCCCAAGAAATGCTCGACTTGGCCTTGGCGGTCGATCAGTCCCTGATTCAAGACATTAATCTGTTTTATGAAGCAGAGCGGTCAATTATCTTCTTGCAGCTCACCCGCGTGTAGGGCGGATCGACCGATCTTAGCCACGACCGCCAGCGCCCCAGTCGCCCGCTGGTCGGCGCCCGGCATCCCAAGCTGCTGATCCAGTTCCGCGATCGCCAAAGCCGTCTGGGCCTGTTCGTAGCGGGCACCCTGACAATCCGCCACCGCGAGGCTTTCGGTAAAGGACAGTCGGGCAGCACGGAAGCGGCCATGGCGAGTGGCCAGCAGGCCGAGTTCCCGCAGACCGTGGGGGAGATCGTTCTGGAACTTGCGCGCTGCACGGATGCCGCGGCGCGCGGCGTGTTGTGCCTGGCGCAACAGCCGGTTGCTCTCCGCCGGATTGGCCTCTCGCAAGCGGTCGGCTTCCAATCGCAACGACGTTGCCAACCAGGGCAGACAGGGGACAACGTAGGTATTTGAAATCCCGGCCCTCCGCGGCGTTTCCCAGCCGCGTTGAAACGCCTCGGCGGCCCTGCGAAAACCCTGTTCAGCCAGCCGGCGCACGCCCTCGGCCTGCAGCACTTGGCTGGCCGTCTGGGCGTCAGCGTCCCGCGGGCGATCGAGTTCCAGTTGGATCACCGCGCGTGCGACCCTGCCACACGTTGCCTTCGACAGGATATCAACCGCCAACCCATCGCCCAGGTTCAGACCGGATTGATACATCTTCTGCGCTTCTTTCCAGGCCCCGTCCAGGTCACCCAGCCGGTAAAGGCTGGCTGCCAACTGAAAGCGGGCCACGCGGACAAGATGGCCGGGCCGCATGATCCAAGACAACAAGGATTGAAACTCCACTGCCACCAAATGCAAGCGGTTGTGCGGCCTCGCTGCCGCTGGAGTTGCTGCGGCCGTATCTCCACGGCCACGATTCCGATCCCACCGCGGGCTGGCAGGGGCCTCGATTGGTGCAGACAAGAATGCCACTTCAGGCGGAATTGGCGTCCGCCTTTCATCGTACACGCCTTTGTCGATTTCGGCACAATCACACTTCGTACAGGGCCGTCGAGCATTCCCCGGGAGACGCGACCCCCCCGGTGGCCGAAAGAACGTACCGATTCTTCTGTGGTTACCCTGCCCTCTCCCAAAGGGCGACGGATTGCGGAGCAAGTTGTTTCGGCCACCGTTGCTACGGCTGCGGCTAAACAGTTCGGCTCAAATCTCTTTCCAGGCGCCGGGGATCGGAGGGGCGTAGCGGCCCTGGGCGTCCGCCCGGACCGGGGGCGGGCTGGTTTCGGTGAGCGTGTCGATGTTCGGGCAGAACTGGAAGTTCGACGCCAACGCCTCGTCCCGGGTGATGACTTGGCCCGAATGCACGGCCGCCCGTCCCATGATCGACGCTAGATCGGAGTAGGCGGCCCGCTGGGCCTCGTTGTGCGGCCGGTCGTTGCGGATGGCGTCAAGCAGCACGGTCCACTCTTCCTGCCACGGACTTTCCCGGCCGCGGAATCGAGTGGACCAGGCCTTGTCCTCCTGGTAGCCGTAGTTCCAGGCGATGTTGTCGGGCGATACCCGCTGGTCCTTGTAGGTATGGACGGTCGGGGCGTGGACATTGCCGGAAAACTGCGCGGCGCACTTCGTGCCATGCACGAAGGTGGCGAACTCGTTGTAGCAGTTGGGAATGTAACGGCCCACGACCATCGCCTTGGTTCCGTCGGCAAACGTGTACTCGATCGAGTAGGAATCGTGGTTCTCGCTGCAGTCCGGACTGTTGGCGATGCGTCCGCCCACACCCTGCGCGGAAATGGGCCACGCGTCTTTGATCCAACAGCACTCGTCGATCTGGTGGACCATCAAGCCGATAAACCGGCCCGACGATCCCCACAAAAACCACGGTGCCCGGCGGATCTGCCACAGCAGTTCGCTTTCGTCTCCCTGGCGGGGCCCCAGGCCGCCGCCGGCATCCATGCGATAAGCGCGGATCAATTGGATCTGCCCCAACTCGCCGTCGCGGATTCTCCGGATCAGAGCCTGCCGGGCCGGGGAATGACGGCACATCAAGCCGGCGGCGATCTTGAGATTCTTCTCCTTGGCCGCCTCGCCCGCCCGGATGATCCGCTTGATCCCGGCCGGATCGGGAGCGAAACTCTTCTCCATGAACACGTTGACGCCCCGTTGGACGGCATATTCCAAATGGACCGGCCGAAAAGCAGAATGGGTCGTCAACAGGGCCACGTCGCCCGGGCGCAGGCAGTCGATCGCCTGGCGGTAGGCGTCGAAGCCGACGAACTGCCGCTCCGCGGGAACGTCGACCGCCGCCTCGAACTCGCGGGCCAGGGTCCTGAGTGAGGCGTCGATGCGCGGCTGGAACATGTCGGCCATGGCCACCAATTGGGCATTGCCGTTGGGCACGGTCAGCGCATTGGCCACGGCCCCGCTGCCGCGGCCCCCGCAACCGATCAGCGCCAGGCGGATCTTGTTGTCCTCAGCTGCGTGGACGTGCGGAATGGCCGCCCCGGCCAGCGTGGAGCCTGCGGCCAAAATTCCTCTGCGATTCATGTACTCGCGGCGCGATACCGAGCGTGCCGCTGTCGTCGATAGATTGTCCCGCTGCATGGTTCTTGCTCCTCACGCGGGTTGACGCCCGCAACCCAAGTTGGAGTTCACGCTTCAGCGTGCTCACGAGGACACGCTAAAGCGTGAACTCCAACATGTTTCTAAAAAGTGCCTCGCTATTTGGCCGCCTTCGGGCGCAGCGGGGCAATGGTAAAGCTCAGCCGGTACGGGCGGTCTCCGGGCAGCGTGTACTGCGGGTGAGTGAGCGCGCCCCAGCTGTTATCGCCGCCGACGCCGTGCAAGCGGTCGTCGACAAAGACGGTGTTGAAATCGCGGCGCGGCAGTTCATACGGATGCATCGCCGCTTCGACGTCGGCAATCGTATACGGCCACGCACTGGCGCTCAACGGCAGGTCGCCCTCGACGCGGACGCCCAAGCCCTCTTTGTTCGTCAGCGTCATCCAGCGCACGTCCGTCCGGTTTCCCGTGTCCTGAGACCGCACGTAGGGGAACACCAGTTCGTCCACGGTGCTCTCGTAAATCGAAATCTCGCCGCCGGTCTGGCGGTCCCAATACGTTTCGTGGGGGCCGCGGCCGTACCAGGCAACCCGGTCATACGCTTGCGGCATGGCCCAGGTGACGCCGAAACGCGGCAGCAACGCCGGCTTGCCCGGGCCCGGAGTGTACGCGGTTTCGATCCCGATCCGGCCGCCGCGGGTCAAGCGGTAGACCACCTGGTAGTCCGCCTCGCCCACGGGCAGCTTGTAGCGGACGGTCACCTGGATCGCGCCCGCGACGTCCGCAGTTTCCAGAGACAACAGCTTGCGGCCCGCGGCGGCCGACCGCCACGGCTGCGTCTGCTGCATATAACGGCTCCGCATCTGGTTGTCGTTCGGCGTTTTCCAAAAACTGGGTGCCACCGGGCCCGCCAGCAGTTCGACGCCGTCGAGTTGGTAAGACACCAGTTCCCCGTTCGTCTTGTCGATGACCGCCGCAAAACCGTCGCCGCCGATCCGCAGCCGCTCGTCCGTGGTTTTCAAATCGGGCGGCGACGGCGCGCCGCCGCTCAGGCCACCGGGCGGGGCCGGCTTCCCGGGCAGCGGGAATTGGTCCCACGCTACCACGTGGCCCGCCGCGGCCCAAAGCCGGGCCTCGGGCAACGTGAACGATACCGTCAGGAAGCACTCGCCGCTTTCCAGCTGCGCTGGTGGCGGCAATGGGATCGTCAGTGTTTGGCTGGCTTGCGGCGGCACGTCCAAGCGGCCGAGCGTATCCGACTGCACTTCGCGGCCGTCGCGGCGCAAGATCCACTTGGCCTCGAACTCGTTCAGATTGGTAAAGAAGTACTTGTTCTGCACGCGCACCTTGCCCGCCGCCAGATCGTCGGCGTGAACTTTGATGTGCTGGTAGACCTTTTTCACTTCCCAAGCGTGCGGATGCGGCGTGCGGTCGGGATGCACGACGCCGTTGCAGCAGAAATTGCCGTCGTTCGGCCGGTCGCCGAAATCGCCGCCGTACGCGAAGTACTTGTCGCCGCGGCCCAGCGATATCTGCTCGTCGGACACGCGGCGCAGATCCAGATCCAAGACCAGGCCATCCTGGCTGGGATGCTCCGCATCGGCGATCTCTTCCGGCGACAGCGCGCGGTTGTAGATCCGGGCTTCCCGGATCGGCAGAACCGATACGCGGCTGGGAATCTCCGAGTTGCGGCCGATGTTGACCGGGTACTCGCTGGCGTCGATCCGGCCTGTCAACGGCTTGTCCCCGATCAATTTGCCGTGTACGTACAGCCGCATGTGGCTGCCGTCGTATACGGCCGTGATGCGGTTCCAGCCGTCCGCCAAACCGGCTTGACCGTACGCCACTTGCAGTCCCTGCCAGCCTTTCTGGTGCAGCGTAAAGTTCACCCCGCTGTTGTCCAAACGCAACAGGTATTGATGATCGCCTTTGGAGATCAACGGGTTGAAAGCCCCCGCGCGATTCCCGCGAAAGACCACGTCCAAGGTCAGCGGTCCCGTAAGGTTCAGCCGCGGATGGTTGGCCATCGCCACCGGACCGGAGACGCCCGTTTGGCGATCCACGGTGCCCGTCACGACTCCGGTCAAGCCGGCGTCATGCCGATCGGCGATCCGATAGCCCTTGGGCACGTCGACCAGCAGGCCCTGATCGACCCAATCCCAGATGAACCCGCCTTGCAGCGACGGGTACGCTTCGATGGCGTCCCAATAATCCTGCAAGTTGCCGACGCTATTGCCCATGGCGTGGGCATACTCGCACTGGATCAAGGGCCGCGTCGGGTTCTTCTTGGCATAGTCCACCATGTGCTCAATCGTGGCGTACATCGGGCAGTAGATGTCGGTATTGCGGTCCAATTCAGCCCGCTCGTACTGGACCGGGCGGGACGGATCGCGCTGCTTGGTCCAATCGTAGGTGGCGTAGAAGTTGACGCCGTTGCCCGCCTCGTTGCCCAGCGACCAGATGATTACGGAGGGATGGTTCTTGTCGCGTTCGACCATCCGCCGCGTGCGGTCCAGGTGGGCTTCCTTCCAAGCCGGGTCTTTGGCCAGCGATTTCTCGCCGTAGCCCATCCCGTGGGATTCGACGTTCGCTTCGTCGATCACGTACAGTCCCAGGCGGTCGCACAGCTCGTACCACTGCGGGTCGTTGGGATAGTGGCTGGTCCGCACCGCGTTGACGTTCAACTGCTTCATCAACTGGATATCGCGGATCATCGATTCGACGGACACCGTGTGCCCCGCGACTGGATCGTGTTCGTGACGGTTGACGCCCTTGAGGTAGATCCGCTGGCCATTGACCAGCAGGAAGCCGTCCTTCATCTCCACGCGGCGGAAACCAACCTGGCACGTCGTGACTTCAACGATCTTGCCCGCCGCGTCTTTCAGGGTCAGCAGCAGCCGGTACAAGTTCGGCTGCTCGGCCGACCATTTGGCGGGCTGGTCCACCGGCTTGCTGAGGGCCACGGCTGCCTGTCCGGCCGCCTCGGCCTCTCCGTCGGAAACCAAACCTTGAAAGACGGTCTTGCCGGCCGCATCCAGCAATTCTGCCGCGACCGAGAACCCCTGGGGCCGGTCGGCAAAATTCTGCACCGCGACATCGACCCGCAAAGCCCCGTCACGGCATGACTCATCGAGTTCGGCACGCACGAAGAAATCGCGGATGTGCAAGTCGGCGGCTGACCACAGGTACACGTTGCGGTAGATGCCGCTGAGGCGAAAGAAATCCTGATCTTCCAGGTAGCTGCCGTCGCTGTAGCGGTAGACTTCGGCAGCCAGCACGTTGGAACCGTCCTGCAGGAATCGAGTAATGTTGAACACAGCCGGCGTGCGGCTGTCCTGGCTGTACCCGACTTGCCGGCCGTTGATCCACAGGTAGAACGCGGAATCCACGCCGTCGAATTGCAGGAACACTTGCCGGCCTTTCCAAGCGTCCGGCACGGTGAACTCGCGGCGGTAGGAACCGACCGGATTGCGGGCGCTGAAGTTCGTGTACTCCGGCGGCGGCTCGCCCATCACGCGGGGCGGATCGGCTTTGAACGGGTAGGTGATATTCGTGTACAGCGGGGTGCCGTAGCCCTGGCACTGCCAGTTGCCGGGCACGGCGACAGTCTTCCAGCCGCTGACGTCGTAGTCGGGCTGGTAAAAATCGACCGGCCGCTGATCCGGCTGCGGCACCCAGTGGAACTGCCACGGCCCGTTTAGCGATTGGCAGTATGGCGTCGCCTCGCGCGTCGCCTGGATCGCCCGCGCGCGGTCCGGATACGGCAAGGCCGTTGCCCGGCCGGGCTCCTTGTTCCATCCGACCACCTGCTCGTTTTCCCAATCGGGCACGGCCGCTTGGGCCGTTGGGCAGGAGGCGATGATTCCGAACAGTCCGGCACCGATCCAAGACCAACGCCGGTGGAGAAGTTGATTGAGCATGATGCGGTTCCTTTGTTGAGGCATGCCACCGACCAGCCTGGAAGCTGCCGGCGGTTTTCACGGGGCCGGCGTGCCGCCCCATTGTGCTTGGGCGCCGGCGGTGAACGCCGCATACTGCGATTTCAGTTGCTCGACGTCGGCCTCTCCGCCGTGCAGCCAAATCCGGTACGGCAGGCGGTGCGGTTGGCCGGGTTCGTACTGGCGGGCGTGGACGCCCGGCCAGCCGACGCACAGCGGTCCATAGTGCCTGGTCAGCCAAGTCGGCGGATAGTTCGGATGTTGCGGATGGACGAATACTGCACCGCCGCTACGGCTCGGCGCCCCGGCGATTTGCGTCGTCAGGTCCGCCCATTCCAGCGGCGTTTCCAACAGGTCTTCGGTCGTCTTGCCGGCCGGCACCGTGATGGTAGCGTCCGCCTCGCGTTTCACGGCAAACCGCACGGTCAGCCCGCCGTAGCTCTTGCCGCCGGCTCCCTGTAACGACAGCGGCACGAGCGGAACCAGATAGATTTCCAAATCCAGCGACCGCTCGCGCTCGCCCGCGCGGTACGCCCGGATCCAAACGCGTTCGGTTGCCACTTGACGGTCGCCGACAAACCAACCGTTTTCGACGCCGATCACGGCCGCGATTGGACCGGCTTCCCGGTGCAGCCAGCGGACAAACCGCTGCTCGATGCCGGCGTTGGTCCACAGGTCGTATTCCTTGCCGTCCACCGTGACGTGCGGCCAAGCCCAAAAGGCACCGTGGTGGTGGTAGTGGTCTTTGGGGAAATCGTCGGTCAGCACTTCCCCGTCAAAGCCCCAGATCGGATGCAGGTAGCAGGCGCGATTCCGCCGCGGGTCGGTCTCGGGAACGTTCTCGCCCGTGATCGTGCCGTAGTTGTACGCCAGCACCGGCTTGTCCCGCTCCGTGACTTGCAGCGTCTTGTCGTTTACGGCCGCCAGCTTGAGCGCGCCGGCCGCGGAGCCGCCGGCTGCCGCCGCCCGTTCCAGCCGGAACTGACGCGCAGCCGACGTATCTTGGGCGGGAGGGATGATGGCGAGCAGTTGCCCGCCCGGGGCGGCGATCGTGCCGTCCGCGGCCACGCGCGGCGCCACCTGGACGGGCAGCCGCGAGTCGGCGCCCACCTCGGCCAATTCCCGAGCTGCCGCTGGATCCACCACCGGCTCGGGCAGATCCACGGCTACCGTCAAAGCCAGCTTCGATCCGGGCACGCGCAGCGTTTGGCCTTCGTCCGCGCGATTGGATGCGACCAGGACGGCCAGTCCGGCAATTGACGCCAGCCACGTCCGCAGGAACCGCTGCGGCGTATGGAACAGATTCAGATCCAACGGCGAACATCCAGTGGCTCGATTCAAGGTGCGTCTCCTGTGCTTCGTTCGAGGGATAACAGGGGTGGGACAGCTCACGGACGAACGATCGCGGGCCCGCTTCGCCAGCCTGCGGCAGTCGTTCTGTCACGTACCTTTGTGTCGTACCGGCTGGCCGTTGTCAAGCTTTCCAACAACCCGCGGGTCAGCGTTCTTGGTACCTGCCGAAGATGGCGAGATTGGCTTCCTGCTCGTACAGCAAGGCGTCATTCTCGATGATCGCCTGGTCGCCGCCCTGAATCACCAGGAACGACAGAGCATAAACCAGGGTCTTGGGAAACCGCTGGCGCGAGTGGCGGTACTCGTGGCACAGGACGGCAGCAACGGTTCCGTCGTTCTGGGCGAACAATCCGCCGAAAACGGTCAACTCGCCGCGGAACGCATCGTACTTGGCCAGTTGACCGGTGGGGCCTGCGGATTTCTTCGCGCGATTCGTGAAGCTCAACTTGCCGTCCTGGTGAGTCTGCCGGACCCAGGCGGCCACGTCGGGATTCACTTCGGCCAGGATCGCCAACGCCGGGGCCAAAGCCTGCCACCGGGCCGAATCGGCGGTCTCGGCAAAAACGCATTGGGAATGCGAAGTATGGAACGGGTCTAGTTTCGCTACGGGACGCAGGCAATGGAACGTCGGAATCGGCCCATCGCCGCCCGCTTGCCAGACTTGCAGCAAGCCGAACACCGCCAGGACGGCCACGCAGTACTTCAGGCAGTAGTGCGGAATGTTCCGGGCATCCGCCGCGATCCGCCGCGTTTGCTCGCCCAGACGCCGAACAAGCGACGCTGGTCCCGGCGTCGCGGGCGCCGCTACCGGATGCCATGCTCCTGCCGTGCTCATGTGACTTATCCCCGCCTGGGCCTGTGCAGCTTTCGCAGCCTACAACGGCCAACCAAAGGATGTCTTGCGAAATGAGAACCGGTTCACAACCGCAGGGAAAGAACTACGCAGTCCCGAATGTCAGAACCGTCTTCATCAAATCTTAGCAATCGCAAGTTCGATTAGGTAATGCCACACGCGAACAATCCGGTAAGAAAAACGAAAATTTCACCGACTTTTATTCTGCGGTTCACACGGTCTTCATAAACGACATCGTTTTCACGGATCGAGTCCCGCGGGCAGCGCTCAGTCCGGTTTTCGCAGGTGCATGCTCCCGTCGCAGATGGACTGCTGCAAGCGGCCTACGGGTCGCACGTTGCACACGAGGTATTCACGCCAGGTTCATCGTGTCTTCACTTTTGCCCGCTATCTTCCGCACACGCTTGTGAAGCGTCTGTGGCGGTCGCACGCGAGGGACCGCCCACCGAAGGAACTTTCAGGGTACTGGAGTTTAAGGAGAAGAAATGGTGTTGAGAAACTGTCGAAGGCGTTCTGCATTCACGTTGGTTGAACTGCTGGTGGTGATCGCCATCATCGGCGTTCTGGTGGCTCTGCTGTTGCCCGCGATCCAGTCCGCCCGCGAGGCTTCGCGGCGGGCCTCGTGCCAGAACAACCTGAAGCAAATCGGCGTGGCATGCCAGAATCACCACGATACCTACCAGTATCTTCCCGGAGCCGGCTCCGACGGTCCGCACGCGGATTGCTGCAACGCGACGGAGCGTGTCGGCTGGAGTTGGTCCTTTTATCTCACGCCGTTCATCGAGCAAGCCGCGGTGTTTGACACCGAGGACACGAGTGCCGGGCAAGCCATCGTCTCGACTTCGGTGATTCCCACGTATTATTGCCCGACACGGCGGGCGCCGAAGCTGTACGGCTCGTATGCCAAGTGCGACTACGCGGGCAACGCCGGGAGTACCACAAGTACCTATGGCAAGGACGGAGCGTTTGTCCGCCAGTGGAACGGTTTGCCGAAGGCCGCGGATACCATTCTGAACCCGGCCGACGAGCGGCGCCGTTTCCCCGATTTCACGGACGGCGCATCCAACTCGCTGCTGGTCGGCGAGAAGCAGTTGCATGCCACCGTCTTTGGGACTGCGGGCGGCGATAACGAACGCTGGAGTAACGCCGGTTTTGACCAGGACGTCGTGCGGTTAGGCTACCAGACTCCCCAGCCGGACACCATGCATCCCGATGACACGAAGCCGACGTTCTGGTCGGACCGGTTTGGCGGTCCCCATCCCGCCGGAGTCAATGTCGTTCGGGTGGATGGCTCCGTCGATGTCGTCTCGTATGACGTGGACGCGACCGTCTGGCTGCAATTCTGCACGATCCGCGACGGGAATCCCATTCCGAGCAGGTTCTAAGGTCCACGGAGCACCGCTAATTGGCACCTGCAACCGGATCGAGTCCGCTCGGCTTGGGGCCGATCCGGGTGGTGGGAAGTTGAGTCTTCAATCGAGAGGAAAAATCTCATGCGAAAGTTTGTGATCTGTTCGATTGCCTTCGCTCTGCTGGGCATCGTTGGCTGCGGTCCCGAGGAGGAGGCCGTCAGGACGCCCGATACGGTCACGGAAGAGCAAATCCGCGAGATGGATCAGGCGCAGCAGGAAGTCGACGCGGCCGAGCGAGAACAGCGAAAGCTCCACCCGTGAATCATCCCGCCGCCAATTCCCGCGTCAGCCTGACGTTCGTTGAGCAAACTTCCGCCCTGGATGCTCTCCGGTTCGTCGGCTTGCGATGGGGAAAGTGGTGCGTCGGCATGGCCGCCGGTTTTTCGTGGATGCGATGAGTGCCTTCGGCGGCGTCGAGTTCGACTGCCGCGAGTGCGGCATCGACTATCTGGTTTCGTCGGCCAACAAGTGCATCGAAGGCCTGCCGGGGTTTTCGTTCATCCTCTGTCGCCGCGAGGCGTGGGAGCAGACCGCTGGAGCGGCAAGGTGATGCCCCCCTGTAAAGGTCGGATTGCTCAAGAAAAGCTGGCAGACGATTCAGTTGGAGTACAGCTTTTAGGCTGCCCTGGCGGGCGAGGCCCGCCGCCGATACACGCTAAAGCGTGGACTCCAACCTATTTGATACCTTTACAGGGGTGGGTGCTGCACCACGCCACCTTCCGCATCGGCACGATCGGCCGGTTGTTCGAATCCGATCTCCGCGCGCTGCATGCGGCCATCGACCAGACGTTGGAGCAAGAACGACGGACGTCTCCATCCAGGTGGCCCAATTCCAGAGCAGCATAGTTCAACTCTCGAATGATCCCCCGGCTCAGATCAACGCTCCTCGGAGATCGCTTTCTTCACGCAAAGCTAACGCTCGCTTCACGTTTGTTTAATGCGGAAACCTGATTATTGCGGCAGTCTCTGATGGTCGTCTGTTCGTTCTCCGGATCGGGTGGAGAAGTGTTGCAGGTGTCACGGGTGGAACAAATCGGCTGGGCCGGGAATCAGGAAGAAACATGAAAGAAGCAATGAGGATGCGGCAGAAAACAGGCTTTACCCTGGTCGAACTGCTGGTGGTGATCGCCATTATCGGGATCCTGGTCGCACTGCTGCTGCCGGCCATCCAGGCGGCGCGGGAATCGGCCCGCCGGACCCAATGCGCCAACAACTTGAAACAGATCGGCTTGGCCCTCCACAACTATCACGAATCGTTCCAGAAGTTCCCGTACGGCTGGGACAACCGCGGCGTAGGGTGGACGTTGCACCTGCTGCCGTTTGCCGAATTAGGCAGTATTTACAGCACGATCCATTTCCAGGAGAGTGGTCCGGGCAACTGGGACTCTGGTTCCGAGAACCAAATGGCCTGCGAGACCGTGATACCCGTGTATCGCTGCCCCTCCATGCCGCTCGAAGAACACCTGGACTACAACGGAATCGCCCAACGGGTTCCCGCCAGTTACCGGGGCTGCTCGGGGTCGAAGTCCAGCAGTGATGACGCGAGCACGATCGCGATCCCGGGTTCGATATCCCTGGAACATCTAAAGCAGAACGGAATGTTCTATGCATGCAGCAGCGTCCGTTTCCCGGATATCTCGGATGGCACCTCGAACACGATCTTCGTGGGCGAGTCCCGCACGGATCCCGCTTTCTCCAAGGACGGCCAAGGCATGGATTTCTGGTACATCGGCTCTCCGCAGGCGGACCCTTGCGCCTGTAACGGAGGGACGGGGGGGACCGAGTTCTCCGAATTCGTGGGCTCGACGCTGGCTCCCATGAACGCCTTTCTGAAACGCCCCGACGTTTCCGGTCACCTTATGGAACTGTCCTTCGGAAGCTACCACACCAGCGGCGTCGACTTCTTGATGGGGGATGGCAACGTGCGGTTCATTTCCGATTCGATCGACTCGACGGTCTACCTGGGGCTGGGGTCCATCCTTGGCGGCGAGCCGGTCTCGGGGTTTTGATACTTGCCGGCCTCGCCTCACATGTCGAGCCCAATGCGTGCGGCGTTGTCGATTCTGTTGGACTTTTTGGCTGATAAATGGAGACCTGTTTTCGATGGGCATGGCGACAAAACGGATTTCTGCTCTGCTGCTGGCGGTGATCGCGGCACTTTCTGGCGGATGTGGGCAAACAGACCCGGACTACGGCAGTCTTGGGCTCTGTTCCGTCCAGGGCACGGTAACGCTGGACGGCACCCCCCTGGAGAAAGCGTTGGTGCTGTTCGAATCCGCCGACGGGACGTTTTCGTACGGCCTGACCGATGCCAGCGGCCATTACGAGTTGATGTTCAACTCGCGGCAAACCGGGGCCCTTAAAGGCAGCAAGATCGTCCGCATCTGGTCTTCACGCGGCAACCCCGGCGGATCCGAAGCCGGAAGCGGCGGGGAAGGGGAAGACCCCGACGCCGCCGCCGACGGAACGGAGGAAGGCGGCGCTGCCAAGCCCGCGGGGCAGGAGCGGGTGCCCGCCAAGTACAACCGGCAGTCGGAGTTGACGGCGACCGTGGACAAAGCAACCGAAACATTCGATTTCGACCTGCGTTCCTGACCACGTCGCTTACCGGGTCGCCGGTTGGGGCGGGACGCTCGCCGACGGCGGCTCAGCCTTGGCCGGCAGCCGCCCTTCGGCACGCATCCGCTGGGCGACCTCACGCATCCGCTTGCGATAGAAGTGGGGCGATTCAAATGCTGCCGGTCCGGCTGCGGAAGCGGCGGCCAGGCAGGCTGCCGCCGGTTCGGGCAATCCGTTGTCACCGAAGACCGAGACCGTCTCCACCGCCAGACGCGCCTCGAGCACCAGCACCGAGAAGTTCTTGCCGTTCACAAAGACGTAGCCCAACGTCCGGCCGTAGGGATCCAGCGTCGAGGCGCGGACCAACTCGGCCCGTTCCGCCGCCGCGAAGACGCCTCGGGCAAAGGCCACCGCTTCCGGACCAAACGGCTGGTCGAACGGAATGTCGTGCTCCACGTGCCGCGTTTCGGGCGCGTCGATCCCCAGCACCCGCACGGTTTCGGCTTGAGCGCCGTCCCAAGTGATCGCGAACGTATCCCCATCGTCGATGCGCACCGCGTCCACTGGGACGGGAACGCGCACGCCGTGCGGGCGGGTCTGTTCCTGCGGCCGCTCGTCCGCTCGCAGTGCGCCCCATGCCAGGACGGCCACCAAGGCGAGCCACATGCCCCGAACGCGATTGCCGCGGATTGTCTGTCTCATGCTGGTCATCCTCTTGTTTAAGTTGTGTGACAACCAACCCCCGGGCTTACGCCGCGGGGTTCGCCTGGTCATCCTCTTGTCTGAGTTGTGTGTCAGCAAACCAGTTGCCGGTTAGGAAGGGGTGAAGGAAGCGTGAAAGAACCGTGAAGTTGTCAGGACGAATCCCCGCGCCCCTTCCACGACGGCGAACGGGCCGGGATTTCGCCGATTCTTCACGAGTTTTTCGCCATCCCCAAACCTGGCGTCCATAGAATCTCTCAGGCAGCGAACGGGAAGGATTTCGGGTTGGGCTGGGGGACGCCGTTCGCGGCCCCAGTTGCATCGTCCAGTATTCCAACCTCAAACGCAGGAGACAAGCGATGGTTGCTCTTCCTCCAGGCAGTCGGGTCACCTTGGATTCGGCTTCGGCCTTAGCACGACGGAACCCCAATCCCAGGCGATCGATGCCCATTCGGCATCAGGTTCAAGCCGACGGCCCTGCCCAACTCCGGCAGGCGGCGGAGGCCGGCCATGTGTCGGCCATGTACCAACTCGGAATGGAGTCCACCGACCGGCGGGAACGTGCGCACTGGCTCCGCGAAGCCGCCCATGAAGGCTACGTTCCCGCGATGTACGCCTTTGGCCTGACCTGCGAACAGCCTGGCTGCCGCCGCACTTGGCTGCGTGCTGCGGCCGAACAAGGGCATGTGGAAGCCATGTACGCCTTGACCGCCGAGTTGGAGGATTTCGAGGAACGCAAACGCTGGTTGAGGATGGCAGCCGAAGAGGGACACGTCGCCGCCATGTACTACTGGGGGCTGGTCTGCGATGATCCCCGCGAAAGCGAGCGGTGGCTGACCGAGGCCGCCCGCAACGGCTGTGAAGCCGCGGTTGCCGAATTGTGCGACGACTGAACCGCACCGAAATGCGACGCCGTCGCTCCCGACGCCGGCCCCCATGCGCCCGACACCATGCAACCGGCGGTCACTTGGCGGACTTCGGCAGTCGGTCTACACTGCTTTGGCGGAACCTGGAAGTTGTCCTGGTTTCGTTCCGGTTGACAAAAAGATTGATGACAAAAAATGGGACGAATCCCGTGTTCCCGAGTATCTTTTTGTCATCGTTTCTTTGTCATGTCAGTTCCGAAGCCCGTAAAGGAATCGCCGTTCCGGTTCTCACCAGACGCCCCGCCGGTGTTCCTGGTTCACGCCGTCACCGATGTTCCGATCGAGTTGGTCCAGACGATCAAGACCGACCTGGAACAGTTGGGCGTGCCCGTCCGCCTGGAGATGTTCGAGGAGGGCGGCCACGGCGCCGGCAACCTGATTCCGACGCGGGTCATCCACGGCTTCCCACCGGCCCAGTGGCGAATGGTACGAGGTTAAGCGGCAAAGCCGCCTACCGTAACCCGAAGCGTAGGCGACGACGATTCGTTTTCCAGCCTCATTCCTCGCTTACGCTTCGGGTTACAACGGCGGCAAACCCGCGAACACGCTTAACCTCGTACCATTCGGCCCAGTGGCCGAAGCTGTTTTTGCAGTGGTACCAGCAACGAATCCAGGGGAGTTCCCGTCACTGCGCGTGACAGAGTTCCACTGCCTTCGGAAGTTCACCCTGCGGGGGACGAACGAAGGACTCGTCCGTGATAGACCCGAACGTTCCCTCGAAGTAGCCGAGTGGCCATCCTAGCGTCTCCGGGACGCGAGGCGGAGCACCTGCAGTCCTCGGCTGCAATACGACGACCGCATCATACTCCGCCCCTGGCTCGCCCACAGGAATCCGCAAGCGAAGGATCCCGTCGCTGCCGGTTTTTTCCGATACGCACAACGTTTGCATGGCATTTTCCTTGTCGCGCCGCGATGCGGCCACTTCGATGATTGCGACCCCCACCTTGCTTCTTGTCCAGCGCCGCTTTCAGTCACCCAGCGGGCAAGGGAACGGCAGAGCAAGTTGCCTTGGTCGGAGCCCACGCCGATCCGCCCGAGTTCTTCCGCTCAGATCAACTTCATCAGATTGATTGGCTCCGCGAGGACTTGCTGTCCCTGTGGCGTCTTGCCTTTCTCGAAAACACATTGCCAATACTCGTAGTTTTGTTTGCCCCCAAAGAAACCGGAGTTGACGCGGGAGGTTACGGAGGCGGACAAGCAGGCCGATCAGCGCGAGGTGACGCTTGAGGAAGAGTGCCTGAAGATATTGGCGCTGCACCAGCCGGTGGCCATCGACTTGCGGCGGATCGCGGCCATGTTGAAAGTCAATCATGACCTAGAGCGGATCGGTGATCTGGCCGTGAACATCGTTCAGCGCGCGGACTGCCCGCACCAGCGGCCGGACTTCTGTATGCCGGCCAGACTCGAACGTACGGCCCGCCTGGCCACCAGCGTGGTCCGCGGCGTGGGCTACCGCTTTCGCGCCCCGAACTCGTCCGGGGAAACGGCTTCGGAGTCAGAGGTTCCTTGACCTCGCGTACAGCGGCCGGGACATGGAAGGGCGGGAAGCTCTCGCTTCTCCTCAACTGCGGACGCTCAAACCCGCCAGCCGGTTGGTCGGTCGGGAACGGACCAGCTTCCGCTCCTCGACGACATAGCACACGCCCGTCGTCGGATCAAACACGCCTCGCAGCCCTCGTGCGTGGTCGTCCATCCGCACCAGGCAGCGCCGCGAGGTGACCAAGCGACAGTAGACGTCCGCTTCCACGAATCGAGTCTCCATCCCGGATGTCGCCGTCCGACAAGTCGTTGTTGCGGTCATGTTCCTCACCGGTCCTTGTAGATCGCGGTTTCCGAACTCTTCAAACGCGGTTCGGGAGGTCGCCAAGTCCGCCCACCGCTCACCCCACATCGGCCTGAACCTACGCCTGCTAGCAAGGCCCCACAAGTCCCCGACGAGACGCTCGCGGTGGTTTTGATCGTCAGCTCCAACAGCAGCTTGACGCTTCCTTTTGCCAGTCAAGCGATTGCGTCTGCTTCGGTCAGAGTGTTAAGTTTTCGTGAAGTTCAAGCGTGAGCCGCCCTGGAAATACGGTTAACCTCGTCCGTTTCCCGATTATCCAATCGCCGATCCTCTGTGTGGCGTCTTACGCTCGCCGCAGCGCGTCCACGACCTTCATCCGCGCGGCGCGGAAGGCCGGCAGCACGCCGCCGACAAAGCCCATCGCCAGCGCGATCAGCGAGGAGGTCGCGAGAATTTGCGGCGTGACGAGGAATTCGAACGCCGTCTCGGAAAACGTCGCCCAGTTCATCATGCCCGTCTTCATGCCGTGGAAGGCGAGCGACACCGCACAGCCCTGGGCCTTGACTCGCCCCAGCTGCGCTTCCGCCACGTCCACTTCCGCCTGCAGCGAGGCCCAATCGGCGACGGTCACGATCGACCCGCGCGCCATCGAACCGCCGATACTGATCGGCGCGACAATCTCGCCGACCTCGGCGGCCTTCTCGGTTACCATGCCGTCAAACGGCGAGCGGATGAGGGATTCGTCCCGGCCGTCAGTTCGGGGCTGCCGTCCTCCGCTTCACCCGTCGTAGCCGAAATTCGGACGGCCGGCGCGACGCCTACTTCCGCGACTTGCAACGCCTGCATCAGGCGCGGCGTCAGGATGCCAACGGCAAAGATGGCCACCAGGACAACCCAGACCCAAGGCGACATTCGCCGTCGCTTCCGGGTCCGATCAATTCTCAGCGCCGCCAAGCCGTTTGAGGACATCGTCACCGCTCCCCACCTGCATCCCGTCACATCCGAGACAAACTGATGCTAATCGTATTGGTCCGACGGGAGAACGTCCAGATGCCGTCATGCCGCGCGAGGTAAGCATCGTCGTACTACGAGGTGCCCATTCCTTATGTCTCCGCGCGCATCTTGAACAGGAGGGAACAGAGGGAACAGAGGAAGGGCTTTCCTCCGTTCCCTCCGTTTCCTCCTGTTCAGGTTTTTGAGTTCATTTGGTTACGGCCGAAGGCCGCGTTGATTAACCCGGAGTCAACGGCGACGGCGCCGTGTTGCACGGTCGCCGCTGGCTCCGGGTTAAACGAGCCGGCGGCAGCGCCGAGCGGAATTACTGGCCTGCCTCTGGCTTGCTGGCTAAGTGGGCAGCCATTACATTGACGCTCTGGAGTCGCTCGCCTTGGCGACTTCACCGAGTTGGGCTCGACGGCGAATCAAGACGCCAAGAACGTCGGTGTTTCCAGGCTGTTCGCCGCAATCCCCTCCAAACGGAGATGAAATGCTCATGCTTCACCCCTCTGCACGTAGCCGGTTCTGGTTTGCCCTGTTGACTTCGGCAGTCTTGGGATGCGGACGTGGCGAACCCGGGCCGAGTTCGGTGTCGAGCGAATTGCCGAAGCCGTCCGAGATTCGCCTGGCGTATATCACCAACGGCATTGCCTCGTTTTGGAACGTAGCGACCGCGGGGGTCAAGGCGGGCGAGCGGGAGTTCGGCGTTCGCTGCGAGGTGGTGATGCCGACGGAAGGCGTCGCCGATCAGAAGCGGCTGGTCGAAGACCTGGTGGGACGCGGCATCGACGGTTTGGCGATCAGCCCGATCGATGCCGCCAACCAGATCCAATTGATCAACGAGGCTTGCGAGCACACGACGGTGATCACCCAGGACTGCGATGCCCCGGGGACGAATCGGTTGTGCTATGTGGGCACCGACAACTATCAGGCGGGGCGGTTGGCCGGCCAGTTGGTCAAGGAAGCCCTACCGGACGGCGGCTCGGTGATCATTTTTGTGGGCCGTCTGGAACAGGTGAACGCCCAGGCACGCCGGCAGGGCGTGATCGATGAAATCGTGGGCCGGGCGCCGGATCCCGCGCGGCGCGACAAGCTGGGCGAGCCGGTTCGCGGGGACAAGTATGTCGTGCTGGATACCCGCACCGATCAATTCGATTTTGGCAAGGCCAAGGCCCTGGCCGAGGACGCGATCGCCAAGTATCCGGACTTGGGCTGCATGGTAGGGCTGTTCGCGTACAACGCGCCGCAATGCCTGGCGGCCGTCGAGCAGGCCGGCAAGCTCGGTCAGATCAAGATCGTGGGCTTCGACGAAGAAGATGCCAATCTGCAGGGCATCCTGGACGGCAACATCTATGGCACCGTCGTGCAGAATCCCTACGAGTACGGCCGCAAGTCCGTCGAGATCCTGACGGCACTGGTCCGCGGCGACAAGAGCGTGATTCCGCCCGGCCAGTACATCGACTTGCCGGCCCGGCAGATTCGCCAAGATAACGTCCAGGAATTCTGGGACGACTTGAAAGTCAAGATGCAGGCCGCCAAGCAGCCGTGAGGCGAGCGTACCCCACGTAGCCCGGTCTCTCCGAGACCGGATCCGCGTCTCGGAGATACGCGGCTACGTGGGAAGCCGGATCCGCATCTCGGAGATACGCGGCTACGTGAAAGACCCCAACCATGACCGCAACTGACGCCCCACCGCTGCTCGAAGCCCGCAGTATCAGCAAGCAGTTCCCCGGCGTCCGCGCGCTGCACAACGTGAATCTGCGGGTCGGCCGTGGGGAAGTGCTGGCGCTGTTGGGCGAGAACGGGGCGGGCAAGAGCACGCTGATGAAGATTCTGGCCGGCATCCTGCTGCCGGACGCGGGCCAATTGCTGCTCGACGGCCAGCCCCTGCATCTGGATTCGGTGCGGGCCGCGGCGGCGTGCGGGATTGCCCTGATTCACCAGGAACTGAATCTGGCCGACAACCTGGACGTAGGAGCCAACATCTTCCTGGGCCGGGAACCGCACCGCCTGGGTATACTGGACCGCCGCACCATCCGCCGCGAGTCGGCCAACGTGCTGCGGAGCGTGGGACTCGATATCTCGCCCGGCACGCTGGTCCGCGACTTGCCGATCGGCAAGCAGCAGTTGGTCGAGATCGCCAAAGCCTTGTCGGTCAACGCGCGGCTGCTGATCATGGACGAACCCTCGTCCAGCCTTTCGGCCAAGGAGACGGAAACGCTGTTTCAGGTCGTGCGGGACCTGCGCGGCTGCGGCGTCAGCGTCATCTACATCACGCACCGGCTGGGCGAGGTTCAGGAATTGGCGGACCGTGTGGCCGTGCTTCGCGACGGCGAGAATGCGGGCGAACTGCAGCGCGACGAGATTGACCACGAACGGATGGTGCGGCTGATGGTCGGCCGCGACATTTCGCAGTTCTACGGCCGCCGGGCGCACGGTGCGGGTGAACCGGTTCTGGAAGCCGTGGGGCTGGTCACGCAGGCCAATCCCGCCCATCGTGTTAGTTTCCACGTCCGCGCCGGCGAGATCGTCGGCTTGGCAGGTCTGGTCGGCGCCGGCCGCACCGAGTTGCTGCGTGTCCTGTTCGGCGTCGATCCGGCGCTGGCCGGCGAGTTGCGGGTTGCGGGCCAGCCGGTTACGTTCCACAGTCCGGCCGATGCGATCCGCGCCGGCGTGGCCTTGGTGCCCGAAGACCGCAAGCAGGAAGGATTGATCGTCGGCATGACGGTCAAGCAGAATGTGAGCCTGGCCGGCCTGAGCCGCAACTGTCGCCGGTTTGGTATCCTGAGTCGCCGGTACGAGCAAGAGGTGACCGCTGAGATGATCCGGCGGTTGAACATCAAGACGCCCAGCGCCTCGCAAGTCGTCCACTACTTGTCCGGCGGCAACCAGCAGAAAGTGGTCCTCGGCAAGTGGCTGGCGATGCGGCCTCGGGTGTTGCTGCTTGATGAACCGACGCGCGGGATCGACGTGGGGGCCAAGGAGGAAATCTACGAGTTGATGGAGGGCCTGGCGGAAACCGGCGTCGCGGTCCTGTTCGTGTCGAGCGAAATGGAAGAGATCATGGGCATGTCCGACCGGGTGCTGGTCATGCACGAGGGACGCTTGAGCGGCGAGCTGTCCCGCGCCGAGTTGAGCGAAGAAGCCATCATGCGGCTGGCTACCGGCAGTGTGGCGGGCGGTGTCGCGGACAGCGCGGCGGAGAGGGCACCATGAAAAAGGCGCTCGGGATTTTCGCCCTGTTGGTCTTTGTGTACGCCCTAGCGGCCCTGCTCAACCCGGACTTCGTCAGTACGTACAACATCCAAAACACGCTCCGCCGCACGGCGTTGTTTGGGATCATCAGCATCGGCGCGGCGTTCGTGATCATCACGGGCGGCATCGATCTGTCGATCGGTTCGCTGATCGGGCTCATCGGATGCCTGCTGCCGATGGCCCTGCAATCGCTGGCCGCAGGACCGCCCGGCCGGGCGCTCGCGTGGACGCTGGTCGGCACGGGCGCAGGCGTCTGGCTGGCCGGCGCGGTCTGGCTGCACAGTCTTCCGTTTCGCGACGGCATGCGACGTGGGATGCAGGTACTGTTGATTCCCGGTTACGTCGTGGTTTACGCGGCGCGGCGGTATGACGACTGCAAACGGCCCGCCGCGCTGTATGCCTTGGGCCTGGCTTCCGTCGGCGCCGGTTGGCTCTTGCCGGGCATTCCTCTGCCGCCGGCGATCGAAGTCGCCTTGGCGGTCTTTTGGATGCTGGAGATCGCCGTTGCCGTGGGCCTGTTGCACGGGGTGCTGATCACGCGAATCCGCTTGCAGCCGTTTGTCGTCACCTTGTGCGGGCTGCTGCTGTACCGCGGGCTGGCCCGCTGGGTGACCGACGATCAGACGCAAGGTTTTGGGACGGGTTACGAGGGCCTCAAGTCCCTGGTTTCGGGGCGACCGTTTTCGATGGCTTGGTTGCTGCTGGGGGCCGGGCTGTCACTGATCGCGTGGGGCCTGCTGCAGGCAGTCGCCCGGCGCCGCGAAAGGGACGACGAAGGCCCGCCGATTCCGCCCTGGTGCTTGACGTTGGTGGGCGTGGTTCTGACGCTGGCCAGCGTTCTGACTTGGCTGCCGGGGTTGCCGGAGACGGCTCGGAATGCGCCCAGTTGGACCCAACGGGCGTTCTTCTGGGCCGGCCTGCTCGGCACGCTCTCAGGCGGCCTGGGGCTGACGCTGGCGGCTCTGGTCCTTCGGTCCCGGGAGATTCTGCGTGCCGCGGCACTGACCCTCGTCAGCTTGCTGATGCTGGCGGGCCTGGCGATGTTGGGGTGCGTCGGCGGCGGCTCGGACCTCGCTTGGTGGAGAATCCTCATCGTTGGACTCGCCCTGTTATCGCTGATGACGGGCGTCGCCCAGTTTCTGCAAGCCAACTGGCAGGCGAGTTCGGGGTCACGGCGGCCGGCGACATTCCTGACGACCTCGGCCGGCGTCTTGCTGCTGCTGGGGCTGACGCCTCTGGATCGAGTCCCGGTGCCAGCGCCGCTGCTGGTGCTGCTGGTCATCGCTGTCATGGCGGGGCTGTTCCTGAATCACACGATCTACGGCCGGTACCTGCTGGCCCTGGGACGCAACGAGGAGGCCGCCCGTTACAGCGGGATCAACACGTCGGCGATGACCATCGTCGCCTACGTGATCTGCGCGTTGCTCACGGGCCTGGCGGCCGTCTTGTTTTCGCTGGACGTCAACGGGATTCAACCCGCGGGCCACGGCAACTTCTACGAGTTGTACGCCATATCGGCGGCCGTGCTGGGCGGTTGCAGCCTGCGCGGCGGCGAGGGCTCGATCCTGGGGGTCGTGATCGGCACCGCCGTGATGCGGGTGCTGTACAATGCCATCACGATGCTGGGCATCCCGGACCAGCTGGAATTCGCCATGATCGGAGCCGTCTTGCTGCTGGGGGTGATCGTCGACGAACTGCTGCGCCGGGCCGGCCAGCGACCGTGATGCCACATCGGAAGCGCATTTTGGGGTCATCCTGAAGGACTCGGCGTGGCACGTAAACAAGCCCGTGGAAACCGCGGTAGCAACGGGCATGCTGGCTCCTGACACGACTTGGAGTTTCGGCGGCTTTCCGTGGCGTATTGGCGGGACGGATGGGTCACCATTCTGGCGTGCCGTCCCGCATTTCACGTAGCCGCGTCTCTCCGAGACGCGGGGGCCGGTCTCGGAGAGACCGGCCGATGTGGGGCAGGCGTCCTCGTCGCACGAGCCCTTGTGAGCGTGCAAGGGCTCGCATCCCCTGAGATTAGCCGGGGGGGCGAGCACAGCGCTGCCCCCCCGGTGACGTCGCGCCCCGCGTCCCGTCGAACCCGGAGGTTCCCCATAGATTAACCCACGGACCTCGGCCCAATGACCATTGTTTTTCGCCACCCGCCGCCATCACGTCTGAATCGCAAAATGGATTATTGCTGAACGTGCGGAGATCCTCGGATCGCGTTTCTTTGTGCAGCGAACACTTAAGCCGTTGGATTCAATGCAACTCGACGTCATAGGACGAGTTTCTTGCACAAGTACCCAGCGAATTCGAAAATCAAACGCCAGTTTGAGACGACCCTTGCGGGTTGCTCAATCGCCACAGAACTTGCTTTGTCGCCGCTGCCGGGCTCGGGAAAGTCGGGCCGCTTAGGTCTGAATCGCAGCGCGCCTTTGCCACCTTATAGCATCCGGTGGCTCGGTCGCGTAAAATCCAGCCTCCGTGGACTGCGCGTGCCTACGGCGGAGGATAAGTCTTTTTTCGTGGATAGGGCGACATAATGAAATCGTATCGCGAATGCTTGACCTTCACCGTCCCGGCTCGCATGGACTTTGTGAACATCACGCCGCAGGTCGAGGCGGCGGTCGCCAAGAGCGGCGTGCGCGAGGGTCTTGCGCTGATCAACGCGATGCACATCACGGCATCGGTCTTTATCAACGACGACGAACCGGGTCTGCACGAGGACTACAAACGATGGCTCGAACAGCTGGCCCCGTTCGACCCTTCGCCGCAGCGCTACCACCACAACCGCACCGGCGAGGACAACGGCGACGCCCACCACAAGCGGCAGGTGATGGGGCGGGAAGTGGTCGTCGCGATCACCGGCGGCCAGCTGGACTTCGGCCCGTGGGAACAAATCTTCTATGGCGAATTCGACGGCCGCCGGCCCAAACGGGTGCTGGTCAAAATCATCGGCGAGTGAGGCTTACGTTTTCCGAGCTACCGGGGGGGAATGAGAGCCCGATGGGCCACTCAATCCGTGCAAGGCTTGCCGCATTGTGTTTCGAGTCATCCCCTTGGGCTCACAAGCAAAGCCACAAGCAAAGCCACGGCTTGACGGTGTCCCGGAGCGGCCGTACAAAGAGGCCGATCGCCTTCCTGGTTCGATCCTGTTCGGATCACGATCCCCAAGCGGCCCGCGCGCGTCGGAGCGGATGAAGAGAACTCCAAAGAAGCCTCCCCTGATCGGAACTCTAACTGAAGCCGGAGAACGAGTGATGCAGTACGTTTATCGAAAGTCCCTGTTCTGGATCGTCGTGGTGATGGCGACCTTGGCGGCCGGCGTGCGGACGAACGCCGAGTTTCCGCTCAAGGACGGCGATGTCTGGGTGATGGCCGGCGACAGTATCACGGCCCAGCACCTGCACTCCAATTACTTCGAAGCATTTTGCTTCGCGCGATATCCCCAGCTGAAGTTTGCGTTTCGCAACTCGGGGGTCGGCGGACACACGATCCCGACCACGCTGGCCCGCTTCGACTACGATATTGCCGCCTGGAAGCCGACCGTCGTGTCGGTCGAACTCGGGATGAACGATCAAGGCGGCACGCCGACCGACAAGTTCGTGGCCAACATGGGTGTCATGGTCGCGCGGATCCGCGGCATCCAGGCCCGGCCGGTGATTTTCTCGGCCAGTCCGATCAACAATGGCAGCACGATGGCCCGCCTCGGCGGCAATCAGCGTCTGCACGAGTATGCCGTGGCTCTGAAGGAGTTCGCGGCGGGTGAGAAGCTCCCCTACGCCGACCAATTCCACGCCCTGGTCGACCTCTGGGGGCAAAACAAGCCGCAGGAACTGCTGGCCAATGCGCTGGTCGTCGTGAAGCCGTTGGCCCAGGACGACTCGCTGGTCGGCGTGGAACACCTGCGGGCCTTTGTGGCCGCCCAGGAAAAGAGTCCGACCAAACCGGTGTCCATGCAGGGCGACCCGGTTCATCCCGGCCCGCCCGGCCAGCTGATGATGGCCGCCGCACTGTTGAAGGAACTCGGCGCCGATGGTTTTGTCAGCAGCGTGACCATCGACACGAGCGGCACACTGTCCGAGGCCAAGGGGTGCGCGGTGGACCAGATCAAGGCCGAGGGCGACAAGCTCGAGTTCGATCGGTTGGACGAGTGCTTGCCACTGCCCGTGCCGGATGAAGCCCGTGCGGTGTTGCCTCTGTACCCGGCGATTCTGGAATTGAGCCAATACACGCTGCGGGTGACCGGGCTGACAAGCGGCACGTGCGCGCTGAAGATCAATGGCATCGCGACGGCCACGTTGACGGCCAAGGAACTGGAGGCCGGCGTGAACTTGACCGCACTAGGCGTGCCCTCGCAAGGTCAGGACGCAGGTCCCATTGCCGTTCAATCGCGCGCCATACTTGCAGCCGTAGCAGCCAAGGAAGCCGTGGTCAGCCAATGGCGCAGCCTGTCGCAAAAAGCCCACGCCGAGGGCGCGGCTGCCGAGTTGCAGGAGCAACTCTCGGCCCTGACCAAGAAGGTGGAAGAAGCGGACGGGAAAATCCGTGAAGCGGCGCGCCCGCAGAAGCTGCACTTCGAACTGTCGCCGGCTCCGTGAGGCCGCACGAAGAGCCCGATTCGGTGGTTGGGAAGGAAGTGAGACGCTGTCAGAGAATGACCTTCCGGTTTGGATGTAGGACGGAATTGCCAATCCGTCCTACAGGAATTCAGCAACTACCGCCACGCCCGCAGCACCTGAAACACGCTGTTGCGTTGGTCCGTCCAGACCAATTCGCGGTCCGGGGGCGGCAGCTTGGCCCGCTGCACCGCTTCGATTTCCAGCGATCGGGCAGTCCGGGACAGGAGCATCCAAATCGCGTAACGCGTCTCGGTGGCGTCGTTCGCCGCCGATTCAACGCCGGCCATCGCCAAGCCGAAGTGCGTGGCCTGCCCGGCGACGACGGGACTGAGATCGACGTGGACATTGGAAATATGCACCGCCAAGACGCCGTCGGGCTTCACGTGCCGCAGGTACACGGCGAACGCTTCCCGGGTCAGCAGATGCACGGGGATCGAATCGCTCGAGAATGCATCCAGAACCAACACGTCGAAGGCTTGCGCAGGTTCTTGCTCCAAGAGAATTCGGGCGTCTCCTTCGACGACCTCGATCCGGCCGCGGCAGGCGGGCAGATAGTCGAAAAACCGCTGGGCCAAACCGATCACGGCCGGATTGATTTCGTAAAAGCGAACCTCGTCGCCCGCGCGGGCGTACGCGGCCAACGTTCCCACGCCCAGGCCGACGACGCCGATTCGCCGGGGAGGAGCCGACGGGCGATTCCGCAACAACAGCCCGATGGCCGACTGCTCGCCGTAGTAGCTGGTGGGCCACCGGCGTTTATCCGCATCGACGAACTGCAGTCCGTGCATGGTCCGGCCGTGAATCAGTTGGCAAACCAGACCGTTGGAGGCCACGGCCGCCGGTTTCAATTTGACTTGAAGCACGCCGAAGAAATTCCGATGAACCTCCTGAACCCCTGCCAAGGTCCGCTGGAATTGCAGGACCTGCGTGGCCGTCAGGGCGGCCAAGGCCAGCAGTAGACCGCCCCAGGCCCACCGCGGACGCCCGTGAAGCAACCGGCTGGCTGGATCGGAATACAACACGATCAGCATGACCGCCGTACAAGCCACCATGGCGATCGACAGTTCGACGTTGATCACCAACACCTGAGGCGCGATCAGGCCGACGAACACGCCGCCCGCGGCACCGCCCGCCGCCAAGGTCAAATAGAACGTCGTGAGATGGGCGGGGTCCGGCTTGCTCCGCGCCAACTCGCCGTGGCACACCATCGCGCAACAGAACAAGAAGGCGAAGAAGACCAGGATCTGGACCGCGACCGGATCGCTGGTCACCACGCCGATCCCCCGCGCCAAGACGCGGACCGCGGCGGCTGTGACGAGCACCCAGGCGCCCCACCACAAGCCGCGATGGCACCAACGGACGCTTTGGAAGCAGAGAATGAAGGACAGCAGGTACAAGGTCAGCGGCAGCACCCAGAGAAACGGCGCCACGGCCACGTCCGTGCAGACCAGGTTGGTTGCGGCCAGCAACATCACCGACGGCACCATCGCCAGGTAGAACCACCACGCGATGCGGCGCCACGTGGGGCGAGCCTCGCAGCAGTCAGGCGGATCGGCGCCAGGGGCTGTTGGCGGCGCCGTCGACGTCCGCCAGACAATGGCACCGCAAACGCCGCAGCCCAACGTGAAAACCAGAAAGGCCCACGACCAGATCCGGGTCTGCTGGTCGGCGGCGAAGGCCGGATCGAACAGGAAGGGATACGAGAGCAGCCCCAGCAGTGACCCCAAATTGGACAGCGCGTACAGCGGATAAGGGGAAACGTGGGGCCGCACGCGGGCATGCCAGGCCTGCAGTAGCGGCCCGGTGGCGGACAGCACGAGATACGGCAGGCCGACCGAAACGAGCAGCAGTTGGAGGATTCGCCACACCGGATTGCCGCTCGCGTACAGCTGCCAACCGGCGTCCGGGGTGATCGGCAAGGTGCCCAACGCCGCCACCAACAAAGCGACGTGCAGCGCCGCTTGCCAGCGAACGGGGACGCGTTGGACGATCAGCAGCGCATAGGCGTAGCCGAAAAACAGCCCGGTTTGGAAGAACAACATGCATGCCGTCCAGACGGCGGGCGTGCCGCCAAACCACGGCAGGACGTATTTGGCGATCAGCGGTTGGACCTGAAACACCAGCCAGGCGCTGAGAAACACCGTCGCGGCAAACAGGACTCCGGACGCTAACTTCCGATCGGGCATCTCGAATCCACACGCTCCCTCAACACTCCCAAACCAAAGAACCGCTTGCTTTTTATGGCACACGCACGCCCGAAAGTAAACGGGCCGCAGCCAAACGCAGATCCAGAGGTAGCCCCAACGAATGAAGGCGTCAACGAATCACCGTCGGAGATTCGTTGATTCCTTGATTTGTTGGGGAAAAATGCGCGCTGGAAAACAAGAAATCGGGAACCAGTAGTACGATCTTTTCCGGGGTGAGTTCCGGACCTTGCAGGCGTCCCAAGATTGACGGACAATAGCACGCGGCAGTCCGGTACGAATCGTCCCTTGCGCCCCTGGGAGCTTGGCAGTCTTGTTGATCGAAACGCACTCGCTCACCAAACGCTACCGGGATCTCGCCGCCTTGGACGATTGCACGTTCGGGGTGGACCGCGGCGAGATTTTCGGGCTGCTGGGCCCCAACGGCGCCGGCAAGACGACCCTGTTGCGTCTGCTGCTGGGCTATCTTCAGCCCTCTTCGGGACAGGCCCTGATCGATGGCCTGGATTGCTATCGTCAATCGGTCCGCGTGCGGCGCGTGGTCTCGTACCTGCCGGGCGAAGCGCGTCTGTTCCGGTCGATGCGGGGCCGTCAGGTGTTGAAATTCTTCGCCGAGATCCGGCCGGAAGGCAATCTGCAGCGGTCCATCGAGCTGGCCGAACGGCTGGAACTGGAATTGTCGCGGCGCGTGGCCTTCATGTCCACGGGAATGCGCCAGAAGCTGGCACTGGCGGCCACGCTGGCGGCCGACACGCCGTTGGTGATCCTGGACGAGCCGACGTCGAACCTCGATCCCACGGTACGCGGCATCGTGCTCGATCTGGTTTCGGAAGCCCGCCGTCACGGGCGGACCGTGGTCTTCTCGTCGCACGTGTTGTCCGAGGTCGAGGCCGTCTGCGACCGCGTTGCATTTCTGCGCTCCGGACGCCTGGTACACACGCAAGTCATGGCGGAGTTGCGGCGCCGGCACCGGATACGGGCTCAACTGAAAGGACAACTTCTGCCCGTGCCGGAAGGTCTGGACAAGGACCTCACGATCCAGACCAACGGCGACGGGCAAGTCACGATTGAGACCCCTGGCGAATTATCTCCGTTACTGCAGTGGTTGTCGGCCGCGCCGCTGGAACAGATGACGGTCGAGCCCGTTGGCCTGCGCGCCCTGTACGACCGCTTGCACGACGAAGGTCTGGCGCGCTGAACGGGCGGCGTTTGATTGGACTGATTTGTCAACTCCGACTTCTTCACGGCCGCCCGGATCGTCTTTTGGAGCGAATCCACGTGGACGTGATGGCGTCGTCGGATCCGGTTCTGCGGTTCCCGCGGATCAAGGCTCAAGCAATTCCACGGAAAGAGGTATATGACTTCCGACATCAGCCGGTGAACTCCGTTGGCCCCCTCGATCCGTTGCAGAACGCCCGGCACTTCCTTTCGCGTCAAGACGACCGGCCGCCGTTTCCCGTGCCGCCCGCGGACCGCCATGATTTCCCTAACGTCTGTCCCAAGACCGTCCGATAGAGAAAGACCAGCGCAGTGAGCGACTGCCGCTGCGTGTCTTCGGCAACCTTCTGCTTGACGGCCAAGTGCGTCAGGAACTGTTCAACCTCCAAGGCTCCCATCTCCTCCGGAAGCCGTTATCCGTGAAACAAGATGTACTTCTCGATCCAGGCGAGGTACGTCTTCTCGGTCTCCAGCGCGTACTGAAAACAGTAATCCTGAAGGCCGTGATGAGTGCCTTGGAAGCCCATACCACGATGAGCACTCAGGCCCTGAATTCCGAGACGGTCCGGGAAGAACTGAACGAGGTGCTGCTCGGCCCCGCGAGGTTGTACGAAACGCTTCGAGCGTAGCGTGGCGGGGAGAGCGCCACCCAGTTGATGAACGTGGGCGAATCCGATCGCGCCCCACCTATTGTCCTTCCGATTCTTTGTCGCGGTGGATGCGAAATTGGCGGGCACCGATCGCGTAGGCGCCGGGGCCGCCGAATCGCAGCGAGACCTGTGGGGGGCCGTCGCCGTTGACGGTCACGTGCAAGCGATGCGTGCCCGCCTTGAGGGCCACGGGGACGAACTTCCAGTGGTCGTTGCCGCTGTTGCAGACGGTCGTCTCGTCCACCTTGATCTGGACCTGCCGCGGGCTGCGGAGTTGGAACTGGTACAAGTCGTCCGCGGGCACGTCGACGTAACCTTCGAGTTCGATCGGCTCGTTGGGCTGCACACCCAGGTCCTGCAGCCAGTTGGGGGCTGCCGAGTTTTCCGCAATCTTCGCCGGACGATCGACGGCCTTGACCGAGATCCCCTTGGCCCATTCGACGCCTTCCGGCGTTGGGATGGCTTCCAAGGCCGGCGGTTCCTTCACCCGCGCGGTGACGACTGAGCTGACTGTGGCCGGTTCCTTGTCATCGGCCAGAAATGCCACGGCGTGCAGCTTGGCCTGACCTAGGCCGAGGCGCTGCGTGTCCAGCGAGAACTGACCCGCGGCCTGCTCGATCCGGGCGAGCATTTGGCCTCGGCAGTGCAATTCGATCGCCGACGCCTGGGGTGCTGTCACACGCAACGTTAGCGATTGGCCCAGCGGTACGTCGCTGGCCCCGTCGAGCGATAGTTGTACGGAGCGACCGTGGTTATCGACCGGAGCAAACCACGCGGCACGGCCTTGAGTCTGGATGGCATCGGCGACGACGGCGACCAGGCGGAATTCGTGGGGGCCATCGGGGACCTTCGTCGAATCCAGTTGCAGTTTTTCGCCCTCGCGGCAAGCGGCACGCCGCACGCCGTCGACGAACAACTCGTACCTCGCGATGGACTTGCCCTCTGGGGCTGCGGCCGACGGCTGGAATTCGATCGTGCCTTTCAGCGGCGGCGCCAGTTCCGGCGGCTTTACGACGGGTCGGCGAGCCCACGGGGCACACAGGGGATCCCCGACGATCAGCAGCTGATACGGCCCGGACAGCGACTGGTAGAACGCTTCGGCAGCCGAGCAGCCTTGGGCGTAGCAGACGTGCAGCAGCGGCAAGGGGAACTTGGCCGCGATCGCATACGGCTCGGTCACGGTGCCGCTGGACAACGCCGCGCCGTGGCGGAGGAACTCCGTCAGCGGCGTCTGGCCGGCGTTCTCCAGCATCACGCCGCCGAAACTGGTCAAATGCTCGCAGACCGCGCCGGGCAGGATGCGGCTCTTTGATGACGTCCAGTCGAAACCGGCCGAACCGGCCACCAGGCCCATGACGTCCTCGCGGCCTTGCGGCAGCGAACCTTGCACGACCTCGGCCCGAATGCCCAGCTCCTGCAACCGCTGAACCGTCGGCTCGAACATCGGCCGCCGCGTGCGGGCACGGATGTCCGAGTTGTCCATCAGGTACACGCTGCCGCCGGGAAAGGTGCTGTCGGCCGCGGCGCTGCGGCGCAGGTGCTCGATCGCCTCGCGGACGCTCAGCCCCCGGCCGCTGGTCACCGACAGCATCGTCGACAGCAGGTACCTCATGCCCCGATCCACAGGCACGGGCTGGCCGCTGGGATCCCAGCCGACGACGCCGCGGAAGCCGACGGTAGGCCGCAACTCGAGCGGCTTGGCCTGCAGCGTCGTGACCAGCGTCTGGAAATCTTCACGCTGGCGGAGCGTTGTCAGGTCATCGTCGTCCACGATATGCGAGGCGTCGCTCCAACCAACCGAGACGGCTTGCGTCAACGCTTGCATGGCCTCGTCGGCTTTGTCCTGCCGGGCCAGCGCACAAGCCAGGTTGTACCACAGGTGCGGCATCTTCGGCCGGGCCTCGGACAATTCCGCCAGCGTCTTGGACGCGGCCGCATAGTTCTTGTCGGCCAGCTGCTTGAGGGACTCCCGATAACGAGTCCGCTGTTCGTCCGGCCACGGCTTGTCGCCTTCGCTCCACGTGCGAGTCTGCAAGCGGGCGTAGAAGTTCGCGCCCAAGCCGAGATATTCGGGATTCTTGGCCAGGACCAGCGGGTACAGATACGTCAGGCCGTTGACCGACGCCGTCGGCGTGATCATCTGCGGCAGCTTGCGATCGCCGATGTCCGCGTTGACGCGGACGGCGTAAGGAATGTCCGCGGAATAGGCGACGTAGTCGATCTGAGATGCCAAACCGCGTTGGTCCAGCGTTTCGAGCGCTGGTTTCAACAGCCGCTGTCGAAACGTCTCGACATCCACCGTCTCGAAATCCGGCAGATTGCCCAGCGTCAAGTGGATCACATTCACCGCCGGGATCCCGCGAAACTCGATGAACGCGTTGGCGACGGCTTGCGAGGCGAAGCTGTCGTCGTTGACGACAACCGCTACATTCTCCGGCCCTCCTCCGGCCCAAGCGACCGAGATCCAGGAGAGCCAACCGATGGCGAAGGCGAACCCGTGGCGAGGCATGACAGAGACTCCGGCGGGAAAGAGAACACTTGGCTCGAACTCATCTACGATCCAACCAGGCGATCGTATTCAGCGTGCGGACCGATCCAGAACCACACCATATCCGTGCCGGACTGCACCACCACCGCACGATAGTGAATCCCGACCCTCGCCGACCAGAACCGCCCGACTTTCCTGAAGTGGAGTGAGGGATGCGCCGGATTTCGTCTGAGCAACGCGAAATTTTTTCGGCCAATTCGCGAATCGTCTCAGGCAGCGCGTGATAGCACGCCCAGAACTCAGGCGTCGCGAGATGGTTCATAGCGGCGTACAGCGACCTCCGCGAAGGTGTTCGAGCGCCTGTTCCGCTAGTTGGTCAAGTCGTCCAGCTTGAACATCCTGTTCGATCTGTTCGTCCCATTGCTGCGACTCGAGTTGGAAGAACCAGCGCCGGAAATGTGCCCGTTCCTCCTTGGTAAGCTGGGCCACGGCGGTTTCGATTTCGTCGAGAGTACTCATAGGCAACAGTCTATGCCCGAACGATATGTGAGTCAACACGGGCCACCGTCCGGGCCACCGTCCGAGCTTTTTCGATCACCGTCCGAGCCGGGGGAAGAAGGGTGGACTAGGCCTGTCGAGAAGAACATCAAAGCTTCCGCTTCCAGTGCGAGCAATGATGACGGGTTGACGGCGGGAGAGATTGGCATCAATCTGAGCATTACCGACATTCGTCCAGTAGTCATTCGGGAGATCGCATCGTGCTTCGAGTTGTTTCATGGCGGTCCGTGGCATGCGCTGCCGTGTGGATTGGCTTGGCCTCCAGCAGCGCTCGTTCGGCAGAATCGGTCGAATTCGCCCGCGACGTTGCGCCGATGATCGAGCAGCATTGCATCCGCTGCCACAAACCGGGCAACGAGAAAGGCGATTTGTCGCTGGCAACCATCGAGGACCTGACAGCCGACGGCTACCTGACTCCGGGCAAGCCGGAGGAAAGTTATGTGCTCGATGTCGTCACGGCTGCCGCTGGCCAGCGGCCTGCCATGCCTAAGGAAGGCGACCCGTTGTCGGCCGCCGAAGTCGACCGGCTGCGGCGTTGGATCGCCGACGGCGCCA